>NZ_BPFD01000045.1 GCF_019655335.1 Shewanella hafniensis
TAACTGCAGATCATCTAATCGAGAAGACAAAAAGCCTAAAAATCAGCCACAAAAAAGCGGCCCTTAGGCCGCTTAATGTTCATTCAAACTGAATCAGAACTACTTAGTGTCAGGCTTAGGTGGATAATTTGCCATTACACTGCCCACTGCTTGATTGATGATCTGTACTCTTTCTTCTGGGGTATTTTTGTCGCGAATGGTATCGGCAACAGAACCACGCCAGATCAGTTTAGTGGTTTTATTATCAACCAAATCAATAATCAGGGTGCCGACTTCATATTCTCTTACTGTAGTTTGGGTCTGCATATTGCCGCCCCAACCCCATCCTGGACCATAGTATGGGTTGTAGCCAAAATTACTATTGAAGGTATCAACATTAATCTTCTTATCAACTTTGGTCAGATAATTAACAAGTACATCAGCATCTTTTGCATCAACTAATGTCATCCCCTTACTCGCTAACTGGCTATTCACCGCTTCTCTGACCCGTTGGTCCATCAAGCCATCCAAATGATATCCAGCAGAATCCGTTTTCTGAGCAACCCAAGCATAGGTTTTATATTGGGTAAAATTGGCGCTAGGATCAAAATCCCAACCTGACTTCATCGAACTACAGGCACTGAGTGCCAACATAGCTAATGCTACAAAAATATTTTTCATCTTAATTTCCTCAGATGTTCGACCCGAACAAAGACAAGTATCAGAGATATGAATTTAGCTTACAGAGCAATAGCCTAATCTACAACTCAATTGATTAAAAAGCGGCATCTCATTCAGCTTGACTTCAGCAAAACCAAAGATGATAATGATTATCAATTAAGATTTGAGGGAGGTGTTGAAATGTACTGGTTTATTAGCGCGTTTATGGTTGCATCTGCCATTTTTTTCCTTGCACCAGAAAAAATTTCTCTCGAGGCCAATAACGCCAAAATAAAGCGCCATTTGCCTGTCAGCTTACTGATTTTACCTCTTATTGTACTTGGCTGGTTGGTCATTGATACCGTCGCGAATGGCACTAATTATGCCACAGTCGCCGCATTCGGCTTTGTGACTACCGCCTGCTTAATTGCGTTACCTAAGCTGCATAAATTTATTATGCCCAGCGCCTTACTGACCGCAGTGGCGCTGATCGTCATGGTCTTGATGCGCATGAATTAAAACGGCTGAAAACGCTCCCTTTTTCAAAAATATGCTCACTTCCCTGCAAAGAGTTAGCATTTTGTTCAGACCACTTAAGGATAATCCTCAAGTGGTCTTTTTTTACCTCCCAGAACCCCTGCAAATTTGATAAACTCAACGGGTATAAGTCATCTTTTAACACCAATGAATGAAACCTATGAAAGCAGATCCTAATGTATCCTTAGTGTACAGCACCGACAAAGGCCGTATTAATGCAGAGCCCGTCACTAAAGCGATTCCTGAATCCGACGGTATAGTCAGGATCCATAGAGACAGTAAGGGCCGCAAAGGCAAAGGCGTTTCGATTATCTCAGGCCTAGGTCTCGATGAAACCGCGTTAAAAGCAATGGCTCAAACCCTTAAAAAACAATGTGGTTGTGGTGGAACGGTTAAAGATTTCACTATTGAGGTCCAAACGGACAACCGCGAGCAATTAAAGCTATTGCTTGAGAAGCAGAACTACAAAGTTAAATTAGCTGGCGGTTAATCTCGCCCGACTTAGCAATATAGCAGCATGCTAGATCAACTTAGCCACATAGAACGGAGTAGTTTAATGGAGAGTTTGCAGAACCATTTCTTAATTGCCATGCCTTCACTGCACGATACGTTTTTTGAACGCTCAGTCATCTATATCTGTGAACATGATGCTAAAGGTGCCATGGGACTGGTGATCAATAAACCGCTCGGTATCGAAGTGAATTCGCTATTAGAACAAATGGATTTGCCAGCTGAGCAAGTCTCCACCGATTTAGCGTTCAATGCCAATGTTATGATGGGCGGACCCGTTTCCCAAGATCGCGGCTTCGTACTGCATACCTCTCAGCCCTATTGGGCCAACAGCACAGATCTGGGTTGTGGTTTAATGCTGACCACCTCCCGCGATGTGTTAACCGCTATTGGAAGCAACAGATCGCCAGAGAAGTTTCTCGTCGCCTTAGGATATGCGGGATGGAGCAAAGATCAGCTCGAACAAGAGCTTGCCGATAATTCTTGGCTAACGATTCCAGCAACGAATGCACTCTTGTTTGACATTAAACACGAAGACCGTTGGCCACAGGCCAGCCGAGCTCTTGGATTTGATGCTTGGCAAGTCTCAGCTCAAGCGGGTCACGCTTAACCCTATTTATTAATATAAGTCAGCACACTATGAATTCGAAAACCGTATTAGGCTTTGATTTTGGCACTAAAAGTATTGGTGTGGCTATAGGCCAAGAAATCACCGCCAGCGCCACGCCATTGTTGTCAATTAAAGCCGTCGATGGGATACCCAACTGGGATCAAATAGGCGACTTAATCAAAGAATGGCAACCAGACTTAGTGGTCGTCGGCCTGCCCTTAAACATGGATGGCACTGAGCAAGATATGACCCACAGGGCGCGTAAATTTGCGAACCGTATCAATGCTAAGTTCAAAGTCAAAATAGCCACTCAAGATGAGCGATTAACCACTACCGATGCTAAGGCGAGGTTGTTCGAGTTAGGCGGATTCAAGGCACTCACCAAAGGCCAAGTCGATGCAGTGTCAGCCGTCCTAATAATTGAAAGCTACTTCGAAAATAACTTCAGCAAGTAATGCCACATAAATAAAACTACAATAAAAAGAAAAGGATAAGTTGCCTTATCCTTTTAGTTTGATGGTTAACCCGATAAATTACCAGATCAAAAATGTGGCTTCACTAAGTTGGCCATCATAGTTATATGCGCATCATCATCATTTAATGCTGCAATGTAGCGGAACTTCTCACCACCCGCCTCGGCAAACAAATGACCATTCTCACCAACAATTTCTTCCAGCGTTTCTAAACAATCGGCGCTAAAAGCCGGACAAACGATAGCGATATCACGTACACCTTGTTGCGGCAACGCTTTTAAAGTCGCATCGGTATAAGGTTGTAGCCATTTAGCTTTACCAAAACGCGATTGGAATGTCATCACAAACTCATCTTTACCTAACCCAAGCTTTTCGGTAACCAGTCGAGTCGTTTTCATGCAGAAGCAGTAATACGGATCGCCTAAATGCAAATTACGCTCAGGCATACCATGGTAGGACAACACCAATTTTTGTGGTTTACCATGGGACTCAAAATCTGCCTTTATCGAATTTGCCAGAGCATTAATAAAGTCAGTATTATCATGATAAGTATTAATAAAATGCAACGATGGAATATAGCGCCACTTGGACAACTCAGCCGCAATTGCATCAAAAGCAGAACCCGTAGTGGGCGCAGCATATTGTGGATATAAAGGTAAAACAACGATTTTGTCTATGCCATTTTGATGCATAGTCTGCAATGTACTGGCGACCGATGGACTGCCATAACGCATGGCTAAATGGACAGATACATCATAGTTATCGGCGTTTAGTTTATCCGCTAACTTCGCCGTTTGACGCAAACTAATGTCCATTAACGGTGATCCCGCCGCTGTCCACACCTTCTGGTATAACGCCGCCGATTTTGCTGGGCGTACCCGCAAAATGATCCCGTGTAAAATCATCATCCACACTAATTTAGGAATTTCGACTACGCGGGGATCTGCTAAGAACTCAGCAAGATAACGCCTAACAGCCGATGCAGTGGGTGCATCTGGCGTGCCTAAATTCAACAACAGCACGCCCACTTTGCCGCGCTGTCCGTGTCCAACTTCTTTGGTTAAGCCTGAAAATTTAGCCAAAACAGCCTCTTAATTAATAAATATTCGTAAGATTAAAGTACAGATTCTATTGCTTGCTTAAGCTCTTCGCTATCAGGCTTCACTTTAGAATTGAACTGTTGCACAACCGCGCCATCGCCGCTAACGACATACTTGTAAAAATTCCATTTAGGCGCACCGGTTTTTTCGGCTAAGTATTTAAATACGCTATTAGCGTCACTGCCACGTACTGGCGATGTCGACAGCATAGTAAAGGTGACACCGTAATTGATGTAACACACCTTAGCCGTATCTTTCTCATCATTTTCTTCTTGGAAAAAATCATCCGATGGGAAACCAATGACCACTAAGCCTTTGTCTTTATAATTTTCATGCAATGCTTCGAGCGCTTTAAACTGCGGGGTGTAGCCACAGTTACTGGCAGTGTTAACAATCAACACGGGTTTTCCCTGAGTCAATTCACACAGATTAACTGTTTCTTCAGAATGTAATTTTCGTACTTCAAGGTTCAGGTATTCGGGACAAGTGGTCGCCATAGCGCCAGCACTTATCAAGCTCGCTGTCATAGCGAATATCATAGGTAATTTTTTCATTGCTTTCTCCTTTACCGGTACATTACGTAAACGCACTAGGTAAAGATCATATTGAATTAAAAAATAAAAGCTATGGTTAACCACCACATAGCGATGAAGTAAAACCGATTGAGCTGAACGAAAATCTAATAACATCAATAAAAAGCAGCCCATAAAGAGCTGCTGAATCCAGAACCTAACTCTCGCGTTAGTCCATGTCTAAGGTGACACCTTCCATAAAACCTGAGCCCGTGGATTCTTTATTCTGCAATTTAATCATCAAACGTAAATCGTTTGGTGAATCAGCATGGTGCAGCGCATCGGCGTAACTAATCTCGCCATCGACATAAAGTTTCAGCAAGGCCTGATCGAACGTCTGCATGCCCTGCTCGTTGGATTTGGCCATGGTTTCTTTGAGCAAGTGCAGCTCGTTTTTCGCAATTAAACTTGCCACCCTTGGGGTGTTAATCAAGACTTCAATCGCGGCACGGCGCCCTGTGCCATCGACTTTTGGGATCAATTGCTGAGCCACAATACCGCGCAAATTCAATGACAAATCGAACAACAATTGTTGATGTTTACTCTCAGGCACAAGATGCATAATCCGGTCTAATGCTTGGTTGGCATTGTTGGCATGCAAGGTTGCCATACAAAGGTGACCCGTTTCCGCAAATGACAACGCGAACTCCATCGTTTCTTGGGTACGAATTTCACCAATCAAGATCACATCGGGGGCTTGGCGAAGAGAGCTTTTTAGCGCCGCATCAAAAGACTCTGTATCTATGCCGACTTCACGTTGGGTGATAATACTTTTTCTGTGGTCGTGAACAAATTCGACGGGATCTTCGATAGTTAAAATATGACCACGGGCATGGGCATTGCGATAGCCTACCAAGGCCGCTAAGGACGTTGACTTACCCGTCCCCGTTCCGCCCACCATAATGATAAGACCCCGTTTGCTCATCACCAGATCTTTTAAAATAGGCGGCAGTTTTAAATCATCGACATCTGGGATTTTAGTTTCAATACGGCGCATCACGCAGCCAGGCGATTCGCGTTGCCAGAAGGCGCTCACCCGAAAACGACCTAAATCCTTTGCCGCAAAAGCAAAGTTACACTCACGACTCGAATGAAACTCTTGTTTCTGCGCTTCGGTCATTAAGGATTCAACAAAATCCAGTGATTGGGCTGGAGTAAAAGCACTTTCAGCCAAAGGACGCAATTCACCGTCAATCTTGGCACTCGGTGGAAAACCAGCAGTGATAAATAAGTCGGAGGCTTTGCGCTCAACGATCACTTTTAAAAACGGAAGAACATCCATCATAAATCCTTAAAATGTCGCTTGTTTATTCGAACTCTTCGCCATTGCATCTTCACGGGTAATAAGACCGCGATTGACTAAGTTCTGTAAACATTGCTCTAAGGTCTGCATTCCGTGGGCCATCCCGGTTTGAATCGCCGAATACATCTGCGCCACTTTATCTTCACGAATAAGGTTACGAATAGCGGGCGTGCCCATCATGATTTCATGGGCGGCAACACGGCCTCCACCGACTTTTTTAATCAGGGTTTGTGAAATAACCGCTTGCAGCGATTCCGACAACATAGTGCGCACCATGTCTTTTTCTCCGGCGGGGAACACGTCGACCACACGGTCAATGGTTTTCGCGGCTGAGGTGGTATGCAAGGTACCAAACACTAAGTGGCCCGTTTCTGCAGCGGTCATAGCCAAACGAATGGTTTCAAGATCACGCATCTCACCGACTAAAATCACGTCCGGATCTTCACGTAGTGCGCTTCTAAGTGCCGCATTAAAGCTGTGAGTATGGCGGTGAACTTCACGCTGGTTAATCAAACATTGCTTATTTTGGTGTACGAATTCGATAGGATCTTCAATGGTTAAGATGTGATCATGTCGATTTTCGTTAACGTAATCCACCATAGCGGCAAGTGTGGTACTCTTACCCGAACCCGTTGGCCCAGTCACTAGCACTAATCCCCGAGGGAAACTGGCGATTTTTTTAAAAATCTCCGGTGCACCTAATTGCTCAAGTGACAAGATGTCGCTAGGAATGGTACGAAATACGGCCGCAGCACCACGGGATTGATTGAATGCGTTAACACGAAAGCGGGCAAGATTAGGGACTTCGAACGAGAAATCGATTTCTAGATGTTCTTCGTAGTCCTTGCGCTGCTTATCATTCATTATGTCGTACACTAGGCTGTGTACGCCTTGGTGATCGAGCGCGGGCAGGTTAATTTTTCTCACTTCACCGTCGACACGGATCATGGGAGATATCCCTGCAGAAAGGTGTAGATCCGAGGCTTTGTGTTTTACACTAAATGCCAATAACTCAGTGATTTCCATCGTTTGGGATATCCTTGCAACTAGATAATTACATCATGACAACAATAGCAGACAGACTCGCAATCGCCCAGCGCAGGATCGCACAAGCGGCGCAAAAATGTGCACGCCAACCTAGCAATATTCGCTTACTTGCCGTCAGCAAGACCAAACCTATTGAAGACATTATAGCAGCCTATCAAGCGGGTCAGCGTTGCTTTGGCGAAAACTATGTCCAAGAAGGCGCAGAGAAAATTACCGCGCTCAAGGGGGATTTTCCGGACATTGAATGGCACTTTATCGGGCCACTTCAATCCAACAAAACCAGCATAGTCGCCCAGCATTTCGATTGGATGCACACTGTCTCGCGCGACAAAATAGCCCAACGTCTCAATGACCAACGTCCAGCTGAATTAGCGCCATTGAACGTCTGCATTCAAATTAATATCAGTGCTGAAGACACAAAATCTGGCATAGATGCGGCGCAAATGCTGCCACTGGCCGAGCTTATCGCTCAGTTACCTAATCTTGCACTGAGAGGCCTAATGGCGATCCCGACGGCTACCGCAGATACTGAGTTACAGCTTAAAGAATTTTCTCAGTTAAACAATCTATTTCAAGAGCTTAAATCACATTATCCCAGTGTAGACACGCTTTCCATGGGGATGAGTAATGATCTAGATACAGCCATTAGCTGCGGTTCAACTATGGTGCGTATTGGCAGTGCCATTTTTGGTGAGCGCAATTACGCGGCGTAAACTCACTCGAGGCATGAAGTTCGAGGTCAGTGTGCGAACTTGACCTTGTTTTTAAGGCTTTATGCCCAAATACTGTATCAAAGAGCGCAATATTTAAGATCAATTAGCGAGAGTCGACTAATCAGGCTCTGACATTCAAATGACTAACCGTTTTATCATCTTAATTTAAGGTGAATCTGTTACAAATTAACGGTTAACACACTGAAGAGAATCAAATGGATCAACAGAAAATCTGCTTTATCGGTGCCGGCAACATGACGCGCAGCATTATCAGTGGCCTAGTTCATAGCGGCTATCCTGCTCAACTCATCCAAGCGACCAATCCTAGCCAAGGCAAACTCGATGCACTAAAAGCCGATTTAGGCATTTTGGTTTCTCAAGACAATTTAGCCGCAGCGCAAGCTGCCGATGTCATAGTACTGTCGGTAAAACCGCAATTGATGCAGCAAGTGTGTGAAGCATTACAAATGGTCGATATGTCAAAAAAGTTAGTCATCACTATCGCTGCAGGCATTAAAGCAAAGCGTTATACCGATTATCTGGCGCAGGATATTAAACTTATCCGCGCTATGCCCAATACACCGATGCAGATTAGTGTGGGCATGACAGGCCTCTATGCATCTCAGGCTATTTCTACCGAGCAGAAAGCCATTTGCGATCGTTTGATGTCTAGCGGCGGCGAAATTGTGTGGGTTAATGAAGAATCAGAATTAGATCAAGTGATTGCACTATCGGGCAGTTCACCGGCTTATTTCTTTTTGTTGATGGAGTCTATGATAGATGCTGGCAAAGAAATGGGAATGGATGAAGATAAGGCCAGAAGTTTAGTTCAGCAAGCAGCGCTCGGCGCTGCTATGATGGCAAAGCAAAATCCACAACTGACCTTAGGTAATCTAAGGGAAAATGTCACCTCAAAGGGCGGTACCACAGCACAGGCGCTGGCGACATTTGAAGCGGCGAATATGCGTGGTTTAGTAAAAAAAGCCATGGAAAACTGCATTAAACGTGCAGAAGAAATGGCTAAGACATTTTAATTTTCACTAACGCGTTTTTTATTTCAGACTTTAATAGGTAGAAATCTCGATGAATGCATTTACCTTTTTAATCACCACACTATTCGACTTGTATTTGATGGTGGTGATTTTGCGGATATGGCTACAGCTGGCAAGGGCTGATTTTTATAATCCTTTCAGTCAGTTTATTGTCAAAGCGACTCACCCGCTCATCGCACCAATGCGCCGTATTCTGCCTTCCTTAGGACGGTTTGATACCGCATCATTCGTCCTCGCATTGCTAGTCGTGATGGTCAAAGTACTACTGATAAGCCTGATTGCGGGCGGCGGCATAGACATAATGCTGTTTTTAATGTTTGCCGTTGTGTCTGTGGTCAAGAAAGCGGGGGTCTTACTGTTTTGGATGCTGTTGATACGCGCAATATTAAGTTGGTTTAACCAAGGTTATAACCCAATTGTGATGATCATGGGTCAGTTAACTGAACCCGTATTAGCCCCAATCCGCCGTATCATACCGCCAATTGGTGGCTTAGATTTATCTGTGATGTTAGTAATTATAGGTATGAATTTTCTCAATATGTTACTTGCTCAATATGTTCCTTATTGGGCCGTGATCTAATGAGTGCAGTGACTTTGCAGCAAGGTGACTTGCTGCTTAATCTCTACATTCAGCCTAAGGCCAGCCGTGATCAAATTGTAGGACTGCACGGTGATGAGCTAAAAGTCGCCATCACTGCGCCGCCTATCGACGGTAAGGCCAATGCCCATTTAAGCAAGTATTTAGCAAAGACTTTTAAAGTGCCAAAGAGCGACATTCATATAATGAAAGGTGAACTTGGCAGGCATAAGCAAATCCGCGTGATTGACCCAAAGATCATCCCAAGCGTCATTACTGAGCTGATGGGACAAACTAACTGAGCTAATGCTGTTGAAAGGCCGAAAACCAACAAATTTCGTTGAATGCGGTTAATTTATCGATAAACAGATAAACATAAACAATAGTCACAGCGACCTATACTCAAACATTCCCTAATATGAGGTATCCCATCATGTTCCGTAATATTCTGGCTGTATTAGCCCTCACCGCTAGCCTTTGCGGTGTTGCAAACGCAGAGCAAAAAGAAACTGTCGGCAATTTTGACATTCACTACATGGCACTTGGCAGTACATTTTTAACGCCTAGCATAGCTAAATCCTATGGCATTCAACGCAGTAGCTATACAGGCATTATCAACATTGCGGTGTTAGATATCAGCGAAGCGAATAAACCCGCAGTACCCGTTGAAATTACTGGTGTCGCCAATAACTTATTAGATGCTCGAATCAACTTAACCTTCAAAGAGATCCGCGAAGGTGATGCGATTTATTATATTGCCGAAGTTCCTTACCGCGATGATCAGGAGATCAACTTCAATATCGCGATCAAGCATGGTAATCAATTAAATACCAACTTGCAGTTCAAGCAAAAATTCTACGTCGAATAAGCCAAGCTGAGATTACCGCAAGACATAAGCCCACTTGGGACGGTACAAGTCAGTACCGTCCCGCCCTTTTCCTGTCCTTTAGCCCTCAGCTTGGGTATCATTGCCGAAGTATAAGTCGCCCCAATGATATAGGTGTTCCATGCAACAAATCGTCCTCGCCAGTGGCAACAAAGGCAAACTCGCCGAATTCGATCAAATGCTCGCCAGCTACGGTGTCACTGTACTGCCACAGAGCCAATTTAATGTCAGCGAAGTGGCCGAAACGGGCACTACTTTTGTCGAAAATGCCATTATCAAAGCCAGACACGCCGCAGAAATCACTGGACTTGCCGCCATTGCCGATGATTCGGGTTTAGAAGTGGATTTACTCCAAGGCGCTCCCGGCATTTATTCCGCGCGTTACGCGGGCGAAAATGCCAAAGATCAAGACAACGTATTGAAACTACTTGAGACATTAAAAGATCAGCCAGCACCTCGCAGTGCAAGATTCCAATGTGTGCTGGTATATATGCGCCACGCTAAAGATCCTACCCCAATTATTTGCCAAGCCGCATGGGAAGGCCAAATCGACTTTAACCAAAGTGGCGACAATGGCCATGGTTACGATCCGATTTTTATCCCTGAAAATTATCAATGTAGCGCGGCACAGCTGAGCAGCAACGAGAAAAATGCCTTAAGCCATCGTGGTAAAGCCCTAGTGCAACTCATCGCCGCCATGCAAGCCCAAGGCGTGTTAACTGGCGGGAATGCACAATAATGTCGTCAACTGCCGTGACTACTGCGATGAAGCTCGAACTGCCGCCACTCAGTCTGTATATCCATATTCCTTGGTGCGTACAAAAGTGTCCTTACTGCGACTTTAACTCCCATGGTCAAAATGGTGAGCTGCCACAGGAGGCTTATGTTGATGCACTATTAGAAGACTTACGCCAAGATTTACATCTGGTCCAAGGGCGGCAGATCCATACCATCTTTATCGGTGGTGGCACACCATCCTTATTCGATGCTTTGCAAATCAAACGCATACTCGATGGTGCTAATGCGCTAATCCCCTTTAGTGACAATATCGAAATCACCATGGAAGCCAACCCTGGCACTTTGGAACACGATGACTTTAGTGCCTATCGTGCAGCAGGTGTTACCCGTTTATCTATCGGTGTGCAGAGTTTTTCTAAGGATAAGCTCAACTTACTTGGACGTATTCACGATCAAAACGAGGCACAAGTCGCCGCCCAAAAAGCCAGTCAAGCGGGATACTTAAGTTTCAACCTTGATTTAATGCATGGATTACCGAACCAAAGTTTTGCTGAAGCTATGGCCGATATCGACACGGCAGCGGCGCTGAATCCACCGCATTTATCTTGGTATCAGTTAACAATTGAGCCCAACACCCTATTCCACTCAAAACCACCGCAGCTGCCAGATGACGAAGCGCTCTGGCATATCTATGAGCAAGGTCAACAAAAGCTGGCCGCATTAGGGTATGAGCAATACGAAATATCCGCCTATGCAAAACCCGGTTATCAATGTAGGCACAATCTCAACTACTGGCAGTTTGGTGATTATCTAGGCATAGGCTGTGGCGCCCACGGTAAGGTGACCTTGCCGGAAGAAAACCGCATCATACGCACGGTAAAAATTAAACATCCCAAGGGATATCTCAGTGCCAATAACTACACCTTCGAATCGATTGAAGTGGCGGAGGAAGATCGCGCGCTCGAATATTTAATGAATCGCCTGCGTCTGATGACACCTATCCCTAAGCAAGAATTTGAACTGCGTACCGGACAGCACAGAGACACATTGACCGAAGGAATGGAAAAAGCCAAACAGCGCGGTTTACTGACAGAATCCGCTGAACATTGGCAATTAACCAGTAAAGGTCATATGTTTGTTAATGATTTACTGACACAATTCTGCTAAGAATGCCGTTAAAATAGCTCTATAAATAATGTGTTAGCTTTAAATAGTGCAGTTTAATACTATTACTGCTAACACATTTTCTAACATTAATATCCATACATTCTTGTCCAGCTTCTTTAGAATTGATGCAACTCAATCTAGGAAGCCTGATCATGCCAATAAAAACTAAAATCAGCTTAGTCGCACTAACCCTTTCAGCCCTGCTGACCATTCCCGCGTATGCAGCATCAAGCTCGCCAGCCTTACACAGTGCAAGTGAACCTATGAATGCAGTGGTGCAAACCGAATCAGACAAAGCCAATGCGTTGTTCGAAACCATCTTCATGGAAAACATCATGGCGAGCCCCATTTCGCAGACTTATATGGGGATCAAACAAGACTATGATAAATGGGATGAACTGGGTGATACCGCCGATGATAAAGCCCTAGCGCGCACAAAAAAACAACTGGCACAGGTCAATCTTATTGATGCGGCAAAACTCGATCCACAAACAAACCTCAGCCTCACCTTACTCAAACAAAATCTGCAAAATGACATCGAAGATGACCAATGGCGCTACCATAATTACCCTGTGAATCAGATGTATGGCGGCCACTCTATGATCGCCTCCTTCTTAATTAACCAACATCAAATCACAGATGTCAGCGATGCTAAGGCCTATATCAGCCGCTTAAATGGCATGCCCAAACGTTTAAGTCAATTACAGACAGTGTTAGAAGCCCGCGCAGACAAAGGTATTGTTGCGCCTAAGTTTGTATTCGCCTATGTGATTTCAGACAGCCAAAACATCATCAAAGGTGCGCCTTTTGATAAGGGCGATGATAGCGCGCTACTCGCAGATTTTCGCCGTAAAGTGAACACATTAGCGATTCAAGAAACAGAGAAGCAAGCGTTAATAAAGCAAGCTGAGCAAGCACTAGTGACTCAAGTCGAGCCCGCCTACAACAAGCTCATCGATTATATAAAAACGTTAGCGGCCAAAGCTGACGACCGTGATGGTGCGTGGAAACTCCCTAATGGCGCAGCCTTCTACAACAATGCCTTAGCTCGTACTACTACGACAAACATGACCGCCGATCAAATCCATGACTTAGGGCTTTCTGAAGTGGAACGTATCCACAACGAAATGCGCGCCATCATGAAGAAGGTCAATTTTAAAGGCGATTTACAGCAATTCTTTAGCTTTATGCGTGACGATCCCCAGTTCTACTACCCCAATACCGCCGAAGGTAAAGCCGCTTATTTAGCAGAGGCGACTAAGCTCATCGACAACATGAAATCGCGCTTGGATGAAGTGTTCAAAGTAAAACCTAAGGCCGTCATGATAGTCAAACAGGTTGAAGCCTTTAGGGAAAAATCTGCGGGTAAAGCCTTCTATGAACAACCAGCCCCGGATGGTTCTCGACCCGGCAGTTATTACGCGAATCTGTATGATATGAAAGCCATGCCGAAATACCAAATGGAGGCACTGGCCTATCACGAAGGTATTCCGGGTCATCACATGCAGATCGCCATTTCCCAAGAGCTGCAAAATATTCCTAAATTCCGCAAGTTTGGTGGTTATACCGCGTATATCGAGGGTTGGGGTTTATATAGCGAATCTTTCCCGAAAGAAATGGGACTCTACGCCGATCCTTACTCTGACTTTGGTCGTCTAGCAATGGAGCTATGGCGTGCATGTCGCTTAGTCGTAGATACTGGTATCCACGCTAAAAAGTGGACCCGCGAGCAAGGCATTGCCTATTACGTGGACAATACGCCCAATGCTAAATCGGATGCGGTGAAAATGGTTGAACGTCATATCGTTATGCCATCGCAAGCGACAGCCTATAAAGTAGGTATGATTAAACTACTAGAGCTAAGACATAAAGCAGAGCAACAGCTTGGCAGTCAATTTGATATCCGCGACTTCCATACGCTAGTACTTGCTAACGGCGCATTGCCACTGGACGTGTTAGAGCAACAAGTCGATCTCTGGATAGCCAGCAAGAAAAAGGCCTAATGCACTAATGCTTTAGTGCTTTAATACCTAAGTGCTTAGTCGTGAAGCACGGTTAACTTGCTTCACGACTAAAGCGACATAGGTGAATGCCTTAGCTACCCCCAATAAAAAAGCCACTCGAAAGTGGCTTTTTTATTGGTACCATTATCCCGTTAGATAACAGAACCCTTCTCACTGTGGGTCACTATATTTGTTGTATTAATTTATGCTTTAGCACTCGCCTTCACATCACTTAACACACAGTTGCGACTTTAGGGTACAGGGAGACAAAACTTGTGCCTAAAGCTGTAAACCATCAATAAAAAAATTACCTCAGCGATAAGGCTGAGGTAAACCAAAAACTAGGATGATGGTTTAAAGAGCCAACATTGTTTTAGTTCTCAAACTTCTGTTGGCTGTGATCCAAAACTGCATAAATGCCGACCTGTACACAAAAATTGAAAGGGGTCATTTCCAATAAACGTATAGGACTCAGGTCATTCCGAATCAACTGCCACCATTGTATTCAATTAAGAACAGAGTTCAAGGATGTTATAAAAACTGCTTTAGAACACCCTAAAAAACCATCCACAAATGTACCCACCAACTCAATCTAAAGTATTGATTTTAAACAACCACAAAAGTACTTGGTTAATTTAAAATCACATATGACCAATTTTGAGAACAATGTTTCCTATTTCACTGACGTTTACTGAATAATTCGACATAGGGCGCATCCCAATACGGCGGCGTTCCTATGTGATCTTTGATGAATTCGATAAAAGAACTGACCTTAGGTGCTAAGTGCTTACGACGGGGATAAACCGCCTGCAATGGCAGATGGTGGGTCAATTGCCAATCCTTCAGTAAAGGCACTAATGTCCCCTTGGCAATTTCATCTTCCATCAGATAACTCGCAAGATACACAACACCAAGACCACTGATTGCGGCGGATTTTAATGCGGGTGCGTTATCAACCCTGAAATTGCCCGATACGCCAATTTCACAGTAATCATCACCCTTCTTAAATTGCCACATGCTGTGTTCGTGCCACTCACCTTGGTAGACCAAACAATTGTGGTCAACTAACTGCTCAGGTCGAGTCGGCTCGCCATGTTGAGCAATGTAGCCAGGAGAAGCAACTAACAGGAATTGGCACTTCATCAGAGGTCTAGCAACCATCCCAAGCGGTAATTGCTCCGACATAGTTAACAGTAAGTCTAAGCCTTCACTCACTACATCTACTTTATGGTCCAGTAAGCTCACTTGTAGCTCAAGCTCAGGATGTTTTGCCATAAAGGATGGCAGCGCAGGAATGATATGCATCACCCCAAAGGATTGGGAAATCCCCACCTTGAGCACACCGCGGGTCGCATCATTTAAGTTATGCACGCTGGCTATCGCTTGTTCAGCGTCACGCAGCAGTTCTTCACCTTGCAGATACAGCAAATGCCCTGCTTCAGTCAGGCTTAAGCTACGGGTGGTACGTTGGATTAATTGAACACCAAGTCTATGTTCAAGATCGGCGACTTGTGTACTGACCTTAGACTTAGAGATCCCAAGCCTTCTTGCGGCGGCACTAAAACTACCAGCTCTGGCCACATGAGTAAAAATCGCAATAGGTTCTAACAGTTCTAACATGGAAGTCGCCTTAAGCTGTTTACGACAATGATATTAACTTTCGGTGAATAGCAGTGGTTAGCGTAATCATCGCTTAAAAATAACCATAGCATTGATATCTCGCATTAAAGTGATATAACGCAGAGATTTAGACCGAAAAAGTCCACTAAAGTAGGGTGTTATATCTGACTGATATGCCAGCTTTTAATTATATTTTAAGAGTATACCAAATATTCGTCTCTAGACTGTAACATTCCGAACTAAATCGCTGCAAGCCAAGCCTAGACGCCACATCGACTTTATCCTCATAGCTTTCGCTACTAAGAATTAGCCAATAAAAAAGCCCCTAGGCGATAAATTGACTAGGGGCGTAGCATTCAAATTTGACTCATGCACAAGGAGATAGAAGTTATTGCAATTAAAACTCAGAGCTATTCACTAAAACTATTAGCAAGGACGATTACCAAGAATTATTCACGCAGCTCCTTGGTTGAGTTTTGTGTCAACGCATAAGGTGCGAGTTCTGGCACTTCTTGGCGTAATCGATTTTCAAGCACTAACAGATTTTCAAATCGGTCGCACAAACGGTCAGCCTTAGCTTCCAATCCCTTAGATTGACTCTCGATTTGCTGCTCAATATCTTGGCCTAAGTTGTCCATTTTCTTGGAAAAGGCATCCATCTTGGCCTCAAAACTATCACCGTCACCCGACATGATTTGGCCACCTATGGTCATCATAATAGTGCCGACTGAGTTCTGAACAATTTGCTCCATTTCTTGCTCGAATTCGTCGTTAAAGGTGTTCTGCATCGAGTCTTCCGTCGCACCTAAGTAGAAGCTATCGCCATGACGGTAGGCCACTGAATCAACGCGCTTTTGGACGCCTGCCATCATTTCATCGAACTTAGCACCGGCCGCATCGCCCATTAACGGCGTTAACGCCATGCTCACCGCTTGGGACGCTAATGCGACGGCCTCGTTCACGACTTCGATCACTTCAGGCACTTGCGTCGACACTTCATCGGCGTATTGAGTCACTAACTTTTTTTGCTTATCGGTTAAGCTTACTTGTTTGCCTTCAACAAATAACTTATCGACTTCGATGCGATACTTTTCTGTGCCCTTCTCGCTCATGACTAATTTTTTAGGCTCAACCATAACGTCATAATTTAAAGAGACTTCACAGCGATCATCGACGTTAGGCTCGGTTTGCGCTTGCGCCAACTGTAGGCCAGATGTTCCTAAGATCACCCCGGATAAAGCAAATCCAGTTAATAGCTTATTTAATTTCATGTTGTTCGTCCTTTAATCTGAATAATTCGATAAACCTAAACTACTGAATAGCTTATAGTAGGAGATTAGCAGGAGACGTGCCAACTTTATAACAGTATGATTATGTTAGATTTAGGAAAGTTAGCACTAAAAGGTAATTAGCGAAATTCGCTAACTTTTAGTCTGATAGTGCTAATAAAAACGTGAAGTAAAACTAGAAAATGGAACGACCAAGGCGTTGGCTTAAATGCTCAAGCATGGCGGTGCCAGCAAGCGAATTGCCATTGCCATCGAGTTCTGGCGACCAAACACAAATCGACAGTTCCCCAGGAATAACGGCAATGATGCCGCCACCGACGCCACTTTTACCTGGCATACCGACACGATAGGCAAACTCGCCCGCGCCATCGTATAGGCCCGAAGTCGCCAACAGGGCATTAAGCTGCCGAGTTTGCACCTGAGAAATCAGCTCAGTCCCTGTGATGCTTTTGCCGCGATTAGCCAAGTATAACATGGCTTTAGACAAGTCAGCGCAATTCATCTTCAAAGCGCAATAATGAAAATAGGTGCGTAGTACAGTATCAACATCGCCTTGAAAATTACCAAAGGACTTCATCAAATAAGCGATAGCCGCATTGCGCGCACTATGTTGATATTCTGAATCTGCCACCTGTTTATCGAAACACACTTTATCGTTTTGACTTAGTTGCCTAACTAACTCGAGCATTCTGTGTTTGGGCGCACCTAAACGACTCTGCAATAAGTCAGCAATCACTAACGCACCCGCATTGATAAAGGGATTACGCGGCTTGCCACGTTCTAGCTCGACTTGAACTAAAGAGTTGAATGAATGGCCCGAAGGTTCTTTGCCAACTCGGCTCCAAATTTCGGCTTCTTCATATAAAGTTAACGCTAAGGTTAAGCTGAAAACTTTGGAGATACTTTGAATCGAAAACGGCTCAAGGTAATCACCCGCACCTAAGGTTTCACCATCAACTGTGGTGACGGCAATGCCTAATTTACCTGCATCAACGCTAGCCAGTGCGGGGATATAATCTGCAACCTTTCCTTGGCCGAGCAAGGGTCGAACTTTCTCGACCACTTCCTCAAGTAATGCCAACTCGGGCATTAACCCCACCAAATGTCGTACAGTTCGCTAACTTCAACCTGAGACACTTTTTGGTTCGCCCAGAATGCCTTAACTGCAGCAATATCTTCTTCGGTACATTTGCCGATCGTTTGGGTTGCGATAATGCCTTCCCATTCGATGTGACCGCCGCCATGGAAACCTAACTTACGGGTTTCGATCACTTCATCGATAAATTTATCAACAGTTGCATCGATATCGGCTTCTGATACTGATGCATCAAAAGTCCAAGCCATATCAAAACCTAACTCTTGGAATTCATCAACGCGCATTTTCTTACGTAAACGACGGCTACGATTAGTTGCCATAGTGACTTTCCCCGTTGTGTTAAAAAACTAATTAATCAATTGAAATATCTAGATTAAGCAATACGCTCAAACATCAGATCCCATACACCGTGACCCAGTCTATGGCCGCGGGCTTCAAACTTTGTCAGTGGGCGATGATCAGGACGCGGCACCACAGTGCCATCACTCGACTGGTTTTGATAACCAGGAGCTGCTTGCATCACTTCCAACATATGCTCGCTGTATTCTTCCCAATCGGTTGCCATATGGAACACGCCGCCAATTTTTAGCTTGCGGCGGATCAGTTCAGCAAATTCAGCTTGCACGATACGACGCTTATGGTGACGTTTCTTATGCCAAGGATCGGGGAAGAACAATTGCACTCGGGCTAATGAACCGTCGGCAATCGCATGTTCTAACACTTCCATGGCATCATGATGATACACACGTAAATTAGTCACACCCGCAATGGCGGCATCGCTTAAGCAAGAACCGACACCCGGTTTATGCACTTCAATACCAATAAAATTTTGCTCTGGTGCCTCTTTTGCCATTTGCACTAAAGAGGCGCCCATGCCAAAGCCAATTTCCAGCACTGTATCGGCTTCACGGCCAAAAACGTCGCTCAGGTTCAATGGCGCAGGGCTGTAATCTAAGCCCATTGTTTGCCACTGGCTTTCAATAGCTTGTGCTTGGCCTTTAGTTAAGCGACCTTCTCTTAGGACAAAGCTTCTGATCTTACGCAGATACTTGCCTTCTTCATTAAATTCAGCGGTAGTGACTTCGCTCATTTTTGCCTCGTCTAGTGGACAGCACCATCATAAAAGAAGGGCATTATCCAAAGTTCAACATACAGTGCAAGCACTAATGGGGCGAAAGTATACCAAGATTATTTGATAGTGCGAATTTAGCAGTGATTTTCGGCTTTTTAGCCCTTATCCACTTGTCTTTGAGCTTGTCTAAGAAGATAACTGCCGCTACACTGCGTCGATGAAATCTACAGCCTCCTTCGCTACACGTATCGTCTCTTGGTACGACAATCACGGTCGTAAAACCCTCCCTTGGCAGCAAGATAAAACCCCATATAGCGTATGGGTTTCTGAAATCATGCTGCAACAAACTCAGGTTGCGACTGTTATTCCCTATTATCTTAAATTTATGGCGCGTTTTCCCGATGTGTTAGCACTTGCTAACGCGCCAGATGATGAGGTGTTACATCATTGGACCGGCCTTGGTTATTACGCTAGGGCGCGTAATCTGCATAAAGCGGCCAAGATGATCCGTGACGATTATAAGGGACTATTTCCAACGGATTTTGAGCAAGTACTGGCTCTGCCGGGTATCGGCCGCTCGACAGCAGGCGCGGTATTGTCACTGTCTCTTGGCCAGCATCACCCCATTCTCGACGGTAACGTCAAACGCGTGTTAGCACGACACGGCGCTATCGCCGGTTGGCCGGGGCAAAAAACGGTCGAAGCGCAGCTTTGGCAGCTGACTGATGCCGTTACGCCGCAGCAAGATATTCAGAAATATAATCAAGCCATGATGGATATCGGCGCCAGTATTTGTACTCGTAGCAAACCTAACTGCGCCGCTTGCCCTGTAGCGATTGATTGCAAAGCTCAGCTGATTGGCCGACAAACCGATTTCCCCGGCAAGAAGCCTAAAAAAACCATACCGACCAAAGCGGCGTGGATGTTAGTGCTAATGCAAGACAACCAAGTGTTTTTAGCTAAACGTCCGCCAGCGGGAATTTGGGGCGGGCTCTGGTGTTTCCCTGAGTTTGCCACCCAAGATGCCCTTGAAACTCATCTTGAAGAACAAGGGATTGATGCGCAGCAACTCGAATGGCTAACTGGTTTTAGGCACACGTTTAGCCACTTCCATTTAGATATTCAGCCCATGATGCTTAACTTAGATAAAACTCATGGCGATAAAACCCACGGCAATAAACAGAGCATGGGCGCTGTCATGGAACAAAATCAGACTCTCTGGTATAACATAAGTCATCCTTCCAAAGTGGGACTCGCCGCCGCCACCGAGCGCGTGCTAGCCAATTTGGGATCACTCGTTCAATCCGCAGTCAGTAAGGAATAATCATGGCGCGTACAGTCAATTGCGTATATTTAAATAAAGAAGCCGACGGCCTAGACTTTCAACTGTATCCAGGTGATTTAGGTAAGCGCATTTTTGATAACATCAGCAAAGAAGCTTGGGGCCTATGGCAAAAAAAGCAAACCATGCTGATTAACGAAAAGAAACTCAACATGATGAATGTTGATGATCGTAAGTTTCTTGAAGAGCAAATGACCTCTTTCCTCTTTGAAGGTAAAGAAGTAGAAATTGAAGGTTTTGTGCCTGAAAAAGACCAAGATTAATTTTGTCGTTCACTTAATGATAAAGCCCACAAAAAAGCGCCTTTCGGCGCTTTTTGTTTATTCATCTCGTGAAGAATAACTGAACGTTACTTACGCACGCCTTCAACCACAAGATCTAACTCAACATGGCTTGATGCTGGGCCTAAATCCATTTTGATACCGAAATCTTTCATCGCGAAGGTGGTTGTGCCCGTAAAACCTGCACGATAGCCACCCCAAGGATCTTGACCTTCACCCACGGCATGGGCATTGATCGCTAATGGCTTAGTGACACCATTTAAGGTTAAGTTGCCGTTAATCACTAAGTCGCCATTACCTTTATCTTCAACTGTGGTTGAGGTAAATGTCGCTTGTGCAAACTTACTCGTGTTTAGGAAATCGGCGCTACGAATATGCTTGTCACGCTCGGCGTGGTTTGAATCCACACTGAGTGTATTTACTGTTACATTCACTTTAGCCGCAGTGGGCTTAGCCGCGTCATAACTAAAGTCACCGCTAAAATCATTAAAGCGACCAACAACATAGCTATAACCTAAGTGGCTCACTTTGAAAGTAATAGAGGCATGTGCTCCTTCACGGTCAATGACATAGTCCGCCGCTGAAGCCGCCATCGGAGCCAATAGAGATGCACCAATCAGTGCGCTTAACAGTTGCTTTTTCATTGTATTATCCTCGATTAAATTTAATCATTTTGAGTAAAGTTGCGTCTTTATCGATAAAGTGATGTTTTAACGCACCTACAGCGTGGATGACCACGAGTGCGATTAAGCTATAAGCTGCGTATTGGTGAATATCGCCAGCTATATCAGCTTGGTTTTCAAAAAAAGGCCCAAATCCTGGCAGTTCAAACCAGTTAAACACCATAATTCCACGACCTTCTGCCGTTGAAATCAAAATGCCGGCACACATGATCACCAGCAGCAATACATAAATAGCTAAATGCGCAATATGAGCCGCCTGCCTTTCCCAAAGCTTATGATTCGCCTCTGGTACGGGCTTAGGATTCACTAAGCGCCAAAAGAGGCGGAATAACGTCACAGCCAAGAGTAAAATCCCGACGCTCTTATGTAGATGCGGCGCTGTCTTGTACCACGCGCTGTAGTAGGTTAACTCCACCATCCACACACCTACCGCAAACAACCCAATCACGACGATCGCACTCAGCCAATGAGTCACAATTGCGGTTATCCCATAGGCAAACTTACTATTTCGAAACATACTGCAACTCCGTACTCGCGCTTTCTTCATGCCATCCATGAAATAATATTCATTATCATAAGTCTAATTTTAAAAACTAAAATCAGTAAAAATCGCTCATATCTTTCTAAATTTTAGAAAGTAAGCAGGAAACTAGGATTTATGAGCATAAATTTATAGTAAACATCAGTATCCTTCTGACTTGAAAACTACAGTCAACGAATGAAATTGACCTGAATCCGCTGAATAAGAGATAAAAAACAAGCAAGATGCACATTAAACCGCCGAACGAGTTATTTATTGGGAAAAAGCACTTGCAGAGGTGAAACTCCCTAGCTAATATAGCCGCACTTCGAACGAGACGGCTCAGCCAACGAGTTCAAAGTAGTTAACTAACGCTTAGTTTAGTTGCCCGAATAGCTCAGTCGGTAGAGCAGAGGATTGAAAATCCTCGTGTCCCTGGTTCGATTCCGGGTTCGGGCACCATTATTTTGTAGTAAAAATTTAGCCGGCATAGCTCAGTTGGTAGAGCAACTGACTTGTAATCAGTAGGTCCCGAGTTCGACTCTTGGTGCCGGCACCATATAAACAACGAAGCCACTCAAACGAGTGGCTTTTTTTGTATCTGTTTTTTGTATTTGAAATTTGTATCTTAAATTTGAAGTGTTCAGTGCAAAGCGCAACTGACTTACTCTCGATAATACCGGTAGGTTTTGAGACTGACTTTTGGTCGATCAATTCATGCCAGTTCAAAATCATAATTGCAGACAAACTTAACTACCAAAATCTGCTGTCGATAAAAGTACCGTGACACTCACTAAACTTCGTCATCAGACGATATTGCCCTCCCCTTCGGATACATTGCATGCCTTAAGCGTTAATGTTCTTTCTTAAAAAACAGATTAAACGAGCACTGAAATTAACATTATCAATCCAAAGGAAGCACTAACGTCACTAAAATGCTGAAACTTTCAGCGACTCAATATGAGAAAAGTGGAAGAATCAAATAAATGTTCGATTTTTGTTTAATAGTTAATCAGTCATTTAAAAAGGGCTTGCACAGCCAAAGCGAGCACTATATTATACGCGCACTTCGAACGAACAAGGTCTTTACGACTTAGTTTGAAGTAGTTAACTAACGCTTAGTTAGTCGCCCGAATAGCTCAGTCGGTAGAGCAGAGGATTGAAAATCCTCGTGTCCCTGGTTCGATTCCGGGTTCGGGCACCACAATTTAGCCGGCATAGCTCAGTTGGTAGAGCAACTGACTTGTAATCAGTAGGTCCCGAGTTCGACTCTTGGTGCCGGCACCATATAAACAACGAAACCACTCAAACGAGTGGTTTTTTTGTATCTGAAATTTGAAGTGTTCAATGCAAAGCACCACTGACTCACGTCAACACCAGCAGCTTGCGTTTTGCTTGGCCTAAAAGAACTCACTAGCGACCCGCGCCTTACTCAAGTACTCGATAAATTGCATAAACTGAACATCAATACTCACACAATAAAAAAGCCACTCATTGAGTGACTTTAGGCTCTTATACAAACTATCAGATCAAGCTGCTCGCACTTATTTAATTAGCTCGAGTGGCATAGGCCTATCACCGGCTTGAACTTGATGTTGAACATGGCGCCACCCTTGAGTGAGCTCACTAAGATGTGCTTTTCTCTCGGGGAATTGTGTAGAAAGTTTTTCAATTACATCGATTTGCTTCTTACACAATAATGACCAACGATCTGCATTTGATAAGTACATGGCGTTTTCCTTAACTGAGAGGTTACTTTTCCTTCGCCAGTTAAGTCTAGGCGGGAATGATTTTATTGCCAATTCAAAATTGCGTGTTAGCGCACTGTTAAAACAAGTCGCTCAGGAGTATCTTTGTCCTATAAACATAAGATAGGGGGCGTTATGACAGCCGATATTTTCAAACTCATTTTTGTCGCTATTGGTATTTTTCTCGTTTACAAACTCATATTTGGTGGCAAGAAAGGTCTAACTATTTTTGAAATGCATTTTAAAGATGGCCGCATGACTCAGCATAAAGGCAAAATCCCAGAGCGCTTCGAGCGGGAATGCCGCCACATTGCTAAAGCTGAAAAACTGACCTGTACTGTTAGGGCTGAAAAATCAGGAGATGTACGCTTACATATTTCTGCCAACGTGAGTGACAATGTGAAGCAAAGGATCCGTAATGTATTTCCGTTTGAATATTATGACAAAAAATCGATAGATAACAGTCGTCAAGCAGGCTAGCTCTTCGCCCTTTTCCCTAGCAACCTCAATACTTAACCCACAATACTTTTTGAAGGTTAAGTATTGAGGTTGCAGCGAGTCCCTAACCCACTCTTCTTATTTAAACTTAACCGGGTACCTAGGTTTTAAAAAATCGGATTCTAAACGACCATCTGCCCTCGCATCTCGAATACGGCGTTCATTATCTTGCACCATAGGATCGCTGGCAGGTTGATGAGGGTCAGCTTTTGTCTCAGCTTGTTCCTCAAACACAACGTCAAAGGATGAACAAGCAGTTAACGACAAACTCAACAAGGCACACCATAGAACTAAGTGTTTTTTAATCATTTATCTACACCAACTTAAACTTGGAATAATTAAAATAATAAACAATGAGTTACATATAATTAACTATTATAGTTATCACTTTATGCCGCTA
The DNA here is from genome assembly GCF_019655335.1 of Shewanella hafniensis. Lineage (GTDB taxonomy): Bacteria > Pseudomonadota > Gammaproteobacteria > Enterobacterales > Shewanellaceae > Shewanella > Shewanella hafniensis. The sequence continues at coordinate 24,477 of NZ_BPFD01000045.1, forward strand.
GCAAAAGTGCCTAGCTGCCACTTTGGTTTGAGTTCGATACTTTAGTGCAGACAAAAGGTGATTATTAGCCAAGCTATACTGTTTAAGCCAACTTAAGCCTTAATCAACAGAGTGAATCCATGACAAGCAAAGACAAACATAATTAAGCTAACTTAACTAAAAATTGCTGAGACTATTTTTGAATAACTAAAGTGACTTTAGCCACTGTGATGCCAAACTTAATAATATCACTCTGATTTATAATAGTATTATCATTCACTAAGAACATCCAATCGTCGAAATGCACTTGGTATTCCTCACCATCGACGGGCAATAGCATGTCGTATTTCCAACGTAGCGCGCTACCACTGGATTGACCATCAGCGATGCCAATAATGTCGCCTGCAGTTCCCGAGTATCGCCCTTCGCCGAGTGCTTTAATGCGCCACACACGGGTTTGAGTTTCGCCATCATCATAAACAAACCATTCATTAATGACGCCCTCGTTTCCCTGCCAACTGGCTTCCATAGTGACATTGAATTTGCGGATCACTTTGCCACTAAAATCATGTACTATCCCAGACGCTTTTAATGGCCCATTAAAGAATGATTCCAACACCAGTGTCGGATGAGAATCTTTATAGTCTGTCACTTCCACCGATGAACAACTCGATAAAAGCCCTATCATTATTAGGCCTAACAATAACTTTTGACCGATAAGTCGTGTTAACAATCGCATGGTTTTTCTCCGAGTAATTGCGCCCGCAAACTCGGACGGCTAGTGTCTTTCGATAACCAAATCGCTAAAAATGCCTCCGCAAAATCAGCATCCTGGATAATCTCGAGTGGTTGATGATTAAAGAAAAACTGACTCGTTTGCCCATCCACAACCTTAAAACTTAAATGGTCGCCCTGCTTCACATCGGGCCAAGTGGCGGTTAATAAACTGAGCCAACGCTGGATATCCTTTTCGGCAAACTTTAGATGCTGCCATTGATCTTTTGTCGCTTCTAACAGATCTTCAGACTCTATATCTCGATAATATTCAATATCTAGCAGCAGAGGATATTGCCCCTGTTGATAACGGCCAGTTACCGTCATCAGCCTCGCCTTATACAAACTAAACCACAGCCAATCCATTTCTGTGCGGCCCACTTCCTGAAAAGTCTGCGTCACATCTGCAGCATCATTCAGCTCGATAGTAATGTTTTCAAAGTTAGATGTTTTCGCCTCTAATGGTTTTAAAGGTGCAATCAACAAACCGAGCGCCAATAAACTTAAGCTGCTGAAATTAAAAACAGTAAAGGAGCGAGCCTTAGTGCTTCGATTAAATCCATAGGGATTAGCAAGTTGGATTAAAAATGGCAACAAGACTAGCCAAACAAAAAATAACACCACAGCAGAAATGACATTGCCGTAGGGCAAAGTCACCGCATTAAACTGCGCGCCCGCGACATAGCTTAACGTGCCAAATATTCCTCCGAGTAACGCCTGCAATATCAGCGGTAAGGGTCGCATAAACGCCAAGCTATGATTCAAACTCAAGCCAAAGTGCAGCCATAAACAGCCAAGCCACCATGGGAAGGCAGCAAACTCAAACAGGCCTAAAACCGACAGCACAGCGTCAATGCCAATCCCTAGGGCGGCAACCTTGAGCATTAATCGCAAATCCACTTGGCGATACTGGCGCTTACCCAACGAGGACAACAGGATAAAGTGACACAATAACAAAGGTATAGTTAGTAGCAGTGACAAGTTAAGCCAAAGCACACTCGACCACCACACAGCCTGAAAACTCAGAGCGTTATAGAGTATAAAACCCTGATGTTTAGGCAGATGCCGAGAGTTAGCTAACATTGACTTCATCTTTGCCTCACTTTTATCTTGCTACAACTACAGCGACAATTTCATTTAAACGGATACATCTAAACGAACTACTCTCAACGGCTAATCTAACCGAGTAGCCGCAGGAACAGCCTAGCTAGGCTGACTATTGCCTAGAACGCGATAGTCCGGACGTACGGCAACTAAATGCACTGTGCTTGTGGTGCGTTCTAAAAATCCACCTTCACAATAACTTAGGTAGAATTTCCACATGCGGATAAAGTCTTCGCCATAACCTAAGGTTTGGATTTCACCCACGGCATGATCAAAATTCTCATGCCAATGCCTCAGCGTTTTAGCGTAATCGAGCCCCATATCATTGAGCGACCAGACCACCATATCCGTCTGTTTGGCAATGTGACCGACCATTTGACTGACAGAAGGTAAACAGCCACCGGGGAAAATATAGCGCTGAATAAAATCCACACTTTTGCGATAGCTGTCGTAACGTTGATCGGCAATCGTTATCGCCTGTAGCAGCATGCGCCCATGGGGTTTTAACAGTGATTCCAGCTTTTTAAAGAAACCCGGTAAATATTCATGCCCTACCGCTTCAATCATCTCGATAGAAACAACCCTGTCGTATTCCCCCGTCAGATTGCGATAATCCTCGGTCAACAGTGTCACTTTATCGCTCAGTCCTTCGCGTTCAACGCGCGCTTTGGCATAGGCGTATTGCGCATCAGAAATCGTCGTCGTTGTCACGTGCACGCCATAATGCTTGGCCGCATAAATAGCCAGTGCCCCCCAGCCAGTACCAATCTCAAGCAAGGTTTGACCTGGCTGTAAATCGAGTCGTTCGCAGATAGTCATCAACTTAAACAACTGCGCTTCCTGCAAGCTGGCTTCCTCATGGGGATAAAGCGCACTCGAGTACAACATTTCACGGTCGAGAAACTGCTCGTACATGGCATTTCCCAAATCGTAATGGGCGAGAATATTGCGCTTCGAGCCCTCTTGAGAATTGCGATTCAGCACATGCTTAACACGGTTTATCGTGCCCGTTAACCAAGAAAACTTAGCTTCAATCCTATCGAGTAAGGCTAAATTACGGGCAAACAGTTGCACCACTTTAGTGAGATCAGGACTCGTCCAATGGCCTTGAATATAAGCTTCACCGGCACCAATGGAGCCTGAAAGCATGATTTGACGATAAAAACTGGGGTGTTTAACCACAAGCGTGGCATGTAAATCGGTATGACTTTCACCAAAACGATAGCTCTTATCGCCCTCAACTAAGGTCAAGCAGCCGTGGGGCAGACTTTCCAACGCCTTAAGCAAGACTTTACGCGCAATACTGTCGGGTAGTTTTCCTGTGGCGACTGAGGTTTGCGAAGCCGTATTTTCCATATTATTTCTCCATCTGAGCTGGATGCGGCACAAAGGGCACACGTTTGAAGAAGAGTTTCAGCGCTTGCCAATAAATCCCGAAGAAGATCTTGAGAGTCATAAAAGGAAAGCGAAACAACAGCGTCCGTAAATTGGCCGCCGTGATCGGTTGGCGTTTCATCACAAGATTGGCATTAAACAATTTTTTGCCATTTTCCTGCATCGACTTGTTTTCAATACCAATATTCAAGACCTCACCCGGCGCAGACACATGCCAGAGATAACGCATATCGAGAGTCATAAAGGGAGACACGTGAAACACTTTGTCAGAAGGTTTGGGCGCAGCTACATCCACTAAATAGCAATGGCGTTGATCCCAAGGCGTGTTACTCACTTCGGCCAACATGTATAAAGGCGTTTGATCTTGATAACAAAAATAGAAATTTACTGGGCTGAAATACACACCAAAATGACGGATCTGACCCACAAACAGAACTCGGTCGCACAGCTTATCAGCACCTAACTCGGCCACTTGAGCCAATACTCGATTCTTAAGCGCCGCGGCGCTTGGATCGGCTACGGCAACTTCGCTGTTATCATTGGATTTAGTCGTAAAAGACGTTAAATAATCTTTAGGATTAAATCTCAGTAAAGCGCGGCGCTGGCTGGCAAAAATTCGCCCCATGGCACTGATCCTATCGACTTCATCTAAGTCAATCGCCAGCAGCGCCATGGCATAACTAAAGCTGTGTTTAATCGGCGTAAAACGGCTGTGGGATACAGTGCCGTAATAAATACCGCTATTGAGTTCTGCCATATTTAAGCTTGTCACATTTACATCGGTCATAGGCTGACACCAAAATGGGCGCACACATCCAGCGCACTGCGAACGCCATCTTCATGGAAACCATTGTGCCAATAAGCTCCAGCAAAATGGGTATGATTTTGCCCGGATATTTCCTCACGGCGACCCTGGGCCTTAAGGCTAGCTTCGTTAAACACTGGGTGGGCATAATTGAAGCGGCGTATGACTTTCGCCTCATCAATCAACTCAGACTGATTTAAAGTGACACAAAATGTCGGCGCGGAGGCTGGCAACTGCTGCAGTATGTTCATATTGTAAGTCACTGACGCTGGACGTTTTAGATTGCCGTCAAGCCGATAGTTCCAACTCGCCCAGGCCACTTTTCGCTTCGGTAATATGCTGGTATCCGTGTGCAGCACTACATCGTTATTCTGGTAGCTAAGGTCGCCTAAAATGGCACGTTCTGTTGGCGTGGGGTCGTTTAACATCCGCAGTGCTTGATCGCTATGGCAGGCTAAAATCACCTCATCAAATTCCAACCATTCACCGTGGACTTGTAACTTCACCCCATTACCATGGCGTTCAATACCTGTCACGGGTGAGTTAAGGCGGATATTGTCTTTAAAGGGCGCAATAAGATCGGGAATATAACTGCGGGAGCCACCCTTTAGCACATACCACTGGGGCCTATCACTGACATTCAATAACCCATGGTGCTGGAAGAAACGAATAAAAAACTTCAACGAAAACGCACGCATATCTTCTATGCTCGAAGACCAAATCGCCGCGCCCATGGGCAAAATGTAGTGCTCGGCAAAAAATGGTGAGAAGTGTTCATTGTCTAAATAATCACCTAAGTTACCTTCGGGATAAATATCCTGTTGATAGAGTGCCTTACAGCCTTTATTGAAGCGCAAAATTTCTTTTAAAAAGGCCCAAAAGCGTGGATTCAGGAGGTTACGCTTTTGGGCAAACAAACTGCCTAAATTGTGGCCGTTGTATTCAAGCCCAGTCAGCGCATTGTGCACGCTAAAACTCATCTCAGTCGGTAATATGGTGACATTAAGGCGAGCTAATAAACGTTCAAATCGTGGATAGGTTCTGTCATTAAACACGATAAAACCTGTGTCTATGGCGTAGGTTTGGCCTTGGTGCTCCACATCGACTGTCGCCGTGTGGCCGCCGATGTAGTCATTGGCCTCAAACACTGTAACCCTGTGCGACTCACTTAATAGATGGCCGCAGGTTAAGCCTGAAATGCCGGTGCCGACGATGGCGATATTTTTCATAAACTCTTGTCCTTAAGCGGCTTGGCTTGAGTATCGTTTGCAATCATTTTTTGCCAGACAAAGGCAGGTAAAAACGACATCAATTTCAATAGATAAGTAAAGCGTCGCGGAAAATGGATCTCACGCTTGCCACCTTTAAGCCCATTGCGGATTGCCTTAGAAGCGGTTTGCACACTCACTTGCATTGGCATAGAAAAATCATTTTTTGCCGTCAGTGGCGTCGCCACAAAGCCAGGGCAAATCAAGCTCACACCTATGTCGTTCTTGGCAAGGTCGAGCGCGAGACTCGAAGCGAGATACTGCACGCCAGCTTTAGAGGCGCCGTAGGCTTGCGCACGAGGGAAAGGTAAATAAATAGCGCTGGAACTCATTAAACCAATACGCGAACCCCTTGGCATTAAAGGTAAAAATGCGCCGAGGCAATATCCCATCGCAATTAAATTGGTATGGACGACGCGCTCGAATAACACATCATCAAAAGCCTTAGCATCGTCTATGTACTCACAACTGCCCGCGTTCAAAATCACTAAATCGAGCTGACAATCGGTTTTCGCCAATAGATCAGCTAAATCGTTGCCAGCTTGTTGAACTTGGTTGCGCTTAGCTATATCGAAAATAAACAAGGTGGCGCCAACGAGTTCATTTAGGGCTAACGCCTCTAATCTTTCTTGCGATCGGCCACAGGCAATGACATGCCAACCTAAGGCTAAATAATCCTGAGCCAGTCGCAGCCCAATGCCTGAGCTTGCACCTGTAATCAGCACGGTATTTATTTTCATCGGCTTAACAGCGCTCATTATTTTGCCGCCCTGTCTTTAAGCAAACGGATAAGCCCGCCCATGCAAGGCAAATGCTCGTACAACATTTGCCCTAAGTCGAAGTAATCCCTGTGAAAATAAATCTTGTCGTCGAACTTAAGTTGGCTCATGCCGTCAACACGGATAAGTTCGCCTTTATTCAACTTAGGGTGGCAATACTCCATCTGCCAAAACAGAGCGGCTTGATTTGCATCCTGCTGCACTTCTTTGATCTCAAACTGAATATGCTTAACATTCTTGTATAACTTCGCGAAGTACTGAGTTAACGACGCTAGCCCTGTGATTTGGTGCATAGGATCGGTAAAGCTAATACTGTCGTCGTAAACTTGCCCCAACAAATGCAAGTTATCTTTATTCAAGGCTTGATAAAGCTGAATAAAATCATCAACAAGCGTATTAGTCTCAGTCGTCGCTTGGTTTGTCATCTGGTTATTGCTCCTGATCCTATTTATTGGGCCGCGGCCTTTTTCAATACGCCTAATACGGTTAATGCCCTTGCTCTTGCTGCACTATGCTCGACAATCGCACTTGGATAAGCCGTTTGAGTGTTAAATAACGGCTGTTCAAACAAGGACGGTGTCTGCGCTGTACTGGGTTGATGCAATTTCTTAATTCCCCAAGATGCGAGCTCTGGTAAGTACTTACGGATGAAGCTGCCATCTGGATCAAACTTTTCACTCTGGCTTATAGGATTAAAAATACGGAAATAAGGCTGAGCATCGCAGCCACAACCGGCGGACCATTGCCAGCCGCCATTATTCGCGGCTAAATCACCATCGATGAGCTTTTGGCGGAAATAACGCTCGCCCCAACGCCAGTCAATCAGCAGATGTTTAGTCAGGAAACTCGCCACCACCATACGCAAACGGTTGTGCATCCAACCCGTTTGATTGAGTTGGCGCATAGCCGCATCCACAATCGGATAGCCAGTACGACCTTCACACCAAGCGGCAAACTCCTGCGGATTATTGCGCCACTGCACATGGTCGGCTTGTCGATTGAAATTATGATTCTTAGATAAGTCAGGAAACGCCACCAGCAAATGTCGATAGAACTCACGCCAGGTAAGCTCATTTAACCAAGTGCGAGCAGGGCTAGTATCGTCGACAATCACCTCGGGGAAGTGATGCAGCAACGCGGCAACGCATTGTCTTGGGCTAATCACGCCAATGGCCAGATAAGGTGAAATTGTGCTAGTACCATCAATGGCGGGGAAATCCCTATCTTGCTTATAATCCTGCACTTTTTGTTGGATAAATGCAGAAAGCAAACGCTTTGCCTGCCCTTCTCCCGCAGCCCAAAGTTCACTCGACACTTTAGTGACATGGTTAAATAAAAGCGGCTTTGGCTCGGCCAACACAGGTCCAAGTGGCGCCGGAACAGGAAGCGGCAAAATAGCATGGCGGGCGGCAATTTCTCGCCACTTACGGCTAAAAGGAGTGAAAACCTTGTACATGTCGCCAGATAAATTCAGCACTGTGCCCGGCTTTAGCAAACAATGCTCATCGGTTAGCACCAGAGGAATCCCCGCCTGAATACAGGCTTGGTCGCGCTGTTGCTCGTTAATCTCAGGCTCACTGCCGGCAAACACGCGGCCAATCCCCTGTTGCTGGCAGTAATCACTGATAAACGCTGGCACATCGGCAAAGGTATCTAACTGAATTAATTCGAATGCAATCCCCAAACTCGCCAGCCCTTGGGCAAGTAAATTAATGTGACGTTCGATAAAATCTAACTGAATGGGCGCCACATCATGGCGTTGCCACTGGGTTGGCGTAGCGATATAAATCGCCTTAAGTGCCACGCCATTCGCCCGCGCCCAATCGCAAGCTGCGGTTAATGCCTGATTATCGGCAAGGCGTAAATCTTGGCGAAACCACATCAGTGCATTATTGCCCTGCACTTCTATTCGCATTGAATCTACTGGCATTGAATCGTTAACTGATGTCATTGTTTTCTCCACTCTTGCCCTGCTCGCTTTTCCCTTTGCCTTTGTGACTTCTGTTAGTCTTCCCCACTGCTCTAGACGGCATTTGTCCAATCAAGTCAGTCATCGAAGGCGCCCAGAAAGCCGATAAGGAAGTCAAGGTCGGCGCAAAGGGGCCAACAAATCGACAGGGGAAACTCATTTGTGCCAATACTGTGAGCATTTCAGCCTGCTCAGAACCCGAATGATTTGGATCAGGCATAAGCAAAAGCGCATCGACGTTAAGCCTGCCCTGCAGTAGCGGTAAACTGCCTATGGCCTGCTCTCCTAGGTCGATTACCGATACTCGAAGCGACGCTAACTCGAGCGATAGCAGCAAAGAAAACAAGCTTTTAGTACGGGCAGAATTAGGCGGCGTGGCCGCGCCGCGTGATAACTGCACCACAGCCATTCGCGCCGCAATGGCTTGCCCACCAAAGACATAGCGCCCGCCCACGCGGCTGAGTAATTCGCTTTTTAACCAAGCGACAATCAATTCGGCATCGAGCCGCTCATCAACTAAGTCATCGAGTTGATTGAGCCAAGGTTGCAGTAACTTTTCTTTTACTAATTGAAAAGGATATAAGCCGAATGCATCGTCTAATATCTGCTGCAACTTATGCTGATTGAAGTCGAATACTGCCGTATTCAAGGCTGTTATTTGCTCGTCCCACAGATCGACAACTTGGGATTCAATCATTTCACTTGATAATTTGGCAGTACTCATCAACAAAGGTTTAACCTTGCTGATCGCAACACCTTTAGCTAACCATGCATTAATCTCATGGATTTCTTGGATATTTTCGCTCGTATATAATCTGTGTCCCTTAGGCGTACGCGCAGGGATCACTAAACCAAAACGGCGCTGCCATGCCCTTAAGGTCACGGCATTTACGCCCGTGAGTAGCGAGACTTCACCTATGGGGAGTAACACGCCATCATCGGGTTCATCGTTGGTCATAGACTGGGTATCTTGTTTCATATATCAGTAATAACTCACTCAATTCAAAGCTAAAACTTCGCAGTACGACAAAGCCAATGCTAATAGGCATAGCGCAGCTTCAACGCCTCTGGATGAGGATTTAGATACACTTGCTCTTCAATGTAAGGCGTTGGGAATTCCCGCAGATAATGGTTGATAAGCGTGATAGGCACTAACAGAGGCAATAGACCTTGGCGATATTTCATAATTGCTTCAGACAGTTCTGTCTTTTGCTCTTTGCTCAAATGCTTTTTAAAGTAGCCCTGAATATGCTGCAGCGTACTGGTATGATTTTTACGGGTCGCATTGATTTTCAGCGCCGTCATAAAGCCTTCAAAGTAACGGGTTGCGCTTTGTTCAAGATCCTCAATATTGGCCACTATCGGCCCAAGCTCGCGATACCATGTAGGGCTATGCGCCATTAACAGGTATTTATAGCGGGAATGAAACTTGACTAACTTATGCTTAGTCAGCCCTTCATGCTTCATCAGGTGCCAATCGTGGTAAGCATAAACGCGGGTGAAAAAGTTCTCCCGCAGCACCATGTCATGCAAGCGGCCTTCTTCTTCCACGGGCAATAATGGATATCGCTCCATCAACTTGCGGGCGAACACACCAATCCCCGACTTAGAGCCATTGTTAGTGCCAATTTTGTATTCTGTTACCCGCTCCATGCCGCAGGTTGGCGACTTAGCGCAAAGCAAATATCCGCCAAGGAAATCAAGCTCTTCAACCTTGTTTTCGCTGTATTCATTGAGCTTATCGGTCACATCTAAGCTACCGTCACCGCTCTGCACTAAGATGGTTTCACCATCACGAACTAGACGAATACTTTTACGGGGCGCACCTAGGCCAATCGCCATTTCCGGACAGATAGGCACATAATCAAAAAATTGCTTAATTTCTTGATTACAATAGGTAGAATTTTTATGTCCGCCATCAAAACGAACCTTCTCCCCTAATAAGCAAGCACTGATCCCAATCTGAATTCGCTGCGGGTTAAACTTGTACATAAGTCGACTCCTTGTATCACTATGCGTTTAATTACGGACCATAGTTGTACAAGGATCAAGTTTTTGTATAAATATTTTTTAAAAGCCTCACTCGAGCATGACTTGAGGTAAATCAATCACAGAATAACCCAACATAAGCGCCAAATTAGCCTGAGTTGGCCCCTAACTTGCTTATAAAATACAGCGTCATCATTAAATTAATTAAAACGACCATTAGCACCATTTAATCGCGCCGAATTAAAGCCAAAGGTGGCTAAAGGACTTAATCACAACTACTGGGCCATACCAAAAGGAATCGGACATGAGCACAATCAACCCCAACAGCTATACCAATCCCTATGCAAATTTGGCTCTCACGCCACTCAAATCAAGCCAGAGTAATCAAGCTAATGATGCCACTTCGATTGCATTAACGGGTCCAACAGCGAGCCAAGATACTGTAACCCTCTCCTCATCTGCGCCTGTCGCGACAGCCGATACCTATAGCCATCTCGCAGCTAACGCCAAACAAGGCTATACGGGGAATGTGCAAGCCATTGCTGGCAAACCTGAGTCAGATAAAAGCACCGACAAATTGGCTGAAGCCATGCAGGCGATCCTTGATAAGCGTACAGGTATCGATAGGGAAAAACTGAAGCAGTTAGAGGCTGAAATGGAAAAAATTGCCAACGATGAAAGCCTGTCTGAAGAAGAAAAAACCAAGCAACTAGAGTTACTACAGGCGCAAAAGATGGACCTGATTAAGGAGTCTTCAGAGAAAAATGAAGAGAGGCAGCGCAGAGTCGATCCCGAGGTGTATTACAGCTAATAAAGCCATGTTAGGCCAAGACGCTTAAGCTTGTTTCTCTATCTTGTTAATACTGCCCTTGTAACCCGTTTCATCAACGGCCTTAAGCAAATTATCAAGATTAAAATCCTCTGGCACAGTCACTATTGCCTGTTCGGTTTTCAACGAAGCCTTGGCCTTAATCACCCCATCGGTTTTACGCAGGGCTTTATTCACGACAGTGACACACAGCGGACATGTCATGCCCTTTACATCTAAGGTAACCAGCACGTTTGCCGCCCAAGTGGGCGCTGAGCACAAACTCAAGGCAAGTCTATTACGGTAGCGAAGATAGTGAACCCAATAAACTGTTATCTGACTTTTTCTTCCTCGAAAATACCCGAGAAGTGTGGAAGGACATAGGCGGTATTGTTGTCCAATTCAATAAAGATTGGTTAGATATTCGCCTTACACATATGCAATACACGAATGAACGTTATATTGGTGGAATTCAGCAGGAATGGAATGGCAGCACCCAACGTTCAGGCAAGTTTTATGGCCTGTCAGTTAACGTAGATTATGAGAACTTCCTCTTTCTATCAGAGCTTAACCGCTTAGATCTCGATGGTAGCAATCTAGATACTTACTTGCTCACTTTCGGTTATCGTATCGATTCAGTGATGCCATACATTTCCTATTCGGACTTCAATGATGGTGAAGGCGGCGAAGTGCACCATACAAGCTCGGCAGGTATACGTTGGGATTTCCATCCTTCGGCAGCCTTTAAAATTCAATATGATGACGTTAAAGATGATGGCGGCCCAGGCATGAAAGTCGCAGGGGATTCTAAATCCATCAGTCTTGGTATTGATTTAGTATTTTAGGAGAGAGATATGAAAAAATTACTTTGCTCAATCCTACTCAGTTTACTCTCAATGCCATTATTTGCTGGCGTAGTTGTCATAGTGAATCCCAGTAATGCGGATGCAATAGATCAAAAATCAATCGAGAATATTTTTTTAGGAAAAACAAAGACCTTCCCCGGAGGAGCCCAAGCAGTACCAGTCAATCTTGACAGCGCTATGCCCTTAAGGGAGACATTTGACACTAAAGTACTGGGCAAGTCATCCAGCCAGCTTAAGTCATATTGGTCACAGAAAGTGTTTACGGGCAAAGGAACGCCACCCAAGGAAGTCAGTAGTGGGGCGGAGATGATAAAATTAGTTGCATCTAACCCTAATATTATTGGCTATATTGATAGTAGTGAGGCCAATGATTCGGTAAAAGTTATTGCCGAGTTTTAGATTGGAGTGCCGGGCTTTAGCTCGGCACAACTTGGGGGCAAGGGATGAATTTCTTTAATAACATTTCTATTTTTAAAAAAGTTATCGCGATATTTATTTTAGCAGTCATCATTTTCGCTTTAAACTTAAGCATTAGTGTTATCTCCATAAATAAAAATCGCACCACTCTTAACTATATGGAGCAGCAAGTTTACCAAAGGGTTGAACTCGCCAATCAAAACGTGTTTTTTATCCAACGACTCGATGAGCTTTATACTCAATCCGTTTCTTTTGCCGACGAAGACCTGTTAACCAACGCAGGTACTATGTACGAATCTTTACGCAAAAACCTCCAACAGTTAGACAAGGTCGATCCCTCACAAGCCAATCAACTCAACAATCTATCGGCTAAATTAACCCGTTATAACGACATGACGATTAAGCTAGCTAAAGGCATGCTGGCAGGTACGATTGATATGGCAAATATTGGCCAAATCAGCCAAGAAAAATCCCAAGCCTATGAAGCCGTACTCAATGAAATACAAAACTACAAACAAGACAAAGTACTCGAATTTAAACAATCGATAAAAGAAGCGGGTGACAGATCGGAGCAAAGTTTATGGCTCACCCTCTCCATAGGTATCGCTTTACTGATCGTGATGTTTATTGTCACTATCGCCATTGCACGCGCCATTAGCTCTTCTGCCCGTAATGTTGCCCAGTCATTGAGTGAGCTCGCCGATGGTAAGGGTGATCTTAGCCATAAACTTAACGTATCAGGTAGCGATGAACTCGGCCAAGTATCGAGTAACTTCAATCGATTCCTTGGGTTACTCGGTGATTCGATTCGTAGAGTAGTGAATGTTACCGATCCCTTGCTTGCAAGCTCGCACTCACTCAAACAGCGAATGGAAGATGCAACGCATGCAACCCAGAGACAAAGCCATGATGCCAGTGCTGTGCAAGTTTCAATGGAAGACATGCGCCACTCCGTCATCGAAATTTCGCAAAATGCGCGCCAAGCCGCCAGTGCTGCCCAGATCGCCGAAAAAGAAGCCATGCAAGGTATGACAGTCGTCCAACGGACTATCGATATTTCACAGGAATTAAATACGGGGATTCAGGCCGCCTCTAACTCGATTAATGAACTTGCCAGAGACACTGAAAATGTCACCTCTATCTTAAATGTGATTACCTCGATTGCTGAGCAAACTAACCTGTTGGCACTGAACGCCGCTATCGAAGCTGCCCGCGCGGGTGAGCAAGGACGGGGCTTTGCCGTGGTAGCGGATGAAGTCCGTGCCCTCGCCTCTAAAACCGCAGATGCAACCACAGAAATTCGTCATGTGTTGCAAAACCTTAAAACGGCGGCTATTTCTTCGGTTAGTACCATGAATGTGGCTATGTCTAAATCATCAGAAAATGAAACCAATGCCCAAAACACGGGCAGTGCATTGAAATCGATTCAGCAGCAGATTGTCAGTATCAATAGTATGAATACCCACATTGCCTCGGCAACGGAAGAGCAAGCCTCGGTTGCTTCTCAAGTGGTCGATAACGTCGTCAATATGAACGCTTCATTCGAACAGACGTTGCAAATTCTGTCGCAGGTTCGCAATGTTTCTGAGGGATTAGTCGATTTTGCCGATGAACTGAAAAACGCCACCTCACAATTTAAACTTTGAGGACGACTTATGATGATTGCTTGGGATCATGGCTTGTCATGATTGCTTGAAATGATGGCTTGATATAATTGTCTAAGGTCGTTTTCCCCGCAAAAAACCGGTATTGAGTAACTCAATACCGGTTTTTATGCATCAAAGCTTAACTTCCCCCCATTTTAACCTTGCTAACTAAACGCCAAGAAAGGTGATACACACAGTAATAAACCCGTGATGATAATGATATACAGCGACATGCCCTTGTACTTATGCAGTGCGGGGACTTGATACACTAAATAAGCGGGAATTAAACAACCCACTAAACCAAAGATTGGACTGCAAATGGACGTAAAACTTAGCACTGGCGCATTCAATACAATCGCGCCCCACGACAGTAGAATCGTGAAAATCATGATGCCGTAACCGACAAGCTTTTTGTTGATGCGATCTTCAGGCATAAACCGACGCAGCATATTCATGGTTAGCCCTTGGCAAGCTTCTCTGAAACCAAGATACACGCCAAAGTAAGCCGTCATGACGGCAAAAATGTTCAGTGTCAGACTCAGTAATTTCAGCGTTTGCCCCTGCATACCTTGGGCGACCATGGCCAAGGCCGAGATATTTTCTTCCGATGCGCGCACCGCTTGTTCGTGACCCATAGCGAGCGTGAATGATACGGCATAAAAGAACACCACGACAAACAAGACACCAAAGGCAATATTCATCGCGCGCATCGCTTTAAAGCGCGCCACGGCTAAAGATTTTTCCCGTGAACGGTATGAAATCACCATAGGGCTTAAGCTTTGAATAAACAGAATCGATGTCAGCGTAAAAGGCAGCATAACGACCGCATCTTTTAACCAATCACCCGTTGCTGGGATAGCGCCAATATTATTGATATCCCACTTATCCACCATCAATAACCCAGGGTGAGATCGTGAATGTATTTTAACCGTTTTGAACCCAATTTGACGAACGGTATCGATTATGATCTTATGCTCTCTTTTTCTTATAGAGAACATCAGAGCATGTACCTTGAAGCCTTCACGTCT
>NZ_BPFD01000046.1 GCF_019655335.1 Shewanella hafniensis
CTACTCCTGTTTTATGTGGTTGTCAATCCCTCTCAGTGGGGAAGTGTGTGCCTCACCGCAAAACCCACCTAAACCACTGAGTTTGATTGATTTGCATCAAAGCGAAGTGGTATAAAATAGCCACAAATGAAAGCGAATAAATATCTTAACTATCTGATATTTATATCGATGAGATCATTTGATTGATTAAGTGGTAGGGTGTTGGTCTCAGTTACTTGCGATAGTGTGACTCGCGTCTCAATATGCGACGGATATTGGTACTTTTTAACCCTTGCTGCTTCGAACTAATGAAAAAGATTAAATTTAACGGTTTATACTGATGTTCAGATATAAACACAAAATGAAAACTCACTATCCTACAAAGGCACTTGCTGTGATTGACGCGGGTTTTGTCATAGCAATTGGACGCACCAAGTAAGGAGTCACCGATGATTGTTGAAGAGGTTGTTGAGCTATCGCGGTTGCAGTTTGCGCTGACAGCCATGTATCACTTCCTGTTTGTTCCCTTGACCTTGGGGTTGGCATTTTTGCTGGCTATCATGGAATCACTGTATGTGATGACAGATAAACAAATTTATAAAGATATGACTAAGTTCTGGGGTAAGTTATTTGGTATTAACTTTGCCTTGGGGGTTACCACAGGTTTGGCAATGGAATTCCAGTTTGGTACTAACTGGTCTTACTATTCGCATTACGTAGGGGACATCTTTGGTGCGCCTCTGGCTATTGAAGGTTTAATGGCCTTCTTCCTCGAATCTACCTTCGTCGGTATGTTCTTCTTCGGTTGGGATCGTTTCACTAAACGTCAGCATTTAGTGGTGACTTGGTTAGTGGCCTTTGGCTCTAACATGTCGGCATTGTGGATTTTAGTGGCAAACGGTTGGATGCAAAACCCTGTGGGTTCTGTGTTCAACTACGAAACCATGCGCATGGAAATGACCAGCTTCGCCGAAGTGGTGTTTAACCCTGTTGCGCAGGTGAAGTTTGTTCACACTGTGGCTTCGGGTTATGTGGCGGGTGCCATGTTTGTACTGGCAATCAGTGCTTATTACATCCTCAAGAAACGTGACTTACCTTTTGCCCGTCGCTCATTTGCGATTGCGGCAAGCTTTGGTATGGCGGCGATTTTATCGGTTATCGTCTTAGGTGATGAATCTGGTTATAAAGTCGGTGAAGCACAGCGTGTTAAGTTAGCGGCAATTGAAGCTGAATGGCACACAGAACCTGCTCCTGCGGCCTTTACTGCGGTTGGTTTCCCAAATCAAGAAACCATGCACACGGATTATGCGATCAAAATTCCTTATGCGATGGGCATTGTGGCAACACGTTCATTGGATGAAGAAGTCACGGGGATCCGTGATTTGATTGCTGAGCATGAAGTGCGTATCCGTAACGGTATGAAAGCTTATGCTATGTTAGTGAAGCTGCGTGCGGGTGAAGAAACCCCTGAACTGCGTGCGGCCTTTGAAGAAGCAAAAGTCGACTTAGGCTATGGTTTCTTACTGAAACGCTACACAGACAAAGTGGTTGATGCCACTGAAGAGCAAATTAAAGCAGCAGCTAAAGATTCTATCCCGAACGTTGCACCTATTTTCTGGAGCTTCCGTGTGATGGTAGGGCTAGGCTTTATCATGTTGTTCGTATTTGCTGCGGCATTCTGGCAAAGCACACGTCATCAAATCGCTGAGAAGAAATGGGTACTTAAAGCTGCACTTTATAGCTTGCCATTACCTTGGATCGCGATTGAGTGTGGTTGGTTTGTGGCTGAGTATGGTCGTCAACCTTGGACGATTTCTGAGGTACTACCGACCTTTATGTCTGCATCAAGCTTAACGACTGGCGACTTATGGTTCAGTATCCTTTCTATCACCCTGTTCTACACTGTGTTGCTGGTGATTGAGATGTTCTTGATGTTTAAGTTTGCCCGCATTGGTCCGAGCAGTTTAAAAACTGGTCGTTATCATTTCGAGAACCTAGAAGCCTAAGCAGAGGATTTCATTATGTTTGATTATGAAATATTAAGAGTTATCTGGTGGGCTCTGATCGGCGTACTGTTCATCGGATTTGCGGTTACTGACGGTTTTGACATGGGTGTCGGTGCGTTACTGCCAATCATAGGCAAAGACGATACTGAACGCCGTATCATGGTCAACACTATTGCTCCCCATTGGGACGGCAACCAAGTGTGGTTAATCACAGCAGGTGGTGCGTTATTTGCCGCTTGGCCTATGGTGTATGCAGTGTCTTTCTCTGGCTTCTATGTCGCCATGATGTTAGTGCTGTTTGCCCTTTACATGCGTCCAGTTGGATTCGATTACCGTTCTAAAATTGAAAATCCAAAGTGGCGTAAGTCATGGGACTGGGCCTTGTTTGCCGGCGGTTTTGTACCTCCACTGATCATAGGCGTAGCCTTTGGCAACTTGTTACAAGGCGTACCGTTTGAATTCGACGAGTTCCTTCGTGCGACTTACCACGGTGGTCTATTCGGTCTGTTGAATCCTTTCGGTCTACTGGCAGGTCTTGTGAGCGTGAGCATGTTTATGATGCAAGGCGCTTCTTGGCTACAAATGAAGACTGATAGCGAGCTGCGAGTTCGTGCTGCGAAAGCCACGCAATTCTTCGCACTATTAGTGGCTGTGTTGTTTGCAGCAGCAGGCGTGTGGTTAGCCAATGGTATTGATGGTTATGTCGTGACATCAGTCCTTGACCATAATGCGGTGTCTAACCCAGCAATGAAAACAGTCGCGATTGAAGCGGGTGCTTGGCTTGCCAACTATGACAAATACCCCATCACTATGTTGTTCCCTTTCTTAGGTGTGCTATTGCCGCTGTTAGTGATTCTGGTGAGCCGCTTTAACCGTTCAGGTTTTGCGTTCCTATTCAGTTCGCTGACTGTCGCTATGGTGATTTTGACGTGCGGTGCAGCTATGTTCCCATTCGTCATGCCATCATCATTAGACCCTAACGTCAGTTTGACTATGTGGGATGCAACAGCTAGTAAAACTACCTTAGGGGTGATGACTGCTGCCGCTGCGATTTTCGTCCCTATAGTATTGAGCTACACTGTTTGGACTTACTTTAAAATGTTTGGCCGTATCGGTCGTAAACATATTGAAGATAACAAAGCCTCTCTCTATTAGGCATTAAGGAGCATCTGCTATGTGGTATTTTACGTGGATATTAGGGGTTTTGTTGGCCTGTTCTTTCGGGATTATCAATGCCCTGTGGCTTGAGAATACTGAGAACATGGACAGATCGGCTGATGATGCCGAGTAACGTCTAAACTCGATTTAAAAAACCTCGCACTTGCGGGGTTTTTTATTGGGATTTATTTGCTGGATTAGGCAAGGTTTAACCTATGTTGGGTTCATCTAAAAGCTATCCTCAATAATGGTCTCCTATCACTTTCTTTAATAATGCCTCAAAACTCCCGTGCCTCGCTCCCATAAAAATGCCACCCAGTGTGGGTGGCATTTGATACATAACTCATTAGACATTTGCGCTAGTGGTGTTAATTGAACCTGTCGAGCGAGTCTATCTAGGCCTTAAATTGGCTTATTTGGCGTTTTAAGGCCGCAGCTAAGGATGACAGTTCATTGGCTGACTGCACGGTTTCAGTGGCGCGATGTTCGCCTTCATTTGCCAGTTCACTGATCTGATGCAGATTATGAGTAATTTCCTCTGCAACACTGCTTTGCTGCTCGGTAGCTGAGGCGATATTGCGTGAACTAATGGCAAGTTCGCCAATTCGGCGGGTGATTTCCTTAAGCTGCTCGCCAGTAGCTTCACCCTGTGCTGCGGATTCCATGCCTAATTGATGACTCTGGCCCATTTGTTCTGTGGTACTTTTCACTTGCGTTTGCAGCTTTCCAATGGTTTGGCCAATTTCTAAAATGGATGATTGGGTGCGCTGGGCTAAAGTTCTCACCTCATCGGCTACGACCGCAAAGCCTCTACCTTGATCGCCTGCACGCGCCGCTTCAATCGCCGCGTTAAGTGCCAGTAAATTTGTTTGCTCGGCAATACTGTTAATCACTTCGGTAACTTTACTGATGGCTTCACTTTCGTGACTCACTTTTTCAACCGACTGATGACTATTACTAAGCTGTTCACTGAGTTTGAGTAAATCCTGCACCACTTTAGTTTGCTGACCTTGGCCTTCTTTGGCTGCGGCATCCACCTGTTGGCTCTGCACTGCGCCATCTTGGGCATGATTCGCCACATCGCGAATAGAGGTCGACATTTCTTCAATGGCAGTGGCAATTTGATCCGTTTGTAGCATCAAGGCCTGAGCTTCTTCGCCATTCTGTTTGGCAATACTTTGTGCCTTAGAAGCCTGCTGCTCTAAACTCATCACCGAATCCTGCAGGGCAATGATCAACTGTCTTAGCTCAGAGGACATGGTCGATACGCTGGTGGTGATACGATCCACTTCGTTTTGACTCTGAGGTGTTGATGGCGCTAAGTGATGACTAAAATCACCACTGCCTAGGCTTTCCATATGCACTTGCAGGGCATGTAATGGTTTAAGTGTACGAATTAATACCACTGAAAGCAGCGCAGTGATCAGTGCTATCCCTGTTAGAGCAACGATAGCGTTGATAGTGAGTAACTGCATACTTTCTTCGTTGAGCTCACTCGCCTTAACTTGGCCTACCAGCATCCAATTCCAGCCAGTTACGGTTTGACTATAGGCAAACATAGGCTCATTTTTACTATTGCTATAACGGTATTCCGCGTCATCTTTTGTGGCCTCCGCCACACTTAATCCATCGAGCATAGACTCAGTGATAACCTCGCCCGCATTAAACTTAGGGTGCGCGACTAGCACATTGTCCGCTTTGCGGACTAACAGAAAATGGCCGCTTTCTTCTAAGGTGAGCCTGTTGACTGCATCTTGTAATTGTTTTAACGAGCTAGTGATATCAAAGCCAATATATAAGATACCAATGACTTGGCCTTGGACGTCCTTTACTGGGCGATAGACTGTCATATAGTCTTTGCCGAAGAGTTTGGCGTAGCCTTCGTATGCTTGGCCGCTGATCAGCGTTTGATAGCCTGGATGGGTTTTGCCGAGGAAGGTCCCTAATGCACGGCTACCATCGGCTTTTTTGAGTGAGGTCGACACCCGCATAAAGTCATCGCCATCGCGCACGAATACCGTTGCTGTGCCGCCCGTTAGGTTTGCAAAACGATCGACTTTGCTTTTTGAAGAGTTAATTTGTTCTTGTTCATGCATGAGGGCGGGAGAGCTGACTCCCATCAGATTAATAGTTTTATTTGGCTGACTAAATTGCCCCGGATACATTTCCTTAAACACATCGGCGTTGCGCCTAGCAAGTTGCAAAAGACTATCGTATTGCAGTTCTAACATGTCTGAAACGGCGCGCATTTCGGACTTCATGGCACTTATGCCTTTATCTTCTAATACATTTGAAGCGGCTTTGTAGGAGACGGTACTGAGTATACCAAAGATGATGAGTGTGAGGATAAACGCGAGGGCACCTATTTGCTTTGCAATAGGCCAATTTTTATAATTCATCGTACGATCCTATAGGTAACGGTTACATCAATGTAGCCTAAGTTTCACTCCATGGTCTTGATATGGGTCTAGCATTTAAGCAATTGTATAGTCAATTCTTTGATATTTACCAGTTTTAGATTTGAGTTAATGAATTCATTTGCTAGACATGTTGGCTGATAAAAAGTCCCGTTAACTGGCCGTATTGTGATGGCATGGACTAAGCTGCTTAAGGTGAATGGAGTTCATAGTGTCAGAATCGTTATAGGGGAAGTGTATATGCTAGGTGAGAATCATGCGTTGGTTTATGAGTTTCCAGATTTTGTTGATCAAATTAAGCATCTAAAAGTCAATAATAGCGCTTTTGCTACCATGGCCAGTCGTTACCATGAGCTCGACAATAAAATCAGGGCATTGGAGTTAACAAAAGTGCCCACTGCCGATGAGCACTTTTTAGCGTTAAAATTAGAGCGGTTAAACCTTAAAGATAAACTGTATCAATACCTAGTCCACGATGCGATTTAAGCAGGAATGGCGGACTGATTGTTCGCCTTACGGGTTTTCATCAACAGTAAATACATAGTCGGTACCCAAACCAGAGAGAGCAACGTCGTCAGCAGCGTGCCGCCCGCGATAGCAATGGCAAAGGGAGGCCAAAATCCGCCGCCAGCAATGATAAGCGGGATAAAACCGCCCACTGTGGTAATGGTTGTCGAGCTGATATGGCGGCCACAACTGCTGACGGTTGAGACTATGGTTTCCATATCGCCGAGTCTGGCACTCGGCATATCCTCAAGTTCAGCCAAGATCACTATGGCAGCGTTAATGGCTAGTCCCATCAAGCCTAGTAAACCTATGATGACCGGGAATCCAAAGGGATAGCCGAACACAAACACGGCTAATAGGCCAAGCCCTGCCGATTGTATCGCGCTCAATAGAATAATCGCCGTGAGCCTGAAGGAGTTGAACGACAGCACCACAGTGGCCAATAACAAGGTGACGACTAACATCACATTGGAGAGCAAATTGCCGACCGCTTCGTTACGTTTTGCGCTTTCACCCCCGATTTCAATGCGATAACCCGATGGCAGCGCGAGTTGTGCCACTTTATCTTTGACATCGTTCAGCACCTGGGCGGGTAACACGCCACTGACAATATAGGCTTCTATGGTATTCACTCTTTGGCCGTTACGTCTTGGAATGGCGCCGCGGCTCACTTGTACTTCGTTGTGGGCGAGGGCAGAGAGCGCGACCGACTCACCCGAAGGTGTCACTAATTGGATTTCTGAAAGGCGGGTGACTTGTTCGCGACTGCCATCACCGAGTCGCACTCGAACGGGTAATGACTCCGTTTGCTCAAGTACGCTGCCACCGATAACGCCCGTGGTCGACATTTGGATTTGCTTGGCAATATCCGTCAGACTTAAACCACTCATTAAGCTGGCATCTTCATTCACTTGCAGCCAAAGCTTAGGCGCACCGGCACTTAAGGTGGCTCGGGTATGGAGCACGTCCGGTGTTTGCGCGAGGATATTGCGGACTTCATCGCCCAGCGTCCGTAACGTATCGAGATTCGGACCGAAGATCATCAACTCTACAGGCGCATTAAAGGGCGGACCTTGCTCGAGTTTGCGAACTAGCACTTGTGCCTCGGGGAAAGCGCTATCGAATTGCTGTTGTAATTCGGGGATCAGCTCATTGGCGCGCTCAAAGTCGGTCACTTTCACCATGGCCTGCGCATAGTTAGTCGCGCCCTGTTGGCGTTGTGTCAGGTTGTAATAAAATGAGGGCGTATTGCCGCCCACCACCCAATCGACTTGAGTGATCCCATTGACGGCATGGAGCTTTTTATCCATGAGCTGCACTTGATTCAAGCTGTTGTCTAAACTCACATGGGGCGCAAGATAGACTTCAATTTGGAACATGTTCCTGTCCGATGGCGGAAAGAATTGCTCTGTCATCTTACCCGAGGCGTAAAAACCTAATACTGGCGTAATGCCGATAAGCAGCGCACTGAGAATAGGGCGCTTAAGGGCGATTCTAAGGCTGGTTTGAAAATATTGGCTCACAAGCGGGAGATTTATTCCGTGTTGATACCAGACATCATGTTTGCCTTCATGGCTAAATCGTCCCGCAAGCCCCGCAATTATCGTGTGGGAAATCAGGTAAGAGCCCAGCAGCGCAAACATTACTGACATGGCAATGCCACCGACAAACTCCCCAGCGGCACCGGGCATCAGCACTATGGGCGCAAAGGCTAAAATAGTGGTAATTGTTGAACCAGCTAAGGGCAGCCAAAGGTGGTGTATGGTTTCACTCACTGCGGCGAAGCGGCTCATCCCTTGTTGGCGTCGTTGTGAGATGGCATCGACAATCACAATCGCATTATCCACCATGATCCCAAGGGCGACGACGAGTCCTGTCACCGACATTTGATGTATGGGCAGGCCGATATATTTCATGCAGGCCAAGGTAAACAGTGCTGTGAGGGGTAATGAAATCGCCACTATGATGGCGTTTCTGAGTCCTAGGGTGAGTAGCAATACCAGCAAGATGATCACAAACCCTTGCAGCAGGTTTACCACGAGTCCGCCAAGGCGATCACTGGTGTAACTGTTTTGCTCGAATAGCCATTGGATTTGGATATTGGCGGGCATTTCGCGATTAAGTTCATCGACGACGCGATTCACTTGTGCTTGCCAGAGATCGACACGGCTATTGTTCAGCATGCGCGCGGCGACAAAAACGCCTTGTTCACCATCGACTAAGGCTATGCTGTCAGCAGGTGTTTTAGCTTGGCGCGTGACAGTGGCGATGTCGCCAAGGCGAATGACTTGGCCTTGACTATCAATTTTAAGCGGCACTTGGCGAATGCGAGTTAAAGAGTCGAGTTCGCCCGAGACTTCGACTAAGGCGCGAAACTCGCGGTTGTTGATTTCACCTGCGGCAATTTTACTGTCGGCGCCGCTGAGAATATGGGCGATGGCAGCGGGAGTAAGTTGTAACTGGCTCATCTTGTTGCCATCGAGCTGCACTAGCATTTCTTCGGTCGGTGCGCCGTAGAGTTTGACAAAATCTGTGCCAGACAACAGCCTGAGCCTGCTCTGTAATTCCTTCGCATAGCGGTTGAGCATATCGACCCTGACGGGCGTATTGCTATTCCACACTAAGCTTAAAATTGCGGTGTAGGCATAACCAATTTGATCATCGAGTGTCGGGGATGGTATGCCCTCGGGCAGATTGACTTTCGCATCGGCTAATAAATCCCGCGCCCGAGACCACACGGGGTCGGTCTCCATAACTGTGTCTTTCAATTCTAACTGTATGACTGAAATCCCCGGCCGAGAGGTCGATTGGATCAGCTTGATTTCTTCTAAACGCCTGAGCTGATTTTCGAGCACTTCAGTGACTAAGGCTTCGACCCGCTCAGCTGAGGCCCCAGGATACGGGGTGATCACAGAGGCGAAACGGTTGGTTATGTGTGGATCTTCGGTACGTGGAAGGCTAGAGATAGCACCAAAGCCTGCAACCAGTAATAGTGCAATAACTAGGCTGACTAAGCGGCCGTTTTCAACAAAGGCTTTAATCATAACTACCTCGTGGTTGCGGCAATGGGAGATACAGCTTGGCCTACGACCAGCTTATGGAGTCCTTGGCTGACATAGATTTCATTGGGCTCAATCGCGCCTTGAATGTAGGCCATGTCTTGGGTGGTGTAGAGGATTTCCACATCTCGGCGCTCTATGATGGATTGCTGTTCATCCTTTGCGATGACATACAGATTCCATAACCCACGAATACCATCCGTTAATGCCGAAATCGGCACCCAATACCCAGCTTGTTCTATTTGCTGCTGTTGATGCAGATACACAATTTCACCGTTAATCACACGGGCATCTTGGGGTAGGCTTATCCTAAGTTGTAGGGTGCGACTGACGGGATTCACTTCGGCGCTAATACCGGCAATTTCGGCAGTAAAGATTTGATCTTGCACGCTGACTTGCACTTGTTGTTTTGGGTGAAACTGATCCGCTAACGCGACAGGTACGCCTATGTAGGCTTCAGGATTGATATTGCCCACTAAGGTGAAGATAGGGCTGCCCGCAGCAACCACTTCGCCTAAGTTATGTAGCCTTTGACTGATGGTGCCGTCAAAGGGTGCCACTAAGATGGATTTATCGAGCTTAAGTTGGTTGGCATGCTGCGAGGCAAGTAGACGGTTTTTCGCTGCGGCTAAGCTATTTAATTGTGAGCGGTTTTCATCTAATAGCTGCTCAGAGACATAGCCCGATTTTTTCAATTCTTGATTACGTTTTAGAGTGCTGGTGGCCAGATCAACATCGGCTTGGGTTTGCGCCAGACTCGCTTGGATCTCCTGACGCTCGGCTTCGAGTAGTCGGGTATCGAGGATTGCCAGTATTTGATCTTGCTTCACTTTGATGCCGGAATCGGCCTGTAGCTCGTTTAACTTACCAGCCAGTTCAAAGCCGACGCCAGTTGTGTTGCCCGCACGGATAGTCCCCGTGAAGGTTTGCTCGTGCTGATAGCTTAGTGTCAGGATCAACGCTTGGCTCGTGACTGTGGACAGTACGGTTGTCGTGGCGTGTTCAGTGACTTCCTTTTGACAGGCGGATAATGTGACTAAAGCAAACACGCAGACGCTGATAGTGCGCCAAGAACGTCGGGCAGTTCGATCCATTTTAAGTGCTTCCGCTGTAAGTTAAACGTTAATGCAATGTAACTAGACTTGCTAGTCTAGTTGTGTGGAACTAGACTGTCTAGTCTATTTTGTGCTTAACTAATGCCAATTTATTAGGTCTACCTATTCGAGAGTCGATATGACGCATTCCTCTGAGACGCAGTTACCTCTGAGCCGTAGCGAACAAAAACGTCAGCAAGTGCTTGTGGCTGCTATTGATTTATTTTGTCGTCAAGGGTTCCCTCATACCAGTATGGATGAGGTTGCCAAGCTTGCGGGTGTGTCGAAACAAACCGTCTATTCCCATTACGGCAGTAAAGATGAATTATTTGTTGCGGCAATCGAATCTAAGTGTGTTGGCCATAATCTTAATGATGATTTGTTAAGCGATCCCACTAAGCCGGATTCCGCATTAACCCAATTTGCCCTGCAATTTGGGGAGATGATCGTCAGCCCTGAAGCTATTACGGTATTCAAAGCCTGTGTGGCGCAATCCGAAAGCCATCCCGAAGTGTCGCAGTTGTTCTTCGACGCGGGCCCGAAACATATAGTGGGATTGCTGGCTGACTATTTAGTGAAAGTAGAGGCGTTAGGGCAATATCGATTTGGTAACGCTCACCACAGTGCGGTGCGTTTATGTTTAATGTTGTTTGGTGAGCTAAAACTCAAATTAGAATTGGGCTTGGCAGCCGATGAACTCGTTGACGATAGAAATGAGTATATTTTGGGTTGTGCCGACATGTTTCTGAGGGCGCATAGGGTTAAATAAAACGTGTACGTTAAAAAGGTATCATTTCGTATCTCTATATCGAAAGCTTGAACCTTTTAGCTAGATAGTGCGTATTATGCGCGAAAGTCTTTTAATCATTTTAAATGCAAGGAGCTGACGTGGCTAATCGAGAACTTTCACCATCGAGCACAAAACTGTGCCCGCTGAAAAGCGCTGTATTACTGTTGCCGTTAATGAGTTGTGCTGCGATTGCAGCGGATAAACCTTCGAAGGAATACAAGCCATTTAGATTAAGTGTCGCGCAGATCAGCACCCAGAGTGCCGATGTGGCCAATGGTAATACTGAGCTACAAAGGGACAGTTTATTACTGAGTGCAGGGATGAATGTTCCGTTAAATCAGCAATGGTCTTTAGGCTTTCGTGTAGGTTATGACAGGCTGGATTATGATTGGCGCAATATCACCCTTACTGGCGCTAACAATGTCGCCCCGCTGTTCGGCACCGACGGGCAGAATTGGGATCATATCAATCGTTACCGTGCCGGAGTGTCGTTAAATTATCGCATGGATAAACATTGGGCCTTCTTTCTCGCGCCGCAGATCCAATATGCCTACGCCGATACTGCATCGGCCAGCGAAGCCCAGAGTTACGGTATTGTGGCGTCTGCCATGTATGCATTTGATTCGGGGAATATGATTGGCTTTGGCGTCGCGTATCTTAATGATATCGATGAAGTTCGCACTGTGCCTTATCTCGCTATGCGCTGGCAGATAGATGAACATTGGGCACTCGCCAATCCTTTCCAAGCTGGTTTTAGTGGTCCTGCAGGATTAGAGCTGAGTTATCGATTTAATTCCGATTGGAATGTCGGCTTTGGTAGTTCGCGTCGTACTGAGCGATTCCTTATCGAAGACGATGACACTGTGGTAGAAACGAACGAATGGGTGAGTTATTTGCGTGGCGGTTGGCAAGCAACCCCAGCATTAACAGTAAATATTTACGCCGGTTATTACTTTGATGGTGAGTTAGAAGTGACCGACCAAGCTGCGCTTGATATGGATAGCCAAGGCGCTGCGGCCTTGGATATCGAATTCAAATTCTAACGTTAATGTCAGTTATTTACCCAGCATGGCCTCTTTGAGGCTTTTCTGGGCTGGCTTGTCACCTAGCCAAATTTTTAACAGTGCTTGACGGAACATTTCACCTTCGATGGTGGCTTGTTCCTGACCATTTTTATAGGCCGTCACGCCGCAGGCTTTATTGGCGACTAAGGTAAATTGGTCGCCTTCTTTAATTTCTTCGTTAAACAGCGCCATAAAAGCATCGATTTGCGGTTGAATATCGGCGGTGTTTTCTGCGGTCGCGTGCTCAAAACCTTCAGTGATCGCATCGCGCATTTTTTCTGAGGTGATCATGCCAGAGGTAATATTAAGGCGGATTGCCGCAATCGGAGCATCGATAACCGCTGCTGTGCTACTCAAGTCTGCTGGCAAATACAGACTGCCCACATATAAATCCATAAAGAACTTACTGCGAACGCCCGAGCCATTGAGCTGTAATGCTTGGCTATCTAACGTCACAGTATCGGCGACTTGCACACCTGATACTTCTTTGGCCATTAATGTGTGGGGTAATAACAGCGCGCTTGCTAGGGTAAGCGTGGAGAGTAACTTCATAATACACCTCATTTTTCTATTTTAATTATTGGGTATAAAGCAGATTTTATGAGTATTTACAGCAGAAAGTTGACCCCAACTTCTCAAATACTCGGCATCGAAAATGGATGTTAATCTAAAGAAGAGGGGAGAGATAGGCTAATTGTGCCTAAGCATCATTCGAAAATGGTTAAATATGGCATACTCATCATTAAGTATGAGCATGCCAACAAGATGATTCATCGCGCTAAACTATTGACATAAAAGTATTGGCGGCAAATCCTCAACGTTACACTTTCTGCGTGAAAATTATCCGCGAGTGCCCAGCTTGTACTGACCACTCTGTTCGAACATCACAGCTTGTTTCTGTTTTGGTGAGATCAAAATTGGACCGTCGTCGAAGAAGAGAAAACACTTCCAATTACGGACGAACACATCCCAACGAGTTTCAATAATCTGATATTTTTCATAGCAAAAATAGACGGTTGTCTCATCGGGCCATTGAATGAACTCGGCTAACATGGCGGGTAAACTGCTCTCTTCACTATCCCAAGCACTCTGCCAATGATCTGTTTCCACCCAAGCATCAGCCTTCGCCGCCCAGTCTCCCTTAGTAAATTGCTCCGCACGACTACTTTTGTTGCTGATCCATTGATTCCAGATTTCCATCGCACTTTTATCTGTTAACGGCAGGATATGCGCCTTGTCTTCGTCAGTGACAGGCAAGTCTTTGTGGTTGAAAATCCACTTACGGCGGTATTGTTCTAGCGGGATATAAGTGTTGGCCAAGCAAGCTCTCCTAGGTTGAGCCCTGAAGGCTCATCAAACATCAATGTGTCGGATTATACTGACTTAGCCAAGTTTAGGGAAATGGCGCAATGTGGCTATATCCTAGTATTGGATTTTATAGTAACGATTAAGAGAGCTGTTTTTTAAGGGGGATAGACAGAGGAAGCTGTAAATTGTGTTTCTGGAAATCATGCTTATCAGAAAACTCTTCAAGTGAAGTTGAAATCACATAAGCACTATCTGGTCTCTCCACAGGGACTCGAACCCCGATCGGCCGCTTAGGAGGCGGCTGCTCTATCCTGTTGAGCTATAGAGAGACGACAGTGATTATACTGGTTTTATCTCTGATTAAAAGGCTTATGATTTAGTTGCTTAAATCTTAAGCGCTATGTCGTTTATCTGCACATTGTA
Source organism: Shewanella hafniensis (assembly GCF_019655335.1). GTDB lineage: Bacteria > Pseudomonadota > Gammaproteobacteria > Enterobacterales > Shewanellaceae > Shewanella > Shewanella hafniensis. The sequence continues at coordinate 13,806 of NZ_BPFD01000046.1, forward strand.
GGCTGCATTTTGGTCTACAAGTACTGCTGTTGAGCTTTCTTCACTCACTTGTTCAATTTTTACCGTGGCTCGACTTTTGGTTGCGACGGCGCGCATTTCATTGAGTCGATCGGGTAGGTTTTGCTGTAATACGACTTGGAATTTATCCCCGACACGAATGCCATGTTTACGGCCGAGATTTAAAATGATCCTGTCCGCTTGGCGGCTCACGACTTGGCCGAGTAAGGGTCTGCAATTGAGAGTACTGTCCAAATCGTGGGTAGCCTGTTGCATTAATTTAGTAATATTTTTGCCATAGGATGATCGCCAGAATCTGTCCGTATTCGGTGCAATAATGGCTTGTTCTTCAAATTCCCATGGCGCCGATGTGCTGTAGCTTTTACTCCAGACTTCTTCGCCACTGATCCCATGATAAAGGCTAAGTTTGAACTGGAATTGCCTGAGTGGAGCTTCATCCCAAAATCCTAGGAAGGTTGCCTGCACTGGCTCCATTGAGATATCCATAATTTGTGGTTGGAGGATATATTGGCTGTCGGTAATTTCACTAAGCCAGCTTGGGAGTCGATAACCGCGAATATCCACTAGATCTTGTTTAATGTCGAGCAGCTCTTTAGCGTGAGTGTGGCTAAAACCTGTGGAAGAGTAATCTTCTATAACACTGCCTAGTTTTTCGGAAATAACTTCTTCAAAACCGGAAAGCTGCCCATATCTGAGCTGAGTACGATCTTTGATTTGTGCTTGAGGAATTAAAATCGCGGCCTTTAATTGTCCATTTGGACACTGCTGCGTAGGATCATCATTTAGATCAAGTCGTAGGGACACATAAATTTTGTTTCCCTGGATTCGTTCGCTAACGAGTTGGATGCTGATGGCTTGAGCGTTGCGATTTATCGCGAAGTTATTCTGTGTAAGGTTTCCGTTAGAGGTTTGTTGTTCACTGGAGATTTGAATGCCTGTGCTTAATGTAGCATAGCTAACGGCTTGATTAATCGCTTCTTCCCTTGCTTGAGCCGTATTACCATTGATAATAGTCGCTTCACCACTGGCTTCTATCCATTCGGCTCGAATAGGCAAAGACAGCAGTGCAAGGCTCAAAATGATGAGCGAAGCTGAACGTGGTATGTGCATCAATACAATCCTTATCGCTAAGCTATTGGCGAGCTTGCTAATCGAGCCAGTTTCCTGACACTTAATCTAATATACCGACAAAGCAAATTTCATGCCTGAGTAACGAGAGTTTTCGATAAAGTTTCCATTGGCGCAGTCGATATACAGCGTATGAGCATAATATTGTCGGGCTGGAGCAATTTTGGTCCGAAGATTGCTGGCTTTTGTTACTCACAAAAATGAGACGCATAGAGTGTGAGTGATTTAATTGCCAGTACACCCATAGATGAGGTAAATCCAATGCTAAAGCGTGTGATTATTCCCTTAACATTACTGATGTTAGGTGGATGTGTGGCTAAATCGGTTACACCGCCCAAGCCGAGTTTAGTGGATGGCAATGGGTTGCCGCCAACGGCAGTGATCAACCATTTAGCACAGCGAATAGTGACAGAGCTCGTTAAGCAAAATGATGCTCTGCGCTCTGATCAGCCAATTGTCGTCGCCACCCCTGTATTAGTAGGTGACATGAATGGCACAAATGCGTTGGCGCAGCAGTTACAGCAAGGATTAATGACGTCGCTCCATAGCTTTCAGTTTAATGTGGTTGATTTAAATTTAGCAGATGGCTTGAGAGTGACGGCTAATGGGGATTTTATTTTGACGCGAGATTGGCAACAACTGTCGAAAAATCTTCCCGTTGAGCATCTTGTTGTATCGACTATGAGCCCAGTTACCAATGGTATGGCGATCAACACTCGGATTGTGAACATAAGTAACAATCGTGTGGTATCGGCCTCTCAAACTTTTGTGACTCAAAAAGAGTTGGCAAACTACATGCAGCCTTCGGAGCAAATTGTGTCACAAAATGGCATCTTATATCGTCAGGCGAGTCCAGGCATGAATGAAGTGCGTGTTTTAGGAGATGGAAAATGAAACGCTACCTTTTAGTTATTGCGGCGCTAATGCTAACTGGCTGCGCTGCTAAAGATAGATATGTGCAATGGGAAGATGTGCCTCCGCCGAGTTTTCCTAAGTTAACGGCCATAGGATATGCGCCCTTAGCGACTCAACCGGCTAAAGAGCAATCACAAAGAGTGTTGATGGCTATGCAAGCATCAAAAATTGTGGCCTATCGTGAATTAGCAGAACAAGTTTATGGGCAGAAAATAACGGCAAACAGCAGTGTCAGTGATTGGATGTTGACGGACGATAATGTTAAAGCGTCGGTTTCTGGCGTGATCCGTGGGGCGCGGGTCGTTAAGAGTTATCCGGCTGGCGATCATTATGTCACTGAGTTAGAACTGGATTTTTCACAGGTATGGGCGCTGTATCAGCAACAGAGTCGTCCACAGCGAGTGAAAGAAGTCACGTATTTCTAGTCATTTCTACATGACTCTATTGAGCCGCGTACTATGCGAGTAGTTATGCGGCTTTTCTTTTTCTGCACAAGTATCAAAGTCTAATCTTTAATCAGAGCAGAGCTTAGAAGCGGGAAATACAGAGTGGGAATTGATGCGCCTGTTAGGCCTTTAAATCATTACCTAAACTTGAGATAGTTGAGGTCTTGCCTTTATCGTTATACGTAAGGCTGGAGGCGTTTCTGCTGGCTTGTAAAGCTTGAGCGAAGCGATTGAGACTGGCTAAATTCATCTCAATTAAACTGGCATTTTGATCGTTCAGTTCTTTGCATTCAGTTAATGCGTCTTTGACAACGGCCATTTTATGCACGAGTTCGGTTTGCTGAGTGAGTTGAGACTTATCAGTGTGGTTTGCCAGAATATCGTCATTAGTCTTGAGTTCTTTCAGACATTGTGATTTTTCGTTAGCAAGAGAAAGCAGTAAATCGGCGTTTTGGTCAACCAAAGCGCCTTTTTCCTTGAGTATGATTTGCTTAAGAACAGCCAAATGGGCGTGTTGTAGATCTACCAGTTTAGCTATTTCAGTCATAGTTACTCTTTATTCAAGTCATTAAGTTCGGCTTCAAAACTTGCAATATTGGCAGCCAACTTTTCAGGGTCAATTTTATAGCGGCCTTCGGCGATAGCCTGTTTAATTTCGGCCACTTTCTTTTGATCAACTTCAGGAAGGCTCGCCATTTTAGTCTGAGCTCCTTGAAGTTGTTGCGCTTGCGCTGTAATCACCACTGAGTCGCTTCTTTGTGGTGTTGTCGATTTTGTGGCAACTTGAGCAGATTGATCGCTGCTAGTTTTAGTTGCACCTGAACGAACTTGTGTGGTCGTTGCAGTGTTGAGTTTGCTAATATCAATTGCCATTTTCGGCTCCAGCGTCGTGTGTACGGGATTTCTTAACTGGGGTATCGGCAGCTTATAAAAAAGCTTTAGATTATTTTACATTCTTACTTCAACTTCGCCAATGCCCGTGACTATAGCATCTAGTTCTTTGTTTGAACTGCTATTTTTGACTCTGATCCGATCGCCTTTATTGCCATCTTGTAGGGCTTCGCCCGCAGTTTTAAGTTCGAATGAGTTAGAACGAACATAAATAGATACCGAGTCGTTTTTACACACGAAGCATAAGTTATTGCTCAATATAGGATAATCCTTCGAGACGCGTCGTTTTACTCGTACACCTGCTAATTTACTTGGGTCATCAAACTCAGCGCCTCGTAAACTATTTTGCTCAATGTAACGGATTTCAACTTGGCTAGGGGAGATGAGTTCGCCAGGTGCTAAGGTTTCAGTTGTGACAACAACGGGGAATAAAATATCCACTCTAACCGAGATATAAATTTGCCAAGGGTAAGCGAGCTCTTGCGTATCGCAGCTGACTTTTAGGGTGTTATTACGGCTAATTTCCCTGTCACTAGCCAATTCAACCTTAATCGGCGACGAACATTGTGACGGCAGCATTCTTGCGTCAACTATTTGCGGCGAAATATCGACTTTGGCATTAGCGGGCACGGATATCTTTTCTGAAATAAGCGCTTTAGCTAATTCTGAGATGGCCGATACGGTGGGAACAATAGGCTCTGCACTCGCAAAAGCGGGCATGAAGAGGGCGAAAACACTAAAAAAACAGACTAAATTTACTTTCATAATGAAGAGACTAGCTTGTAACGCCAGAATGCACCTATACTTTTATCAAGTTCGAAGCTGACCACTGTAATAATAATTTGCATCACTGTCAGAAGATTGACTCAGTTTCGACTATGTTTATCGATAGATAAGACGTAAGCAATTAATATGCCTATACTCAAACGAGTCATAGGGCCGTACATAAACAGAACAACAAGGCAGAGTTATGTCGAGTATTCTTGATTCAGTCAACAAACGAACCCAGCTCGTTGGTCAAAACCGTTTAGAATTGCTGCTTTTTAAATTAAACGGTCGTCAACGGTTTGGGATTAACGTGTTTAAGGTGAAAGAAGTACTGCAGTGCCCGCCACTGACAACTTTGCCTAAACTTAATCCTTATGTTAAAGGTGTCGCGCATATTCGCGGTACGACTATTTCAGTTATTGATCTGAGTGCGGCAACAGGTGGTAGACCTTTAGCGAGTACTGAAAACTGTTTCATCATTATTTCTGAATATAACCGTAGCGTTCAAGGTTTCTTGGTCAGTTCTGTTGAGCGGATTATCAACATGAATTGGGAAGCGATTATGCCTCCGCCGCAAGGTGCCGGTCGTTATTCTTATCTGACGGCTGTAACTGAGATTGAAGGTGAATTGGTTGAAATTCTCGATGTAGAAAAAATCTTAGATGAGATTTCACCGGTTAAAACCGCTATCAGTGAAGAAGCCAATGAAAAGCTGACCCTCGACAGAACCCAGCATTACCATATTATGGTTATCGATGATTCTGCCGTGGCGCGTAAGCAAATTATTCGTTCACTCGAGTCATTGAACTTACAAATTGATACCGCAAAAGATGGTCGAGAAGCATTAGATAAGCTTAAAGAAATCGCCAAAGAAATGGACAATGTTGCCGATGAAATCCCTCTCATTATCTCAGACATTGAGATGCCTGAAATGGATGGTTATACCCTGACCGCTGAGATCCGAGATGATCCTAAGCTCAAGCATATTAAAGTGGTACTGCACACGTCGTTAAGTGGTGTATTCAATCAGGCAATGGTTCAAAAAGTGGGGGCCAATGACTTTATCGCTAAGTTTAATCCCGACGAACTGGCTGCTGCCGTGAATAAACACTTAAGTTTGTAAGTGCAGTAGTTAGTACCTAGATACGCTTTACGCTATAATCTCGACTTTATAACATGATGGTTTCGCACTGATTTTGGTGCTTGCTATAGGATTTAGGATGTGAATGTGCCAAATAAATCACTCGCTGAAGCTGAATATAATCAATTTAGGTTGTTCTTAGAGCAACACAGCGGCATCGTACTGGGTGAAAATAAGCAATATCTGGTGCGCAGTCGTCTAGCTCCTCTGATGGGGAAATATAACCTGCCATCCTTATCTGATGTGGTTAAGCATTCGATGAAGCCAACGGAACGTGCGCTTCGGGCTGAAGTGATCGATGCTATGACGACTAATGAAACCCTCTGGTTTCGTGATCGTTATCCATTTGAGTTATTGCATAACGTTTTGTTACCTGAGTACAGTCGTTTAGGTCGTCCACTTAAGATTTGGTCGGCCGCGTGTTCGTCTGGGCAAGAACCCTATTCACTGGCGATGACGATTCTTGAGTATCAACAAAAGAAGCCTGGTGCGCTTGCGGGTAGTGCGTCAATTCAAGCCACGGATTTATCGCCTTCCATGTTGGAACGTTGCAAAAATGCTGAGTACGATAGTTTGGCATTAGCGCGCGGTTTATCCGAGGAGCGTAAGCGTCAGTTTTTTGATGCTTTGCCTTCAGGCAATATGAAGTTAAAGGATAATGTTAAGCGTTTAGTGAACTTTAGGGCACATAATCTGCTTGAGAGTTATAGCTTACTTGGTAAGTTCGACATTATTTTTTGCCGCAATGTGCTGATTTATTTTGCGCCTGAGGCAAAGGCAAAAATTTTGCGGCAATTCGCTGCCGCTCTTAATCCCAAAGGGATCTTATTTCTTGGTGCTTCTGAATCTATAGCTGGTTTAACGGATGAGTTTGACATGGTCCGTTGTAATCCTGGGATTTATTACCAGAAAAAGACTTAAGTTTGCTTCTTTAAAGAAAATTACCGACATTTGTCGGTAATTTTTTACCCATCACTTGCTCATCCCTATTGTTATTCTCATTATTCCACTATGTTGGCACATGAATTGCTTTATTTCCGTGAGTAACACGAGGAGGCAATTTTATGGCGATCAATTTTGATAATGCACTGGGTGTGCATCAGTACACTCTCGGTATTAGAGCGCAGCGAGCTGAAGTCATTTCGAGCAATATCGCTAACGCCGATACGCCACATTATAAAGCCCGTGATGTTGATTTTTCTGCGGCAATGCAGGCCGCCCGTGGCCAACAACAGCAGCGTAATAGTCTTGAAATGCAAGAGTCAGACAAGCATTTTGGTCTTGCTGAGTTGACGGGTCAATTTGTTAAGTTCCGTGTGCCAAATCAACCCGATACCGGTGATGGCAATACCGTTGATATCCAACAGGAACAATCGGCATTCATGCAAAATGCCCTTGAATATCAAATGTCATTAGGCTTTTTAGACAGTAAGTTTAGTGGCATGAAGAAAGCGCTGAGAGGGGATTAATCATGAGTTTATTTAGCATATTTGATGTTGCTGGCTCGGGAATGTCGGCTCAATCGGTCAGGTTGAACACCACTGCGAGTAACATAGCTAACGCTGATTCCGTCTCGAGTAGCGTAGATAAGACCTATCGTTCCCGTCATCCTATTTTTGAAGCTGAAATGGCCAAAGCGCAAAGTCAGCAACAAGCCTCTCAAGGTGTTGCGGTAAAAGGCATTGTTGAAAGTGATAAACCACTACTAAAAGAATACTCGCCCGATCATCCAATGGCGGATGCGGACGGCTTTATTTATAAACCGAATGTTAATGTCATGGAAGAAATGGCAGATATGATTTCTGCTTCGCGCTCATATCAAATGAATGTTCAGGTCGCTGAAGCAGCTAAGTCTATGCTGCAACAAACACTTGGGATGGGTAAATAACATGTGTTACTTAGGAGGTAAGCTGTGAGCCTCATTAATCAAATTAACCAAGCCTCGGCGCAGACGGCTCAAAATAAGAGTCAGTCAAATGCTGTTACGACCAATTCATCAACCAGCTCAACGGGCAATCCGTTTCTTGATGGCATACGTTTGCCAAAAGATTCGATAGTACCGGAAGCTAAAAGCCAACAGTTAACTCAAGATGACTTTTTCTCGTTATTAAGCCAACAGTTATCGATGCAGGACCCTTTTAAGCCTGTCGACAACGATCAAATGATTGCGCAGATGGCATCATTCTCGACGGTTGATGGTATTACTAAGTTGAATAATGAAATCGTTAATTTAAACGGTGTTATGACGTCGAGCCAAGCATTGCAGGCATCAGGACTTGTTGGTCGCAAGGTATTGATCCCAACCGATACAGGTAACATTTCAGCTGAAAGCCCAACAATAAAAGGTGTGATTAGCACGCCAGCTAAAATTCCTGAAGTTACTGTACGTGTTGAGGATGATAAAGGCCAAGTTGTGACCACCTTTAAAGTTGATGGCAGCAAGGGGGGCAATGTCGATGTCAACTGGGATGGCCTCGATAAAGATGGAAAACCTGTAACCGCAGGTAACTATTCGATCAAGGCGAGTGGGTTAGTGGATGGGAAATCCCAAGAATTGCCAGTCTCGACCTATGCTCATGTGACCAGTGTCTCTCTTGGTACGGCCAGTACTGGTGCCATTCTTAACTTGAGAGGCGGTATGGGCATCAAGTTAACCGATGTATTAGCTGTATCTGAAACCTAAGTTTGCCTAAAAGAATTTTTGCAGCATCCGAATTGGGCGTAAGTCGCTCATCAATGAATTGAGTCAAGTGTAGAGGTGAATTATGTCGTTTAACATTGCATTGAGTGGCATTGCTGCCGCGCAGAAAGATTTAAACACTACGGCGAATAACATTGCTAATGCGAACACCATTGGCTTTAAAGAGTCCCGTGCTGAATTTGCGGATGTGTACGCTAATTCTATTTTTTCAAATGCTAAAACTGCTGTTGGTGGTGGTGTTGCAACGAGTCAAGTGGCACAGCAATTCCATCAAGGCAGCTTACAACTGACGAATAACTCCCTCGACTTGGCAATCAAAGGTGGTGGTTTCTTTGTAACGTCCTCTGAATTAGGAACATTAGATCACGCATTCACCCGTGCAGGCGCTTTTAAAGTAGATTCTAATAATTACATGGTGGATTCGGCTGGTAATTATTTACAGACTTTCCCTGTGGATAAAGACGGCAACTCAACATCTGTGAGTTTAACCACGGCTAAGCCTGTACAAATTCCCGATACTGCAGGTAGTCCAGTAAAGACTGAGAATGTTACTTTACAAATGAACTTAAATGCTAAAGCTGAAGCCCTAGATCCTGCTTTATTTGACCACACCGATCCAAAAACTTATAACAATGTCACTTCAATGACTATTTATGACTCACTCGGTGAGGGCCACATCATGACCACGTACTTTGTGAAGCCTAAAGACGGTGCATATAATGGTGAGAGTAATTGGGTGGCTTATTATGCTATTGATAATAAACCTGTAAATTTAAATGGCCCTGCAGGTAAATACGATGTGGATACTGATGGTGACGGTAGTCCAGATGTGCCACCTGTTGCGGGCGGTGGTGGTGTTTCAGCGCAAACTGCTGGTGGCTGGACGGGGGCGGTGCTGAAGTTTAACTCAGTTGGAGCCTATATTGACAGTAATCCTGCAGTTATTACTACGGCGCCACTTGGTAATAAACCAGCTGGTGTATTAGGTGCTGGAGCGGATGGCACTCAAGCATTAACAGTGAAGTTCAATGCGCCAACGCAATATGCAGATCCTTTTGCGGCGACTGAATTGAAACAAGATGGTACGACGGTTGGTCGTTTAACTAACGTTGAAATTGGTGCTGATGGCCTAATTACAGCAAGCTATTCTAACGGTTCGAACGTTGCTTTAGCACGGGTTGCTTTAGTTCGTTTTGCTAACGAACAAGGTTTAACGCAAGTGGGGAATACGTCGTGGAAAGCCAGTTTAGCTTCAGGTCCTGCGTTAGCGGGTGAGCCCAATAGTGGAACTTTTGGTAGTCTCAGTTCATCGGCGTTAGAGCAATCGAACATCGATTTAACGACTGAACTGGTCGATTTAATTTCGGCGCAGCGTAACTTCCAAGCGAACTCTCGTACCCTTGAAGTGAATAACACGCTGCAACAAACCGTATTACAAATCCGCTAATCATTACTTTGTTTAACTAAGTGTTGCCGCCAGTGGCAACACTTAGCCTTTATCCTGCTATCAATTCACTTCATTTCCTTATTCTTCAATTCTATCAGTAAATTAAACGTCAACTTTATTGGCACGATGCTTGCTTTGCTATTGTCATGTAGAAAATTTGACGGAGCAGTCTGTGGACAAATTCCTTTATGTCGCCATGAGTGGCGCCAAGCAAAATATGAATGAGCTGGCGCTCCGTGCGAACAACCTAGCCAATGCTAATACCGACGGTTTTAAATCCGATATGGCGCAAGCTCGCTCGATGCAGGCCTTCGGTGAAGGATTGCCTACAAGGGTGTTTGCGATGACAGAGTCTCCGTCAGCAAATTTTCGCTCAGGTCCAATAAAAACGACCGGACGAGATCTCGATGTTGCCATTAAAGGCGACGGCTGGTTTGCCGTGCAGGCAAAAGATGGCAGTGAAGCCTATACCCGCGCTGGTAGTTTAAGTTTCGACTCTACGGGTTTACTACACAATGACAGGGGAAATCCTGTTATGGGGGATGCCGGTCCCATAGTGTTGCCGCTCCCTATCGAGAAAGTTTCAATTTCTCAGGATGGCATTATTTCTGTTCGACCTCAGGGCGCTACCGCTGAAGTGGTGGAAGAAGTTGGTCGCTTGAAACTCGTTAATCCAGGTAATGCCGAGATGATGCGCGGTGAGGATGGATTGTTCCGGCTTGTGTCAGGGAATATCGCTCCTGCCGATCCTAGCGTAGGGGTTGAAAGTGGCGCAGTGGAAGGCAGTAACGTAAACCCTGTCGATGAAATGGTGTCTTTGATTGACCTTCAGCGTCAGTTTGAATTGCAAGTCAAGATGATGAAAACCGCGGAAGAAAATGATCGCGCTTCATCTTCATTAATGCGTATTAGTTAGGAGATAGATTATGCATCCGGCGTTATGGATTAGTAAAACTGGCTTAGACGCACAGCAAACTGACATTGCGGTGATCTCGAACAACGTGGCGAACGCCAGCACTGTGGGCTACAAGAAAAGTCGCGCAGTATTTGAAGATTTGCTTTACCAAACAGTTAACCAAGCGGGCGGTGTCAGCGCTTCTAACACTAAGTTACCTAATGGGTTAAACATAGGTGCGGGTACCAAAGTCGTCGCCACGCAGAAAATGTTTACCCAAGGCAACATGCTGACTACGGATAACTCATTGGATCTGATGATTGAAGGCCCCGGCTTTTTTGAAATCCAGCTACCCGATGGTACTGCAGCCTATACCCGAAACGGTCAGTTTACCTTAGACGATACGGGCCAGATTGTGACGCCAGGTTCTGGCTACTTGTTGCAACCCGCGATCACGATTCCTGACAATGCGACCAGTATTACCGTTTCCGCTGAGGGTGAAGTTTCAGTGAAAACCCCAGGTACAGCAGAGAACCAAGTTGTGGGTCAGTTGACTATGACGGATTTTATTAATCCATCGGGTCTGGATCCTATGGGGCAAAACTTATACACGGAAACCGGTGCGAGCGGCACGCCAATTCAAGGTACTGCTTCGTTAGATGGCATGGGAGCGATTCGCCAAGGCGCCTTAGAAACCTCTAACGTTAACGTGACCGAAGAACTTGTGAACCTTATCGAAAGTCAGCGCATTTACGAGATGAACTCCAAAGTGATTTCAGCGGTAGATCAGATGCTGTCTTACGTGACTCAGAATTTATAGAGGCAAACATCATGGCTAGATATCTTGTGTTGGCCGTCGCGTTATTGCTTGCAGCTTGTAGCTCGACGCAAAAGAAACCCCTTGCGGATGATCCCTTTTATGCGCCGGTATATCCAGAGGCACCGCCGACAAAAATTGCTGCGACTGGTTCTATTTATCAAGACAGTCAAGCATCTAGCTTGTATTCGGATATACGTGCTCACAAAGTTGGCGACATTATCACTATCGTTTTGAAAGAGTCGACTCAAGCTAAGAAGAGTGCAGGCAATCAGATCAAAAAAGGCTCTGACATGAGCTTAGATCCTATCTTCGCCGGTGGTAGTAATATCTCCGTTGGCGGAGTGCCAATTGATTTACGTTATAAAGATAGCATGAACACTAAGCGTGAATCGGATGCGGATCAGAGCAATAGTTTAGATGGCAGCATCTCGGCAAACGTGATGCAAGTGCTGAACAACGGCAGCTTAGTGATCCGCGGCGAAAAATGGATCTCAATCAACAACGGTGATGAGTTTATTCGCGTCACAGGTCTGGTTCGCTCGCAGGACATTAAACCCGATAACACTATCGATTCAACGCGAATGGCCAATGCCCGTATTCAATACAGTGGCACAGGTACTTTCGCAGATGCTCAAAAAGTGGGCTGGTTAAGCCAGTTCTTTATGAGCGACTGGTGGCCCTTCTAAGGAGTCGTATCATGAAATATAAACTGGTGTTAGCCGTTGCCGTGCTAGTGTTTTCTCTACCTAGTCAGGCTGAACGAATTAAAGATATTGCCAATGTGCAGGGCGTACGCAGTAACCAGTTGATCGGTTATGGCTTAGTGGTTGGTTTGCCGGGAACGGGTGAGAAAACCAGTTATACCGAGCAGACCTTTATGACTATGCTGAAAAATTTCGGCATTAATCTTCCTGACAACGTCAAACCAAAGATTAAAAACGTCGCTGTGGTTGCCGTACATGCGGACATGCCTGCCTTTATAAAACCGGGTCAAGATCTTGACGTCACCGTATCTAGCTTAGGCGAAGCAAAAAGTTTACGCGGTGGCACCTTATTGCAAACCTTTTTGAAAGGCGTTGACGGTAATGTGTATGCGATAGCCCAAGGCAGCTTAGTGGTGAGTGGTTTTAGTGCCGATGGTTTAGATGGTTCAAAGGTGATTCAAAATACTCCAACTGTTGGCCGTATACCCAATGGCGCGATTGTCGAGCGCAGTGTGGCGACCCCATTTTCAACCGGCGATTATTTGACGTTTAACTTACGTCGTTCTGATTTTTCTACCGCACAACGGATGGCCGATGCGATTAATGAGCTATTAGGCCCTGATATGGCGCGTCCTTTAGACGCGACATCTGTGCAGGTCAGTGCTCCGCGTGATGTATCACAACGGGTGTCTTTTTTAGCTACGCTTGAAAACCTCGATGTTATTCCCGCAGAAGAATCTGCCAAAGTGATCGTTAACTCACGCACTGGAACCATAGTGGTTGGGCAAAACGTGCGCTTACTCCCAGCGGCGATTACCCATGGCGGCATGACAGTCACGATTGCTGAGGCAACCCAGGTTTCACAGCCAAACGCCTTGGCCAATGGTCAAACAACCGTCACGAGCAATAGTACGATTACAGCGACAGAAAGTGACCGCCGTATGTTTATGTTTAATCCTGGCACTACGCTGGATGAGCTGGTTAGAGCGGTTAACTTGGTCGGTGCAGCCCCTTCAGATGTGTTAGCAATACTGGAAGCGTTAAAAGTGGCAGGAGCTTTGCATGGTGAACTTATCATCATCTAATTTCTGTCGGGAAAATCATGGAAAAGCTTTCAAGTTCATCACATTTTCTTGACCTGGGCGGCTTAGATTCACTCCGCGCCCAGGCACAGAAGGATGAGAAGGGCGCCTTGAAAAAGGTCGCCCAACAATTTGAAGGTATTTTCGTGCAAATGCTGATGAAAAGTATGCGCGATGCCAATGCGGTTTTTCAGTCTGATAGTCCTCTCAATAGCCAATACACTAAGTTTTACGAGCAGATGCGCGATCAGCAGTTATCGGTCGATTTATCTGACAAAGGGGTATTGGGCCTTGCCGATATGATGGTGCAGCAACTCTCCCCTGAAACCAGTCATTTTACGCCAGCATCGGTATTACGCGACGATGGCGGTATGAAAATGCTCCATGATGCTAAAGCGCTTAACGTGCCAATGCAGAGTGCAGTCGCGCCAGCGGTTGAATCCACAGTTATTAATCAGGGCGTACCCGCTGCCATTGCTCGACCAGCATTTGAGCCTGATAGAGCCATGGATGCAAACTCATCAATGGACATTGATACGCCAAATCGTTTACTGGCAATTGATACACCTAAGCCAAGCTGGAGCGAACAGTCACTTTCTGTCGTCGACCCTGTGATTAGCGGCCAAGTTTTGCCGACGGCGGCCTTTAGGGAAACCCAGAAGATAGTCCGTTTCGGTAGTCGAGAAGAGTTTTTGGCGACCTTATACCCACATGCCGAAAAAGCGGCAAAAGCATTAGGTACCCAACCAGAAGTATTGTTGGCGCAATCGGCACTTGAAACCGGCTGGGGACAAAAAATTGTTCGCGGTAATAACGGCGCGCCAAGTCATAACCTATTCAATATTAAAGCTGATCGCCGTTGGCAGGGCGATAAGGCGAACGTCAGCACCTTAGAATTCGAACACGGTGTGGCAGTGCAGCAAAAAGCCGACTTCCGTGTTTACAGTGACTTTGAGCATAGCTTCAACGATTTTGTGTCCTTCATTGCCGAAGGCGATCGTTATCAAGATGCGAAGAAAGTGGCGGCTTCGCCAACTCAGTTTATTCGAGCTTTGCAGGATGCGGGTTATGCCACAGATCCTCGATATGCTGAAAAAGTCATTAAAGTGATGCAGTCCATCAGCGAAGAGCTGAAATCAATTCTGCCAGGAGAAGACAAATGATGAACCTTACAACCCTGTTTGTTCATAGGAGTGTCAACTAATGGCCGTTGATCTGCTGAATATTGCGCGAACTGGAGTGCTTGCCTCCCAGTCGCAACTGGGTGTCACCAGTAATAACATTGCTAACGCAAATACCGCGGGTTACCACAGACAAGTGGCAACTCAGTCGACTCTAGAATCACAGCGTTTAGGCAATAGCTTTTATGGCACTGGAACTTACGTTAATGACGTTAAGCGTATCTACAATGACTATGCCGCAAGAGAGTTGCGCATTGGCCAAACAACGCTCAGTGCCGCCGAAGCCAGCTACGGTAAATTGAGTGAACTCGATCAGCTATTTTCTAAGATAGGCAACGTTGTGCCACAAAGCTTAAATGACCTGTTTTCAGGTATGAATAGCGTGGCAGACTTACCCACAGACCTGGGCATCCGCAGCTCGACCTTAACGAATGCGCAGCAAGTCGCGAGTAGCCTGAATCAGATGCAGTCTTATTTGAATGGTCAGCTCGATCAAACCAATGACCAGATAACCGGCATGACTAAGCGTATTAATGAGATCAGTACAGAACTTGCCAACTTAAACCTAGAGCTGATGAAGTCACCGAATCAAGATGCGCAGTTACTCGATAAGCAAGATGCACTCGTTCAAGAATTAAGCCAGTACGCCCAAGTGAATGTCATCCCGCAAGAAAATGGCGCAAAGAGTATCATGCTCGGTGGCTCTGTGATGCTAGTTTCCGGTGAGATTGCCATGAGTATGGGCACTCAAGCGGGTAACCCATTTCCCAAAGAGTTACAGCTTAATTCAAGTATTGGTTCGCAAAGCGTCACAGTTGACCCAAGTAAACTTGGCGGTCAGCTAGGAGCTATGTTTGACTTTCGTGACCAGACGTTAATTCCCGCGGGTCATGAGCTTGACCAATTAGCTTTGGGCGTGGCTGATAACTTTAACAAAATGCAAGCGCAAGGCATTGACCTCAATGGTCAAGTCGGCGCCAATATCTTCAAAGATATCAACGATCCTATGATGTCCTTGGGTCGTGTAGCAGGTTTTTCTGGTAATACGGGCAATGCAACGTTAGGCGTCACCATCGATGACACTAATTTATTAACTGGCGGTGCCTACGAGCTGTCATGTGTCAGTACTGCGCCAGCTTCTTATGAGTTGAGAGATACGGAAACGGGGGTGATAACACCGCTGACTTTATCAGGCTCGACTTTTGGATTTTCAATTGACATAAAAGCGGGCGCTATGGCGTCGGGGGATCGTTTTGCCATTCGCCCGACAGCGGGTGCTTCAAATGGCATTGAAGTTGTTATGAAAGACCCTAAAGGCATTGCCGCCGCATCCCCAAAGATTACCGCTGATGCCGCTAACTCGGGCAATACCCAAGTTAAGTTGACTCAAATTGGCAATCGAAATGCCGCAAATTTTCCTGTGACGGGCAGTGAATTGACGATCAAACTCGACACCACTGTCGCGCCACCCACCTATGAAGCATTCGATGCCGCAGGAACATCACTTGGGGCTGCTACAACTTATACCCCACCGAGTATCAGCGCCTTTGGTTTTACCTTCGAAGTAGATAGTACAGCTGCAGCGGGCAATGACAGATTTACCTTCGATTTATCCTTTGCCGAGGGCGATAACTCCAATGCTGTTGCTATGGCTAAATTGAGCGAAAGTAAAGTGATGAATAATGGTAAATCGACCTTAGCGGATGTGTTCGAGAACACTAAGCTCGACATTGGCAGTAAAACGAAAGCGGCCGAAGTGCGTACTGGTTCGGCTGAGGCCGTGTATCAACAAGCTTATGCGCGAGTAGAGAGTGAGTCGGGCGTGAATTTAGATGAAGAAGCCGCAAATTTAATGCGTTTTCAGCAAGCTTATCAAGCCTCTGCGCGGATCATGACGACCGCACAGCAGATTTTTGACACTTTATTATCCTCAGTGCGTTAGGAGATTTAACTATGCGATTATCATCCGCGCAGATCTTTAATCAAAGCATTACCAGTGTGCTGCAAAAGCAAACTGCGACCAGCAAAATTCTTGAACAACTGAGCAGCGGTAAGAAAGTCAATACTGCGGGTGATGATCCTGTGGCGTCACAGGGTATTGATAATCTGAATCAGAAAAATGCACTCGTCGATCAGTTCATTAAGAACATTGATTATGCAACGAATCACTTACAACAGACCGAAAGTCAACTTGGCCAAGCGGATACATTAGTATCGAGCATGAAAGATATGATGCTAAGGGGGTCTAACGGCAGTATGACTGAGCCAGAGCGGCAAACAATTGCCGATGATCTGCGTAAAAGTCTGGATCAATTACTGACGATTGCGAATACCAAAGATGAATCGGGAAACTATCTCTTTGCAGGTAATAAAACGGACACGAAACCGTTCGAATTCGATAACAATGGTCAAATTATTTACTCAGGCGACTCAGGCGTTCGTAATAGCATGATTGCTACAGGTATTCAGCTTAATACTAATGTGGCTGGAGATACCGCTTTTATGAAGTCACCCAATGCAATGGGCGATTATAGCGTCAATTATTTGCCGTCCCAACAAGGTGATTTTAGTGTATCTAGCGCTAAGCTAGCTAACGCGACACCTTCTCTCTCTGATTACACTGTTTCATTTCTAGATGATGGTGCTGGTGGCATTAATGTCGAAGTTACCGACAACGCGATTCCCGCCAATATCATCTCCCCCGCAGCGGCGTTCGATCCCGCTGTGCCAGTCACTTTTGACGGTGTTGAACTAAAAATTGCTGGCGAGCCGAAAATAGGTGACAGCTTTACCCTTCATCAAGAACCAGAGGTTAGCATTTTCAATACCTTAAATAAGGCGATTGCTCTTTTTGAAAATGCTGACCAAGTGCAGACGCCTGCTGGGCAGTCTGAGTTGGCACAGTTATTGAATAATGTTGGGAGTGGTGTCAAACAAATGAGTCAGCAGCAAGGCTTATCAGGTAACAGTTTAAAGATACTGGAAAAATATACTGATAAGCACACTGATGAGAAATTGATTAACACCTCGGCATTATCCAAATTGGAAGATCTTGATTATGCCACTGCGATAACTGAATTTGAGAAGCAACAACTCGCACTCAATGCCGTATCCAGTGTGTTTAGTAAAGTGGGTTCCGTATCGCTGTTTGATTACATCTAGATCGAATGCCTTCTGAACCGAAAGCGCTAAAACAAGACGGTTTTCAATGATGAAGGCATCAAGGTCTAAAGGTTAAGTAATTAAATTAAGCAAATAGAGTTAAGCACGTTAAGTAAAGTTGCAGCAATTGATGGCAACAAGATTTAGCCAGGCTTCCACGTCTTGGCACCCAACTTAGAAGAGGAATGTAACATGGCTATTTCAGTAAACACCAACGTCACATCAATGAAGGCGCAAAACCAATTAAACGGCGCTAATTCAAAATTATCCACCTCGATGGAGCGTTTATCATCGGGCCTGCGCATTAATAGTGCTAAAGACGATGCTGCGGGTTTGCAAATTGCTAACCGTTTAACCAGTCAAATCAATGGTATCGGTGTAGCTGTTCGTAACGCTAACGATGGTATTTCGATGGCACAAACCGCCGAAGGGGCGATGCAAGAATCCACCAATATTTTACAGCGCATGCGTGATCTCTCTTTACAATCTGCAAACGGTTCCAATTCTGCTGGTGACCGTGCTGCACTACATAAAGAGTTAACGGCGCTTCAGTCAGAGTTAACTCGTATTGCGGATACAACCTCGTTCGGCGGACAAAAGTTATTAGATGGTTCTTTTGGTACTAAATCATTCCAAGTTGGCGCGAATGCAAATGAAACCATTAGTGTTTCATTGTCAAATGTAAAAGCCTCTGCACTAGGCAAAAACACCTTGACCATGGGTGGTACAGCGATGAACGTCGCCGCTGCGACAAACACTATCGCAGCAGAGGCCAACCTCACTATCAGTGGTGGTGGTAAAGTTACAGGAGCTATAGCTTGGGATGCAGGAGATAGTGCTAAGGATATTGCTTCTGCAATTAATGCAGCAACGTCAGCTAAAGGTATCGATGTTAAAGCCGTTGCTTCCAATGAAATGACGCTGAGCGACTTATCTGCTGGTGGTACTGTAAGTTTTACACTTAATGGCGCTGCAGTTTCGGCTAACGTCGCTTCTGGCTCAGATTTGACTGCACTTGCAGAGGCCATTAATGGTCAAAAAGGAACCTCTGGTGTTAGCGCAGAGTTTGCAGATCCAACCGATAAGTCTTCACTCAAATTAAGCACTGTTGATGGTGCAGATATTTCAATTGCCTCCTTTGCAAGCACGGCAACCGGAGACCAGACAGTTGATTTTGGTGGTTTCGCTTTGACAGAGACCTCGGCAGCCGCTGCAGTTAAAACCGGTACAGTAGAGCTTAGCAGTAGCTCAGCGTTTTCGGTTGGTAACTCTGCCGTAACGGAATTTAACTCAACTGCATCAGCTTTTGAATCGGTTGAAAGTTTAGATATTACGGATGAAAGTAAAGCCCAAGATGCTATTAGTGTAATTGACGCAGCGATTGGACAAATTGATAGCCAACGTTCTGATTTGGGCGCAATACAAAATAGAATGAGCTTTACAATCAACAACTTAAGCAATATTCAGTCTAATGTGTCCGATGCGCGTAGTCGTATTCAGGATGTGGATTTTGCCAAAGAAACGGCAGAGCTAACTAAACAGCAGATTTTGTCGCAGACATCTTCAGCTATGCTGGCTCAAGCCAACCAAATACCACAAACAGCATTATCCTTATTAGGTTAAGGCTGGTAGATTGTTTTTGTCGATTAAAACAGACCTTAGTGGTCTGTTTTGTTTTTGTTTTTTAAAATTTTTTTATTTTTTAAATTATTTGCTAAAGGTTTTTTATTACTCGCCGTTACAGTGAATGTAGAAAATAAACTTTGCCTGACAGTACTGACAGGCACTATTCAAGTTAGGTAGAGGGCAATAACCATGGCTATTTCAGTAAACACCAACGTCACCTCAATGCGTGCACAAAACCAATTAAATGGTGCTAACTCAAAATTATCCACCTCGATGGAGCGTTTATCCTCAGGTTTGCGCATTAACAGTGCCAAGGATGATGCTGCGGGTCTGCAAATTTCTAATCGTTTAACCAGTCAGATTAACGGTCTTGGTGTGGCTACTCGTAACGCTAACGATGGTATTTCGATGGCACAAACCGCCGAAGGCGCGATGCAAGAATCAACCAATATTCTGCAGCGTATGCGTGACTTGTCTCTCCAGTCTGCGAACGGTTCTAACTCTGCTGATGACCGTAAATCGCTACAGAAAGAAATATCATCACTACAGTCAGAATTAACTCGTATTGCGGAAACAACCTCGTTCGGTGGGCAAAAGTTATTAGATGGTTCTTTTGGTACTAAAGCGTTCCAAATTGGTTCTAATGCAAATGAAACCATTAACTTATCACTATCAAATGTAAAAGCCTCTGCACTAGGCAAAAATACCTTGACCATGGGTGGTACAGCGATGAACGTCGCCGCTGCGACCAACGGTATCGCAGTAGAGGCCAACCTCACTATTACTGGTGGTGGTAAAGTTACAGGAGCTATAGCTTGGGATGCAGGAGATAGTGCTAAGGATATTGCTTCTGCAATTAATGCAGCAACGTCAGCTAAAGGTATCGATGTTAAAGCCGTTGCTTCCAATGAAATGACGCTGAGCGACTTATCTGCTGGTGGTACTGTAAGTTTTACACTTAATGGCGCTGCAGTTTCGGCTAACGTCGCTTCTGGCTCAGATTTGACTGCACTTGCAGAGGCCATTAATGGTCAAAAAGGAACCTCTGGTGTTAGCGCAGAGTTTGCAGATCCAACCGATAAGTCTTCACTCAAATTAAGCACTGTTGATGGTGCAGATATCTCTATTGCCTCCTTTGCAAGCACGGCAACCGGAGACCAGACAGTTGATTTTGGTGGTTTCGCTTTGACAGAGACCTCGGCAGCCGCTGCAGTTAAAACCGGTACAGTAGAGCTTAGTAGTAGCTCTGCGTTTTCAGTGGCGAACTCGGCTGTCACGGAATTTAACTCAGCAGCATCAGCTTTTGAATCGGTTGAAAGTTTAGATATTACGGATGAAAGTAAAGCCCAAGATGCTATTAGTGTAATTGATGCGGCGATTGGACAAATTGATAACCAGAGAGCGGATATTGGTGCCGTTCAGAATCGTCTGAACTTCACAATCAATAACTTAAATAATATTCAGTCAAACGTGGCAGATGCCCGTAGTCGAATTCAGGATGTGGACTTTGCTTCAGAAACAGCGCAGTTAACTAAGCAGCAAATTCTGTCGCAAACTTCATCTGCAATGCTGGCACAGGCTAACCAGATCCCACAAACTGCACTATCACTCCTATAATCAGTGGTACAGCATAGTGTGAGTTGAGATGATAAGGAGAGTCTGTACGGACTCTCCTTTTTGCTTTAAGCAATAGCATTCTGTTTTTGGTATGTGACTTGCTTATTAAATTGCGATAGAAAGTAAGTTGAGGTGTGTCATGGACGTTAATGTTATCAATACTTCAATGCCGTCGGCGAGAAAAGACAATATGGCAGCGCTAGCCGATAATAAAACCAATGCTGCGGAGCAACCTTTGCAGAATAAGGGCGTACCAGCGACGGATGATTCGGTACGCAGTGTCGAACAGGTTAATCAAACGGCGCAGGTGGATGCCGAGGCGCTGCAACAAGCGGTAAAAGAGATTGCCGCCAGCATGAATCTGATGCAAAAAGGCTTAGCCTTTAATATCGATGAAGATTCAGGCAAGCAAGTGGTAAAAGTGATCGACGAGCAAACAGGTGATTTGATTCGGCAAATACCGAATGAAGAAGCCTTAGAGATTGCGAAAAAGTTAAGTGAAGTCGCTGGTTTATTGATGAAAACAGAAGTGTAATATTTTAGTGAGTACGTATCTCATATTGTTGCGTGAGACTGTGTAGATTGGGTTTATTGTTTAGCAGAGGTTTTTATGGGCTTAACATCGGTAGGTATTGGTTCTGGAATGGACATAGGTGGCATTGTTACTGCGTTAGTGAATGCAGAAAGTGCCGGTAAAATCGCCAAGTTTGATGCCAGTGAAGGCAAGCTTAATGCCCAGATATCCGGTGTGGGTGCATTAAAAAGTGCTATGTCTGAATTTAACGATAAGTTAAAAACACTGAACAAGAGTGAAACCTTCGCTAGCCAAAAAGTCGTTGCATCCACTAAAGATTACCTCTCCGCCACCGTCGATAAAACCGCAGTCTCTGGCAGTTATCAAGTTAAAGTCGAACAACTTGCCCAAAGCCAAAAGGTGGGCTCTGCTGTTGCTACAGACGCAACCTCACCGATAGGCGAAGGCTCTTTAGCGATTAGTGTTGGCACAGGTACGGCTTTTAATATTGATGTCAGCGCCACCGATTCCCTTACCGATATTATGAATAAGATTAATCAATCTGACGATAATACCGACGTAACGGCAACGATTGTTAATGGTGAGTTAGGGCCTCAGCTTGTGTTAGGGTCTAAAAAAACCGGTGAAGATAACCTCATATCCGTTACTGCAACGAATACCGGAGCCGGTACTGGGTTATCGGATACCTTTACCATGAGTGAGCTTACTCCCGCGAAAAATGCCATAGTGCATATCGATGGGGTGAAAGTGGTTTCCCAATCTAATAGCCTCGATAAAGCCATTACGGGTGTTTCGCTAACATTAACCGCAGCCGATATAGACAAAACAACGACTCTTACTGTCAGCAAAGACACAGCCACAACCAAAACGGCCATCGAAGGCTTTGTCGAATCTTACAATGGTTTGATGAAAACCATAAAAGATCTAACTGGATATAATCCCGATACTAAACAGGCGGGAATATTGCAGGGCGACGCCTTACCTCGCAGTATTCAAAGCCAGTTGCGCGGTATGTTATCGAGTGGTTTTGAGACTTCTGATGGCACCCAAACGCTGGCCAATTTGGGGATAAAAACGACTCGTGAAGGCTTATTAGAAATTGACTCGACTAAGCTAACCGAATCTATCAAAAATGATAAAGGCGCAATTGCAGAGTTATTTACGACCGAGGAAACTGGTCTTGCGCCTAAAATGTCGAGTCTTGTCGATACTTATATTAAATCCGGCGGTGTTATAGATAGTCGTGATAGCTCGCTTGACGAACAGGTATCACGTATTGCGGATAGTCGAGTACAATTGAATACCCGCATGGCAGCCTACAGTGATCGTTTATATAAGCAATTTAATGCGATGGATTTGGTTGTGGCTAACTTAAACTCCCAATCTAGCATGTTACTATCGCGCCTCGATTCGCTCCCCGGCGTTGTTAGAAAAAACAACTAAATAGAGTCGAAATTTTGGCATAGCTGCTATTTCTAGATGCGTTTGCGAGGGTCATTTGGATAACGTTATTCAGCAATTGACAAATGTTAATGACAACATATTGTTAAATTTGAAAAAAATTGATGATTCAAACCCGATAACTGAAGATTTTCATGTTTTGGTATTAGAATTGCAGAGTCTTATTGAGCAGCGCGAAGCATGTTTGAAAACCTTAGTCTCTAATAGCGAGTTCATCGATCAGCCATTTTTAATGGATCAGTTTAATCTAAGTCAAACCTTGATTATGCGGTCAACAAAGGTGATGGAGGATTGTCGTGCATTGGTGCAGGTCGATAATAATGCAAAGCGTCAGATTAAAGCTTATAAGACAATTGAATCAAATAGGTAGGTATTTATGCGCGGATCAATGCAATCATATCGAAAAGTCTCTGTGGAAAGTGATCTGAGCGTTGCTTCTCCGCATCGTGTCATTCAAATGTTATTCGCGGGTGCATTAGAGCGTTTAGCCCAAGCAAAATGCGCCATCGAGCAAGGTGATATTGCTAAGCGAGGCCTTTTTATGGGGAAGGCTATCGGTATTGTCTCTGGGTTAAATAGCAGCCTAAATATGGATGCTGAAGGTGAAGTGGCAAGTAATCTAACAAGATTATATGATTTCATGTTACGAAGAATGTCAGAAGCTAATATCAATAATGATGCTCAAGCGATTGATGAGGTTGTCGTCATTCTTAAAACAATTAAAGAAGGGTGGGATGCTATTCCCACTGACAAACATAATTTGTCATCTTATCCCGAATAGACTTAAATTCTGTTCTTGAAAGAATGCATTAGAGACGCACTGGTTGCGTCTTTTTTTTGGCTTAAAGTCAAATATTTGACGTTTTTAGCTAGAATCATGGCATAAATGAACTAAAATCAATTCAGTTTGGCATAAACCTCATCTGAGGCTTGCTTCTCGTCTGCTGATAATACAATATTCATCACAGTAGTGATGGTGGCACAGATTGTTACATTGAATTTGTTAAGCTTTTACAGCAACTAATCATAAATAATTAATGCGAATTAATACCTATTAGCGCTTTACGGCCTACTGAATGATGCAAACAGATCAACGAATTTTACTTATCGGCCCCCCATCAGAGCGATTAAATCGCCTGTGTTGCATTTTTGATTTTTTAGGTGAGCAAATTGCACAAATTGACGCCGAAAAATTAAGTGCTAGCCTCCAAGATACTCGTTTTCGAGCTTTAGTTATCCTAACTGATGTTATGGATGCTGATGCACTTAAAAACATCGCGGGTCAACATCCATGGCAACCTATGCTGTTGCTTGGCAACGTTGACGATCTGCAAGTGTCTAACATTCTTGGAAATATTGAGGAACCTTTAACCTATCCTCAACTCACCGAATTATTACACTTCTGCCAAGTATTTGGCCAAGTTAAGCGCCCTCAAGTCCCCACAAGTGCAAATCAAACTAAGTTATTTCGAAGCTTGGTGGGGCGCAGCGATGGTATTGCCAATGTAAGGCACTTGATTAATCAAGTGGCGACATCTGAGGCGACTGTACTAGTATTGGGTCAATCCGGTACCGGTAAAGAAGTGGTCGCCCGTAATATCCATTATTTGTCTGAGCGCCGTGATGGCCCTTTTATTCCTGTTAACTGTGGTGCTATACCGCCAGAGTTGTTAGAGAGTGAACTTTTTGGTCATGAGAAGGGATCATTTACTGGGGCAATTTGTTCTCGTAAGGGCCGTTTTGAATTGGCCGAAGGTGGCACGCTATTTCTCGATGAAATTGGTGATATGCCATTGCAGATGCAAGTTAAATTGCTTCGTGTACTGCAAGAACGGGTATTTGAGCGTGTTGGCGGCACTAAGACCATCAATGCCGATGTGCGCGTTGTAGCAGCGACACATAGAGATTTAGAAACCATGATCAGCGTGAATGAGTTCCGCGAGGATCTCTATTACCGCCTAAACGTATTCCCGATTGAAATGCCTGCGCTATGTGATCGCAAGGACGATGTGCCTTTGCTATTACAAGAGTTGGTGAGCCGAGTCTATAACGAAGGCCGTGGCAAGGTGCGTTTTACGCAGCGTGCGATAGAGTCGTTAAAAGAACATGCTTGGTCGGGTAACGTGCGTGAGCTGTCTAATTTAGTCGAACGCCTCACCATTTTATATCCGGGTGGACTGGTTGATGTGAACGACTTACCCGTTAAGTATCGCCATATTGATGTGCCCGAATATTGTGTAGAGATGAGCGAAGAGCAACAGGAACGTGATGCTTTGGCTTCTATCTTTAGTGATGAAGAGCCGGTTGAAATCCCTGAGACACGTTTCCCAAGTGAGCTACCGCCTGAAGGCGTTAACCTTAAGGATTTATTAGCAGAACTGGAAATCGACATGATACGTCAGGCGCTAGAGCTGCAAGATAACGTTGTTGCTCGCGCGGCTGAGATGCTCGGAATACGTCGTACAACGCTTGTAGAAAAAATGCGTAAGTACGTAA
>NZ_BPFD01000047.1 GCF_019655335.1 Shewanella hafniensis
TGCGCAAGGAAGGCTACCAGGTTGGTCGCTATCTCGTTCGTAAAATTATGCACCGCCTTCGACTTAAAGCAACCCAGCGACGCGCTTACAAGGTGACTACGCAGCGAAAACACTCAGATGCAGTGGCTGATAACCTGTTAAATATGAACTTTAATCCAGTATCGGCTAATCAGGTCTGGGCGGGTGACGTGACCTATTTAAAGACGGGTGAAGGCTGGATGTATTTAGCAGTGGTGATGGATTTATATTCACGCCGGATTGTGGGATGGCACATAGACAAACGCATGACCACGGATTTGATATCTAAGGCATTAATAAAAGCCTACAACCTGCGACAACCAGCGCGAGGGCTGGTATTTCACAGTGACCGAGGCTCGCAATATACCAGTAAGCAATTCGGTAGGCTGCTATCGAGCTATGGTATCCGAGCCAGCATGGGTGATGTGGGGGCGTGTTGGGATAATGCCGTTGTTGAGCGATTCTTTGGCAGCTTAAAACACGATTGGATTTTTAAAGTTAATCAACCAACAAGGGAGTTTATGAAGCAAGATGTGACGGCTTACATGAAATATTATAACTTGGAGCGGCTGCATTCTGCTAATGACGATCTGTCACCGGTAGAGTTTGAAAATTCTCAAGTAAAAGTGTCCAGTTTGGGTTGACCAGTACACATTACTAGTTGCGGCATATCAAAAAAGACCCGATAAGATATTTATAAACAAGCTAAAATCGACAGCAATTTTATTAGGTTTAGATAATCTTCCTGCAAAAACAGAGGTTGAAGGGAAAAATAAAATCGAGCTTTTTGCTGGTAACGAAATCGAAGATTTAAGGTATAAATTCACACAACAATTTACTAATGAACTTGCTTATCCAGGAGTAACATACCCTGATTATCCTTTTCTGGTTGGTATGATTTTCGAAGTGGAAGATACTTTAATAAACCAACTAACCAAGAAACAGATAACCATTGGCATGGAGGGTGGGCTCCAAAGGAAAACAACACCACTAATTTACGCTTGCATGAAGAACAAAGTCGAAGATGTAGTCCAACTCCTTGACGAAGGTGCTAGTGTTAACGTTTTATCTGAAGTAAATGACTCACCACTACTGATGTCTTTAGCACAGATGGATTTTACTGACCCTACATCTTCAATGGACGACCGCATTTTTGAGCTAATCTCCAAGAAGTCTCATTCAGAACAGATCATTAATGCTGTCACCATAAGAAAAATTAATTTCCCCCTTTTTGCCGCTGTTGCAACAGGAAATCCAAATATTGTAAAAAAAATTCTGTCGATGAATGACAAAATTAATATTGATTTGCGTGGTGGCCTAGATTGGATTACGCCCCTCTACTATGTCCTTGGTCTAATTAACCAAGTTAAAAATAGACATGCGGGCGTAGAATACTTTAATAGACATATAACCGAGGAAAACATACATCGTTTACAACCAATGTATGCAGGCTTTGAAAATAGAAAAGAAATAGTCCGCCAAGAGAGTCTTTCGAGCAGAGAGAATAAAATATTCAAAATCGTGTATGAAATCATGATGGAGAGATATCCTAAAAATCCCTCAAAACTCAGGCAGATCGCTAGAATATTGATCAATAATGGAGCTAACGTTAACAAGGCACATTCAATAAATGGAATGAATTATACCCCATTGATGCTTGCAGCAGAAAACGACGAAGTAAACCTGTTTAAACTGATGATTGAGCACGGTGGAGATTGGAGGAAAGTCTACGTCCTTCCACTAGGCATTAACTCTAAGAAAAAAACAATCAACTGTCTTGATATCGCGGAGTACTTTAAAGCTCAAAATGTTATCGAGTATATAAAAGATACATTGCAACACCCTAATAATCAGTTTATCTAATACGTGAGTATGCAACGCCTTCGGCAGGCAATAAAAAAGCGACCTTTCGGTCGCTTTTTGATGCTTCAAATTCGCTGAAGCCGAAAAATGATAATGGCGTTACTGCCGACGATAAGGCAAGGAAGCCGATGCTTTTCGCCACGGAGTTGACTGGTGTCAATGAGTAGCGAAAAGTGTTGGCTGACGCCGAATTATCTAGGCCAAGTAGCCATTATTAATTATTCGTAGTCTGATAATGGTGCACACGAACACATCAAATTACGGTCGCCGTACACATCATCGATACGATTCACAGTTGGCCAGAACTTGTTAGTGCGTACTGCTGCACTTGGGAACACGGCCACTTCGCGGCTGTATGGACGCGTATCAAACTCTGGGTCCATAATATCTGCCATAGTGTGCGGTGCGTTGTGCAGCGGGTTGTTGTCCGCCGGCCATTCACCTGATTCTACTTTGGCGATTTCAGCGCGGATTGACACCATAGCGTCGATGAAACGATCGAGTTCCACCTTAGACTCAGATTCCGTTGGCTCAATCATCAGGGTTCCCGCAACCGGGAAGCTCATGGTTGGCGCGTGGAAACCGTAGTCATTCAAACGCTTAGCGATATCCATTTCGGTCACGCCTGAGGCTTCTTTCAGTGGACGCAGGTCGATAATACATTCGTGCGCCACGCGATCGTTACGGCCACGGAACAATACTGGGTAGTGTTCAGACAGCTTCTTCATCACGTAATTTGCGTTTAGCAGCGCAGTTTGGGTAGACTTTTTCAGGCCTTGTGAACCGAGCAGCTTAATGTACATCCAGCTGATTGGCAGAATGCCCGCGCTACCGTAAGGTGCGGCTGATACTGCACCGTTGTTATCGCTTTCGCGGCCAGGTTTCACTACAACGTGGCCGGCAACGAACGGCGCTAAGTGGGCTTTCACGCCGATTGGGCCCATACCTGGACCACCGCCGCCGTGTGGAATCGCGAAGGTTTTGTGCAGGTTAAGGTGCGATACGTCGGCACCGATAAAGCCAGGAGACGTTAAGCCAACCTGCGCGTTCATGTTAGCGCCGTCTAAGTACACTTGACCACCGTGCTGATGCACTATGTCGCAGATTTCGCGGATAGATTCTTCATACACACCGTGGGTCGATGGGTAAGTGATCATGATGCAAGACAGGTTTTCAGCCACTTCGGCGGCTTTGGTCTTCAGATCATCTAAATCGACGTTACCTTGCTTGTCACAGGCAGTAACTATCACTTGCATACCGGCTAATTGCGCCGATGCGGGGTTAGTACCGTGGGCAGATTGCGGGATCAAACAGATGTTTCTGTGCGCATCGCCGCGTGACTCATGGTATTTCTTGATGGCTAACAGGCCAGCGTATTCACCTTGAGCGCCTGAGTTAGGTTGGATACACACAGCGTCGTAGCCTGTGATGTTCACTAACCAAGTCGACAGCTCTTCAATCAACTGAGTGTAACCCTTGGCTTGTTCCAGTGGGCTGAATGGGTGCATATTGGCAAATTCTGGCCAGCTCACAGGAAGCATTTCAACCGCTGCGTTTAACTTCATGGTGCATGAACCCAATGAAATCATTGAGTAGTTAAGTGCTAAGTCTTTGCTTTCGAGACGCTTGATATAACGCATCATCTCGGTTTCGCTTTGATAGCGATTGAAGGTTGGGTGGCTTAAAATCGCATCTTGGCGCACGAGTGCAGCCGGAATCGATTGGCTACCTTGGCTCACGATTTGCGCATCTAATGCGGCAACATCTAAACCATGTCCAACACCTAAAATCACATCAAACAGGGCTTCGATATCTGTGCGCAATGTGGTTTCGTCTAAGCTTACGCCCACAATGCCGTCGGCATCGAAACGTAGGTTCATTTCAGCAGCCAGTGCGCGTGCATTAACAGCAGCAACGTCTAAGCCTTTGATGCTGATGGTATCAAACCAAGTGCTGTTAACTAAGCTCACGCCCTTCGCTTTTAAGCCTGCCGCTAAAATATCGGCAAAACGATTAATGCGTGATGCGATAGTTTTCAGGCCATCTGGGCCGTGGAATACGGCGTAGAAAGACGCCATATTCGCTAATAAAATTTGTGCAGTACAAATGTTTGAGTTGGCTTTTTCGCGGCGGATATGTTGCTCGCGAGTTTGCATCGCCATACGCAGTGCGCGGTTACCACGGGCGTCTTTTGACACACCAATGATACGGCCAGGCATAGAACGTTTGTGTTCGTCACGGGCAACGAAGAAGGCCGCGTGTGGACCACCAAAGCCCATTGGCACACCAAAACGCTGCGCACTACCAAATACCACATCGGCACCCATAGCGCCCGGTGATTTCAGTAATACCAAAGACATAATGTCGGCAGCTACAGTCACAACCACATTCTTCGCACGCAGAGTGGCGAATAATTCAGTGAAGTCAGTGATTTGACCGAAACGGTTAGTATATTGGAACAAAGCACCAAACAGTTCGTGGTTTACCGCTTCAGATGCAGGGCCAACTACCACTTCAAAACCGAAACACTCAGCGCGGGTTTTCACTACGTCTAAGGTTTGTGGGAACACATCATCGGCAACGAAGAAGATATTGGCTTTTTTCGCTTTAGAAACGCGCTTGGCAAGCGCCATCGCTTCGGCTGCGGCGGTCGCTTCATCTAACAAAGAAGCAGAAGCCAAATCTAAACCCGTTAAGTCCATCGACACTTGTTGGAAGTTTAGAATGGCTTCTAAACGGCCTTGGGCGATTTCTGGCTGATATGGCGTATAAGCCGTGTACCAACCTGGGTTTTCAAATACGTTACGCAGGATCACGTTTGGCACTTGAGTGCCGTAGTAACCCATGCCGATATAGCTCTTAAATACTTGGTTTTGTTTCGCTAAACCACGAATGTAAGCAATGCCTTCGGCTTCGCCGCAGGAATCACCAATGCTCAGATCTTGGCTTAAACGGATCGACTCAGGCACAATTTGCGCGGTCAGATCGTCCAGTGACTCAGCACCAACAAAATTCAGCATCGCTTGCTGTTGGCTGCTATCAGGGCCGATATGACGACGTAAGAATAAATCGTGCTGTTCTAACTGAGTGAGGGTTTGCTTGGTCATGATAAACCTTGTTCCAGATTTGCCGTAACTCAGAACTGTAGGGTACTGATTAACGGGCTATTGTTATGTCAAACTTGCGCTAAAACAAACGAAGCCCCTGAGGGCTTCGTTAGCGTCGACGATTATTCTTCGTCGATAACAGCTTGGTAACCTTCAGCATCGAGCAGAGCGTCAACTTCTGATTCGTCAGAAGGCATCACGCGGAAGAACCAGCCTTCGCCGTAAGCGTCGCTGTTAACGAGTTCTGGCGAATCTTCCAGCGCTTCGTTCACGGCAATCACTTCGCCAGAAATAGGGGCATAAATGTCAGACGCCGCTTTTACTGATTCAGCTACAGCACAGTCTTCACCCGCAGTCACAGTGTCGCCCACTTCTGGGAGTTCAACGAAAACCATGTCACCTAACAGCTCTTGGGCGTGCTCAGTGATACCTACTGTGTAGCTACCGTCTTCTTCCTTGCGGATCCATTCGTGTGAAGAGGCGTATTTCAGTTCTGTCGGAATATTGCTCATTGTTCTTGTTCCTTGTTCCGTTTTTTTAAAATGCTTGTTTACCGTTGCGCACAAAGTTTGGCGCCACTACTCTAACAGCCACACGTTTTTTACGCATTTCGACTTCCGCCGTATCCCCAATCGAGTTAGGAACACGCGCCATCGCAATAGAATAGCCCAATGTTGGCGAGAAAGTCCCGCTGGTGATCACGCCTTGGTGCTCAACACCCGCTGCATCGGTGAAAAATACTGGCATATCATGGCGTAACACGCCCTTTTCTTCCATCACTAGACCAACAAGTTTGTCGGTTCCGGCATCGCGCAGGGCTTCTAGGGCTTTACGACCGATGAAGTCACGATCGCTCGGTTCCCATGCTATGGTCCAGCCCATGTTGGCGGCCAGCGGGTTGATGGTTTCGTCCATATCTAAGCCGTAGAGATTCATACCAGCTTCGAGACGCAGTGTGTCACGGGCACCGAGGCCACAAGGTTTAACCCCTTGATCTAACAATGCTTGCCACATTGCTTGGGCTTCGTCTTCTGGGACGATAATTTCGTAGCCCGCTTCGCCTGTGTAACCCGTAGTCGCAATAAACAGTGAGCCAGCTTGCTTACCGAAGAAAGGTTTCATGCCTTCGATGGCGGCGTTTTGATCGCTACTGAACACGGCAGCGGCTTTCGCTTTTGCGTTAGGACCTTGAACGGCAATCATCGCCAGCTCAGGACGCTCAGTCACAGTGACATCAAAACCTTGGGATTGCTTGGCGATCCAAGCGAGATCTTTTTCGCGGGTCGCTGAGTTCACTACCACGCGGTAGTTAGTGTCAGTGAGGTAGTAAGTGATGAGGTCGTCGATGACGCCAGCATTTTCGTCTAACATGCCGCCGTATAAGGCTTTACCTGGCACTTTAAGCTTAGCCACATCGTTTGCCAGCAACTTACGCAGAAATGCACAAGCGTCGTTACCAATCACATCAACCACAGTCATGTGGGAAACGTCGAACATACCCGCGTCTTGACGCACGGCATTGTGTTCTTCGATTTGTGAACCATAGTTGAGGGGCATATCCCAACCGTGGAAGTCGACCATCTTAGCGTTTGATTCTAAGTGCTTGTTAAACAGAATAGTTTTATTAGCCATTGTTATCCCTTTTTTGCGGCCTTTTTCAGGTCTCTGCCTAGTGTAGGGTGTAGATACTAGGGTCTAAAATGCGGCGAAATTATACCTTGCGTCACAAATTTGTATACAGGAGATTTTTCTAATCCGAAGCCATTGCCATTAGATTTTCTCATCTTCAACATGTAATTTTTTTACATGCGAAGGCCAGATTTGCGCAGCTTGCAATCAAAATGCTGATATTAGCGGCAATTCTGATCACATTAGCGCAACCGAGGCTAACGACATAACTTAGGCAGTGCCGACTTATTGCCCATGGCCTGTTGTATGAACACTGTTTTCAGCCCAGCGACATTATCAACCAGATTTAAGCCCAGATCGCGAATCACCTTTTTGACTGGGTTTGAACCTTCAAATAGGCGTTTAAAGCCCTCCATCGCCGCGATCATCTCCATTGCATCGGCTTTGCGCCAACGTTCAAGTGCACGCAGCTGGGCATAATCGCCGATATCTTTACCCGCTTGCTGTAATTCGCTGATCACTTCGATGATGCTGGCCGCATCTAAAAAGCCGAGGTTCACCCCTTGGCCCGCCAGTGGATGGATAGTGTGGGCGGCGTCGCCTGCCAACACTAAACGGTGGCGGGCAAAATGGCGGGCGTAGCGCATCCGTAATGGGAAGGCTTGGCGCTCGCTTTCCAGCTGGCAACCCCCTAAACGACCATCGAACGCCGCGGTTAAGTTGCGCTCGAATTGCACTTTGTCCATCGCCAATAATTCATTGGCGCGCTCGGGCGGCACCGACCAGACGATGGAGCAGAGATTGTCTTCATACAGGGGTAAAAATGCTAACGGGCCGTCCTTTAAAAACACTTGGCGGGCGGTGGCAAGGTGCGGCATTTCGGTGCGGATCGTCGCGACGATTGCGTGGTGGCCGTAATCCCAAAAGGTCAGCGGGATCTTGCACTGCTCGCGCACCCAAGAGTTAGCGCCATCGGCGGCGATAACGAGTGCAGCACTGACACTTTCGATACCAGACTCGACGCCATTTGCGAGGGTCAGCCAAGCTTCACGCTCACCAAAGGCAATACGTTCTAAGCGTTGGTTTTGGATATGGGTAATATTGTCAAACTCAGCGACGCGTTTGGCCAGCGCAAAGCTAATGGCATCGTTTTCGATAATCGCGCCGAGACTGGTTTCGCTGATGCTGTTGGCATCAAAGGCAATTTTGCCGAAACCGTCTTTATTCCACACTGCCATTTTTTGATAAGGCGTAGCGCGGGAAGTATCTAAATAAGCCCATGCCCCTAAGTTTTCTAACAAGCGCTGACTCGCCTTATTGATGGCGCTCACCCGCAGGCGCGGCTCGCCGACAACGGCATCCGTGTGGCCCGCATCAATAACGACGACATTCAGATCGGCCTGCGCCAATCCAATCGCGGTGGCGAGTCCCACCATGCCGCCACCCACAATGGCGATGTCATAGGCTTGTGAACTTAACATGGGTACATCCTTTTCGCGTTGCGATACCAGTAAATTGCTGAGTTATTTCCAGCCCATCGCCTTTTGAGCAACGGGGGTTTTCAGTGGCGGAAACCAAGATAGTAAACGTAATCCGAGATTACGCCCCAGCGTCATCGGCCAGTATTGGTTTGAAAAGCCACGGACTAAAAATTCGATATTGCGGATAGTGCTGTTTCTGTCGTGTTCGCGGGCATTAAGGTACGCATGGGTCACGGCGGCGGAGCCGATATCATCCCCCTGCGCTAGCGCCGTTTTGAGCACCTCAAGCAAGCTTACTACATCCCGCAGCCCTAAATTAAAGCCTTGCCCCGCAATAGGATGCAGTGTCTGCGCCGCATTACCGATAAACACACATCTGTGATGGATTGGCCTTGGCATATACGACAAATTAAGCGGATACGCATGGCGCGCGCTGACATCGATAAACGTGCCGGCACGATAACCAAAGGCCTGTTGCAGCGCCGCTAAAAACTCGGCCTTAGGTGCGTCTTGCATCTGTTTAGCCCGCGCATCATCGAGCGCCCAAACGAGAGATAATCGAGGTTGACCTTGGCTATCGGCCATAGGCAACAACGCTAAGGGACCGGTTTGGGTAAAACGCTCATAGGCCCAATGTTGGTGGAGCTTGTCGGTTTGAATATTGGCAATAATCGCAGTTTGCTCGAAGGCCACTTGGGTCACGGGCAAAGCAAAACTGCTGCGCACTTTGGATTGCAGACCATCGGCGGCGACCACGAGTTTTGCTTGAAGGCGCTCGCCCGTGTCGAGCACTAAGGTGTGGCCTTCTACGGCGGGTTCCACTTGGGCAAGCTTGGCGGGGCAATAGAGTTTTACCTCGCTCTTGTTAAGCTCGTTAAACAACACTTGGCCGACACGCTCAAGCTCGACCACTTGGCCTAAGGCATCTAAATGAAACTGCGCGGCATTGAGTTCTGTCATGCCAAAGTGGCCGCGATCCGATACATGGATATTTTCAATCGCCGTGCCTAAATGGGCGAGCTTTGGCCAGAGGCCTAAACGGGATAATTCGAAAATAGAGCCGTGGGCGATGGCAATAGAGCGGGCATCGAATCCGGGGTGTTGTTTATCGGGAAGGTGCGCTTCGATTAAGGCGATAGAAAGTGGTCTAGCTGCGGATAAAGAAAGACGCGCGAGAGCCAACGCGAGCGTCGCCCCCGCCATCGCACCGCCTACAATCACGATGTCGACGTGTTGAACTGAAGTATCCATGTGATTTGTGGCCGTCATGGGGATCTCATTCAAGCTTTGGCATGGCACTGAGGCATGTAAACATAAAAGATGTGAACATCAGTACTATGCACTCAAAAGCACCAGTGCTATGGATTCAAAGGCAGGCTTACCCGCCTTTAATATCAAATGAAGCCACTACTGCGTTAATGTATTGAACATTACACAACTGAGGTAAATTAATGCACCACAGCGGTATCGTCGGTCTCGCCAAGCGGGATTTCAGGGCCAAACTCCGAGTAACACATAATGGCGGCAATACGGACAAACTCGAGTAGTTCAGTGTAAGCAGCTTCAGATTCCTCATCGTCGGCGACATCAAATTCCACTTGGGCAATTTCCGCCAAGTCTTTGATCACTTCACGCACTTCTGCCGAGGCTTGATTCAGTTTCGGCTGAATAATCGCCATGCCAGTCAAAAAGCTTTGGGTCCAAAGGGACAAGGCTTCAACACGTTGGCTGAGCGGCTCTTCTTCTTCAGGCAATAGCGGCATGAAACCAAATTCAAAATCCACTAAACGCGCGACTGAATCATTAAACAAATCAGATACTAATTGGTGCAACTGCGCAGGTAAAGGTTGACCATCGTTCATCAGGTCGAATAGAGGCTTGATCCAAGTGTCGCCAGTTTGTTCTACACCACCGCAGATTAAACCGACTAAAGCACCGTGAACTTCTACCGGATGTTGGCCGATTTCAGCTGCATCTAAGGCGAGTTTTAAGCTGTCGATACGTAACGAAGGAGGGGTTGCCATATCAGATCCCAATAAGATTTTTCCAGCAGCAATGCTAGCAGAGATAAAGACTTGAACCAATACTGAATCCCAATAATGGCGAAATCGGCCACACCCTGATAAAAAATTATCCAACTGCTCACACAAACAGCAAACAAAGCCGTCAAAGACCAATCCAATTGCGGCTTACCTTGCACTTTTAATATCAGCCCTATATAGTCCGCCCTAAGAGGCTAACGAAAGGATCACCCGCGACATGAGTAACAGTGCTGTTGAAATTACCCTACTTGGGCGCACCTACTCTATCGCTTGCCCGAAAGGTCAAGAGGATGCTTTACGTACGGTGGCATTGGGAGTTGAACAACAACTCACAGCGTTAAAAACCCGCACTAATAGCCTAAGCCGCGAAGAAATTGCCATTATGGCGGCGCTGAATATTGGACACGAGTTGTTCCAAGAAAAGCAAAAAAATAAGCATTATATGCAACAGATGGACGACAGGATCAGCTTGCTGCAGTCGACCCTCGAGAATGCCTTAGTTGAGCGTTCAACTAAATAGATTTAAACTGTGCGCCTTGGCAATTAGGTCAATTAACGCACAGTGAATGGCTAAACTGGCTTATACTCATAGGCCAATGTTTTAGCGATTCAATACCGTTTTTGCTCCCTGGGATGCATGCCAACTGGTAATGTCCCTGTGCCGATAATTTTGATCTCAGGGTGAATGTTTTACTGACATTGAGCATGCTCGGCTTGTACCGAGAAGCCTTAGGAGGTAATCATTTACCCGCCTTGAACCTACGGTTCAAGGGCTACACCGGTAGCGGCATTCTGGGGAGCATCTTAATTTTATGCCTACATCTTCCAAACTTTCTCATTTGAAGACCCAAAGCGACATGGCGCACCTTGCCGTAGAGGTTGCTGCTGTTGGTGAAATGACTGATGTCACAAGCCATGCGAAAAATTGCGCACTCCATACAAAAGAAAGCCGCAATCAGATACGCAAAGCCATTCGCACCGCGCGCAAATCCCTTTCAGAAACCGAGCAAACTCAAGCAAGCTTGAGCGCTAGCCAACGTATGCTCGATGCATTGCAGGCTCAAAATGCGCAACATGTAGCCCTGTATCTCACCCACGATGGCGAACTCGCCACGCCACCGCTGATCGCTGCGCTGTGGCAAATGGGCATAAACACCTATCTGCCTAGGTTGCATCCCTTCAATGCCGGGCAATTGTTATTCCTGCATTACACCGCAGATACCCCCATGCAACCCAATCAATTCGGCATCTTAGAACCTAAGTTAGATGTGCGCGCCATTATCCCAGTGACAGAGTTAGATGTTGTTATCACACCATTAGTGGCTTTTGATTTAATGGGAAATCGTATGGGCATGGGCGGCGGCTATTACGATAGGACGCTGGCAAACTGGCAGCTTAAAGGTAAACCTTTGCCTATGGGTTACGCCCACGACTGTCAGCAAGTGACGAGTTTACCCTGCGAGTATTGGGATGTGCCTTTACCGTTCATCATCACCCCAAGTCGGGTACTGACGTTTTGAAAAGAAGGAGCAAGAAACTAGAAGCTAGAGCGCTTCGCTGCTAGAAAAAGCAGAGCGTCGCTCCATAACGACTTCTTCTTGAATCTAGATTCTAGAGCCATGCAATGGCGCTCTAGAGGCCGCAGGCCGTTCTAGATTTTTCTTTACCTCAAATGCCGACCGCCATCGACATTATGGCAACGACCTGTGACGTAGCGGCTATTAAGCAGGTAGTCCACTAGTTCAATAATCTCCGCATTCCCCGCTTCTTTCGGCAATAGCGCTTTGGCTAAGGTTTTTTGCTGATAGGCAGCGTCATCACCCGCATTAAAGAGGATCATCGCCGGTGCAATCGAATTCACTTTCACCTCGGGCGCAAATTTGGCGGCAAAAGATAGCGTCATATTGTGCAGCGCGGCTTTACTGGCGGCATAGGCGATATGCTTCTGACTGCCCTTCTCTGCTACGTAATCGGTAATATGAATCACATCACTGCCGCCGATTTCATAGCCAGCACCCGCACGTAGCTGCGCCTCTAAGGCCAAGTTCAACTGATAGGGCACGCTCACATGCACTTGCATCA
Source organism: Shewanella hafniensis (assembly GCF_019655335.1). Lineage (GTDB taxonomy): Bacteria > Pseudomonadota > Gammaproteobacteria > Enterobacterales > Shewanellaceae > Shewanella > Shewanella hafniensis. The sequence goes on from NZ_BPFD01000047.1 coordinate 12,223, forward strand.
TCCGCTGCAGCACTTGGCTCGGCGTAAAAGTGGTACTCTTTAAAGGCTCATTCTTTGTAAGAACAGGATCCGGCAGCCAGTCCGAGGCATTGTGAATAATGGCGCGAACTTGAGGCAGTTGAGTTAACGCATCAATTAAAGCTTGCACTTGGGCATCGTCATAAAAATCGCAGGGATACAGAGTCGCACCTAAGGCGTTAAGCTCATCGATGCTATCGTAATGGCTGCGATAAGTACCAATCACCTGCTGACCTTGGGCGAGAAAATGTTTGGCTAAGGCGTAACCTATGCGTTTACCCACGCCAGTGATTATGATGGGAGATGTCATACCTATCCTTTTGATTCGTCATTGCTCAGGTTTTAACTTGTTTGCTTAAAAATCAACAATCAAGTTAACCTTATGAATAACCAAGATGTTACTGTACTCATTTGAATTTAACCTAACAAAAAGCCAAATGAGACACACATTAGATTTAAATCAGCTGCGATCTAAAACCCTTTATTCTGCGTATTAGGGTAAAAGAAAACCAAGCTTAAGTGCGCAAGCCAAGAGCTTTGATCAAGTATTGTGGTCAAGTCATCAGAGGTGAACCCGATGGAACTGCGGATTTTTTACGATGGAAATTGTCCATTATGTAGCGCCGAGATGCGTCAACTGAAAGCGCGCGATCCGAAAAACTTGATTGCGCTTGAAGATTTAAATGCACCCGATTTTAGCGAGCGTTTCCGCCATATCGATAGAGACTACGCCAATACGATTCTCCATGGCGAAACCGCAACAGGCGAAGTGTTACTCGGGTTAGATGTCACTTGTAAAGCGTGGGCACTGACAGGCACCCGAACTTGGATCCAACTGTTACGCCTGCCCGTGATTAAAGCTGTGGCCGATTGGTGCTATCTCAGATTCGCAAAACACAGATATCGCATCTCCTATCTACTAACGGGCAAAGCCCGCTGCGACGATAACTGCCAAATTCCCACCAGGCGTCGCTGATCGATTAAGTTAAATTGAGCAAGTGTAAAACTGAGGCATAAAAAAACGGAGCTCAATGGCTCCGTTTTTTAATTCGTCATAATCTAAATAGATTATCCGAAAGATTATTTAACGAAATCAACGCCTAGTTTGATATCGCCTTTCAGCGTATCTAACATAGAATCACGAGCGTTAGCTTCGAATGCACTTACTTCACCGTAAGGCAGTACTTTTTCAATACCGTTTTTGCCTAACAGCACAGGTTGTGCGAAGAATTCAGCGTGCTCACTGCCGCCGTCAACATAGGCGCATTCAACGATGTTAGCTTCGCCTTGCAGACCACGAACCAGAGACATACCGAAACGGCAAGCCGCTTGACCCATAGACAGAGTCGCACTTCCGCCACCGGCTTTAGCTTCAACCACTTCTGTACCCGCGTTTTGGATGCGAGTTGTCAGACTTGCCACTTCTTCGTCAGTGAAAGTCACGCCTTCAACTTGAGACAGTAATGGCAGAATGGTCACGCCGCTGTGGCCGCCGATCACATTCACTTTAACGTCAGCAACGTTCAGGCCTTTTAATTCGGCGATGAAAGTTTCAGAGCGGATCACGTCTAATGTCGTGATACCGAACAGACGGTTCTTATCGTAAACACCCGCTTTTTTCATCACTTCTGCAGCGATAGCAACAGTGGTGTTGACAGGGTTAGTGATAATGCCAACCAAAGCCGTAGGACAAGTTGCCGCTACTTTTTCGATCAGGTTGCGAACGATACCCGCATTGATATTGAACAGATCTGAACGGTCCATACCAGGCTTACGCGCAACACCAGCAGAAATTAGCACAACGTCAGCACCCACAAGGGCAGGCGTTGGATCTTCACCAGCAAAACCTTTGATTTCAACAGCAGTTGGGATGTGGCTCAAGTCAACCGCAACACCCGGAGTCACCGGTGCGATATCATATAGAGACAGTTTAGAACCCGCAGGCAATTGAGTTTTTAACAGTAGGGCAAGAGCCTGGCCGATACCACCAGCAGCACCAAGTACAGCAACTTTCATAGTTATCTCCGTTATTTCTCGGATATGTGTGACATGGATCTAATTTGCGTTGGCGTCACATTACTGGAATGTCACAACAATTTCAATTATCCCTTAGTCGTGGGGCAAAAGAATTCCGGAATAACATAGAAGCAATGTAGAACAATTACTCAAATTGATATTTTTACGCCCCCAGCAAATGCTTAACCACAGAGGGTTAGTGAATTTTTATTCAATCAATCTGGTTATTTGTTGACAATTTTTCTAAAAATATTCAAAATGGGCCTGTTTTTTTGAATAACGAATAATAATATTATGCAAACGACCAAGAATCAGGATGACCTTGTTAGAATTTTTAAGTCGATTTTAAAAGAAGAGCGCTTTGGCTCTCAGAGTGAAATCGTCACCGCCTTGCAAGCTGAAGGCTTTGGTAATATTAACCAATCAAAAGTATCACGCATGCTCAGCAAGTTCGGCGCAGTGCGGACTCGCAACGCTAAGCAAGAGATGGTGTATTGCTTACCAGCCGAATTAGGCGTACCCACTGCGGGTAGCCCACTGAAGAATTTGGTACTCGACGTCGATCATAACCAAGCGATGATCGTCGTGCGAACTAGTCCAGGTGCAGCGCAGCTGATTGCCCGTTTATTGGATTCTATCGGTAAACCAGAAGGCATTTTGGGCACAATTGCCGGTGATGACACTATCTTTATTTGTCCATCGAGCATCCAAGATATCGCCGATACCTTAGAAACCATCAAATCTTTATTCAATTACGCAGAATAAAAAAACAGGTCAGCTTGCTGACCTGTTCTATTTCATCTGTACCCATTTCAGTCCAATTTTGCGCTGATTATTTGGTCGTTGTCCCGATTACGTTACAGATTACAGCACAATATCTAACTCACTATATCTAACTCAACTGTAGCAATATCAGTAAGCCACACTGATGCGCTGATTTGCGTGAGTGCCCTGTTCGGCTTCGTCCAACATGGCTTTAGCGTAATCGGTAACAGAAATGCGACTGCGACCATTGGCATCGGTAAAGAAGCTGTCGCCACCAAGGCGATATGGACCTTCACTCTCGCCAGGATAAATCTCAGCGGCTGGGCTCACAAAGGTCCAATTAATTGCAGTTTGCGCCGCACGGAATACCTGCAAGGCTTCACCCTGAGCTAACGCCTCATCTTTATATGCAGCGGGAAAATCTGGACTAGAGACCAGCGTCACCCCCGGTGCCACTTCTAAGCTGCCTGCACCACCAACCCACAATAAACGTGGCACCTTAGCGTTGGGCAGCACATCCAGTAAATGCTGAACCGTACTCGCCACTAGTCCATGATTTTGTTGTGCGCGGCCACCAACAGAGGCAATGACAACATCTACGCCAGCGAAGGGTTCTGCCACTAATGGCTGCTCTAAATCCACAGCATGCACAGCCACGTTGGTAGCGGATAACTTACTCGGATCACGCACTAACGCTGTTACTTGGTGCCCACGGCTCAATGCTTCTTTTAAAATTGCACCACCAATCCAACCTGTTGCACCTAAAATTGCGATTTTCATTTCGTTAACTCTCTCTGATGATTTACATTGAAGCCAGTTTACTTGCAGTGTTTCACGTGATAAACATCAATAAATGAGCATGATTATTTCAGTTTGAGGTACTAATATGGATAAAATTGCCGCAATACGCAGTTTCGTCGAAGTCGCAAACTGCGGCAGCTTTACCAAAGCTGCCGAACATTTAGACCTCAGCCGCCTGCAGGTATCCCGCCATATTCAAGAAATTGAGCAATGGCTTAGTTTACGCTTACTCCACCGTACCACCCGTAGCGTCAGCCTGACCTTACAAGGCGAAGAAGCGCTGCAATTTTGCCAGCGGATTTTAAGTGAAGTTGCCGCCATGGAAAGCCGCGCCCACAGCCATAACAGTGAACTGGTGGGCAGTATTCGTATCGCCACACCGATTGGCCTTGGACAGCACAGCCTGTTTGATGTTGTTGATCGCTTTATTAAAATTCACCCTAAGGTCAGTATTCAGCTGGTGATGTCGGACAGTTTTGCCCAATTGGTGGATGAGCGAGTCGATGTGGCATTGCGCTATACCGAGCAGCCGGATGATAATTTGATTGCGCGGCGTTTAATGACTATAGATGCCGTGATCTGCGCTGCGCCAAGCTACCTTGATAGCAATACACCACTTGTCGAGCCGATAGATCTGCTGGCTCACAACTGCCTGATACACTCGGCGCAACAAAATTGGCCTTTCCTGAAAGAGCTGCAAGCCGAGCACGTAAAAGTCACCGGCAATCTTAAAGCTAACGACATGGGCGTATTGGTGAGTGCGGCGCTGCGGGGACATGGCATAGTGCGTTTGCCCTGCGACTTAGCAAATCAATACCTTGCTAGCGGTCAGCTTAAAGAAGTGTTGCCCGACTTTACGACGCCAGGCCAAACCCTGTGGGCTGTGTACTTGTCCCGCAGTTATCAGCAAAATCTGGTGCGCGCCTTTATCGATTACACCGCCCAGCAATGGCAACTCGATATCAAAAAATGGCTCCCAGCGCATTAGCATAAAAAAACGCACTCAGGCGTTAGCGTAAGTGCGTTTCATTGATGCTGAATCTGCTCAAATATTGAAAGCTTATTCGTCGAATTGCAGCATAAAATCCAATGCGGGGGCAAAGAAGGATGAGCCTGTCATCGCCTTGGTAAAATGCATCAAGTGATCATGGTTACCTTCGCCATCACCAAACATCATGCTATGCAGCATCTTTTCAAAATGCTCAGGCGTGCGGCAGTTAGAAATAAACATCAATCCCTGCTCTTTTAGTGAACCATAGGGCATGCTCTGGCGCAGGATTTCCATCGACTGACCATTCGCATCTTTAAGATTCACCCGCTTGATATGGCTGGTCAGTGGCTTATCTTCTGACTCATATTCGATATTATCTTGCTTAGTGCGACCGATAATATCTTCTTGTTTTTTAACCGGTAATCGATGCCACTTACTCAAGTTATGGGCATACTTTTGCACGTGAATATAACTGCCGCCCTTAAACTCAGGATCCTCATCACCCACAAGTGCCACTTCCTGACGATGACGCCCCTTAGGGTTTTCGGTGCCATCGACAAAGCCGGTTAAATCGCGGCTATCCATAAATCGAAAGCCACGTTCTTCATCGACTAATTCCACTAAGTCTTCAAACATTTGGCTGATTTCATTAGCGACTAAATGCAGAATATCGTAACGGTCGCAGCGAATATGCACGAACAAATCATATTCAATTGCCGGCGCTTCGCGGCTGCCGACTTGCATAGCAGGAAAAGGCTTGAGCATTTCAGGGCGAGCATTGGGGTAGAGGCTATCCCAATAATTAGCGCCAATCCCCACAAAACCATTGAATGCGCTGTCAGAGTATTGATCTGTCAGCTCATAAATATACTGCGCAACGTTGGCAAGACAGGGACGTAATTGCGACTCGACATTGTCATTGGCATTAAACATCAAATAGACACTGTGTAAGTTCCCCTCGGCACACACACCCAACTGTTCACGCGGCATATTTTGAATATCCATTTGGTTATCACCCTTTTTCTAAATTCATTTTCGGCAATATTATCCGCAACTTTACCTGAAAATGACATTAACTAACGCACAGTTTGTTCTGGTTTATCATGATAATGCTCATTAGGTAGCAATATCACGCCCAAGATCCCTAATGTAAAAATGACGAGACTGATAAGTCTCGTCATTCAGTTTAATCGAATTAGAGCAGCAAAGCTTACTCTACCTCGAGCTTACCTTAGCGTGACGCTGAAGTTAATAACCCGCGGCATGACCATCCTTACGGCTCTCAGAAGCGCCACGATACACGCCCGTTTCAGCATTAAATCCAATAGCTTGATAGCCGCCAAAATCCCCAAGTCCATCACGCAGCACATGACCTTTCTTGATAAGCTCACGGCGTGTTTCCACAGGGAAGCCCGATTCCAGACTGACGTAGCCGCCATCATTCATCACTTCGCCGGTGGGCTCGGTTGAGCCCATATGCAAAATTCTCGGGGCATCGCCCGCTTCTTGCAAGTTCATTTTAAAATCAATCAGATTCATTACAATTTGTGCGTGCATTTGTGGCTGAGTCGCGCCGCCCATCACCCCAAAACTCAACCAAGGCTTACCGTCTTTGGTCACAAAGGCGGGAATAATAGTATGGAATGGACGCTTACCCGGTGCGTAGGTATTAAAACGCCCCTCAGTTAAATCAAACATTTGCCCACGGTCTTGCAGCACGAAACCGAGATCTGGCGGTGTCATGCCCGACCCCATACCACGGTAGTTACTTTGAATGAGTGACACCATGTTGCCGTCTTTATCGGCGGTGGTCAGGTACACAGTATCGCCATGTTGCAACGCAGGATTACCCGCATCAACACTCTTGGCCGCTTTATTGGGATCGATTAACTTAGCGCGATCATAATTGTATTGCTGCGAAATCAACTCGTTAACTGGCACTTTATTAAAGGCCATGTCGGCATAAAACTTAGCTCTGTCGGCAAAGGCGAGTTTTTTGGCTTCGACAAATAAATGCACATATTCGGGGCTATTAAAGCCCATCGCAGCCACATTAAAGGGTTCCATGGTTTTTAAGATTTGTAGCGCCGCAATGCCTTGACCATTGGGCGGCAGTTCCCATACATCGTAACCACGGTAGTTCACCGAAACCGGATCTATCCAGTCGCTAGTATGGGTCGCTAAGTCATCATAACTTAAATAACCACCTTGGGATTTCATGTACTTATCGATACTTTTGGCAATATCGCCTTTATAAAAAGCATCGCGGCCACCTTTGGCAATTTTCTCATAGGTATTAGCAAGCGCTGGGTTTTTAAAGATTTCGCCCACCGCTGGCATCTTGCCATTAGGCATATAAGTTTCTTTAAAACCGGGGAATTTTGCGAGTTTTTTACCGCTCCCCTCAAGATAATAAGCAATCAATTCGGAGACAGGAAAACCATCACGGGCATAGTGGATTGCGGGCGCGAGATTATCGGCCATAGCTAATTTGCCGAACTTATTATGCAGTTCATACCAACCATCCACTGCACCGGGCACAGAAACAGGCAAAGGCCCAAGCGGCGGCAAATAGTCTAAACCGAGGGATTTGAGCTTTTCTAAACTTAAGGATTTTGGACTGCGACCCGAAGCGTTAAGGCCATAGAGACGTTTATCTTTCGCGCTCCAGACGATGGCAAATAAATCGCCACCAACACCCGAGCCAGTGGGTTCAACTAGCCCTAACATGGCATTAGCGGCAATGGCCGCATCGACGGCACTACCGCCCTGCTTGAGTATGTCGATAGCGACTTGCGTGGCGAGGGGTTGGCTGGTCGCCGCCATTCCATGGGTGGCATACACTTCAGAGCGCGTCGCAAAGGCTTTACCCGTGATCCTATCCATGGCCATCACTCCTGAAGACGACATCGCCGTCACTACTGTCACTAAGCTACAAATTGATTTTATTGTTTTTATCATAAGTCCTCCAAAACCGGAGGTTCAAAGTAACAAGGATGGTCGAAAAAATCACCACCCCATACCGCATAGACGCAAGTTAAACGTAAGCAAAAATGTCATACTTTCGTTGGTGATAGCTTATCGCCATGGCATTAATACCTGACGGCTTAGATTGGCTCAACACAATATCAATATGCCTAAGATTCAAATAGTACCAGCGAGTGCGGCTCTGTCGTAACCCCGACTTTTTGGCCGATAGTGAGCTGCATCATTTGGCTTCGCACTTCGACATAATATGCATGGGAGGCGGCTTCAATCTTGACCCAGTAATGACAAAAAGCGCCTAAAAAACGCCGCTCTGTGATCGTGCCCACACCTTGCTCATCGGCACTGAGCGTCAATTGCTGCGGGCGCAAGAATACCGTGCCGCTGAACTCGCTCGGCAACCCTAATGGTGTGAGGCTGGTTAAGTGGCCGATTGGAGTGGCAACTCTGTGTCCATCGAGCACTGCGGCGGGTAAGTAATTACCGCTACCTAAAAAGTCCGCCACATAACGGCTATTGGGCGCGGCGTATAAGGCTTCAGCACTACCATGCTGCACTATAATGCCTTGATTAAAAATCGCCAAAGTATCTGCAAATACAAAGGCTTCATCCTTGCTGTGGGTGACAAATACCGCGCTCACATTACGCTGTTTTAAGATACTGCGAATTTCCGCCATCATCTCGTAACGCACTTGGGCATCGATATTAGAAAAAGGCTCATCGAGCAGTAATAACTGCGGCTCATAGGCAAGTGCCCGCGCAATCGAGACGCGCTGCTGTTGACCGCCAGATAACTCATGGGGATAACGCTGAGCCAAGCCTTCGAGTTTGACTAAGGTTAGCATCTCATCCAACCGTACCTGACGCTCGCCGGCCGACAATTTATCCACGCCAAAAAGAATATTCTCCGCCACAGTTAAATGGGGAAAAAGCGCATAGTCTTGGAAAATCATGCCGATACCACGCTGCTCGCTAGGCACAAACTGACTGTCGCCACTTACAACACGGCCATTTATCTGGATTTCACCTTGGCTAATCGCCTGTAACCCCGCCACGGCTCGCAATAAGGTCGTCTTGCCACAACCGCTGGGGCCTAACAGAGCAAGAATCTCTCCTTGTTCTAGGGCCAAACTCAACCCCTTTAAAACTTGCTGGCCCTGATAATCGCTATGAACTTGCATGAGTTTGAGCGTGTTTGTCATCAGCTGTGGTGCTCCAATGAACGGTTTAAATAAATCAGCGGTACTAAGCCCACCAGCACAATCACAATCGCGGCTAAGGCGCCGTGCTCGAGTTTTTCATCGGATACAAACTGGAATACATAAGTTGCAAGGTTTTCAAAACCGATAGGCCGCAGCAATAACGCCGCAGGCAGTTCCTTCATGCTTTCGATAAACACTAATAATGCACCAGCAAACAATCCCTTGCCAAGTAGAGGTAAATGCACTCTTTGCAGCAACTGCCTTGGGCTTTGGCCCATAGTCAGACTCACCATGTCTAGCGATGGCGAGATGCGTTTATAGCTGCTTTCAACGCTGCCGATAGCTATCGCCACAAAACGTACACAAAAGGCAAAAATCAATGCCACTACGCTGCCCGTTAAAATAAGCCCTGGGCCATTTAAACCAAGTAAATCCGCCAGATCGTTAATCGCAAAATCGAGCATAGTGAGCGGCACTAATACGCCGATAGCCAGCACTGTGCCGGGCAAGGCATAACCTGTCGATGCTAAGCGTGAGGGCAAGACATCACTGGGCCTTGGGCTTATCCGGCGAACGAACATGAGCAGCAAAGCGATTAAGCAACAGATTAAGCTAGTGATCAGCGCAAGGCTTAGACTATTAAGACTTAATTGCCAAAAGCGCCCATCCCAGCTTTGTTCAAAGTAACCAATAGCATAGGAAATTAAAATGCCAAAGGGCAATAAAAAGGCTAATAACAGCAGAGCGACGCAAAAGCTCAGTGCAACTGTGGTTTGCGCTGTCGAGAGTCGATACAAGTCACTGGCTTGGATGCGCGATTGTTTTTGGAATAACTGCTGTTTACGACGGGCAAAACGCTCAAGCCCAATCAAGCAAAACACCACCAGCAAAATAATCGCCGACAACTTAGCGGCGGCAGTCAGATTGCCATAGCCCAACCAAGTGTCATACACGGCCGTAGTTAAGGTTGGCACGGCAAAATAGTTAACCGTCGCAAAATCGGCGGCTGTTTCCATCGCCACCAAAGCCACCCCAACCGCGAGGGCCGGCCTTGCCATAGGCAAAGATAAACGCCAAAAACTCTGCCACGGCGAGCATCCCATGATCCTTGATGCATGGGCCAAGCTTAAGGATTGCTCCATAAAGGCGGTACGCGCCAAGAGATAAATATAGGGGAATAACACTAGCGACAACATGCACGCCGCGCCGCCTAAGGTGCGAATATCGGGGAAGAAATAATCCTGCGGTGAGTTCCAACCAAAAATCGATCTCAAGCTACGCTGTACTGGCCCCGCATAATCGAGCAAATCGGTATACACGTAGGCAACAATGTACCCCGGCATAGCGAGGGGCAATAATAGCGCCCATTGCAAGTAGCGCCTGCCGACAAATTCACAGCGAGCCATCAACCAAGCGCAGGGTAACGCGAGTAATAACGCGCCTAAACTCACCCAAAAGATCAGCAATAAGCTGTTGATAATATAAGTTGGCAGGACAGTTGCCATCAAGTGGCCAAACACGGCTTCGTCAGGCTGCAAAGCCTGCAATATCAGCGCAACCAGTGGCAGCACCAGCAAGGTGGCCACCGCATAACCAGCAAGCGACCAGCTTCTGGCTAATCCTAAAATCATGTCAATCCTTAAAAAGTTACAGCGCCAATCAATGGCGCTGATAACCTAGTTCTGCAATTTGTCACTCGTACTTAACGTCAAATGCTAGAGATCAAACTGCACTTCATCTAATAACTTAACCGCCGCTTGGTGATATTCGGCCAATTTAAAAATGGGCAATTGATCCGACTTAAACTCGCCCCATGAAGCTACTAAGGTTGAAGGTGCCACATCGGCTTTCACTGGGTATTCCATATTCACATCAGCATAAGCCTTTTGAGCCACATCGGCGGATAGAAATTCCATCAATTTGATCGCATTGGCTTTATTAGGCGCATGACGAGTTAACACCATGCCTGAAACGTTCACATGAGCACCGCGATCGGCTTGGTTCGGGAAGTTAATCGTGACGGCCTCGGCCCAGCTTTTTTGCTCAGGGTCTTGCATCATGTTGCCGTAGTAATAGCTGTTACCTATGGCGATATCACATAAGCCTTCTTTTACCGCTTTCACTTGGGCTCTGTCGTTACCCTGCGGCTTGCGCGCTAAGTTACTCTTCACGCCGGTCAGCCACGTTTTAGCCTCAGCTTCACCATGGTGAGCAATCATAGATGCCACTAATGCTATGTTGTATGGATGCTTACCGCTGCGGGTACAGATTTTGCCTTTGTATTTAGGATCGGCGAGTTCTTCATAGGTGATTTGCTGCGGCCCTAAACGGTCTTTCGCCGTATAGAGATTTCGTACTCGCATGGTCAGGGCATACCACTGGCCATCGGGGTCACGATACTGAGCAGGAATGTTGCTTTCGAGTTGGGTATTTTTAACTGGTGAAGTCAGATCTTTATCGACTAATTCAACTAGACGCGAGAAATCAGAGGTCAGCACCAAATCTGCTGGGGATAAACGACCTTCACGGGCAAGACGCTCGGCAATACCATCTTTTGCAAAGACCAAATTAACACCTATGCCGGTTTCTTCGGTGAAACGCGTCAAGATAGGCTCCACCAAGAAGGCTTGACGATAAGAATAAACGGTTAATTTATCATCTGCATTCGCTGAATGCCCAACCGACATTAACCCAACAATAGCCGCGCAAGTTACCCATTTCATTACCCATTTCTCCCCAAAGTGATGATATGTTCAGCGAGTGTGAACATGGCCGCATTAATGATAATGCTTATCAGTAGCGCAAGAGTAATAGATGGATATGCAGAGAGCAATAGTCCATTTAACTTTTTGTTTTTAATGAATTTAAACTCAAAACTGGTGATTATCTCAAATCAAACTAAACTGAACCTTAATTTGCTTAAAATGCTTTCAGGAGGCGTCATGTTAACTGTTTTGCTACTAGGTATAGTCGCAGTAGCGCTATTTGGCCTATTTAAACTCAATATTGGTCACAAGCGGCATAGACACTATGCTAAAGCGGTAAATCAACACGCGGATAGAACTAAGCCGCATCATCATTTTCACAGTGTAAGCATAGTGAATGACGGCAGTTGCTGTGAGCAGGCTGAAACACTGTCTGGAAAACGTTTTTTATCAAAGGATGCACCGGAAATCCCGATGGAAGAATGCACTATGACCCAGTGCCAATGTCGCTATCAACACCATGAAGATAGGCGTCAAATAGGGAATGACCGTAGAGTCGAATATGGGGTTACACGGGAATTATTCGGCGCTTTTGGAGAACAAAACCGCCGTGATAGACCAAAGGGAAGACGCGCAACCGATGGCTGAGCATCTCCATCCAGTTATTGGGGACGGGTTTGGATAAACGCGGGGAGATTACGCATCTCACTAAACCAAAGTGCCGTCGCAGGGGCAACCTTGCGCCAATCTAACTCTGGATGTCTAAAGTCCACATAATCAAGCAAGCAAATCAAGGCTAATTGCGGTGCCTGAATCGTGGTTTGGGTGATCACGGTTTGCAGTTCAACCTGCATAAGACCACGCAGCAATGCTTGTTCAAAGCGAGCCGTCCAAAAAGCCGATCTCACGCCTTCATCTTCACGCATCTGCTCTTGGCGTAATTTCACCGCGCTATCGATTAAGCCTTTTATCAAAGAATATTGACACTCCAACACCCAGTTATGGCTTGAGATGCCAAACATCTTACGATCGCCAAGCTCAGCATCTAGGTAACGCATAATCACTTCGCTATCGAATAACGCCACGCCATCGTTAGTGATGAGACACGGGATCTGTCCTAGCGGGTTAGCATCGAGTAATTCGGCACTGTTTTCAAAGGGATTGACTAGCTGCTCTTCAATATTGTTAATTCCTAAATACTGGATTAAGGCTCTAACACAACGGGCGTAGGGTGAAGCTTGAGAACTTAACAACTTCATCAAAAATTTCCTTATATTTGCATTAAACGCTATGGCTATTTAGGAGCGAAAACGGCTTGCTCCCACCCATATAAAATGGGATCACCAATATTTCTCTACGGTAATTTGTCCGGGAGCACGACGTAAATTCTTCACTAATCCCTTATCGAGTAAGGCGCTTTGCGCGCCATTGATCATTCCGGGATTGCCACAAATCATAACTTGGGAATCAGCAGCACTTAAGGTTACTCCTGCCTTTTTTTCAATCTCACCCGAGACCAGGCCCTCGGGTATACGACACTGCAACGCATCGGCAAAGGGTTCACGGGTCACACTCAAGACTAATGTAAACTGTGCTGGGTATGTGCGCTCTAACTCACGCAGCTTATCAAGATACGCCAAATCCTGCGCCTCGCGCACGCCATACACAAGTACGACTTTTTCGAAACGCTCCCAAGGCTCATGGGTATCGAGCATAGACAAAAATGGTCCTACTGCAGTACCTGTAGCCAAAAACCATAAGTGCTTGCCTTGGAGTTCACCCTTAGGAATTTCCGCTAAGGTCATAAAACCAGTCGCGGTTGAGGTAATTTCAATTTCATCGCCTATGCCAAGGTTTTGCAATTGCGGCGATAACAGGCCGTCTTCTACCGCGACTGCGAGCACTTCGGCATAGGGTTTGTCGGGAGAATTGACTAAGGAGTATGCTCTGGCTACACGCTTATCATCTTGCATTTGACTTAACTTGATAAACTGGCCAGCAATAAATGGGGCTAACTCGGCGGCGATGCGCAATGAAAATAACTTATCGCTCCAATCAATACGTTCTATAACTTGTCCCCTAGTCCACATAACTTGCCCTCAAGCGAAACGTTAAATAGGCTTCCAGCATAGACTTTTTTCCGCATAACAAAAACCCCTTATGTAAGGGGCTTATGATGATAGAACCGAAAACAATAAAGCATTAAGTGGCACTCGATTTTGCCTCATCTGTCTTCTTGTTAAAACTATCTCTAAAGGCCTGTAGTCCCTCTTGCACTAAACCATAGGTTTTATCGACACCATCTGCAATATCCCCCTGCAAGACTTTAAGGCCAGACAGAATGTCTTTCGCTTCTTTAAAACCGTTGTCAATGGCACCACCAATAATCCCCATAAAACTATCGAGTTGCTCATCTAAGCTCATACCCGAGTTTTGTTGCTGGTGAATGCTAAAGAATTGCGTCGCAAAACTCACGATACGATCGGCTGTGGCCTCTGGAGAAGTATCAACACCATTATCGTAAGCGGTTTGAATCGCGTTCTCGCCCATAGTGGGCGCTAACTCTTTGTCTATCGCATCGATAGCGGCACGATAGAGTAAAGTCATAGACTGATCGCCAGACTTGATATTCACTTCCTGCTGCGCAGATAGAATTGCTTGATTCATTAATAACTTACTTGTCTGATATGCCGTTTGTTTAAGTGTGACTTTCACATCCTTCGAATCACTCACTTCGGTACCCTTAGGTGCCGTATTTTCAACATATTTTTTCTGCGGCAAAGGAGTGCTTTGCACTTGAGGGGATTTATTGATTTCCATGATGACTATCCATTCAATTCGGGTCGACTTTATTATCGACCAAAATTTAACCAGCTTTAGTAATTTTTAGAATTGAAGTACCATCGTGACCACAAGGCCATGATAAGGCCCGTATAAATTGAGTGGGTTTATTCTGTATAAATTGCATAAAGTGTCAATAAACCCGCATGCAGATCATTATTATCGTCGAGCTTAGACAAAAGCTAATAGAAAAGGATGTTACACCATGGCAGTAGGCCGCAGTTTGAGTCATTTCCGCTTTCAAGCGTTTACACAAATACTTAAGCGCTGTACTGAGCACTAACTATATGAGCATCAATATTAAGCGCCTTAGTCTGCTCACTGGTCTTGTGTTCTTCACTTGTCTTGGCCTAGCTCCAATTAACCCAGCCCATGCGGAAAATAGGCTAATCATTTTAGTCAGACATGCCGAAAAAGCCGACACACCAGCCAATGACCCGCAGTTATCGCCCAAGGGAGAAATGCGCGCAACATCACTGATCACCGCCTTGAGTCGCACGCCGTTGTCACAGCTCATTGCGACTCAATACCAGCGAACCCAGCAAACACTCGCGCCTATCGCCGAGGCTCGCCATTTGCCCGTGACGATAGTCGAGGCAGCCAAACCTATCGAAGAACATATTCAGCTGATTGTCGAACAAGTGCATGCGGTACGAGGTAATACGCTCATCGCTGGTCATTCAAACACAGTGCCATTGATCATCAAAGCCCTTGGTGGACCTGAGGTCCAAGCAATCGGCGAAGAGGACTACAGCCAGCTGTTTTTGCTCTCTCTCAATGATGGCCAACCCGCGAGCTTGATCGCCACCCGTTACGGACAAGAATAAGGATAAATAACATGAGTGAACTCAATTGGTTTATGTGGGGACTCGATCTGTTTTCAGGACTATTTTTGATCGTCATCGGCTTCGCAGTACTTGCCGTTATTTACATGTATATTGCAGATAAAATGCAGACTAAACAAGCAGTAAGGCATAACTACCCCGTGATTGGTCGTTTTCGATATCTGTTCGAAAAACAAGGTGAGTTTTTCAGGCAATACTTTTTCGCCCAAGACAGGGAAGAATTGCCCTTCAACCGTGCTGAACGCAGCTGGGTTTACCGCGCCGCTAAAAATGTTGATAGAACCATAGCCTTTGGTTCGACTCGCCCCTTGGATACTGCCGGTACTATCATGTTTATGAATACCGCCTTCCCGACCCAAGATGAAGATATTACTCCTATTCACCCGCTGACGATTGGCACTCACTGTCGTCAACCTTATACCACTCAAGCCATTTGCCATATTTCAGCCATGAGTTTTGGCGCCCTATCACGCCCAGCCATCACCGCCCTTTCCCATGGTGCAGCGCAGGCGGGTTGCTGGCTTAATACGGGTGAAGGTGGCTTGAGTCCTTATCATCTCAAAGGCGGCTGCGATCTCGTCTTTCAAATTGGAACGGCCAAATACGGCGTTCGCAATGAACAAGGACATTTAGATGATGAAAAACTGAAGGCAATAGCGATTCATCCCGAAGTCAAAATGTTCGAAATCAAAATGAGCCAAGGGGCAAAACCAGGCAAAGGGGGCATTTTACCCGGTATTAAAGTGAATGCTGAAATTGCCCATATTCGCGGCATTCCTGAGGGACACGACTCAATCAGCCCCAATGGCCATATCGAATTTAAGTCAGTGAACGACATTTTGGATATGATCGAACGAGTACGTGAAGTTACAGGTAAACCTACTGGCATTAAAGCCGTACTCGGTGATGTACAATGGCTGGAAGATTTATGTGATGAAATTGAACGCCGCGGCGAAGACTCTGCCCCCGACTTTTTTACCTTAGACAGCGCCGATGGTGGCACGGGCGCAGCACCGCAACCGTTAATGGATTATGTTGGATTACCGCTGAAAGAAAGCTTACCTATTCTAGTCAATATCTTGATCCAACGCGGCTTGCGTAAACGCATCAAAGTCATTGCCTCAGGTAAACTTATCGTCCCATCTAGAGTCGCTTGGGCTTTGGCATTAGGTGCTGATTTTATCGCATCGGCCCGTGGCAACATGTTTGCCCTCGGCTGTATTCAAGCCTTGCAATGTAATAAAGATACCTGTCCAACGGGTATTACTACGCATAATCCAAAACTACAACAAGGGCTAAATCCTAGGGATAAATCGACGCGGGTCGCTAACTATAATCATAATTTACACCATGACTTAGGGCTAATCGCGCACTCTTGCGGTGTGACAGAGCCAAGACAACTTAAGCCTTCACATGTACGAATTGTGCTTGATAGCGGTTTATCTATCTCACTCGACAAATTCTATTCGCACATGGATAAATAGCCGCAAACCCTTGCGGTGATTAGCCAGTACAACTTTTGTCTTTATGAGTTTTACATAAGGTATATTTGAATGCGTATCACAAAAGAGGTAAGATCCGTGAGGTGAGGCGTTATTCAAATACCTTACCCACAATTGAACTTAAGGAAACACTTTGAAATCTAGCTTCGTAAGCCAACTGCCCGCCAGTAAAACTGTAAGCACGAGCTGTAAGAGCTGTAATCGCCTGACTGAGATCGAAGGCGAGCTTGTGTGTTTTCGTGAAGGACAGATCATTCGACTCACCTTGATCGATGAGTCAGCGCCTAAATTGAATCTTTTATGCGAAGGTTGGAAAGCTGGCAAGCTGAATGGCGTAGCTTAATTCGGCACTATTGGTCTTAAACAATTGGTCTTAAACAAGATATAAAGCGTTAGAGCAAAATGACTCTTCCTTGAGCATCGAGAATGGTTGCTCACCACTACCCTCCCACATTCTCATCAAACGCTGACTTTCTAACGCATTTTCTATGATGTTTAGCGCATGCTCATCATGTAGTCACTTGTCGGCACATGCATATCGCGGATCACGCCCGCAAGTACCATCTCTGGATTGACCTTAGCCAAAGTAAGACACCGAGTCGTCACCAGTAGACCCGCATTCAATTCAGCATGAATACGTTGCAGCGAATCATAATCAACACCACGTTTTTTCAATGTCGCCATGATGGCAAACCAATCAGTGGCAACTTTTTCTTCTTTGCCTTCAATGTTCACTCTCAGTGCAATATTTTCCATGCCAGATCTCTTCCGATTGATGTGTTGGCATTTGAGTATAGAGAGCCGAAGCTGAATAAAGACTGAACTGTATTGCGCTATTCACTGCTCAGATGAGTATGTTACTGCTCATTTTGTATCCGCCATAATTTGGCATATAGACCATTTGCCACTAGCAAAGTCTGGTGATTACCCTGCTCAACAATTTCACCTTGGCTCAATACAACGATTTGGTCAGCATCGACAATCGTAGATAATCGATGAGCCACCACAAGGCTGGTATGCCCTTTAGCGACTTCCCGCAGTGCCGACAAAATCGCTTGCTCGGAGCGGCTATCGAGTGAGGATGTTGCCTCATCAAACACTAGCACGGGCGAGCCCTTTAAAATGGCTCTGGCTATCGCAACCCGCTGTTTTTCTCCGCCAGAGAGCTTTAAGCCGCGTTCACCCACCTTTGTATCCCACCCAAGGGCAAGCGATGCAATAAATTGCTCTAAATGCGCTAATTTAATCGCGTTGCGCACCTCTTCATCCGTCGCGCTTGGGCGGCCATAACGTATGTTCTCAACTAATGAATCGTTAAACAGCACAGTATCCTGCGGCACGATAGCGATGGCCCGTCGCAGCGCATCTTGCGTCAGATGACGGATATCTTGCCCATCGATTTCAATCGCGCCTTGGTCCACATCGTAAAATCGAAATAGCAGTTTAATCAGCGTCGACTTACCAGCACCACTATCACCAACTACGGCCACCTTTTTCCCCGCAGCAACCTTAAAACTCACGTCCCGCAGAATTTGCCGCTCGTCGTAGCTGAAATTCACATTTTCAAATACCAGCTCGCCCTTATTGGGCGAAAAATCGAGCGCTTGGGGTGAATCGACTATCATGGGATGTTTATCGAGCAGGCTAAACATACGCTCAATATTGGCTAAGGCGCCGCGTATTTCGCGATACACGAAACCTAAAAAGTTAAGGGGTAAAAAGAGCTGCATCATAAACGCATTAATCAATACAAAATCGCCTAAGGTCATATCGCCATAGGTGACTCTGTATGCCGCCAGCGCCATCATAGCTGTCATCGCTAGGGCGATAATCACAGCTTGTCCGCCATTGAGCGCAAACAAAGATAAGCGGTTTTTACGTTTAGCGACTTCCCACTGTTCGAGCGCTTGATCGTAGCGCTGCGATTCATACTTCTCATTATTGAAATACTTAACGGTTTCATAGTTCAGCAAACTATCAATCGCCCGGGTATTTGATAAAGAATCAGCCTTGGCGGCATCACGTACATACTCAGTGCGCCATTCGGTCGCGACCACAGAGAAAATAATGTAGGCCAACACAGCAACAAAAGTGATTGCCGCAAACGCAACCCCGTAGTTATAGAAGAAAATGCCAATCACCATGACAATTTCGAGCAAGGTCGGCACTATGTTGAACACCATAAACCGCATGAGGAAACTCACGCCACTGGTGCCGCGCTCAATATCACGGGATAGGCCGCCGGTTTTGCGTTCTAGATGAAAATCGAGATCAAGTCGGTGTAAATGGTCGAATACCGCTAAGCCTAAACGGCGGATCGCCCGCTCAGTCACCCGACCAAACAAGGTATCGCGGATCTCGCCCGTAATCGCTGTCAGTAAACGAATCGCACCATAGGCCAACACTAATCCCACGGGTACACTTAGGGCTTGCGCGGTTTTATCGGCGTCTAAGGTATCAACCAAATGCTTTAAAATAAAAGGCAGAGCCACGCTGGTCAACTTAGCGATGATGAGGCAGGACATCGCCAACGCAATCCGACCTTTGTATTCCAATAAGTAAGGCCAAAGCAGTTTCATGACGTGCCAGTTTAATTTATCGACTGGACCTTCAAAATATAACGTTGGGCGCATAGGACATAACCTTGAATGAGTTATGTCAATTGTAACAGTACAAACCAGACTTAAGCTAAACGAAACGAGCAAAGCTTGAATAAAATCAATCAGATTTTTCTGACAGACAAATAGACTTATTCACGACACAATGCACTGCTATTCTGATTCGATGAAAAGCCAAGCTGTCATACTTACGTATTACACTGGCATATTCACAATAAATGAATTTATACTGATTTCAGTGCAGGCACAAATACCCATAGCTTGCGTTTTGCTTGCGCCCAGCA
The DNA here is from genome assembly GCF_019655335.1 of Shewanella hafniensis. Lineage (GTDB taxonomy): Bacteria > Pseudomonadota > Gammaproteobacteria > Enterobacterales > Shewanellaceae > Shewanella > Shewanella hafniensis. The sequence goes on from NZ_BPFD01000047.1 coordinate 31,796, forward strand.
CCGTATAAATGTAGACAAGTTTGCTATGGGAAAAGCTTAGCTCAACCTTGCTGCTGTTGATTATTTTAGCAGTTTTGCCCAAAATGCCATGGAGGCGGTTATACAAATCGATAGAATTTGTTAACCTCTACGCGCTAGATTTGGCTATTCATAAGCTCAAACTCTAGCGAGAACATTAAGACAAATAAATTAAATAAGATCAAAGGAAGCTTTATGTTGGATTCCGCTAAAGTTCAATACCCGCCATTACCACTGATCCAAACTTGGGTGTGGATGATGATCGAATCAGGCAATCCAGAGATACAAGATAAAGGTAGAAACAACCTTATTGCCGCCTTTGGTAGCTTAGCCAAAGCAAATGAATACATTGTTGAAATAAGCAATAAATAGATAAAACAAAGGCGCCAGGATAGCGCCTTTGTTTTTACTTTACCCGCAATCGTTAACGACTAATTCAGGTATCGTTGCGGTTTCTGTTCGCACGAACAGATAATTAAACCTGACGGCGTTCGATAATACTCTGATTCAAAATGGCCAACAGGCGCTCGGTATCATCCCAACCGATACACGCATCGGTAATACTCTGACCATAACACAGCTCTTGGCCTTCAATTAAATCCTGACGACCTTCCACTAAATGGCTTTCGACCATAACGCCAAAAATAGCAGTATTCCCCGTCGCCACTTGACCTGCCACATCTTCAGCCACCACTAACTGACGTTGGTACTCTTTACTACTATTGGCATGGCTAAAGTCGATCATGATGTTGTCGGCAAGCTGAGCTTTTAATAACTGCTGGCTAATTTCAGCGACATGCGGCGCACTATAATTAGGCTCGCGGCCGCCACGTAAAATAATGTGGCAATCAGGATTCCCTTTGGTCGAAACGATCGCCGAATGGCCTAACTTAGTCACAGATAAAAAATGGTGCGGTGCATTGGCAGCACCAATCGCATCGATAGCGACTTTAATGGTGCCATCGGTCCCATTTTTAAAACCGACCGGACAAGAAAGACCTGAGGCTAGCTCTCTGTGCACTTGTGACTCAGTAGTGCGGGCGCCAATGGCTCCCCAGCACATTAAATCAGCCATATATTGCGGGGTGATCATGTCAAGAAACTCACCCGCGGTTGGCATACCGCTGTCGTTCAAGTCCACTAACAACTTACGCGCAGTACGTAAACCATCATTGAGTTTAAAGCTGTTATCCATGTAAGGATCGTTAATCAGCCCCTTCCAACCTACTGTGGTTCTTGGCTTTTCAAAATACACTCGCATCACGATTTCGAGTTGATCTTTATACTGCTCACGCAGCGTAACCAGACGCTGACCATATTCCAACGCCGCTTTGGGATCGTGGATAGAACAAGGTCCAATTACCACTAACAGGCGATCATCAGACTTAGCCAGAATATTGTGGATACTATTTCGCGCATTAAACACAGTCGCAGAGGCTTTTTCGGAAGCAGGAAATCGTTCTAGAATCGCGATAGGAGGAAGTAACTCTTTTACTTCTTTAATGCGAACGTCATCATTTTGGTAATACATAATTTTACTGCTCCAACTCTGGTGTTTTAGGCTATTTCTATCGCTGCGATAAGGGATCTCAACTGCAATACTGAGTTCAATTTATCGAGTCTCAAGCGCCAATGCAACCAAGTTGTCTCCATTTCAAAAAATCAAATATAACTTATTGTTTTAATATATTTTAAAAAAATAAAAATTCAAATATGCCAACTAACTCACAGCCTTAATGAACAAAATCGAATATGGCGGATAAAAAGCAAGCGGGGAATGAGTGCAATTGATCCAGCTCTCTATGCAAGAGAACTGGATGCTAGAGCAGGCCAATACTAATGGTGCAGCATGACTTGTAACTTGTTTTGATAACGATGACGCTCTGAATCATCACGGCTCAAAGCTAGCGCTTTTTCCATATTCAGTTTGGCACGCTTTTCGTCCCCCAGCGCCCAATAGGTTTTTGATAAACCGAAAAAGAATTCATGCCGATAATCAGCTTTGGCCAACGCCCTTTGATACCATGCTAAAGCCTCGTCGTATTGATGTTCATCGAAAGCTTGCTGCGCCATATCATAGTAATAATAAGGATTACGTATCCTTGCTAATTCAAGCACTTTATTGATTTCAGCCCATTCATCAAGCCGGCCCTGATCCCCTAAAATCAAAGCTAAGTTATAAAGCGTGGTTAAATTTTTCGCCTCAAACTTAAGCGCATAGCGATACACTTGTTCAGCCCGTTTCTCATCCCCTTTATGCCGATAAATAATGGCGAGCGTATTGAGTGAGGGGACAAACTGACCGACATTTAAACCCGCTTTGATGAGGGCATAGGCCCTATCTAAATCGCCATTCACTAAAGATTCTGCCGCCATGTTATTGTAAAACATGCTGATCAAGGTTTGCTTATTCACTCGGGTCTTACCATACCCTCGTAGGGCGCGCTCGGGCATGAAGTCCACTAAGATTGCTGCGGATGACACATAGACTGAATGTAAATTCTCGGGCGGAAGTAAGCGTAAGTTCACATGACCATTGATTAAATAGAAATCCCCTTGCTTGTCCCATACGGGTTCAATAGCGATATCTTGATACTCAGCGCCCACATTCAATATATCCGCCAACGCAGAAGTCATGACCACTAAGGACATGCAATTCCCTGCCCTTTGGGCGTAGGTTTCACGGGCAATTTGGGTCAGGTTATCTTGGTAGCGAAAATCAATTTTAGTGCTATTGGTTTGGCTGGCATTGATATAACTGGCTAACCATTCGTTGGCTAACATGGCGTTATTATGGGAAAAAGTATATTTGTCATAGCTACGCTTTACATCTGTTACCACCTCAGGCGGCAGATAAAAAATATCCGCAACGGAAGGAATATCGGCGACAGGGGTAAACAGTGAATCGGCAAGTAGCGACTCAAGATCAGACGGATCAGGCGCGATGGTCGTCGAGCTACAGGCAACCAACTGACTGAGTACAGTGCCCATGATGGCACTCAGGTATACGGCTCGGAATAGTTTTGACATATGTCCTCCCACACCATTAGCTCCTATTTGAGCTTATTACAAATGGCGAAAAAGACGACATAAAATGGTTACAAAAAATGACAATCGCTATCGTTAAAAAATAACGGTAAGTGATTTAACACGTTAGTTACTGCGAAGGTTGATCAACCTCTATGTATAGCTCGCGCTGCTGGTAATGGTATGGCCGATAGTTATGCTCCCCACAGGTAAAATAGCGATAGGGCTTCATCACAGTAATACAACCTAAGGGTAAAGCCTGCAGAATTTGGATCTGCTGTTGACGACGAAGCGACTCCTGCCACTCAAAATCCTTGAGCACTTGATCACGCACAGCAAAGGCATCGACAGGCTCACTCGAGCGGTTAACTATGATTTCCCCTGCTAAGGTAGATACTGATATCAAGCCAGCAATAACGATAAGGCTGAGTCGCGTAAATTGACCGACAGCTGTGGCATGTAAGCTCATAGTTCACCCCTCTGTTCGTGCAGTAAATACTGTAGGTAAATAGTGTAGGTAAATCATGCTGTAAGGTAATGCACGTCAGCCTGTTAAGCCCCACTCTAAACCGCCTTGAGCTTAACCCATGACTAAGCCCCATAAAAAAGCAGAGCCTACGCTCTGCTTTACTATCCCTCGAACCACGCTAGGCATCAAGTTGAATCACCATTCATTCGCCAGTTTACTTAACCAGCATTTTTAACCGTAACAAACTCTGGGTAAGCATCGATACCACAATCAGACGCATCCATACCATTGTATTCTTCTTCCTCAGTCACACGGATCCCCATGGTTTTCTTAATCGCATACCAAACCACAAAGGATGAACAGAATACCCAAGTAAAGATGAAGGCTGCACCGGTCAACTGCCCAGTAATGGTCGCATCAGCGTTGGATAATGGCACACACATTAACCCAAGGAAACCCGCCACGCCGTGTACTGAAATCGCGCCCACTGGATCATCGATCTTAATGCGATCTAAGCCCACAATAGAGAACACCACTAAACCACCAGCAACCACACCAATCACGCCCGCCATTAACAATGAAGGTGATAGCGGATCTGCCGTAATCGCCACTAAACCCGCCAGAATACCGTTGAGTATCATGGTTAAATCCGCTTTACCCCAAATCATCTTACATACGATAAGCGCAGAGATAGCACCAAATGCCGCCGCAGTATTAGTATTAACGAACACTTTTGCCACTGAGCTCGCATTCGCCGCATCCGACACCATTAATTGCGATCCACCGTTGAAGCCAAACCAGCCCATCCACAGAATAAACATACCTAAGGTTGCCATTGGCAAATTAGAGCCTGGGATAGGATTCACTTGACCGTTAGGGCCATATTTACCCTTACGTGCACCGAGCAATAATACCCCCGCAATCGCTGCAGTCGCACCAGTCATGTGCACAATACCGCTACCCGCAAAGTCCACAAAGCCCAGTTTTGCGATAAAACCTTGGCCCCAAGTCCAATACCCTTCCACTGGATAGATAACCGCAGTCATTACCACAGAGAAGAACAGGAAAGCCCATAACTTCATCCGTTCCGCCACGGCGCCAGAGACAATTGACATCGCCGTTGCCACAAACACCACTTGGAAGAAGAAGTCAGATTCTAATGCATGGCTCGCATCCGATGATTGAGAACCGATTAAGGTACCAATCGATGGCAACCAGCCTCCTTCAGTGTTATCGACATACATAATGTTGTAGCCAACCAATAGGTACATCACACAGGCAATCGCGTACAACACCACGTTCTTAGTTAAAATTTCAGTGGTGTTTTTAGAGCGAACTAAGCCCGCTTCTAACATGGCAAATCCCGCTGCCATCCACATTACCAAAGCACCTGAGATCAAAAAGTAAAAGGTATCGAGTGCAAAGCGTAGTTCAGTGACTGTGCCACCTAGTTTTGTTAATTCTTCCATTATCAGCCCCTTATAGCGCTTCTGTATCGAGTTCACCCGTACGGATACGGATAGCATGTTCTAAGTCGACGACGAAGATCTTACCGTCGCCAATTTTCCCCGTATGAGCCGCAGTGGTGATGGCCTCAATCAACATGTCGAGATTTTCAGCCTTAGTGGCAATTTCTAGTTTTACTTTTGGCAAAAAATCCACCTGATACTCGGCGCCACGATACAACTCTGTGTGCCCTTTTTGACGGCCAAAACCTTTAACTTCGGTCACCGTCATGCCTTCAATACCTATTCCGGCGATAGCTTCACGGACATCATCCAACTTAAACGGCTTGATGATAGCGCTGACTAGTTTCATCCTGACCTCCAAAAAAACGCGATTGTTATTAACTTGTATCAAAGGTAATTCAATCATTAGGCCAAAAATTTAACTTGCTGATTAATTTAAAATTTAACTAAATAAGATTATTTTTAAAGGTTAAAAATGCACCATAATCGAGCACAAACAAGTGCAACGCACTCTTTTAGTGAGCAGCTTAAGTGCAGTCGCTATTCGACCTTAGGCCTATTGGTAACAAGGTTAAATTGAGGTCTACTGGAAAAGCGTAAATCGAGATGAAATCTGAGCATCACAGTACAAGCTCTTAAACAAAAGCGAAGATCATCACTAAGACAATCATCAAGCGCAGAAGGAAGGCCCGATGTTAAAACCTGAAGAATGTGTTCTCGTTATCGTCGATGTGCAGGGAAAACTTGCACAAATCATGGATAACAGTGACAAGCTGCACCAACAACTACAGACCTTAATCCAAGGTGCACAATTATTTGAAATACCCATACTCTGGTTAGAACAGCTACCCGATAAGCTCGGAGCAACCAGTCCTGAGCTTCAAACCTTGCTAGAGAAAAGCGGCTCCCCCATTGCCAAGCAACATTTTAGCGGTTGGCACTGTGAAGAGTTTGCGCAGGCACTCACTAAGACAAATCGTAAACACGTCATACTGGCGGGCATTGAAACCCATGTGTGTGTTTATCAAACCTGTTGTGACCTTATAGAGCAGCAATATTCGGTGCATCTCGTCGCAGACGGCGTCTCGTCACGCAGTGCTGAGAATAAACAACTGGGTATTCAGATGATGACAGCCAGAGGCGCCTTATTAACGAACGTTGAATCACTATTATTTGAATTACAACATCAGGCCCAAGGCGAGCGCTTTAGGGCATTATTAAAACTGATAAAATAGTCTTAAATTTATTT
>NZ_BPFD01000048.1 GCF_019655335.1 Shewanella hafniensis
AGTTTTAGTTGGTTAATTAACAAACAAAAACAAGCTGCCTGTTTAAATTTCAAACATCAGTTTGCAACCAAACAAGACAACAACTTCAAGTACAAAATAAACTATTGATTTATAATGTCTTAAATGACCTACATAAATTGCAGGCAAAAAACATGAACCGCAAAAATAGCTAATATCCTACAAACACATCATCGCAATTCTTACAATGTCGCTTGCATCACGTGCTTAACAGCAAACTCTTTCAACGCTTTGCTCTGGCACAGTAACTGTTTTTATCTGTCCCATGATGCTAAATAAAACGTGACAACGCTTATTTGGGCACTTTTCTTGAAAAATACCTTCTAGATCAACAAACGGTCCATCTGTAAAACGAATTTTTTCCCCAGTTTTTAGCTCTAATGCTTCGGCTAATACCGTTTGGGAAGGCGTTAATTCTTTCATGCGAATGGCATGGATAATTCTGTCGTCAATGGGCGTCATTTTTTCTTGACAATTAACGATTCGATTCACACCACGAGTAGAGTGGACCTGCCTAACGCTTGTTTGGCTTGGGTCGAAATTGATGAATAAATAATTAGGGAATAATGGTACACGACAGACCTGTTTCCGTCCGCGCTGAGATTTCTCTTCAGAGACCATAGGCAAATACGTCTCTAAATTTTGAAGTGCTAAGTTTTGTTGCGCTCTCGCTTCACTACGAGGCTTACAATACAAAAGGTACCATGCCTTCATACGCTAATCTCACTACCCTATTTTAAGTGTCGTCCATTTACGGGCCGCAATCATAGCAAAGATGCCTAAGTCGATGGAAGTAGTTTTTCGCCTATTTCTAGCCTCTCGCTCGGTATGCATACAACGCCTGCTTACATTAGCGAATTCACATCTAAAATCACGGCAACACTATATTGCTGATAATGTCACCACTTAGCTTACCAAAATTGACTTTGGTTGCTTTTAAGGGGTATATAAGGTGGGATTTTAGCGAAAATACTCATTTTACAGCTAAATACATTACTTTTATTATAAGAACGTAACAATAACCCATACGTAACTAGCGGTTATTCAACAATTAATGAATGCATTTGTGTTAATTGATTGCTGATTAAACCTGCAGGCGATATTGGGACGAGCAACAACCATTTTTCTGTGGCGACATCATCCTGTTTCAGGGGCCCACAGGCAATCACGAGCTTAAGGTGGAAGACTTCATGAGCGTAGCAAAACCACAAGGAACGATGCTTGGGCATCCTAAGGGATTGTTCCTGCTGTTTACAACAGAACTTTGGGAACGTTTTAGTTATTATGCAATGCGCGCCATTTTGGTACTTTATCTAGTCGATAAAGTGCAGAGTGATGGCGGGCATGGTCTAGGTTGGACTCAAGCAGAAGCATTATCGCTTTATGGTACCTTCACAGGGTTAGTCTACTTAACGCCACTTATCGGCGGCTGGTTAGCCGATAACGTACTGGGTCAACGTAAAGCCATTTATTTTGGTGGCGCTTTAATGGCTGCGGGTCAATTCTTACTTGCCGCGCCGCATAGTTGGATCCCAGGTTTAGAAACAACTGTGTTCTATATTGGTTTGGGTACTCTCATTCTGGGTAACGGTTTATTCAAGCCAAACATCTCCACTATGGTGGGTGATCTTTACGAAGAAGGCGATCACCGTCGTGATGGCGCATTTACCATTTTCTACATGGGCATCAACTTAGGTGCTGCCCTGTCAGGCTTTATAGTCGCCTGGGCTTATACTAGCTTCGGACACGCTACTATCGTTGATGGACAAGAAGTGTTTGTTAACAACTGGCAAGCAGGTTTCTTCTGTGCCGGTGTTGGTATGATTTTCTCTTTAATCATCCAATTTTTGTTCGCACAGAAGTATTTAGGCGATATCGGCAGAGTGCCAGCCGCTAAGCTTGAAAAGCAAAAAGCGGAAGAGAAAGGTGAAGTACGTAAAGAACCTCTGACCAAAGTTGAACGTGACCGTATTAAAGTCATCATGGTAATGGGTTTGTTCACAATTATATTCTGGGCTGGTTTCGAACAAGCTGGCGGTTTAATGAACTTGTTCACTAACGAGTTCACCGATCGCATGGTCGGTAGCTTTGAAGTCCCAACCACTTGGTTCCAATCATTAAACGCTATCTTTATCGTATTATTTGCACCTGTGATTGCTTCTATCTGGATCCGTTTAGGTAAGAATGAACCTAACTCTCCAGTTAAATTTGCGCTTGGCCTGTTCTTACTCGCGATCGGTTTCCTATTCATGATAGGTGCTGTAATGCAAATGGGCGGTGATGCATCTGTTAAATCGAGCATGTGGTGGTTAGTGGGCGCTTATTTCTTCCACACTATGGGTGAACTTTGCTTATCACCTATCGGTTTATCTATGGTGACTAAGTTAGCACCTCTGCGTATCGCATCTTTGATGATGGGCGCTTGGTTCCTATTCGTTGCTGCCGCCAACAAGATTGGCGGTGTGGTTGGCTCATTCATCGGCCATGGCGGTGCAAAAGAAGAACAACTGGCAAATGCAATGGCGATCTTCTCTGGCATTGCCATCACAGCAGCTCTTTCAGGCATTATCCTGTATTTTATGGCTGATAAATTAGTGGACTGGATGCATGGCGCGGAAAGCAAGCACCAGACTGAAGCAGAAGTATTAGAAAGTGAAATTGCTGTAACTGCTGAGCATGAAGCAATAAAACGCTAATTAGCTATTCGACTGTAAAAACAAAAACGCCTTACTAGCAATAGTAAGGCGTTTTTCGTTGTGTCGTGTTTGAACTGAATACTGACTTCATAATTACGTTAGCGACGAACTAAAGACTCAACTGGAGGAAACCACCTTCGGGCATTGCTGCATCGTAAACCAATCCCTTAAACTTATTCTCAAGCAAAGCTTGTTTATGTTCAGGCTCACTGGTCGCAATACACAACTGCTCTTGCGGTAAAATACTGCGGAACTGAATACTCGGCTTACCCCAATCTAATACACCCAACTGTAGACTCTCTGAGAGTGCTAGCGGGCTTAATCCCTCGTCATTACGCAAATAGCAACGCAGCCCCTTCCCGGCCTGCGCAATAGCAGCACGGAACTTTGTAAGCTCGATAGAGACATAAATCATATCCGCTTTGATATCGAGACCAGACTTGACTAAACGTTCATTCAAATAGCTCATCATATTGAATGGTTCAATAATGCTTTGACTCTGACCATTTCGAAAATCTTTAAGTTTCTGATTAACAAAACTTCTCAGCAGAACGCAGGCAAAAGCCGCACGATTATCTTCGGGATATAAATGTGCCATATACATGATCAAGTGATCAGTGCCGACCATAGTTGAATCAATAAAGTAACTGCTAATGTCACTATTTTTATACAGACTGTAGTCAACCTTAGCCGCCGGATAGCTTATGTTTGATGCGGGGAACAATTGTTGCTGCACTTGCTTTGCGGCAGCAACACTCTGTTCGAGCAAGGCGAGGTTGTCGCTTAACTCTTGATGGGATAGGGCTTCAAAATCTGCAGCTTGAGTATCATCAATGTAGGAACTATGGAGGCTTTGTTTAATCGCTTGTTCAATGATGAATAAATCGGATACTGGTTTAACGAGATAATCACTGGCGCCAATCCTTAGGGCTTCAACAACGTCAGCCATGACATTATTACCTGAGATCACAACTGAAGGAACCAGTGGCGCTAACCTTGTCATTTCCTTAAGCATATCGAGCCCACCAAGCTTAGGCATGCTTAAATCTGCAAGAACAACATCAAAGTGCTGCGATTTGAAAAATGATAATCCTTCTTCACCGTCACAGGCTTGTGTAACTTGCGCGCCTCTAGTATCAAGAAAGCTTGCAACAATCTGCCTAAACACAGGATCATCTTCAACTAAAAGAACCGCAACACCATTTAACGCCATAAAAGTTCCTGAATAGAATTCATCGCATTGCCATTACTCAAGTGAACATACCGATAACGTTATTCGATAAGGCGAACACTTGCATACTAAAGACAAATGCTGTCAAGTACGGCCTATTGGTTACTCTAGCTCCTGCATATACTGTTCGAGTAACTCATCATCATCTTGTTTTTGAGGAACATTACCATCATAGACTTTATAGTCCATATGTTGTAAATACGCATCTTTGACAAAGGCATAAGGATCGAGTGCATTATCAACGAGTCGTTCTTGATCGATCGCAGACGCTCTGGAATGAAGATTTTTAAGTCCCCATTTAACAATGGTTTGCCACATTGTTAACTCAGACAAGGGAAAGTATAGACCATCAACCCAATCAGACGCGAGTTCTCGCACGACGTAAGGACCCGCAAACGGCGCCATGAAGTATGGCCCATTAGGCACGCCATAATAACCAAGTACTTCGTTAAACTCATCTTGCTTACGGCTCATGCCCATCATATCTGCGACGTCAATGACACCTAATAGGCCAACAGTTGTGTTAATCGTAAAGCGTCCACCCGCATTCGCCGCCCAGCCCCACTTTCCCTGCAGCACGTTGTTTACTAAGCTGCTCGGTTCTTCTAAATTCTGTACAAAATTATTGATGCCCGTTTTAGCAGGCATAGGAATGTAATCGTTGTAACCATGGGCAACAGGACGATATAAATATCTATCTAAATAAAGATAATTAAAATCCGACATCGCACGGTTAAAGCCTTCGAACGGATCTCGGGGATCATCATAGGTGATTTGTACCTTAGCAGGGGTTTCCTGCGGAATGGTATCTGATGCGGGTACTTCAGCCGCTTGCACTTTAGGCAACAGCAATAGCCCCAAAGATAATCCCATCCATTTTAACTTCATATCGCTCTCTTAATATAAATGTACAGCTTAGGCAGCAAGTTTTCGCTAAAGTGACAATACAAAAATGACGATATAAAGATAATTCGTCTTAGTGGCATACTATCCAGTATGACTGTTCCGTTGTCACAAGGCGCATAAGCATACTTGGCAAAAAAAATTGGTCAATTGTTAATTTTACAAAACGAATGTATCGCCGAATAAACTATATAAGGTCTATAAATGGAGTCGATTCCACTTGTTAGCAGTCAAAACCCGCAATTACATACTGCGACAACCCAAGCTGATGCTCTCAATGCTTCTCCGCGTCCTATTCCAGCTCAGGTGCAAACCTCGCCTGAAGGAGATAGTATTACTCTAAACGGTACAGAATATAATTTAAAGCTTGTTAACGCTCAGCAGCGGCAAATATTATTGACAGCTAATACTTTTCTAGTCACGCCTAATACGCAAAACACGCCACCAACAACCACAGCGACTCAAAATCCCATCAGCCAACTGCTTGCTCTAGCCACGCCTATTGCGCTGAAAGTTCCAGAGGCTGTTATCAATTTGGCGCAACAAAATGGCATATCTCAGACACAGCTTTCAGCTCTTGCGGCTCGAACTCAAGGCTACCCGTTACCGAACGTCACTATTATTAACAAAGCGTTTCAATTTGCTAATGGCACTGTTGTAGCACAAGATCCTGGACCTCAGCTGAATCAAGGTGAATTCTTAGCAAAAATAGCCTTTCAACAAGGGCGGCCTATTTTATTACTCACCCCAATACAGAGCAAACTCGAAATCGTTATTGGGGCGCCAGTAAATGAAACTCAGGTTCCCACAAATAAATTGTCTTCTGACATAGTGATCGCCAAAGTTGAACCGGTTCAGATCATCGCTTCCTTTTTAAAAAAACTTGAAGCTATCGTTTCTTTACCTGAGACAACAAAACAAGACATCATACCCAAAACTGAGGTCACGCAACTTCAAGGTAAAGCAAATACGCCACAGGCTACTAATTCAGCCAGTTCTCCCAATACTTTCAATGCGCAAGCCATAACGTCAATGCCAAAAGGTTTAGAAAAAAGTCCTTTAGTCAGTACTCTAAACTCAGACAATATAAATCGGCTTGTGAGTCAACCCTCGCCATCCACAATCAGTACAGAAACAAATAGTAAAAATACCTTGCCTCATGGCATTGGTGATTCATTAAGTAAAGCACCTCAAGAAACGCTTGCGGCCTATACTGCAGAAGTAAACAAGCTAAAGGATATTTTGGGTTCCAGTGGCCTTAAAAATGAACTAAAAGCTAGTGACGTTAAAACTGACAGCCCTATGAAGGTGGCTGATGTTTTGCAAAAAGCATTCAATAAAGCGGGGACACTTCCTATTGAGTTGTCCCGTTCTAACAACAGCTCAAATTTAGCATCAGAGTTGTTAAAGCACTTACCGCATATAGGATTACCGCCACTCAGTCAGTTAAATGATTTAGATGAGCTCAAGGCCAATATCCTCGGGCTAACGAGTCTTAACCTTGCCACACCTCTGTCAAATCAAGCCTCAATGTTTATGAATGCCAGTGCGATTACCTCACTATTTCAACTACTACTAGGCTTTAAGGCTAATAATAGTTCGAATTCAATGAGTAAGAAATTGGCCGATTATCTTGAGCAACTGCAAGCCAAAGTCGGCTTTTCCACTAAACAACTTGGCCAACTAAGTAAAGCTGGCGGTCTTGATAGCATGGGGCAATTGGCCTCAAACTTGCATTTGTACCAACAGGCAAGCAATGAGAATGCAGGCAATTTAGTCTGGTTCTTTGCCCTGCCCTACGGCATTAATCAACGCCACGAGCAGTTGGAAGGTAAATTTGAGCAAGAAGTTGATTCAGATGATCCAGAGAAAAAAGCCGGATGGCGTTTACAGCTCAAATTTAATTTAGCACAAGGTCCGCTACTGATTGCAGCTCAACAGCACAATCAACAATTGGATATCCAGTTTAAAGGCAATAGCCAAATGCTACTTAATAAGGTCAACAACTTTTTAACGCCCTTAAGCGAAAAACTGTCACAGCTAGGGTTTACGCCAGGTGAACTCTCGACGCAAATAGCGCAAGTGCCAGCAACCTTATTGCCGGGTGATCATTTCCTCGTAAAGACAAAAGCTTAGCTAGAAAAAACACCTAAGCAGACATTGAATCCATCATCTAATTTTAGGAAGAACCAAATGAGCGAAGAGAGTGGACCGAAGCAAGCTGTCGCGCTGAGCTACGATGGGCGTAACGCACCTAAAATTGTGGCGACTGGTGAAGGGCTTATCGCAGAAGAGATTATTGCGCTAGCCAAGGCTAACGGTGTGTATATCCATCAAGATCCCCATCTAAGCCATTTTCTACAGTTGTTAGAGCTAGAAGAGGAAATTCCTAAGGAGCTTTATCTGCTTATCGCCGAACTGATCGCATTTGTGTATATGCTCGACGGTAAGTTTCCCGAGCAATGGAATAATATGCATCAAAAAATTGTTGAGAAGGCATAAAATAAAAAGCTAATTTTGGCAAATTAGCTTTTAGAGTTAAACAGAGTATCAATATCAATCATTTGCGATACAATGCGATCATTTACGATGAAGTCGGATCAATAGCTCAGCTTCCGCTTTGGGTAATTCGCATTCTTTAATCAACTCATCCACACCAGCACCAAGCGCCACCATTTTCATGGCTCGAGTATAAAGTTTAGCCTGCGGGTCCTGTTGAGTAGTCTCTTCTATCCGCTCTGACTGCTGAAGTAGGCGTTTTTCTAACTCAATCACACGCCGACCGACTCCGATAGTGCCACTGCGTAACTCTTGTAACTCACGCTTAAACGACTCTCGCTGACGATCACCTTCTTTGACCAAAACGGTTAAGGCTTCGACCTTGCTTCTTAGTTTGCTCAATTGTTTTTGTAAAAAGAGTACTAATCCTAAGCATGCGATGACATAGACTAACGCTGCGATCAAAAATTCATCGCCCATTAAAAATCCTTATACTCACTCATAGCCATAAACTAGTAGGCATTCCAACTGAGTTATCTATTCCAAAGTGCTGCACTTAAATGACTTAATATCATTAGCCATTGTTCAAGCCGCGATAAAATACTTTGCCTATCCGTAAATTGTAAAGCATTAGCATCATCGATTTATTCGCAAATATACAAAATAGCTGAATGAATTGATATCATTCAGCCTTATCTCGCTAATTGATTAAATCTGAGTCAGTTCGGCCCATTCTTCATCGGATAATAACTTGTCAAGATCGACTAAGATCAGTAACTCATTATCGCGATTACTCACACCTTGAATAAATTTAGCACTCTCTTCCGTTCCAACATTAGGCGCATTGTCGATTTCAGAGCGGCGTAAATAAACCACTTCTGCAACACTATCAACTAAGATGCCAATGACTTGCTTTTCAGCTTCAATGATAACGATTCGAGTTGAGTCATCAACTTCGGCAGACTGCAATCCAAAACGTGAGCGAGTATCAATAACTGTGACAACGTTACCACGTAAGTTAATGATGCCTAATACGTAATAAGGTGCACCGGGAACGGGGGCGATTTCAGTGTAACGCAATACTTCCTGCACTTGCATTACATTGATACCGTAAGTTTCATGGTCTAACTTAAAGGTAACCCATTGTAATACTGCATCATCTTTACTTGCAGCGACTGCTGCTACATTTCTTGTATCTTTCATGTTTACCTCAACCAATTGAGTCCTGACAACCTAAACCCGCATTAAGCATTTCAACTAAGGCTTGTACGTGCAAAATGCCACACATCTGCTCTTTCACTACACCCGCTAACCAAGGGCGTTTACCCGCTTGACTACGCCAGTTGACTTGCGATTTATTAATTTTTACCGCATTGACCAAGGACTCACAAGTTAATCCCCAGTTACTGCCTTCTAGTAGTACAAGATATTGATAATTTACCGATTGCGCCAGTTTCTCTGAATATTTTTCTGGCATAACCCACGCACAAGTGTCGACAATATTTAATTGCTCTTCCCTATGCGTTTGTACACCGAGAAACCATGCGGGTCTGCCAAAGATATGGTTTATCCGCTCAATTTTAACTATTCCGCCTAAACTGACCAAAGGCACAGCCAATGTAAGCCCTGCTACTTTAAAGAATAGTACCTGAAACTCATCATCGAGCACTTCTTGCAAATCTTTTGTCACACTAGGAGGCGTAATACCGACTTGTGTTTCTGGCACAACCACTGGCTCAACGACTTCTTCAGCAATTATTTCATCAATAACTGGCTCTTCAACAACAGGTCGTGCTTGTGGTACTTCTACCACGGGTTGAACATCAACAGTCGGCGTAACTTCGACAAAAGATGGTGTCGGTTCTACTGTTTTAGTCTTAAGTACAGGCGCCAGCAATTTTTCTAGCGCTTGCTTATCCACTTGAGAAGCAATCTTACTTACAGGTGCAACAAACTCATGTTGTCTTGGCGTGGCTTTTGGTTGTACCTGTACCGTTGACGCTATCGCCCTCTCATGAGCTTGTGATACAGCCGTACGACCATTTTCAGCCAAGATGGCTGCATCAAGTAATGCTGCCTCCGTTTGATTAGTGGCAACATTTTGATTTGAGTCAGCTTTTACTATGCTTTGAGGAGAAACCGCCTGACTTGGAGCGTCGTCTTCCTGCAGCAATAATGCGAAAAAATCAAAAACAGTTTCATCAACCGATTTTGACATGGCCAAACTCCCCAACTAATAAAAAATCTAATAATCTTTCATAGGCTTTTACACCACGACATCCACTCGCATAATGCGATGCAGGTAAATGTGCCAAACTGGCATCTCTAAACTTAGTATCGACTGGAATCACGTCCTTCCATAGGGTTTCAGTGTATTCTGTGCCCAGCACTTGCAAAGCAGCGGGTGATGCCTTAGTACGTTTATCGTACATGGTTGGCACGACAGTATAGCTGTAACGCGTCTTTTTAGACCGCCCCATCAACTCCATCGTTTTTATCATCCGCTCTAGCCCTTTAATGGCAAGAAACTCTGTCTGCACGGGAATAATAATATGCTGACTTGCCGCAAGGGCATTGACCATTAAAACACCAAGTACGGGTGGGCAATCAACGATAGCCACATCATATTCATCAGCAACTAGCGCTAATAAATTACGTAAAACTAGCCCCATCCCCTCTTGATGACCTAAGGCTCTGTCTAATGTTGCCAATGCCATAGTGGCCGGCAACAAGTCGAGACCATCGACTAAGGTTGGTACGACATGGGATAAAACGAGTTCTTTAGAGAGGCTTTTATGGGCTAGAAACACATCAAATAAAGAGCCAGGAACCTCTTCAGAATCAATGCCTAAATAATAACCTAGCGAAGCGTGTGGATCGGTGTCAATCATAAGTACACGCTTGCCACGCTTAGCTAAGGTTCCCGCTAAACTCGCAACCGTCGTGGTTTTGCCTACACCACCTTTTTGATTCGCTATGGTCCAGACTTTCAAGAAGTGACCCCCACATAAATTGATTCAATGCTAATAAATGAGAATATTTAACACGCATTCCAAAGGTTATTGCTCTTCTCTCGTCGTAACTCGGATACCACCATTGGGTAAACTAATCACTTTAACTCCATCGGCATTTTCAGAAATCACTACAGGTAGCATCTGTGCTTTATTCGATTCAATTGGCGAAGTAGCAGCCTTAACTTCTGCTTCTGGCGTCTGCAGCAGTGTCGGAACTAAAGGTTGCTGATTAGCCTTATCCTTCGCCGTATCCATCGCTGCACTTTGCTTACCCAGCAAAGGTGGGACACTAATCTGCGTAGATTCTGGACCTATCGCAACAGCCTTTTGCTCACCAGGAGCTGCCAATTGCAGCATAGCTTTAGTCTGATCAGGATGAGACGCTAACCAAGTTGCAATAGCCTCAGCTTGCTCATCAGGGACCATTAACAGCACCTGAGTCGATTCCAAACGTTTTATGTCTTCTCGCAACAAACTATTTTTGTGCCGATAATCGAGGCTCAAGGCGCCAAGACACAAAATGGCAATAGCCATCAGCAAGATGATGAGCACACTATTTGTGCTCATCGGATTTTGGCTCTTAGACACGAACAGACTCTTTTAAAATGCATTCAGCCATGTTGTCTAAGGCAATCGACTGAGTTGCAATACCCGCGCTGGCAACAGCCTGAGGCATACCATAAACCACACAACTGGCTTCATCCTGTGCCCAAATGGTCGCACCGACCGCTTTCAACATACGGGCACCTTCTCTGCCATCCGCGCCCATACCAGTTAACACAACGGCAAGTACGTCACCGCTAAAGGCTTTAGAGGCAGAAGCAAAGGTGATATCAACACAAGGCTTATAGTTCATGTCCGCACTACCAGCGATGACCTTTAATCGACCACTACCTCCAGTACGTTCAACCATCATTTGCATACCGCCAGGCGCTAAATATGCACAACCCGGTTTAAGAAGATCGCCATTAGCGGCCTCTTTTACTTCAATCTTACATAAGCCATTCAAACGACTTGCAAATGCTGGCGTAAAAGCTGCTGGCATATGCTGAATTAATAAAATCGGATGCGGATAGTTTGCCGGAAATTGGGTAAGAATTTTTTGCAAGGCAACTGGACCACCGGTAGATGTGCCGATCAGCAGTATTTTATACTGCTTACCACTTGCACGAATCGACGCTGCTGTTGAGGTCCTGACAGGAGCAGTGGCAGGAGTATGCGACGCTATACTCGTTGTCCCTAAAATGCTACTTGTTGGGCGCACGCTAGGTGTTGAAGAGACGACAGGACGTGCAATTGGACGAAACATTCTGCGGCGTCCCAATGCCTTCACTCTCTGCTGCAACAATAAAATAGCATCATCTTTATTGGTAGCAATGTCTTCAAAACGTTTAGGTAGAAAATCTAACGCACCAGCATCTAAAGCGTCTAACGTCGCTTTAGCGCCATCATGGGTTAAAGAAGAAAACATCAAGATCGGAGTCGGACATTTAGCCATGATTTCACGGACGGCAGTAATACCATCCATCACGGGCATCTCAATATCCATAGTGATAACTTGAGGATTAAGCTCAGCAGCCATCTTCACCGCTTCGGCCCCATTTGAGGCCGTCGCGATAACTTCCAGTTCAGGATCTTGATTGACTATTTCACTAACACGTCGTCTGAAAAAACTTGAGTCATCAACGACTAATACTTTAATGGCCATTCCATTCCTTAGCTTGGAAACTAATTCTTACTTTTCGCATAATGCTTTAACAATCCAGGGACATCTAAGATCAGTGCGATACCACCATCCGATGTAATAGTCGCACCAGCCATCCCAGGAGTGCCGTGTAACATAGCGCCAAGGGGTTTAATCACCACCTCTTCTTGTCCTATTAGGGCATCAACCACAAAACCAATTTGCATCATGCCTAATTGTACAATCACCACATGACCATGCTTTTTATCGCCATGTTTAAAGGTGGTTTTATTTCTATGCAGCCAATGCTCCAAATAGAACAAAGGCACAGCCTTGTTACGCACTATGACGGTGAGTTGTCCATCGACGATATTGGTCTTAGTAAGATCGAGATGAAATATCTCGTTCACGCTAGACAGAGGTAATGCAAACACTTGTTTAGCGACATCAACCATTAAGGTTGGCATAATCGCCAGCGTTAACGGTACTTTAATCTCAAGTATCGTGCCCTTACCTTTCATAGAATCAATATGCACTGTGCCGTTAAGCTGAGTGATACGGGTTTTTACCACGTCCATCCCAACGCCACGACCAGAAATATCTGAAATCTCGACCTTAGTCGAAAAACCGGGCGCAAAAATCAAATTATACGCTTCGCTGTCAGTCATTCGCGAAGCTGAATCTTCATCAAGCACACCACGCGTTATCGCGATCTTTTTCAGTTTTTCAGGGTCCATACCTGCGCCATCGTCTTCGATTTTTAGCAGTATATGGTCACCTTCCTGACTTGCAGATAAGGTAATCGTACCCGTTCTCGGCTTGCCATTGGCTTCACGCTCGTTTGGCATTTCAATACCGTGATCCACCGAGTTACGCACTAAGTGGACGAGTGGATCAGCAAGCGCTTCAACTAAGTTTTTATCTAGGTCGGTTTCTTCACCGACCATGATCAAATCAATTTCTTTATTGAGCGTACGCGCAAGATCACGTACTACCCGAGGGAAACGACCAAACACTTTCTTGATCGGTTGCATACGGGTTTTCATCACCGCGCCTTGCAAATCGGCAGTCACGAGATCTAAGTTCGCAAGGGCCTTAGACATTTCCTCATCGTCACGACTGATGCCTAAGCTCACTAATCGATTTCGCACTAACACTAACTCGCCCACCATATTCATGATTTGGTCGAGTCGTGCAGTATCAACACGTACTGTAGTTTCACCTTGAGGCACATTTGCTGAACTTGCTTTAGCTGGCGCTTTCTCTACAACCGCTATGTCCACTTTCGGTTTTGCGGCAACAACGGGGGCTGGAGCAGGCGCAGCAGCTTTATTAACTGGTACGGGAGTCGCAACTTTAGGTGCTGCAGTCGAAGATGGCGTTACCGATACAGTAGGCGCTTTTACTTCTGCTTTTGCAGGGGCCGCACCTTTACCATGGAGTTCATCGAGTAATCTTTCAAACTCGTCATCGGTAATTTCATCGGCATCCACTATCGGTTGAGGCGTGGGAGCCGCAGCGACCTTTGGTTTAGCCGGCACTTCTGCCTCAGCTTTAAACTTGCCTGAACCATGCAGCTCATCAAGCAATGCCTCAAACTCATCATCAGTGATGTCATCACCCGATGCTGAAGGCGCTTTAACTGGCGCAGCTGGCTTAGCGACCACAGGTTCAGACGTCACAGCGGTAGCAGCCGCAGGGCCTTTTCCTGAGCCATGAAGCGCATCTAACAAAGCTTCAAATTCAGCATCATTGATATCATCAATACTTGAAGATGAGCTATTACTTATCTCTGCGGGAATGTCTTGTGGGACGGGAGTTTCAACAATGGCTTCAACGACAGGCTCTGGTTCGACAACGTCTACCACTTCTGCAGACGCAACTTCAGATGGCAATGGCGCACCTGAACTCAGCATTTTAAGTCTAGACAACAGGCCTGACTCAGCGGGATCTTGTTGTTCACCCTGCTGCGTTTGAGCAAACATGGTATTAATAGCATCAACAGCCTGCAAAATAATATCCATCAGCTCTGCGTTTACGCTGCGTTTGCCTGTGCGCAATAGATCGAAGGTATTTTCAGCCTCATGACACACATCGACCATGGGAGTTAAGCTAAGAAAGCCTGCGCCACCTTTAACGGTATGAAACCCTCGGAAAATGGCGTTTAGCAAGTTTGTGTCATCAGGATTATTTTCAAGCGCAACGAGTTGCTCTTGCAGAAGCTCTAAAATTTCACCGGCTTCGATTAAAAAGTCCTGGAGTATCTCTTCATCTACATCAAAGGCCATCAAATTGACTCCCAGTTAGAAACCCAGACTCGATAGAAGATCATCCACTTCGTCTTGACCCGTTACTACATCTTGACGAAGTTCGGCATTCATTATCGGCCCTTCCGCTTCAATATTATTTTTCTGAGCAATCTGACTTTCAATCATAGGCTGCTCACCAAATACCGTCAGCATAGAAACCAGATTACTTTCAACTTCCATTACCAGATCAATAACACGGCGTATCATTTGCCCTGTTAAGTCTTGAAAATCTTGCGCCATCAATATTTGATTCAGCAATTCACGTAATCGAATCGAGTCGTCTGAACTACGGGACATAAGATCTTGGACATCATGACAAAGAACCTTGAATTCGCTCAGTGCTATCTCGCGTCGCATTAATTTATCCCAAGATGGCATGACTTTTTGAATATTAACCGTTACGGCATTGGCCAAAGGTAAACATTCTTCAACCGCATCCATGGTTTTATTTGCCGCTTGTTCAGTCATGTCAATAACGTAATTTAAACGTTGCTTGGCATCGGGAATTTCTGTATTGGCTAATTCAGAAAGACGATTATCAACTTGAAAATCCATCAGCGCACTATGAAGTTGCCGAGTTAATTTCCCTACCTCTTCGAATAATTCTCGTTGCAGTGGAGCTGCAAGCTCCCGAAATAAATCATCTGCCTGACTTTGCTCACCTGCACTTAATAATTCAACAAAGTGCTGAGCTTGCTCGAGCGTGATGAGCCCTGATGTTTGTGACTTCATAGCTCATCCTTGCTCAAGCGAGTCGTTCGAATATTTTATCTAACTTCTCTTTCAGCGTTGCAGCGGTAAAAGGCTTAACCACATATCCATTCACTCCCGCTTGAGCGGCAGCAATAATCTGTTCACGTTTTGCTTCAGCAGTTACCATTAATACGGGTAAATGCTTTAGCGAATCATCTGCGCGAATTGCTTTTAACAGATCGATCCCTTGCATGCCGGGCATATTCCAATCTGTAACAACAAAATCAAAATCCCCCTTTTGCAACATCGGCAGGGCTGTTGAGCCATCGTCTGCTTCTTGGGTGTTGTTAAACCCCAAGTCTCGCAACAAGTTCTTGATGATACGCCTCATTGTCGAAAAATCGTCAACAATGAGAATCTTCATATTCTTGTCCAAGGTTTCCTCCGGTGAGCTGACATTCTGTGCTCGATTAATAATTATACTTATGTCCAGTGCTTGAGTTTAGCTTTCAATCGCAACATTGCCTGACTTAATATCTGGCTAACCCGCGATTCACTGACTTCAAGAATGGCGCCAATCTCTTTTAAATTCAATGCTTCATCGTAGTACAGGGATAACACTAATGCATCTCTTTCAGGCAATAATTTAATTGCCTCAACCAGCGCAGAATGAAATTGGTTCTCAGCTAATGCTTCAAATGAGTCATCATCGGACCGATCACTCACTGTAAGTATATCCTGAGATACGCCTAAGTCTTCTATCCCTATGATTTTTCCGACAGAAACATCGTTAAGAATATGATGGTACTCATCGAGCGTCATATCAAGTTTTTCTGCAATTTCTGTGTCGCGTGCATCACGGCCCAGTTCTTGCTCTAACTCATCAATAGCATGTGCAACCTTGCGGTTATTACGATGAACGGAACGAGGCACCCAATCACCACGGCGAATTTCATCTAACATCGCCCCTCGTATACGTATGCCGGCGAAGGTTTCAAATTTCGCACCCTTGCCACCATCAAACTTGGATGATGCTTCTAATAAACCCATCATCCCAGCTTGGAGTAAATCATCTAGCTGCACTGAGGCAGGTAGTCTGGCGAGTAAATGATGCGCAATTCTTTTAACCAACGGAGCATACTGTTCAACGATCGACGATTTATTGTCTAAACAAGTATACGCAGCGGCTTTATTCACTCGTTTTTTCCTCTTGAAAATCTGGTCGCTGCACTAAACGCTCAACGAAAAACTCCAAATGCCCACCAGGTTGCTGCGGTACAGGCCAGCTCAGAATTTTATTTGCCAATCCTTGATACGCAATCGCCGCTGGTGATTTAGGATAAGCTTCAACTACCAGTTTTTGCTTACGAACTGATTTACGTAAGTTTTCGTCAAATGGAATAGTTGCAACTAATTCAAGGGCGACATCTAAAAATCTGTCGGTCACTTTACTGAGTTTAGCAAATAATTCCATACCTTCGCGTAAACTACGCACCATATTGGCAACTATTTTAAAACGGAACACGCCATGCTCACGGCTGAGGATTTTTATCAGGGCGTAGGCATCAGTTATCGATGTGGGTTCATCACAAACAACGACCAGCACATCCTGCGATGCACGTGAGAAACTGAGCACCATATCTGAAATCCCAGCAGCAGTATCTACGACTAGAATATCAAACTGAGTCCGCATCTCACTGAAAGCGCGAATTAACCCTGCATGCTGCGCTGGGCTTAATTCCACCATACCTTGCGTGCCTGAAGTGGCCGGCACTATGCCAATTCCCTTAGGGCCGCGAACGATAATATCGTCAAGCTCTGCATCACCAGAGAGAACATGGGAGAGGTTACGCTCGGCACGAATACCCAGCATGACATCGACGTTTGCTAAGCCAAGGTCAGCATCAAGTACCAAGACACGCTTGCCTTTTTCGGCTAATGCCACAGCTGTATTAATGGAAACGCTGGTTTTGCCAACGCCACCTTTACCACCTGTGACCGCGATTACTTTCACTTTTTCGTTATAGGGTTGATTCATCATACGTAAACCACTTGCTTGATCCAGGGTCATAAATCTACTCAAATGCACAGGCCATATTATCTGACCACGCTGTGTCTTGTAATGATTGTTGTTCTGTACTATCTAACGCTGCGAGTGCCTGTTGGGCTAAATCTAAGGTATCCGCAACTTTCATATCTTCAGGAACTCTTTGTCCATCAGTAACATAACTTAATGGTAATCCGTTTTGGATCAACACACTTAATGCCCCTGCTAACGACACAGATTCATCGAGTTTTGTAAGAACGACACCAGATAGGGGAATGCGTTTAAAATGATTGACTGCATCTTGCAATACACGGCGCTGTCCTGTCGCAGACAGTACCAGATAACTGCGGATAGGTATCCTGCTATTTGCAGTTAAATTATCAAGTTGCTGGTAAAGACGCATATCTCGCTGTCCCATGCCAGCCGTATCTATCAATACTAGCTTGCGATTTCTAAACTGATAAAGAATTTGCTCTAATTCATTCAGATCATGAGCTTGCTTTACAGGGCAGCCCATTATTTTGCCATAGGTTGCTAATTGCTCATAGGCTCCGATGCGATAATGGTCTGTCGTTATCAAAGCAACATGCTCTGCACCATGATGAGCGGCAAAACGGGCCGCAAGTTTAGCTAATGACGTGGTTTTGCCGACACCGGTTGGGCCAACTAAGGCCACCACACCGCCCTGCTTAA
The DNA here is from genome assembly GCF_019655335.1 of Shewanella hafniensis. GTDB lineage: Bacteria > Pseudomonadota > Gammaproteobacteria > Enterobacterales > Shewanellaceae > Shewanella > Shewanella hafniensis. The sequence goes on from NZ_BPFD01000048.1 coordinate 17,788, forward strand.
CAATGTCGTCACCTTGATTATCAAGCAAGTTAGCTAGACTTTGAGGTAAAGCTCTGACTAATTCTGCAGGCGTATAATGTTGGCTCAGCGCCGCTAATTTATTGGCAACCGCAGGGGAAAATTCTGCCTCAAGTAACTTGGCTTCGAGCATAGCTCCGACAGGGTCGATACGTTTTTTATGTTCTGTCATCAAGGAGGACACTTGATGTGTTAACAAATTACGCAATGAAGCTAGCTCATCACGCATTGCCTCAATATCGGCATTTTGTTTCTGTGATGTTTGTGGCTTCTTATCAAAAGCAGCAGGCGCTTCGCGACGCTCTACTTTGGCAGCAGCCGGCGCTTGTAAGCCCTTAGCCCATGCAGGTAAATCTGCATCAACTTGCTGATGCGACATCTGTTGATTCAAACGACTTTGCTGCTTCTCTAACAAGGCTTGTAATGAGTCAGCAGGTGCCGCAGGCTTTGCACGGGTTTCAACTCGTATAGGCTGCTTAGCCCCTAGGGATACGAGGTCGTCACTCACGTCCATAAAGGTTGGCGCTGGCGCAGTAGCTGCGGTTTTTGCTTTAGGTTCGTCATAGTCAACGGCGGCGACAATTTCGATGCCACCATTCACTTTCTTATTTGACATAATGACGGCATCTGAGCCGAGTGTTTCTTTCACTTGGGCCAGTGCGGCGCGCATGTCTTTGGCAAAAAATCGTTTAATCTTCACTTATGCGTCCTCTACTGGCCGACTGCAGATACGATACGTATTTGCTTCTCATCAGGTATTTCTTGATACGAAATGACTCTGAGATTAGGAATAGTATGTTTAACAAAGCGTGACAGCGTCGCGCGTAACATACCTGACGTCAACAATATGGCGGGTTGTCCGACCATTTCTTGCTTCTGAGCCGCATCGGCAAGGGACTGCTGCATGCGTTCTGCAAGACCGGGTTCAATATTTGGACCATCACCACCGGTTGCTTGCATTGATTGATGCAACATCTGTTCCAACTCTGGTGCCAATGTAATGACGGGGATTTCTAACTCTGGACCAGAGATCTCTTGGACTATCATACGTTTCAATGCGATACGTACTGCAGCGGTCAAAACTTCAGTGTCATTACTCTTAGTGCCGTATTCTAACAAAGTTTGCACTATTGTACGCAAGTCTCTGACTGAAACCCCTTCATTTAACAGGTTCTGCATCACTTTTACGACATGTCCGAGTGGCATGACATCAGGAATAAAGCCATCCACCAGTTTAGGCGAGTGTTTCGCAAGCATATCCATCAGTTGTTGCACTTCTTCGTAACCTAACAACTTAGCTGCATTATTGGTCAGCAATTGGCTAATATGGGTTGCTACAACCGTAGCGGCATCAACAACCGTATACCCTAATGTTTGGGCATGCTCACGTAATTCAGGGGCAATCCATACCGCTTCAAGACCAAAAGCTGGGTCACGCGTTTCAATACCATCGAGCTTGCCATAGACTTGGCCAGGGTTAATCGCCAATTCGCAGTCGTGTCGAATATCCGCCTCACCAACAACTACGCCCATTAATGAAATGCGATAGGCATTAGGCGACAAATCTAAGTTATCGCGAATATGCACTGCTGGCACTAAGAAGCCCAGTTCTTGGGATAACTTTTTACGTACGCCTTTGATACGGCTTAATAACTCGCCACCTTGACCTTTATCGACCAGCGGAATTAGACGATATCCCACCTCAAGCCCAATAGTATCAACATGATGCACATCATCCCAGCCCAACTCTTTAGGCTCTTTATCTTGCCTCTCTACAGGGCCAGACTTAACAAGTTCTAGGGCTTTAATGCGTTTTGATTCATTACGTTTATAGACAAAATAGGCGGCTCCTGCCGTCATAAAAGCAAAACTTAAGAACGCCATATGCGGCATGCCAGGAACGATTCCCATGATAAATAGGACTCCAGCAGCGATACCCAATGACTTATGACTGTCAAACATCTGACTCATCATCATTTGGCCCATATCACCGGATTCATTTTGACGGGTCACCATCAATGCTGCTGCGATTGACAATAACAACCCAGGGATCTGCGCCACCAGACCATCACCGATAGTCAGCAAGGTATAAATTTCAACCGCTTCTGAGAAACTTAAGCCATGTTGAACAATACCTATGATGAAACCACCTAAGATGTTGATCACTAAAATCATGATACCCGCAATAGCATCACCTTTTACGAACTTTGAAGCACCGTCCATCGCACCATAGAAATCCGCTTCACGTGTCACTTCTGCTCGACGTAATCTTGCTTGTTCTTGATTCAAAGTACCAGCATTTAGGTCGGCATCAATTGCCATTTGCTTGCCAGGCATAGCATCTAAGGTAAAGCGGGCGCTCACTTCAGCGATACGACCAGCACCTTTAGTCACTACCGCAAAGTTGATAATAATCAAAATGATAAAGACAACCAAGCCAACGGCATAGTTACCGCCAATCACCACTGAACCGAAGGCTTCAATCACCTTACCTGCCGCATCGCCACCATTATGGCCCTCGAGTAAAACCACACGAGTTGAAGCGACGTTCAGAGCAAGGCGAAGTAGAGTCGCCACTAACAAGACGCTCGGGAAAGCGGCAAAATCCAACGGTCTATCGGTATAAATAGCGACTAATAATACGATGAGCGCTAAGGCTATGTTGAATGAAAAAAGTATGTCTAGTAAGAATGGAGGGATAGGTAAAACTATCATGGCCAATGCTGCGAGTACGAGTATAGGAGTGCCTATACCTTTAAACGTACTCAAGCGCATTTGTTTTACCTGACCTAAGGTCGCTCTAACATCCATTCATAATTACCTAAACTTTGACGTATGGCAGCATAAAAGCAAAAAGTAGGCCAATAGCTTATTGGCGCACAATAATATCACGACTTAAAAGAATTTTTCGCTTAGACCTTAATATTTTAACTCATCAGGAATGGGTTGATTAAGAGGGATAGGAATAGGCTTTCGACCTCGACCTTTTTGGTATTGGCGCAACTGGAACACATAGGCCAAAATCTGCGCCACAGCAGTAAACAGTCCTTCAGGGATTTGTTGATCCAACTTAGTTGTATGGTATATAGCTCTTGCTAATGGCGGAGCAGAGACGATTGTCACATTATGAGCGCGGGCAATCTCACGAATTTTAAATGCGACATCATCAACACCTTTGGCAACAACAAAAGGCGCGACTGAACGCTGCACGTCATATTTAATCGCTACCGCAAAATGCTCAGGGTTAACGACGATGACATCGGCATTGGGTACTTCAGCCATCATTCGACGCTGAGCCAACTCGCGTTGCATCTGCCGTACCCGTCCTTTAACTTCAGGCTTCCCTTCAGTATCTTTATACTCATCCTTTACTTCTTGTTTGGTCATCTTGAGTTGCTTATTGTGATTCCAAAGTTGAAATGGAACATCGATGACGACAATCAACAAAATAGAGGAACATAACAAAATAAACATCCACACGAGCAAATCTAATGCGTGGTAAACATTGCCAGGAAGATGATCACTAGACAACAACAGAATTTCATTGAAATAAAAGCTCAGTAATAAATATGCAGAAAATGCCACCACAGAAAACTTGGCAATCCCCTTCGTCAGCTCAACTAGCGCCTGCACACCGAACATACGCTTCAAACCTGCTGCAGGGCTCATTTTACTGGCCTTAGGCATCATAGCTTGGGTCGAGAAATTCATTCCACCTAAAGCCACGTTGCCAATAAAAGCAACAACCACAATTAACAGCATTATTTTTGCCATGGGCCAGACGATTTCACCCGCGACAACACCCCAAACATTAAACATTTCTTCAGTATCAAAAACTTGCGCCCTGTCCATGGTGAAAACAGTCTCAAACACCCGAGTTAAACTCTTGGCTAGACTTGGACCTAGCATATAAAAACCACACGCAGCAGAAATTAATACCGCTGCTGTACCTAGTTCTTTCGAACGCGCAATCTGTCCTTTTTCCCGCGCCTGTTCAAGACGCCTCCCTGTGGGTTCCTCACTGCGTTCACCGCTTGATTCTTCAGCCATGGGCAGCTCCTAATACCGTCATATCAAACCATCGGCGTTACATTGAAGCGCTAACATATCGCAAAGCAGCACTTGAGCCGCAGCCCACACTTCATCGAAATGGGCCATAACAGGCGTTAAGGTTAACCAAAGAATAAATAACCCGCCAATCATAGTGATCGGAAAACCAATAGAGAAAATGTTTAATTGCGGCGCGGCGCGAGTCATCACACCGAAGGACAAGTTAACTAATAACAAGGCAATAATCGCGGATATTGACATAGTTAATGCCGCACCAAACATATACGAGCCCCAATCAGCTAAAGCGCGGTAGCTAGTAAGAGTTAATCCTTGATTAGAAATGGGTAAGGTCTCAAAACTCACCACCAACATGCGGATCATTAATAGATGTCCATCGACGGCTAAGAAGATTAATGTCGCCAATAATAGAAAAAAGTTACCAATAACGGGTGTTTGCTGACCCGAACCAGGATCAACCATAGAAGCAAACCCGAGACTGGTTTGCATACCAATAATCTGGCCGGTTAATACAAAAACTTGCATCACCATTTGAGTCACAAACCCCATGGCAACACCAATAATGATTTGCTGCGCAGTAATAAATACTGCACTGAGTGAAAATAGATCGGCATTTTGAACCGGAGGAAGGACTGGCGCGATCGCAAAGGTAATCGCCATGGCCAATAATAGACGCACACGAGTTGGAGTGGTTGCGGCCCCAAACACCACCATAACCATTAGCATACTCGCGACCCGAAACAGCGGCCACATATAAGCGGCAATGGTCTGCACTAACGTATCGAGCAGCAGCTCCATTGGGTTAGCCTATTACTTGCGGAATGCGATTAACCATCTCGACAAAAAAGTCCATCAAAGTTTCAACCAACCAATGCCCCATAAACATTAGCGCAAGCAGCGTTATGATTAAACGCGGAAGAAAACTTAAGGTTTGCTCGTTAATCGAAGTCGCGGCTTGAAACACGGCGACAATCAAACCAATACCCAGCCCTGGTAATACAATAGCTGACACCATAATAACAATCACGGATAGAGCTTCACGAAAAATATCAATTAGCGCCTCTGGACTCATGTAAGTACTCTCCCTTGGCTACCCGAAACTATTCGCTAATGTCCCTAGAACTAAGCTCCAACCATCGACGAGCACAAACAACATGATCTTAAACGGTAGCGACACTATCATAGGAGATAACATCATCATACCCATGGCCATTAAGATACTGGCCACCACTAGATCTAACACTAAAAACGGCACGAACAACATAAAGCCTATTTGAAAAGCTGTTTTCAGCTCGCTGGTAATAAAAGCGGGAATAAGCACGCTCATCGGGGCTTCTTCGGGCGACTTAATGTTTTTGTAGCCTGAAATCTCAATGAAGGTTTTTAAGTCTGTGGTCCTGACTTGCCCTAACATAAAGCTTCTTATTGGTTCTTTACCTTTTTCGAACGCTTGCTGCAGGGTTAACTGCTCCTCAATGTAAGGCTTAACCCCTTCGTCATAAATCCGGTCAAATACCGGCGCCATAATAAAAAAGGTCATGAATAAACTCATGCCAATTAATACTTGATTGGAAGGTGTTTGTTGTAAGCCAATAGCTTGACGTAATATAGACAGAACAATGATGATCCGCGTGAAAGAGGTCAACATGATGAGCATCGCAGGTAAAAAACTCAGCGATGTCATCAGCAGTAAAATCTGCATTGTGACTGAGTATTCTGTGGAGCCGTCTGGTCCTGTTGTTACAGTCACTGCAGGCAAAACACCATCAGCGGCCCATGCCGACGGCATGCATAACAGAATAACGAACCCAACTAACGCGAGGATACGTGTTGTCATTGTTTTGATTTCGCCTGACGTAGCCGACTCGCAAAGGAATCAGACTCTATATGAATAGGTTCAACTAACTTATCAATCAAACTCACCTGCTGCGAGCTAACGCCAAGTAAATATTGCTGCTCCCCCACCTGCACTAAGACTAAACGCTCTTTCTGACCGAGCGAAGTCACGGCTATGGTTTTTAAAACACCGTTGGTCGTGGGAACTAAATTGAACCGTCTTAATAAATAAGCTAACGCAAAAATTAAGAGTAAAACCAGAATTAAGCCACCTAACATACTCGCTAGGGTTGCGACTTGAGAAGGTTCAGCCATTTTTGCGGCCGAAGATGTCACAGCTGTTACGCCTTGAGTACTATCGCCTACAAGACTCTCAGTTTTTGCTTGAGATACTGCAGCTAAACTGAGTATTACCGATATGGTCATTCTGGTTCCAACTTTCGTTGATGAGACAATTATTTAAGCTTTTTAATTCGCTCGGTTTGACTGATCACATCGGTTAAACGAATACCGAATTTATCGTTTACAACCACAACCTCACCATGCGCAATCAGCGTACCGTTAACCATCACATCTAAAGGTTCACCCGCAACTCTGTCGAGCTCAACCACAGAACCTTGGTTTAACTGCAACAAGTTACGAATACTGATATAGCTACGGCCCACTTCCATAGAGATAGTGACTGGGATATCTAAAATAGTGTCTAATTTCGCCGCTTCAGCTTTAGAGATAGGTCTCGAATCATCAACTAATTCATCGAGCTCAATCGCGTTAGCTTCTTCTAAAGCTTGTTCTGCCATTGCTGCAGCCCAATCATCCGTATCGTCTGTGCTCATCTTACTTCACCTTATAATTCTGATATATCGCGAGATTTACCCTTGCGCGTCACTAATTGTAGCTCGGATTTAACGGTTTCTGGCCGAGGGATCTTTTCATATATTTTAAGTGCTAGGTTATCTCTAGAACGGCCCATTTTACAACGATATGTCGGTAAATCCTCGATTTTCATCATAATATATTCCGGTAACTCAATCGGAATAATATCGCCCGCTTTAAAATTCATCACATCTTTGAGCGTTAATTCATGTTCCACAATGTTGGCATCGAACCCGACCTTCACATCCATGATTTCATCATGCAATGCCTGCGACCAACGCATGTCAGTATCTTGCTTATCACTTTGAACACCCGCATCGAGCAACTCGCGAATCGGCTCAATCATGGAATACGGCATAGTGATATGGAAATCACCGCCACCACCATCAACTTCAATATGGAATGAGTTAATCACGACAACTTCAGTAGGACTGACAATGTTGGCCATTGCCGGATTGACTTCTGAGTCCAAATAGTCGAACTCCACATCCATCACAGGTGCCCACGCATCTTTATAATCTTCAAAAATTATTTTAAGCAATAGCTGTACGATACGTCTCTCAGTAGGCGTAAATTCCCGCCCTTCGATCTTGGCATGGAAACGGCCATCTCCCCCAAAGAAGTTATCCACTAGGATGAACACCAATCTGGCTTCCATGGTGATCAATGCTGTACCTTTGAGCGGACTAAAACGTACCATATTCAAACTAGTAGGAACGAATAGCGTATGTACATACTCTCCAAACTTGAGCATCTGTACACCGTTGATCGACACTTCAGCAGCGCGACGCATCATATTGAACATACTGATCCGCAAATGACGTGCAAAACGCTCATTCACAATTTCCAGCGTCGGCATACGCCCACGAACGATGCGATCTTGGGAAGAGAAATCGTAGGAACGCGCATCATGACCAGCGGAATCAATTTCGTCATCATCATCGACGTCATCAACCCCGTGCAAGAGTGCATCAATCTCGTCTTGGCTTAATAAATCACTCACTATATTGCCTTCGCCTCTTTAGATTACTTACCCACTATCAGTAAAGGGTTATTGCATCACAAAACCAGTAAACAGCACTTTCTCGACAACTTTACGGCCAGTGACCGACTGCAGGGTATTTTGCACACTTAAGAGTGCTAACTGGCGTAATTCATCTTTACCCGCTTGCGTACTGAGTTTTTGCACATCTGCGCCACTGAAAGTCGTTAAAAGCGCATCTTCAATCAGCGGAATGTGTTTTTGTGTCAGCACATCATCATCTGTGCCACGTACCATTAACTGTACTTTAATCTCAACTAAACGAGCGCGATCAGGGCCAGGCAGGTTAAACAAAAAAGGACGTGGCATAGGCACATAGGATGCGGTAGTCAGCGCACCACTTTCAGCAGGAGTTTCTGTTTGTACGGCTCCGTCAGTTGACGTCGTGGCGTCCTCAGAACTACTACCAAGGAAAAACCATAGGACACCGGCAATAAGCAGTGCAACTAAAACCCCCACTCCAATAAAAATAAAGAGCTTTTTTTTACTTTTGGGAGCTTCGGTGTTCTCAAGTTCTAACGATTCTTCCTTAGCCATTCACTATTCTCTTTAATTTAGGCAGAAACTCTTACGTTTTATTAATATGAAAACGTAACTATATAAGTCATCGCTATAGGTTACCTACTTAAGCGTAATAATCTATACCTGAATTTACACTAGAAGCTTGATTTAAACCTAAATGTAGCTCTTCTGCCGAGATTTCATCCACATCAGCCCCACTTGAACCGCCACCGTCGCCAAAACTTCCCTCTCGACGTTCACCTTGGCCACCTTGAGACACATGGCTATCCGCTAATTGCATCCCTTGCTCTTGCAGTAACTCGCGTAATCTTGGCATAGCTTGTTCAACTAAATCACGCGTCTGTGTCTGAGTGACATGGAACTGTACTTGGGTCTGATCGCCATGCACTTGAATTTTTACCAGCATATGTCCAAGCTCAGGGGGATCGAGCCTAATTTCAGCATGTTGAATACCTTGACTCACCATAGTGATCAACTGTTGCTTCATCACAGGTGAAAACCGTTGGATCATCTCTTGCATTTGGTTTTGTTGTTCGACACCTTGGCGTAATGACAACTGAACTTGCATCGTTTCCTGACGATTGACTTGTAGTGGCGTCGATGACTGAGCTAAAGCAGAAAATGACTTAATGTCAGTCGTTGATCCCTTGTCTTCATCCCCCATAATGAATGGCTTAACGTCTCTTTGAGCATCGAGTGTCACACTGTATTTCGCATCCTTTAGCAAATTACCCGCATCCATTGCTACTTTTGAAACATCAACATTGATCTCGGTATCAGTCATTGCGCTATCCTTCGGATCAACTGCGTTACCTAAGATATTCTGTGTATCCAGTGTTGTAACTATAGGCTGAACTTCTACTTTACTAACCGCGACATCAACATTCGCATTTCTGCTCACCTGCTGAGGTATTGCAATCTCAGCATTGCGCACTGTTGGTTTATTGCTCTCGGCAGTAACGTCATCCGCATCGTTCTCACCCAAGTTAGAGGTATCAGCCACCTTGGGACTTGCCAAGTCCAATGTATCCACTCTTTCATCAGCGATTATAGATGTTGCAGCCATTTCATTCTTAATCGTCGATGTCGCTAGCGTTTCTGACTTCAAGGTTTGGCTTGCTGTATTAGGCTTCAACGTTGATTCGTCTACGTCGTCTGAGGTTACAAGTGCCTCAGAATTAAGATCCAACCTTGTACCACGCTGTTCAGCGTTTAGACTCGCAACTTGATGCGCATATTTATCCGTTGAAAATGATTTATCGCCTTTAAGTTCAGTCACATCTACTTCTTTCAATAACACGCTTTCTAGATTTTTTGATGATGCCTTTGCCGCGGTCTCTGCTGTATCTACAAATTCAGATAAATCCAAATTTTCAGATGTTTTACTGTTCGGCGGAATGACTTGTCCCTTTAAAAATGCAGAATGAGATTCAACGCTTTTATCCGTAGATAACTGTGACTTCAATGCATCTAAAGTGTCATCAAGTAATACTTTCTTACCCTGGATTGCTTCAACAGGTAATATCTCTGCTGATGTTCCACTGGAGGCTACTAGAGTATTTTTTTGCATTATCTCTACCGATTCTTTATCAGCAGAGACTTTATTAGTGGCATCAGTCTCATTTAAAGCCCCTGTATCTAGTTGAAGTTGGCCAGTTAGCTTTTTGAGTTCAGAGGAAAAAGAAGTATCAGTGTCCAATACCTTTTGGATACTCAATAGATCGCCGTTTGAGGACTTGCTATTACTTTTCTCAGTTGCCAGGTTAACTTCACTTGACGTTAAAATATCAGCCTTACCTTGCGCTGAGCCTGAGATGTCGACAATAGGAAGCTCAGTGTTTATCGCTTTCATTGAAGCTTGTACACCCGACAGCTCAACGGTACTGAATGCATCACTTTTCAATAAAGGGTCAGCAGACTCATTATTTTCCCCTTGGGAAAAGTCAGACGGCAAACTCTCTCCATCTGATGCCGTTTTCTTCATGTCATTTGCCATGCTGATCTGGGCGAAGATGAGATTTACGTCAGCGTCATCCGTTGATATGTCTTTATCTTTTACTTTATCAGTAGAAGCGATCTGCACTTTATCGTCAGTATTCGCTGTAGCCTTTTTAGGCGCGGAAATAGAAAATGAGCTAGCGGAGACAGACGCAAGTGTAGATGAAAAGTCTTCATTATTAGACTCTTGGGAAGATGTCTTAGCGGAATTGGCCGCAGAGTTGCCTGTTTTACTCAACAGGATATTGGTCATTTGTTGCATAAGTGCTCCCAAACATCACCCAGCAGAAGAGAAAATGGCTAGGTAAAAACGTCAATTAAACACTGCGGTTGCAGGGTCATGGACTAAATCAAAGCAAATAAGGTGCCAAAACTTCAGTTTTTTACTACAGCATATTGAAAAGAATAAAACCCAAAGGAAGAAGTCGAACAAATGTTCAGCGCCATAGAGCGACAGCAGAAAACTGAACTCATATCGGACTTGTGAATGGTGAAGATACCGAGCATTTAACGCGCTATTTCACTAACGCTGATGGCGGCGATAAAACTGCTGAGAAGCAAATTCATCGGTCATTTTCTGCTCTCGTTTTTGTTCAACAACTTGGCGCTTCTTCTCTTTACTCGCTAAGAGTAATTCCACTGCCTTACGTTTTTTCTGTTTTTCCAACCAATGCTGTTGTCGATATTCTTTTTGTTTTTCACCGTCGGCCACAACGCGATTTTGCTGAGTAATAGCATCATCAATCTGACGAATAAAGCGATGAAACTGGTGATAGTGACTGGCACTAATGGCTTGGCCTTGCTGGGATTGCATTTGCTTCATGTATTCTAAGCGATAGTTATTGAGTGCACTGAGTTGATTCAGCCGTTTTTGACACTCTAACTGCGCCGACTTTAACAATAACGCCGCTTGTTCTTCGGCATCATTGGCGAGCTTTAACACTAACAACAAGGGATCGGCGTTAGCCATACTAGACCTCGATTAATTCGATGACGCCATCATTTGCACTGAGCGGCAAGTTGCCCGAGCATGACTTGGCTATCGGTAAAACTGAATGCATCAAGCATGGTTTGGCGTAAAAAAGCATTCATCGCCGGCTGCAATCGTATCGCATTGTCGATTCGAGGATCGCTGCCTTGGGCATAAGCGCCAATGGAAATCAAATCACGATTTTGCTGATACAAGGAATAAGTTTGTTTCACGCGGCGCATCGCTTCCAAGTGTTCATTGGAGATCACCATAGGTGCTACCCGGCTAATAGAGGCTTCAATATCAATGGCGGGATAATGCCCAGAGTCCGCAAGCGAACGCGACAAGACTATGTGACCATCAAGAATCGCCCGCGATGCATCGGCAATCGGATCCTGTTGATCATCCCCTTCCGTCAGCACAGTATAAAATGCCGTAATTGAACCTTGACCAGGGCCACCGTTGCCGGCGCGCTCAACTAAACGCGGCAGCTTGGCAAACACTGAAGGCGGATAGCCTTTGGTGGCAGGCGGCTCACCCACAGCCAAAGCAATTTCCCGCTGCGCTTGGGCGTAGCGCGTCAAACTATCCATTAATAACAAGACATTATAGCCTAAATCGCGAAAGTATTCGGCAATACGAGTCGAGGTTTCACAAGCGCGCAGGCGCATCAGCGGCGAGGTATCTGCAGGCGCGGCAACAACAACAGAACGCGCTCGACCTTTATCCCCAAGAATCTCTTCAATAAACTCTTTTACTTCACGGCCACGCTCGCCCACCAGCCCAACCACAATAATGTCGGCAGTGGTACCGCGGGTCATCATGCCTAAGAGCACACTCTTACCCACACCAGAACCGGCAAACAAGCCCATACGTTGGCCTTTACCCACAGTCAGCATGGCATTAATGGCGCGCACGCCAACGTCCAGCGGCTCAGTAATAGCACGGCGAGATAAAGGATTAATGGCAGCGCTATGTCTTGGCGCTTGTTGATCGGTCTGCAACGCACCTAAACCATCTAAAGGCACGCCGTTACCATCGAGCACACGTCCTAACAACGACAAGCCGACATTGAGTCCAGTTTGTTCCCCTAAAGGCACCACCCGGGCACCGGGTAATACCCCACGTAATTCTTCGATAGGCATTAAATAAAGGAGTTCGCCATCAAAGCCGACGACTTCGGCAATTAACTCGCCCGCCATGGTTTCGATGGAACATAAGCTGCCCACAGGCGCACGGCAACCGCTCGCCTCTAAGGTTAAGCCAACAACACGCACCAGCTGACCACTGGCCACAGCACGAAATGGCGGCACTTTATCCTGATGATGATTAAGCCTATTCAGCAGTTGGTGTTGGCGATTTTGCATCTGTTCTGGCATCCGATTGGGTATCTAAGTGCTCACCTGTATTTGAGGCAGATTGCATATCCTCAGCGTCTTGGTTAACCGTATCGACAGCTTGGTTATCCGCCGTTTGATCATCAAGCTCAGACTCAAGCGACACAGCAACTTGTTTGGCAGTATCTTCAGCTTCAATCGTCTCTTGCAGTTGATGCTGTTTATCATTCAAATGCGCATGTTGATTTCGTAATGACTCAAACACTGTATCGATACGCGATGAAAGCGTTAAATCGACTAATGAGCGATGACTGCTCAGAATACAATCGCCTGCACTTAACGTCGGATCGACTTCAAGTTCCCATTTACTGCGGGTCAGTTGGGCGGTGGAATAAAGTTGTTCGACAAGGATCACATCATCGGGGTGCAGCCGAATAGTAACCGCTTGCTCCTTGATGGGTAGCGACTCTATGCCTAAGCGCAATGCCGAAAGCACTTGTTCTGGATGGGTTTTTAATTCGTGACCTATGACAGATTTAGCTAATGTCATACTCAAGTTCAGTAGGGAGAGCTCAATATCACCATCGAGTAATTGCAATGGCTTTTCAAATTGAGTTAATAAGGCTTCAAACCGCGAAAGTAAAACTTTGGCTTGAGCTAAACCGGTTTCTAATCCTTGCTCATGCCCTTGGGCGAGCCCCTCAGTATGGCCTTGCTCTAAGCCTTCTAAGCGACCTTTTTCTAGCCCTTGCTCGTAACCTTGTTGTTTACCTTCGGCAAACCCTTCTTCTTCAGCTTGGGCGCGAATGTCCTCAATCTCGGCCATCGTCGGCGGAGAAACACTCTCAACTGTCGTAGGCTTAGCGGCTTGATGATTAGAATGGCCGAACAAATTCGAGATAGAATCGTCATCGGCTTCAGTCACATCTGGCAGTGCCCAGTGACTAAACTCAATATCACCGTCGCTCAAGACCTTATTTGACGGTTTATTGTCGCTCGGATTAGAGGAACTCATCGCCACCACCGCCGCCTAACATGATTTCGCCACTGTCGCTTAAGCGACGGGCAATAGACAGGATTTCTTTTTGGGCGACTTCCACTTCACTGATACGGATTGGGCCCATGGCCTCAAGATCGTCACGCAGCAATTCAGCGGCACGTTTTGACATGTTGCCCAAGATTTTTTCTTTCAGCTGATCATCAGTGCCTTTGAGCGCCTTCATCAGTACATCTTGCTGTACTTCACGGAGCAGTGCTTGAATACCACGGTCATCAACATCAATTAAGTTTTCAAACACGAACATCAAGTCTTGGATTTGCTGCGCCATTTCTTCGTCAGACTCGCGCATGGTTTCCATCAACTGACTTTCGATACCCGTATCTAAATAGTTCATGATGTTGGCAGCCGCTTTTAGGCCGCCCATTTTCGCGGCCTGTGCGCCACCTTGACCGACAAACTGTTTCTCCATGATGTCGTTCAGCTCTTGCAGTGCAGCGGGCTGTACCTCTTCAAGATTCGCAATCCGCATCATCAAGTCTAAGCGAGTATTTTCAGGGAATTGACCAAAAATTTCCGCCGCCTGATCGGGTTCTAAATAGGACAACACGATCGTTTGGATCTGAGGATGTTCGTTTTGAATAATGGTCGCTACTTGGCGTGCATCCATCCATTTCAACGAATCCAAACCTTTAGCACCGCTGCCCATGATAATCTGTTCAATCAAATTACCCGCTTTATCTTCACCCAGCGCGGCGGTTAAGGCTTTACGAACGAACTCTTCGCTGTTGAAACCAATAGAAGAATACTTTTGAATGTCATCGAGAAACAGCTTATGTACCCCGATGACTTTTTCTTGACCGAACTCATCCATTGCCGCCATCGCCATACCCACTTTTTGCACTTGCTTCGGCTCTAAGTGTTTTAAAATGGATGCAGCATCGGCCTCACTCAAACTGAGGAGTAAGATCGCGGTCTTTTCAACACCGCTAATATCCTTAATGTTAAAGGCAGGTGCGGCCGCTGGAGCCACTTCTTTCGTTTTATTCTCAGCCATTGTCTTGTAACCAGTTTTTCACGACTTGAGTAGAGAGCTCAGGCTCATTAGCCACGAGCGCACGGATAGCTTTAATCATATCATCATCTTTGTGCAAATTAGGGATATGAATTGAACCATCATCGGCATAACTGTATTCCGCCTCTTGGGTATTGAGCATCCCTAGCGTATCTGCCGCGTACTGGTCCTCAATTTCGGCCAGTTCGTTACCTAATCTGCCATCCTCAGGCATATTCACACTGTCAGGATAGATTAAGCGTTTCAGCATAGGCCGTACCACAGCTAAAATCAGTACCAGAATCACTAGCGCACCAATACCGAGCTTAATTGCGCGCCAGAACCAAGGTTGTTCCCACAGTTCTAGTGCTGGCAAGTCTTCAACCAATTGATCCATAAAGGGAACCGTTACCACTTCTAACACATCACCCCGTTGCGAGCTAAAACCTACCGCCCCTTCGAGTAAACGACGGATATTGGTCAGCTCTTGTTCGGTACGGGCAACACGCGCCACTTGACCATTTTCTCCGGCAGCACCGGGTTTAAAGTCCACCGCAACCGACACACTAATGCGGCGAACGGCGCCAACTTGCTGACGGGTGTGGCTAATCGTAGTATCTAACTCAAAATTACGGGTCGCTTCACGGTGCGAATTACCTGCGGTGACAGACTCAGTCGCTTTAGTCGCATCTTGCGGAATGTTCGATTCCATTGGCGGTTGATTCGATAGTGCGCCAGGGATCCCACCCGAAGAGCCGCCAGTGGTATTATTTTCAACGGTCATTTCGCTGCGTAAAGACGGTAAATCAGGGTTGTAACGCTTAGAGGTTTGCTCGACCGCAGTAAAGTCCATGCTGACATCGACTTGAGAGGTGAAATTATCAGGACCTAAGATAGGTACCAAAATCGATTCAATCTTAGTACGATACTCTGCTTCTTTTTGCTGTACTAGTTCAAGCTCGCGACGGGCTGTCGCAGACGCGCCATCTTGGCTACCTGAGTTTAATAAACGGCCGTTCGAGTCAGTCACAGTCACCCGTGATGGTTCTAAACCTTGTACTGCAGAAGCAACGATATCAACGATAGCGTCGACTTCACCTTGGCCTAAACCGCCACGACGGGTATTGATAACCACAGTCGCACTTGGTTTTGAAGCATTGCGGGCAAAGACGTTTTCTTTAGGTAACGCGAGGATCACTTTGGCGCGGCTAACACTTTGTAGTTGCTCAATTGCACGAGCGAGGTTTTCTTCTTGGCTATGCTTAAGACGGGCTTGCTCCATACGTTGGCTGACACCAAAGCCGCTGTCTTGATTCAAGAAGTCTTGACTAGCAGCAGGGCTGTCGACGCCTGCGCGGCTCAGCATCATTTTCACTTCTTGATATTTATCTTCGGGGACTTTAATCACGTCCACGTCGATTTGATACTTAACTTTATTTTTATCAAGCACATCTAATACTTGAACCATTTCCTGAGTTTCCATTTTACCCAATGGACGATACTCAGGCTCCTGTGCCCAAAGCATAACAAATACGGCCAAGGCCAAACAAATCGCCAAGGCTAAAATCATAGTTACTTGACGCATCATATCGACACCGCCAAGGTTTCCCATCATTCCTGACTTATGTTCTTGCTGGACACCTTGGTCAGCTAAGCCGGAATTGGATCCGACAATCATTTCTGTGCTCACGATTCGTACCTGCTAATTGGGTTATTCACTGGCCTAGACAGGCATACTCATTATTTCTTTATAGGCTTCGACAAGTTTATTTCGTACTTGTACCGTTGCCTCGAAGGCGACACTGGCTTTCTCACGGGCGATAACAGTATCCGACAAAGTGACGGTAGTATCTCCCATTTCTAAGCGCGTCGCGAGGTTTGATGATGTCGACTGTAAGCCGCTGACATTGCCGACGGCTTGCGAGAGTAACTGACCGAAGTCTGCACCACTGGTGTTATTCACTTGCTGCATGATATTTGGCTGAACGCCAAAAGACGGCGTAATCTCGCCTTGGAGTTTCTGCATTTCCTGCAGGAATGAATTTGCGCCTATTTGCATGCTGAGCTCCCAGTCGTCGAGTTCTTGACGATCAAAATACCGATAATGGGACAATGCAAAATAACGGCCAAGTTTTCAAGTGGTCGTGATTGATAATAAATTGACGGGATAAGAAGAAGTTAAAACTAAGGATTCTGAATAAAATAGGTCACTTTTTCGGTGGTATATTTTAATAAATGCAACCTCACACTCATGTGGAGGCTGCAAGATTATAACTTGAATTTAAAGACTAATTTGGCAGTTGAATGCCCATATCACGCATTCTTGCCATCTTGTATCTTAAGGTTCGGGCGCTTATCCCCAGTTTTTCAGCGACCAGTTTGCGGCTTCCTTGGCATTGATTAAGGGTTTCTAAAATAATCACATGCTCCTGCGCTTTAAGCTCTTCCCCTAAACCGTCTGGCTCGGCAGCAAATTGATCTAGGTCTTCAGCGCCTAAAATCACATCCTGCGCATCGATAATAATGTCATTAGCGGTGATCACTTGACCGGCTCTTAATATCAAAGCCCGCTGGATAACATTATCGAGTTCACGTACGTTCCCCGGCCAGCGATGACTCAATAAACGTCGACGTGCATTTTCATCCAATTCAGGCACATCGGCGACATTCAATGCCTTGGCATGCTTAACCAGTAAATGGCGCGCAAGGGGCAGAATATCCGCTGGACGTTGACTTAATGCGGGCCAAGCTAAGGGGAACACGTTGATTCGATAGTAGAGATCTTCCCTAAAGCCACCTGCCGCCACCACGGCTTTTAAGTCACGATTGGATGTGGCAAGCACGCGTACATCCAGCTTAATGGTTTTACGGCCGCCTAAACGCTCAACTTCACGCTCTTGTAATACCCGCAATAACTTAGCTTGTAAGCCTAAATCCATCTCAGAGATTTCATCTAGCAGCAAAGTGCCACCTTGAGCCTGCTCAAATTTCCCCGGACACGCTTGATAGGCGCCAGTAAATGCGCCTTTTTCATAACCAAAAAGGGTGGCTTCGAGCATATTCTCAGGAATGGCTGCACAGTTAATGGCCACAAAAGCTTGATCCGCACGGCCACTGTGTTGATGAATATAACGGGCTAAGACTTCTTTACCCGAGCCGCTTGGACCTAAGATCATAACCGATGCATCAGAAGCCGCAACCCGCTGAGCAAGTGCTAATAAAGCTAAACTCTTCTCATCGGCAACAACTGGCTGATCCACATTTTGTTTTAACGGCAAATAGCGGGAAACTTGATTGAGCAAGACTTCTGGCGCAAAAGGTTTGGCTAAGTAATCGACAGCGCCCAATTTAATGGCATCCACCGCACTACCAATCGTGGCATAAGCTGTCATCAGCAACACTGGCAACTTAGGATGATGTTGCTGTAGGAAATTTAATAATCCTAAACCACCAATACCTTGCATTTGCACATCGCTAATGACTAAATCAAATTGATGTTGTTTCAAGGCTAGAATAGCGTCTTCACCCGAGGCAACATCAACACACTCATACTGAGCCAACATTAAAGTATCCAACAAGGCTTCACGCAATGAAGCATCATCTTCAACGAGCAATAACTTTGCTTCAGACATGAGTAATCTCCAAAGGTAATATCACCGCAGATTTAGCCCGAGGGAAGACTAAAGACACAGTACAACCTTTATTCGGTAAGCAACTTAATTGCAGTTGTCCTCCATGATTGCGCACCACAGATTGCACAACCGCTAACCCGAGCCCAGTTCCCTGCGATTTTGTCGTAAAGAAAGGTTCAAGCACCTTCTGCTGCATATTGGCATCTAGGCCTTTGCCATTGTCGATGACATTCAGTAGTAACTGATCGCCCTCTTCTTTCGCCTGAATACGAATCTCAGTGGCGCCAGCTTCAATACTGTTCATGACTAAATTATTAATCGCCGAGCTTAACGCATTGGAATTAGCTAACATTAAACTGCTTGATGTATCATCAAATGACAAGTCACAGCATTGCTTTGCCGCTATTGGCTCACAATTTGCCAAAACATTGTCGATAACCTCAGCAAGCGTAATCAAATCTCCGAGTTCATCCTGTCGGCCTTTCGCCATCAATAGCATGTCGTTAACCTGCCGCTCGAGTTCATTGAGTCTATCAACAAGTTTTTGCTGGAATTTCGCTTTAGCGGCATCGGATAACTTAGGACTCGCAAGATTAGAGGCATATAGCAAAGCGGCGGATAAAGGCGTGCGCACTTGATGCGCCAAAGTTGCGACCATTTTACCCAGGGCCGATAAGCGTTGTAGATGGGAGATATTTTTCTGTAATAATCGAGTTTCAGTTAAATCAGTTAACACAATTAATTGACCAGGCTCTGGCGTGAGTGGCGTAATGGCTAATTTAACGCGGCGGCCATTACGCAGTGACACTTCGTGACCATCATCGTCCTGTGGCGCAAAGGCACTGTGGATTACATCAATCCAGCGAACGCCACACAAGGAGCGCTCTAGTAATTCAACTGCAACCGGATTGGCATCCGTGACTATACCGTCGCCATTGATAATCACCACGCCGGATGGCATAGCCTGTAAAATATGCTCCATTCGATTGGACATATTCGCGGCCTCACGCAGTTGGTTCCATTGTTTGCTAGTGTGCTTGAATGACTCAATTTGCGCTAGTGGGTTGGCTGACATAGTCACTCCGTCAAAAAATTGCTTATGACGGAGTGACTGCAGTATCTATGCCAAATTGGAAATTAAACTTTAGAGG
>NZ_BPFD01000049.1 GCF_019655335.1 Shewanella hafniensis
AATGACAATAAATGTTATTCAGTAAGTGGATCATCTCCCGTACTTCATCACTTTTGAGCGAATAAAATACCGTTTGCGCTTCTTTGCGTGTGGTTACTAAATTATCTTTGCGTAACCAAGCAAGGTGTTGTGATAGTGCCGATTGACTTAAGCCTAATTTTTTATTCATTTCGCCAACGCACATTTCTCCTTCATTCAATAAATAACAAAGAATAAATAAACGGCGTTCGTTTGCGAGTGCCTTTAATAGCACTACCGCATGATCGGCTCGCTCCTGCATTAATTCAATATTCATTACGCACTTTATCTCCTAAAACTAACCCCTGCGCTAATATAGCGTTGCCTTACGGATATAGTCGGGACATAAAGCACACTTTTTGCTAGATTGTTTTTAAAAATGGGACATGCTTAATAAAAATAAAGGAAATCTAATGAAGCCCTATCAAACTGCACTTCTCTCTAGTCTTTTAATTGGGAGTTTAAGTGCGTGCCAAACTCAAGTAGAAACCGCCACGACAAGTGAAGCCATAAAATTACAACAGACGGCATTAGCTTCACAATTAGGCTATGACATAGTCGAATCGCTCACGGTTGAAGTGGGCCCAAGACTTGCTGGTAGCCCAAAAGATATCATCGCCGTTAACTGGGCGATGGAGAAACTGACAAGCCTTGGATTTGACCGCGTTTATAAAGAACCAGTACAAGTGCCCATTTGGGAGCGCGGTGAAGCCAAAGCCAAAATAACCTTCCCAGTCGAGCAGCCGCTGGTCATTACTGCGCTTGGTGGCAGCGTTGCGACACCAGCAGGTGGTTTACAGGCTAAAATCGCACGTTTTGATAGCCTAGAGGCACTACAACAAGCCAAGCCTGAAGACGTGCAAGGTAAGATTGCGTTTATTGACCAAAAAACTGAACGCCACATTACTGGTGAAGGTTATGGCAAAAGCGTTGGCGGCCGCTCAAAAGGTGCCGTCGCAGCAGCGCAAAAAGGCGCAGTTGCGATCGTGATCCGCTCTATTGGCACAGATCATGACCGCATGGCCCATACAGGCGTTATGCGCTACCAAGATGACGTGCCAAAGATCCCCGCTGCTGCCATGTCAAACCCCGATGCAGATTTGGTCGATGCATTACTAAAACGCAATCCTGATGCTCTACTTGAATTGCAGATGTCACCAAAGAATGCAGGCTTTAATACGTCTTACAATGTCATTGCCGAAGTGACAGGCAGTAGCAAGCCCAATGAAATAGTATTGATTGGCGCTCATTTAGATTCTTGGGATGAAGGTACGGGTGCAATTGATGATGGGGCGGGTGTCGCGATTGTGACAGCTGCAGCTAAGCATATTCAAGATCTTCCGGTAAAACCCGCTCGCACTGTCAGAGTGGTGCTATATGCCGCTGAAGAAATTGGGCTCGTGGGCGGTAAAGCCTATGCCGAAGCGCATAAGGCCGAATTACCATTGCACTACATTGCTGCAGAGTCTGATTTTGGTGCGGGCCGAATCTATCAAATCGATACTAAGGTCAATGAGAGCGCATGGACTGAGGTACAGCATGCACTTAGCCCTATGTCATTCAATGGTGTTGCACTTGGCAACAACCAAGCTTCTGGCGGGCCTGATGTGTCTATGCTGCCAGCCCTAGGCGTACCTGTTGCATCATTAAGACAAGATGGTCACGATTACTTCGATTACCATCACACACCGAATGATACCTTAGATAAGATTGACCCCGCCGCATTGGCTCAAAACGTCGCCGCATACGCACAATTTGCTTATATCATGGCAAATTCAACCGCGACATTAACGCCTTTAGCCATTCAGGCTGAAAAATAGATAGCTGAAAAATAGAGAGTTGATAAAAATAATAGAGAGAACAACATAAGCTGTTCTCTCTATCAATTAACATCTTCTCGATATTGCGCTATTGCTCTGCACGTAAAAATGTTGGATGTGTCGGTGAACTTTGCTCTTCACTATAATAATAACCCGCGAGATTAAATGCCTTTAACTCAGCTAGGGTATTCACTTTATTGGTGATGATATATCTCGCCATCATGCCCCTTGCACGCTTAGCAAAAAAACTGATCACTTTATATTGACCATTTTTACCATCTTTAAACACGGGTGAAATTAATTGCCCTTGCAGTTTTTTAGGCTTTATCGCTTTGAAATACTCATTAGAAGCAAGATTGACAATTATATCGCTACCACTTTCCGCAAGCGCTTCATTTACCGCTTGCGTTAAGGTATCACCCCAAAATTCATATAGATTTTTACCTTTTGGATTCGAAAGTGCCGTTCCCATCTCTAAGCGGTAAGGCATGATTAAATCCAGCGGTCTGAGTAGCCCATAAAGACCCGATAGAATACGCAGCTGCGACTGAGTCTGAGCGATTTCAGCTTCTGATAAGCTATCAGCATCGAAACCTGTATACACATCGCCTCTAAAGGCAAATATAGCCTGTTTGGCATTATCTAAATTAAAATCTGGCTGCCACTCTCCGAAACGCGCCGCATTTAAACCCGCAATTTTATCGCTCACCTTCATTAAAGTCGCAATATCTGAAGGGGTCAATTGCCGACAAACTTGGATCAATTCCTGACTATGAGTTAAGAAATCAGGCTGTGAATACACCTGTGTCAGTGGCGGCTGTTCAAAATCTAAGGTCTTCGCCGGCGAAACCAATATCAACATCAAAAACTCCCAACAGAAACAAAAAGACATGCCTATGATACTGAACGAACATAAAAAAACCACGCTTTAACGGCGTGGTCTTTTCGATTGCGACAATCAGAAATCTCTGTCGTCGACTATCTGGGTTACCTAAGGCTTTTTAACCGATGTAAGACTGGCATCTTGCCAAATATCATCATCGAGTTGATCCATTAATTCAGGAAACTTACTGCGATCAAACTCAGGAGACTTACCCGCTTTGACCTGCTCGCGATAATCGTTGATTACGCGAATAGCCAAACCTGATAACAGTAGGAGGGCGATAATGTTCACTGTCGCCATTAATCCCATAGAAACGTCGGCTAAGTTCCACACCAGACTTATCTTCGCCACGGCACCAAACATCACCATACCCAATACACACAAACGGAACAAAGGCAGTAATTTGGTACTGTTGCCCATTAAAAACATAACGTTTGTTTCAGCGTAAGAGTAATTGGCTATGATTGATGTAAAGCAGAATAAGAAAATCGCTACCGCAATAAACGCCCCACCCCAGTCACCAACATGAGTAGACATAGCATTAATGGTTAATCGTATGCCATCGTCACTCGAGCCAATATCTCCTGATAGTAGGATTATTGCAGCCGTTGCAGTACAAATAACAATAGTGTCAGCAAACACACCCATCATTTGTACAAAACCTTGGGATGCTGGATGGTTCGGATTAGGCGACGCACTGGCCGCGACATTCGCCGCGCTCCCCATACCCGCTTCGTTCGAAAAGAGTCCGCGTGCAATACCCGCTTGCATAGCTTGCGCGACAGTATAAGCGACACCACCGGCAGCAGCCTCTTGCCAACCAAAAGCACTTTTCACAATTAAGCTAATAATCGCAGGTAGTTGATCAAGGTTGAAAATAACGATGATAAAGGCAACGAGAATATAGGCTAATGCCATGATAGGAACAATAAACTCAGAGACTCGGGCAACTTTACGCAGACCACCGACAATAACAAATCCACTGGCAATCACGAGTCCAATCCCGACATAAGTTGGATTAAACCCAAAAACTCGCTCCATGGCTCCAGTAATCGTATTTGCTTGCACCGCGTTAAATACCAGACCAAAAGCAATGATCAGGAATACAGCAAATAAAATGCCCATCCAGCGCTGACCCAAGCCTTTTTCCATGTAGTAAGAAGGACCACCGCGGAACTGACCGTTATGATCACGTACTTTGTAAACCTGCGCTAAGGTTGATTCAACCATAGCAGTAGCCATACCTAAAATAGCGATAAGCCACATCCAAAATACCGCACCAGGACCTGCAGCACCAATAGCGACTGCAACACCGGCCATATTACCGGCACCGACACGGGCCGCCATACTGGTACAAAAGACTTGAAATGATGAAAGACCGCTATCGCAACCTTGGCGACTCATGGTCATGACTTTGATGGAATGTTTAAAGTGGGTTAACTGGATAAAGGCAAGTCTAATGGTAAAATAAAGACCAGCTCCTACTAGCCCATATACTAACAACTTACCCCAAAGTAGCGCATTCAAAAAATTAACTATGGTTTCTAACATATTATTTTACTTCTTCCCGTAGCAAATGCTCCTCAAATTGAATGGCAATTAGAGGTACAACATCTGTGGTGAATGAATCCTTCCAAGTTAAAGGTAAGAATTTCGGTAGATTTATTTTTTCAAATTATCCTTCCGTGAATTTACAACATCACGGCTACCGAATTCAACGCAGCAAAATAGCACAGTATTCGAAATTGCTCATGTGATCAAGCTCGCGTTTGCGCAGTTAAACACCATCAACATCACGTCTCACAACATAAGCTAAGTCACTGTTAAAGCTGAATTAACAAAAGTGCACAGTTAGCACATTATTTTTAACAGTAAAAACAACTTTTAAAATTTGGATGCAGGGCACATTTTTGTAATAAAATTACAAATATAGTAGTCACATAGAAACTTCAATCATCTCTTGTTTGTTTTAGTGAGGCTTTATATGACACAAATACATGAAATCAATGCACTGAAAAAATATGTCAGAGCGACTAACTTTCTTGCGACCTCGCAGATTTATCTCAAACAAAACGTCTTACATAAACGTCCACTTGCCCATACTGATATCAAACCACGTTTACTTGGCCACTGGGGTACCTGCCCCGGCATTAACTTTGTTTACGCCAACATTAATAGATTGATTGTTAAACACAATCGCTCATTCATCTATTTAGTTGGTCCAGGTCATGGTTTCCCTGCAGTACAAGCTAACTTATTCATAGAGGGTTCGTTAAGCCATTTCTATCCTGAAACAATCCCCTACAATGAAACGGGTATCGAAGATATTTGTAAGAAGTTTTCCGCAGCTTACGGCTATCCTTCACATGCAAACCCAGAAGCTCCAGGACAAATTCTTGAAGGTGGCGAACTCGGCTACTCACTTTCAGTAGGCTGGGGCGCTGTTCTCGATAATCCAGATCTGATCGCCACCGTCTTAATTGGTGACGGTGAAGCAGAAACTGGGCCATTAGCCGCATCTTGGTATGCAAATCGCTTAGTATCTCCTGCGACTAGCGGTGCAGTATTACCGATTGTGCATATCAATGGCTATAAAATTTCAGGCCCAACCCGCATGGGACGCATGAGTCATGAAGAACTGGAGCTTGAATTCCGTGGTCTTGGCTACTTCCCTATTATCGTTGATAACGAATTAGAAGAAGATATCTATGTGCAAATGACAAATGCCATGGATACCGCTTACGCCATGATCAATGATATCCAACGTCGTGCCCGCAGTGGCGAAGATGTGGTTAAGCCTAAATGGCCAGTGATTTTAATGCGTACCGCCAAAGGTTGGACCGGTGTCAGTGAGTATAAAGGTAAGAAACTCGAAGGTAACTGCGAATCACACCAAGTGATCGTCAATAAATGTGCTACAGATAAAGGCCATCTGGATGCACTAAACAATTGGCTTGCCAGTTACAACTTCCAAGAACTTTACCAAATGAATGATAAAGGTGAGCTTATTTTTGATGCAGACATTTGCTCATTAATTCCACCTAAGCAACTTGCCTGTGGTCGTCAACATTTGAGTTACGGCGGGGAAGTCGTTAGAGCGTTAGCGAATCCCGATCTCGAAAAACTTAGCTATGGCCCAGAAGTACCACGTGGTCACCGTGGTTATTCAATGCTGAAAATGGGCGAATGGATGCGTGATGCATTCAAGTTGAACCGTGATCAACGTAATCTACGTATTTTTAGCCCTGATGAAACCTATTCAAATCAGTTACAAGCTGTATTTGAAGAAACCGATCGCGCATGGCAATGGCCAATTGAAAGCTGGGATGAAGACATGTCCCGTGAAGGGCGAGTCATTGAACTGCTTTCTGAAAACTTGCTGTTTGGTATGTTACACGGTTACACAGTCACAGGCCGCCACGGTATGTTCCCAACCTATGAGTCATTCTCACAAGTGATCTCATCGATGGCAGACCAATACTGTAAATACGTCTACGCGAGCCAAGGCGTACACTTCCGTAAGCCACTGCCTGCATGTAACGTCGTTTTATCTTCGTTGCTAGAACGCCAAGACCATAATGGCTACTCGCATCAAAACCCGTCTTTCCTGGGCGCTATGCTAGAGAAGCATCCTAAAATTATCTCTGCTTATTTACCAGCAGATGCCAACAGCACCTTAGTTTATACCGAACGCGCTTATGCTGACCGCGACAAACTCAATATTCTCGTTGCGGGTAAGAAAGAGTTACCACAATGGTTAAGCTTGGAAGAAGCGCGTAAACAAGCAAAAGATGGCGTGATGGTTTGGGATTTTGCCTCTGATGAGAATCCAGATATTGTGTTGGCAGGTTGTGGTGATTACGTCACTCAAGAATGTATGGCTTCATTAGTATTGATCAGAGAACTGCTTCCAAGAGTCAAAATTCGCTTCGTTAGCGTCACAGAATTAAGCAGTGATGGCCTAGGAAGTCGCAAATTTAAAGAAAAACCTTGGTTAATGGACGAAATATTTACCCAAGATAAAGGCGTGGTGTTCAACTATCACGGTTATCCAAATACGATCAAAAAGTTAATATTTGATTACAAAGGCAGCCGTCGCTTCAGAATCAAAGGCTATGAAGAAGAAGGTTCAACAACCACTCCATTCGATATGGGCGTTCGTAACGGTACATCACGTTATCACCTAGTAATTGATATGGCTTATAAACTGTTCCAACAGGGCGTCATTGATGAAACTATGCACGTCTCCATCACCACTGACATGTTGCAAAGATTAGTTGATCACCGCAACTATATTAAAGCCAATGGTGTCGACCCAGTAGAAATTGAGAATTGGGTATGGACACGTTAAAGTTTACTAAAAAATAACAAAACAATTCATTTTAAAGGCATTCCTCGGAGTGCCTTTTTTATGTTTAAAAAACAACTTACAGCACGAGCGACCATAAAAAGAAAACTCTTAACACTGGTAAAACTTAACAAACCAAGTGATAATTAACCGCTGGCTACAATACCAAAGGATCCCCACATTAAGTGCTAGCAATGTTTTGCACATATACGGCAAGACATATTGGTGGAGAATCATAAATAATGGAATTGGAGAACATGATGAATCATAAATTAAAATTTGTACTGCTTGCATCGCTATTACCTTTCACTGTATCTGCGGCTCAAGAACTGACTCCTTGGTATGTTGGCGCAGGTTTAGGCGTTAACAACTATGAACATATCGCGACCCAGAATGGTCAAGATGACCCATATGCATGGGATGTATTCGCAGGCTATATGTTCAATGATTACTTCGGCGCTGAAATCGGCTTCCGTGATTTAGGTAATGCAGATTGGACTAATGGGGCCACCAGTAATGATGCTGGCGTTAAAGGTTCGACGCTAGGCTTAGTAGGTATCTGGCCACTAGCCAATCGCTGGAGCTTATCAGCCGAAGCGGGTGCAATGTACTATTCACTTGAAAACAACCAGCATAATGGTAGTGTTTCAAGCAAATACAGTACAAACGACTTTGCTCCATACTTAGGTGCAGGTGTTGGTTACAACTTCACTGATAACCTGAAGTTACAAGCTAAATATCGTCGTTATGAAAACCTAAATGACGATTACAACATCGTTGAAGCTGATAGCAACTACTGGGGTCTTGAACTGAGCTACCGTTTCGGTTCTCCAGCAGCTGCAGCACCTGTTGCAGCTGCGGTTATCGCAGCAGCACCTGTTGACTCAGACAACGATGGTGTTTATGACGATAAAGATCAATGTCCAGCTACACCAGTAACGCATAAAGTTGATTCTGTTGGCTGTACAATTTACGAAAACGTAAAAAATAAAGAAGACGTGGGTTCAATCCAGTTTGCTAACGATTCTGCTGTAGTTAAAAAGGTTTTCTACAAAGATATCGAAAGACTCGCTAACTACCTGAACAAAAACCCAGAGTTCACAGTTGAAATCGCTGGCCACGCCTCAAACGTAGGTAAACCAGATTACAACATGGTGCTGTCTGACAAACGTGCTGACGCAGTTGCTCAAATTCTTGTTGAGAAATACGGTATCAGCAAAAACCGCGTAACTTCTAACGGTTACGGTGTTACTCAGCCATTAGTTGCTGGTGACTCGAAAGAAGCTTACGCAGCTAACCGTCGTATCGAAGCCATTGTAACGACTACGACTAAACAACCTGTTCTTAAGTAATATTACTTATTGACGTAAAAAAGTCGCTGCTTGCAGCGACTTTTTGTTTTTATGGGGTATACACTAGGAAAAGCGATGCCCTCTACCACAGCCAAGATGAGAGCCTGTATCTCATGCCAAACCTAAATAGACATAAAATTGTCATTTTTGTAATTTTTTTACATTCAAGGTTGGAAAAGTTGGCAAAATCGCTTCTAATAGTCATCAGTGAATTCCGAGTTAAGACTGCTACCTGAGAAGGATGTTTTTCATGGCCAATACATTAGAGCAACTCAAGTTATATACCACTATCGTCGCTGACACTGGCGACATCGAAGCGATTAAACGCTACCAACCTGAAGATGCGACAACCAATCCATCACTCATCTTGAAAGCGGCTCAAATTCCTGAATACGAATCCCTCATAGATAACGCTATCGATTGGGCAAAATCACAAAGTGCCGATCTCGCGCAGCAACTTGATGATGCCAGCGACAAGCTCGCCGTTAATATCGGTGTAGAAATACTGAAACTCGTTCCTGGGCGTATATCAACTGAAGTTGATGCCCGTTTATCATTCGATAAAGAACAATCAATTGCGAAAGCCCATAAGCTGGTTCGCCTTTACAAAGAAGCGGGCGTTGATAAATCACGTATTCTGATCAAACTTGCTTCAACATGGGAAGGCATTTGTGCCGCTAAAGAACTAGAGAAAGAAGGCATCAACTGCAACTTAACTCTGCTATTTAGCTTTGCCCAAGCACGCGCTTGCGCCGAGGCTGGTGCTTATCTAATTTCGCCTTTTGTAGGCCGTATCCTTGATTGGTACAAAAAAGATACAGGTAAAGACTACGATGCCGTAAATGACCCAGGAGTCATTTCTGTTACCGAAATCTATAATTATTACAAACAGCATGGTTTCAATACTGTCGTTATGGGCGCAAGTTTCCGTAATATAGGTGAAATCATCGAACTAGCAGGCTGCGATCGTCTCACGATTGGCCCTTCTCTATTAGAAGAACTGGCTAATTCGCAAGTCGACATTACTCCTAAACTGGTTCCGGCAACCAGCACTGTCGCAGCCGAAGCTCCATTAACAGAAGCGCAATTCCGTTGGGACTTTAACCAAGATCCTATGGCAGTTGATAAGCTTGCAGAAGGCATTCGAAACTTTGCTATCGACCAGGGCAAACTCGAAGTGATGCTCACGGCTAAGCTAGCAAACTAAGCACTCTGGAGACGGCGAGATGACACACTTGACCCAAAGCTCAACATGGCAAGCTTTATCAGCACACAGTAAAAATGTACCGCATATGAGGGAATTATTTGCCACTGACGCGGCACGTTTCAATAAAATGTCGCTAACTGCCTGTGGTTTATTACTGGATTACTCTAAAAACAGAGCAACGACGGAAACGCTTGATCTGTTATTTGCGTTGGCAAGCAATAGTCAACTTGAAGCAAAAATCAAAGCAATGTTTGCGGGTGAGATCATTAACACCACAGAGAAGCGCGCCGTTTTGCACACTGCGCTACGTAGCACTGCGGAACAATCGATTATTGCCGAGGGTCAAGACATAGTTCCTGAAGTCCAACAAACCCTGAATAAAATGCAAGGGTTTGTGAGTTCAGTGACATCAGGTCAATGGAAAGGTTACACAGGTAAAGCGATAACCGATATTGTCAGTATCGGTATCGGTGGATCTTTCCTTGGTCCAAAAATTGTCTCTCAGGCGCTGCGCCCGTATTGGAACCCGGAGTTAAAATGTCACTTTGTGGCAAACGTCGACGGTACTTCAATCAGTGAGAAGCTGAAGTTACTGGATCCTGAAACGACCTTGTTCATCATGTCGTCCAAGTCTTTTGGCACACAGGAAACCTTAACCAATACACTCACTGCTAGAGAATGGTTCTTAGCAAAAGGCGGTTTGCAGTCGGATGTAGCAAAACACTTTGTCGCAGTGACGTCAAACGTTGCTAAAGCGACGGATTTTGGTATCGATGCAGACAACATTTTCCCTATGTGGGATTGGGTTGGCGGTCGTTACTCACTCTGGTCAGCGATTGGTTTACCGATAGCACTCTTGATTGGCATGGATAATTTCAGAGCCTTGCTCTCAGGTGCCCACCAAATGGATGAGCACTTCGCCAATGCACCACTGACAGAAAACATGCCAGTGATCATGGGCTTATTATCCCTATGGTACGGTAATTTCTTCAATGCTCAGTCCCATGTTGTACTGACATATGATCATTATCTACGTGGTCTACCGGCTTACTTCCAACAGCTCGACATGGAAAGTAATGGTAAGTCTGTCACCTTAAACGGGACAGATGTTGACTACAGTACTGGTCCAGTAATTTGGGGTGGCGAAGGCACTAATGGCCAACATGCCTATCACCAGCTGTTGCACCAAGGTACAGCCCTGATCCCTGCCGATTTTATTATGCCACTGCAAAGTCATAATCCTATCGGAGAGCACCATGATCAGCTAGCATCAAACTGCTTTGGCCAGACTCAAGCCCTAATGCAAGGTCGCACTTTTGATGAAGCCTTAGCCGAACTCGCTAATAGTGCATTATCTGCGACTGAAAAGCAGCTGATCGCAAAACATAAAGTGATGCCAGGTAACAAGCCGAGCAACACCTTACTCATGGATAAGCTCACGCCGAGCACCTTAGGTGCTTTAATTGCCCTGTATGAGCACAGAACCTTTGTTCAAGGTGCAATTTGGGACATCAACTCCTTTGACCAATGGGGTGTAGAGCTTGGTAAGGATCTGGGTAACGATGTGTTAGCACGCATCGGTGCGACGCAAAATTGTGATGCCTTAGATGCCTCAAGTAACGCATTGATTAACCTTTATCGACAAGGCAAAATCTAATCGAACAAAAAGCCAGCAATCGCTGGCTTTTTTATTTTATCCTATTATTTCTATTCAACTTTTCAATTCCTCGCCGCTCTCAAGCCACACTGAAGATCAACGACATATCACTCAAAGTTCATTTCAACTTAACACAATTGAAACATAATTCTTGCACCCTGTTTTAAAAATATGTTATTTAATCGCTGACAAAACATACAACAACAGGAGGTTACCATGGATCGTTTAGATTATGGTTGTGCGCTAGATGAAGTCGTTGAAAGACCCGATCGTTCGCGAGGCTCCAATAAAAAGCGTAAATGGCGTGAGATCGAAGCATTAAAAGATAAGCATCGTTTGCTCAAAGAACTCCAAGAAATCGATAATAACTTTAACTACGACATTGATGCCATCCAGTTGTAATCACATGTTGAGATGAGCTAAACCATTAGCCTCAAACATGAACAAGAAAAGCGCCATTCGGCGCTTTTTTATTTGTACTATCGGATCTGGTGGGAAATAAGAGGGAATAACGATTCGCGAGTAACAGAAGCTAACGCAAAAAAACATCGCTCTGTAGTATTGAATCCTAGGTTCAAGCCCACAAGGTGGGCCCTATGAGTGAATCACTGCTAGTCAGCCGTTGTTAGATAAGCTCGCAAATCCTCAAATTCTTTCTGCTCGCGATCTAAGAACAAAGGATCATCAATCAAGGATTTCTGACACTCAGACTCAATCAACTGCCAGTCTTGTTCAGTCAAGGTTTTAGCCAATAACGGGAATATTTCCCGCTCCTCCATTTGCATGTGCCGCTCTTGTAATGCAACATAATCAGCAAAATCAACAATCAGTTTCTCACGGGCAACCACAATATCACTGAGGATCAGATTCAGCGTCGTCATCAAAGCCGCCGAGGCTTGGATCACTAACTCGTGTTCAGCACTCAATTTATCGATATTGTCATTGGCTTTATGCGCTAGATAGTAGGCATAAATAATGTCTTCAACCGGATGATGGCAACGCTCAGCATATCCTTGCATATATTCAACGATATCCCGCACCACGATGAAATTGATTGACTCACCTTCGGACAGTTTCATCTGCTTGTTTTTTAAAACATTTAGCAATACCGCCATATGTTTATGATCATGCATGAGTCTCTTAAGCATAATGCCTCCTGGATATAGTTCTGACTATTGATACTAGTCAAGTCGTGGACTAACACCAATATAACAGGCTAAATCCTGTTCACTTTATGACGTTGATCAAGTAAATCACATACCAAACTGTAAACAGACCGCACGCACTCATACGTCTATCCCAATCTCAGGGGCATTTAGTGGTTTTCTCACCACATTAGGATTGCTCAGTACGCTTTTATTGCTAAAACCACAACAAACTTACTTAGCAAGCTGATGCAGCTGCTGTTGAAGCTTTTTAAATTCAAGCTGTGGTTCGCTTAGCAACGCTTTATCTACCGTCTCAAAGGCGAGTTGCGGATAATCCTTAAGCAATTGTTGCTCAAGCATTAATGCTTGCTCAGTCTCCTTCGCTTCGATAAGAGCGCTTAACAGATGCAAAGACTCTCCAAGTGGCACTTTATCGGTGCCTGAAGATTCAGCATTGCTCGGAGCATTCATAGACCTTGCAGCGATAGCAGGGCTGCTTGCATCATGTTGTCGCTCAGCACCCGCTGCAGCCTTCGCTTGCTGCATTTGAGTCTGTATTTCATGCTTAGCCACAGCTTCTGCTTGCATATTTGAAGATTGCAGCGCTTGCGTATCGGCCATCCTTGTCATGGCTTGAGGTACAGGAGCGCTCATCACCATTGGACTTGGAGCCATAACATCTTCAGTTTGCGGCCGATTAAGGACCAATAAACCCACAACAAGCACCAAAGATGCCGCACTCGATAATGCCCAAGGATGGCGGCGCCAGACGGAAGTTGGAGACTCAACAGCGGTTATTTTGCTTTGATGCATTTCAGCTAAGTGAGTTTGCGCCAGCTGTAAGATATCTTGGTCGAGTTGCTGCGGTGGAACTTCTAAGGCCTGTTGACGATACCAAGCCAACACTTCTTGTTGTAATGCGCGCTCATCAGCACTTGAAGATAAATTACTCATGACCCGCCTCCTGCCATTTCGCGCTGACGCAATCCTTTAGACTTTGGTAAGCGTAGCGAATACGGCTCTTAGTCGCTTCTAAAGTTACGCCCGCAATGTCGCTAATAATGGCAGCCGTAAAACCCATTTCAATGTTCAGGATAAATGCCTCTTTCTGGACTTGGGGCAACAGTGCGATACAGGTCTTTAGCAATAAACTCTTTTGCGCTTCTTGCCATTGCACGTCAGGTTTATCTTGCTCACTCGCCACAAAAGTATCGGGTCCAGTTTCGTCCTCATCGGTGGCGATTAAATCGACGGGTTTTACCGCCCGAACATGATCAATCAATAAGTTATGGGCGATACGATATAGCCAAGTAGTAAACTTAGCACTGGCCTCGTAATTAGCTGCTGCACGGATCACCCGGCCCCAGGTTTCTTGATATAAATCCTCAGCTAACTGCTTATCGCCTAACTGGCGCACAAAGTAGCGATAAAGTGCGCCTTTGTGCTTCAGGTATAGCTGCTCAAATGCTTTTGAATCGCCCTTGGCATAGCACAACATCAATTGCTCATCTGAGTGCTCATGGGTTGGTATTTGCGGTATTGCTAATGCCACGGAAAATTCCTCGTCATTTGGGTTAACCCCCTGTATTCACTTTTACTATTGTAATCTCTCATTACGCGGATTGCTCTTATCTCTCATTGGCTCACCATAGCGTTTATCCTGTGGAGGAAAAGATTTATCCGAGCCATCGAATGTTTTCTTAATTGGCAGCTGATTAGATTGCTCTATGGCTGCTGCGGTTTCCATTAACTGCACAAACTCATGGCGATAACCAAAGGGATCATCCCCTAATGCCGAACGTGCTAACTGGCTTAACTGAGCATAATCAAATTGATGCAGATAATGACTACCATTCAGTAATTGTCCTAACCCTGCAACCGCGGCAGCAAATCTAAAATCATCACTCGCTTGCTCTAACTGTTTAACGCTTTGATCTAACCTAATGGGATAACTCAGTAACTGGCTCTGCGTTTGCTCCGGCAACTTGTATCTTAGTTTAAGAAAAGCGATTTCTTCGCGGCTGTATTTCTCTTGCCCCGTTTGAGCATCAACGCCATATCTAAGTTTATCATTCATCCGATTCCCTGCTTCAACGTACCTTAATTCATACAAGGCAGTTACTGTATGACCCGCGCCAATTTCGCCCGCATCCACCTTATCGTTATTAAAATCTTCCCTTGCTAAGGCGCGATTTTCATAACCAATCAGACGATATTCAGAGATTAAGGCCGGATTAAACTCCACCTGTATTTTCACGTCTTTGGCGATAGTGAATAAGGTCGAACTCAACTCGTCCACCAGCACTTTTCGCGCTTCATTAAGCGTATCAATATAGGCATAGTTGCCATTGCCCTTATCCGCCAGTTGCTCCATCAGTTGATCGTTATAGTTGCCCAAACCAAACCCTAAGGTTGTCAGGCCAATACCATGATCTTTTTCCTTTTCAATCAAGGCAATCAAATCATCAAAATCTGTTACACCAACATTGAAATCCCCGTCGGTCGCAAGGATGACTCGATTAATGCCATTAGGGATAAAATGCTTTTTCGCCAATTGATAGGCTTGCGTGATCCCTTGACCACCGTTGGTTGAACCTCCTGCGCTCAATTGTTCCAGCGCATAGGCCAAGGTTTGAGTGTCATTCCCCGACGCACCATCGAGCACTACACCAGCCGCTCCAGCATAAACTACAATAGAGACTTTATCCTGCGCGCTTAATTGCGCCGTCAGTAGTTTTAACGCCGTTTGCAGTAAAGGCAATTTATCCGCTGACGCCATAGAACCTGACACATCGAGCAAAAAAACTAAGTTGCTGGCGCCTAGTTGAGATTTAGGTAAGTCATAACCTTTAAGGCCAATCCGCAGCAACATCATTTCATCGTTATAGGGTGAAGGTGCAAGCTCTGTCGTTACGCTAAACGGCGCAGTGCTTTTAGCAGGTAAGGGGTAATCGTAGGCAAAATAATTGAGCATTTCCTCAACTCTGACTGTGCCTTTCTCGGGTAAGCGCCCTTCCCTAAGCATTCGCCTTAAAGTGGCATAACTACCAGTATCGACATCGATGGAAAACGTCGATACCGGGATCTCCCCTGCCACCATGATGCCATTTTGCACTTGCTGCTCGAATTTGTTTTGCGCTAACGGAATCGCGGCATAGTCACGCGGCATTGGCGCTATGTTGATTCCCATCACAGCACCATTGCTAGACATTTGCATCGGCGCCGCAACTCTCGCCATTTCAACCTTAGCGACGTCACGCATTTCAGCTTGGCGCTGCGACGCTTCTTGATGACGTTGCTCAGCTTGCTGTTCTGCTTGCTGCTCCGCCTGTTGATGCTCTAGCTCTGAGCCTTTACCGCCACAGGCCGTTAAGCTCACAGCAAGCATTAATAACGCCGCCGCATTGGTCGCCGATGGGATACCGTTTCCCCGTTGCAGGTAGAAAGTTGGATCGGAAACTGAAACGGTTTTTGGGGAATATTTTGTTTTCATGTGGAATGCCTTTGATGTTGACCTAAAGCTGTAAACGGCCCGCATTAGCAAAAGGGTTAAAACATCTCGATATTTTGCAAAACATGCTTAAATGAGAATCAAACCGCCTCCAAGCACACTATTTATACAAAACAAAGTATTTTCAATCGCTTTTGCTGGCAAGATCACACTGCACATTCAATCTGGCCACTAAAATAGAAGCTTGTTGCTAGCCTAGCTATGGGACCCTCTTGTGTCACACTCAGCTCATTTGTTTTCCCTAAGGATCGCCCACGCACTCACAGAAGCTTGCGTGACGGATAAGTATTCGTTTAAACGTTTTGGGCAAGATCTTCTTGCTGGTCTCACTGTAGGTATTATTGCGATTCCATTAGCGATGGCATTAGCCATTGCCAGTGGTGTTGCGCCTCAATACGGCTTGTATACCGCCATAGTCGGTGGCTTTATTATCGCCATGTCTGGCGGCTCACGTTACAGCGTATCCGGCCCGACAGCGGCATTTGTAGTATTGCTCTACCCCATAGCCCAACAGTTTGGTTTAGCTGGATTATTAATCGCGACTGTGATGTCAGGAATGATACTCGTCGGTATGGCGACGCTGCGCCTAGGTCGGTTGATTCTGTATATTCCCGAATCCGTCACCTTAGGTTTTACCGCGGGGATTGGCGTAGTGATTGCTACCTTGCAGCTAAAGGACTTTTTCGGGCTCGAAATTGCCCATATGCCGGAGCAATATCTGGCCAAGCTAATGGTATTAGCCCAAGCACTACCTTCGGTGCATCTGCCTAGCTTACTGGTCGCGTCCGCGACATTAGCGACTATGCTACTTTGGCCAAAGCTCAAAACACCCGTGCCAGCACACCTTCCAGCTATCATACTCGGCACTATGTTCGCCTTGGTGCTCAATGCTATGGGAGCAGACATAGAAACCATAGGCACCCGTTTTCACTACCAGCTGAGCGATGGCACCACAGGCATGGGGATCCCAGCGGTATTACCGAGTTTCGAATGGCCTTGGCTGCAAGCTGGCGCCAATGGTCAAGCTTTTCAGTTTAATCTTGCGACCTTTCAAGCCTTATTACCCGCCGCCTTTGCCATCGCCATGTTAGGAGCGATTGAATCGCTACTGTGTGCCGTGGTGCTTGATGGTATGACAGGCAAGCGCCACAGTGCCAACAGTGAGCTGCTGGGCCAAGGCATCGGAAATATCATCACGCCATTTTTTGGCGGGATTTCAGCGACGGCAGCAATTGCCCGTAGCGCGGCAAACGTCAAAGCGGGAGCACAGAGCCCAATTGCGGCCATGATCCACGCCATAGTGGTACTGTTTGGCTTAGTCGCCTTAGCGGGCGTGCTCGCTTACTTGCCGATGTCGGCCATGGCAGCCCTGCTACTCGTCGTGGCTTGGAACATGAGTGAGGCCCACAAAGCGCTGCATTTAGTTAAAACCGCGCCCACCAGCGATATCATGGTCTTTGCGAGCTGTTTTTCATTAACGGTTATTTTCGACATGGTCATCGCCATCAGTGTGGGGATCATTCTCGCCGCCTTGCTATTTATGAAGGAAATTGCTGAGATGACAAAGCTTTACGATATCAGCACTAACAAGCGTTATGTCGATCAAGAGCTACCCGCCGATTGGGCTGTACTCAAAATTAACGGGCCGCTATTTTTCGCCGCTGCCGATAGGATTTTTTCCGAAATTGCCAGTCTCACCGAAGATAAACAAGTGATAGTGCTGTATCTCGATGGGGTCTCGATTCTGGATGCCGGTGGCTTAGCCGCGCTGACAAAACTGATTGAAAAATGCAAAGCGAATAAGACTAAGCTCATTATCGCCGATCTACAGTTTCAGCCCATTCGAACGCTGGCAAGAGCCAAAATCCAACCAATTGAGGGCGTGTTAAAGTTTTACTCCACTCTACGTGAAGCCCTAACTGAAGCTCAGGGTGAAGCGCCAGTTATCACTCAGCAAACAGAAATCACTGCGAATGTGCCGACACAGTAAACCAGCAGCGTAATCTCAACGGCTTAATGCTGCTGACTTATCTCAAAGGCCAATCTCAAGATTGGTCTTTTTTATAGCTCAATTCCCCAAGCCATTCATCACAGCAAAAGACGTTTTTTCGCGCGCAAAAACGGGCAGAAATGACGAGGATCATGGTATTATTCAGCGCCATGATGCTTGCTACCGGTGACGGCTAGACAAGCATCAACTGTACCTAGACCTGAAACAAGGTCAAAATATAATTAAAATTAGTGAGTTAAGGAGTTATCATGCAAGCCCTTGTTGCTGTTGTTATGGGTTCTAAAAGTGATTGGCCCACGATGGAAGCCGCCGCTGAGATAATGGATAAACTGCAAGTGCCTTATCATGTTGAAGTGGTTTCCGCCCATAGAACGCCAGATAAACTCATGGAGTTTGCAGCCTCTGCCGCCGATCGTGGTTTTAAAATCATCATTGGTGGCGCCGGTGGTGCTGCGCACTTACCCGGCATGATTGCTTCTAAAACTCGCTTACCCGTATTAGGTGTACCAGTTCAAAGTAAGGCCCTGTCAGGTATGGACAGCTTATTGTCTATCGTTCAAATGCCAAAAGGCATTGCCGTCGGCACCTTAGCTATAGGCACAGCGGGCGCTTTCAATGCGGGATTGTTGGCCTGCCAAATCCTTGCGAATAACGATGCTGAATTAGCGACTCGAGTTGACGCTTTCAGAGAAGAACAGACCCGTGCGGTACTGGACAATCCAGATCCGAGGGAAGTTTAATGACCCAGACAAACACTAAACCTAAGGTTTGGGTATTAGGTAATGGTCAGCTGGGCGCCATGCTAACCCACGCTGGTGAGCCATTAGCAATTGAAGTTAACGCCGTCGATATCATGACGCCTACGGATGACATCCTGCCACTCGCGTCGCACGACATTATCACCGCCGAGCGCGAACAGTGGCCAGAGTC
The DNA here is from genome assembly GCF_019655335.1 of Shewanella hafniensis. GTDB lineage: Bacteria > Pseudomonadota > Gammaproteobacteria > Enterobacterales > Shewanellaceae > Shewanella > Shewanella hafniensis. The sequence goes on from NZ_BPFD01000049.1 coordinate 18,886, forward strand.
CGCCCTGAGTTTACAACTCAGCTCACACCCCCATTTTGTTAATGGTCCGGTATTTAGCCGTTTAGCCGACCGTTTTAGCCAAAAAAGTCTACTCGACCAGCTCAGTGTTCCCACTGCGCCTTGGACCTTAGTTGACGATAACACCCAAGTAGATACCCTGTATCAGCACTATGGCCCCAGAGTCTTGATGAAACGCCGTACTGGTGGTTATGACGGTAAAGGCCAACATTGGCTTAAACAAGCCGAAGCGGGTGATATTCCAAACGATTGGCGTAACCTTGCGATTGCTGAACAAGCGATTAACTTTGATGAAGAAGTGTCATTGGTTGGCGTACGTACCCGTGAAGGCCAATGCGTGTTTTATCCGCTGACGCTGAACCTACATCAAGATGGTATTTTAATGGCGTCGATTTCGCCACTGGCACGCTTAAGCCCTTTGCAAGCCCAAGCCGAAGCTATGCTCAGCGCCATTATGCACGAGCTTGAATACATTGGCGTGATGGCGATGGAATGCTTCCGTGTTGGTGATGAGTTATTGGTAAATGAACTGGCGCCGCGAGTGCACAACTCAGGCCATTGGACTCAAGCCGGAACCCATATGGATCAATTCCAGCTGCATTTGCGTGCACTTTGCGGAATTGCGATCCCACAGCCACAAGTGAATTTTCAGTGTGTTATGGTCAATCTTATCGGTATCGATAATGACCCACGCTGGTTAAGTTTGCCCAATGCTGAGCTGTACTGGTACAACAAAGAAGTGCGCCATGGTCGTAAAGTTGGCCATTTGAACCTATCAGTGCCCAATAAAACTGTGCTCAACCAGAGCATAGCCGCACTGCAAACTTGGATGCCAATCCAATACCAAGCACCTTTAGCCTGGATATTGGCCGAATACGCAGAAAATTCGCGTTAATTCAGTATTTAGTACCAAAATCACTGATATGAAATTGTTCACAGTTTCATATCAGTTTATATTTCAATTTTAGTTATATACTTAACAGAACTCAGTGTGAATACGTTAGTGATGTATAGCATTCAATTGTGGCTAGCAATGACACAGATAAAGGAATACTCGAGTGAAATTAAGGGATAATTTCAAACGTAAGACCATAGATCGCTTAGATTATCGCTATCATCTGCTATTGCTCATTGTGCCGATATGTCTATTCGTCCTGCTATTTATCTTTAATGCACCCACAGAAGGTTGGACTATCCTGCCATTACTGTTTGTTTGCATCATTTACATTTTTGCCTACAGCCTGATTTACTATTTGCATCAAGGTCGGTTAACTCGACTGTGGGAGCATTTAGAGCAAGTCGTCACTATCAACGATGCCATCTACGAGCTCGCGCACCTCTCAAGCCATTATAAAAATGAGCATGCTTTTCTCGACGCCTTACTCAACAAAGCCGTATACGTAATTAATGGTGCCGAAATGGGCAGTATCATTAAAGTCAACGAGGCTAATAACAAACTGCATTTCGAATCTGTAGTGGGTCTCGATTTAGCAAAACTCAGACAACTGGATTTTACCTTAGAACAAACCTTTGAATATCGGCTTACTCAGGGAAAATGCGATCAAGTTGTGGTCATCAATGATATGAAAAATATCAATGCCGCCAGTACGTTAACCGAAGATGATCAAAGTATATTACTCTCAGTGTCGAAGCAGCCTATACGCTCAACCCTGTCTAGCCCTATTCGTATCGATGGCAAGCTCTATGGCATGCTTAATCTCGACAGCAGTAGCCTAGGCGCCTTTAGCGATTACGACCGCAATCTGGTTTCTATCCTAACCCACGAAGCCAGTAATGCCATTGCGCTCTATCAGAAGTCACAACAGATCACTAAGCTCGCGAATTACGATCCGCTTACAGGGCTTTATAATCGAAAGAATTTTGAAGATGAACTGCACCACTGGCAGCACAAACCTCACCTTGGCAGCTATTTAATTATTATCGATATGGATAATCTCAAGGCCATTAATGATGCCTATGGGCACCAGACTGGTGATATTGCCATTAAGCGCACGGCCACTGCCATACTGACCTATTGGCAAAACAAAGGCATTATTTCCCGTTTTGGTGGCGATGAATTTGTCGCGCTATGCCATGGGCCGCTAACCCAAATCGAGCAAGACTTAGATAAAATGCGCCAAACCTTGAATCAAGGCTCGGAGCTTAGCCTAGGTTTTAGTTTTGGGATTGCTCCATTCGAAACCGATTGGTATCAATCCTTTAAGACTGCCGATCATGCCATGTATGAGCAAAAGCGCGCGAAGAAGAAAGCCATTAAAGCATTAGAAACTTTCGCAGTGAAAGCACAATAAGTCGATTGAAGTCAGGCGCTATTAAAGGTCAATAGCAAAAGTCAGTCTTTGAGTTGAATATCAAAGTTGAACACCTACAGTCAGCCATAGACGCTCATTCAAATGGCTGACTATGTGAGCAAACTAGACTCTAGCTAAGCTCTTGCTAAACCCTAACCCTAACCCTAACCCTAACCCTAACCAAAGAATAAGCGCCACAACCAAGATGAATCCAAGTCTTTTTGGCAGGTTTTGTATTGAGCTGCGTAGCGTTTCGATCTGGCATCCACCTTGTTCGCTACTTTGACTAACCACGCCTTAGACTTGTAACTGCCACGGCGATAACCGCCCCAGCCTTCGTGATAATTAAGATACTGCGCCCGCGCATCCCATTTAGATACGCCATTAATTTTATGGGTTTTGCTGATAAACCAGCCCATAAAATCCAAGGCATCATCGAAATCACTGCGGCTCGACCAACTGTTTCCCGTCTCACGCACATAATCATCCCACGTCATGGTCTTAGCCTGCGCATACCCATAGGCATCACTGGCACGGCCAATAGGGATAAAACCTAAAAAGTATTCCATCGGTGGCGCGGCATTGTGCTTGAATGAACTCTCTTGATACATCATCGCCAACGGAACATGCACTGGCACACCCCATTTGTCACGGGCGTCTTTAGCGGCATCATACCAATCTCGGTGTTCTTGAAATATCTCACACAAATTTTCAGGTGACTTAGGCGGAGACGTCGCGCACCCAGACAAGATGCCGAGACTTGCGCAGAGTAAGATAGTGGAGGGTTTATTCATTAATATCATATTCTTTGGAGAGTTAGCTGGCTCCATGATGTCATAGACTCAGTCTGAGGCAAGCATAAAAAGCCTTTTTTGCGCTTAGAAGATCTAAGCGCTAGGGGTAAATCAATCTGACTTAAATCGCATGTTGCTGGCTTAGCACTTGAGCTAAACGCTTTGGCTATTTCGTTTCGGGACTCAGCTCAAATTGACACTCATGCTCTTCTTGCTGCCACACGCCCGGTTCCCAATATCCCGTGTCTTTGCCCATATAACGCTTATCGGTGTGAAATAGCGCACCGATATGATAACGCTGATGGCTCTCAACATTGAGCTTAAATACCTTAGGCGTTCGTGCGGCAAGCGTGACCGACAAGCTAGGATCATCAATCAGTTCCGCGACGGTAAACTCATATTCGCCGGGCGCTAGCTGATAATTAGGCTTAGAGACCACTGCCTGACCGTTTAAATGGGTCACGACGACGCGATACCAGTGAGTGCTGGAATCGGGCTGCAAATAACCCGACACAGTGCCACAGCCCAGTGGATCTTCTGGTGAAGCGGCGCAGCCTGATAATAAGGCACTGGCCCCAATCAAAGCTGCGCTGATACGCAAGCGAGTGAAAGAGAATAAGCCCTCTTTCACGACTGAGCTCCAAAGTAATCTTCCAGATAATCATCAAACGAAACTGAACGCTGCGCCGCTTCTAGCTCGGCCTGCTTGTTAAGCGAGCTGGATGCTTCGGCTTGATACTGCGCTATGGTCTCGCTCGACAAGGGATAATCGACAAAGAATTGATAGTATTGCTGTGCCAACGTCATCACCCACTGACCATGGTCTTGGCCTTTGTTGATTACGTTTTGCAGCACTTGTCCCGACAGGGTCAAGTTAGGATCTTCAACCGCTTTACGCCAATGGGCTAACGCCACTTGATAATCCGTCGCCTCACCATCGAGCAATACCGCCAAAGGTTGCAAGGCATCAAACAACTCTTCTAACCAAGATTTAAGCGAACGTGAACCGTTTGCGGTTAGTAACTCAAGCCCAGGTTTACGGCCTTCAAGCACCACAGCTTTAAGATTCGCGCTTAATCTCGCCTCTTCGCTGGCTTCAGACTTAGGCGACTGCGTTAATAAACAATAGAGTAGGAATAAATCGAGGAAACGCACTTGGGTCGCCTCAATACCAATCGGGCTAAATGGATTAACATCTAAAGCACGCACTTCAATGTATTCCACCCCTGCACGGGCTAAGGCTTCTGACGGCTTCTCGCCACTACGCGTCACCCGTTTTGCACGAATTGGCGAGTAGAACTCGTTTTCAATCTGCAATACGTTGGCATTGAGCTGACGATACTCACCATCGACTTTAACGCCAATATTGGCAAAGTTTGCCGAAGGCATTTTGATGGCCGCATTTACACCAGCCAGATACTCAGGCAAAGAGTTATAGCTGATATTCAGCTCTTCTTGCTCTTTGTTGGTGTAGCCTAAATCGCTCATACGCAACGAAGTCGCATAGGGTAGATACAGAGTACCATGACCCGTTTTTTCAAACTTGAGATCGGTTTTTTGATCTTTAATGAAAGAGCTACATAATGCTGGTGAGGCACCAAATAAATAAGGTAGCACCCAGACTAAACGGCGATAGTTACGGATCAAGCCAAAATAGGATTCAGAAATAAAATCATCGTAACTTAACTGCTTATCGCTCAATTCGTACAGGCTTTGCCATAACTCTTGCGATACCGAAAAGTTAAAGTGCACCCCAGAAATAATCTGCATCAAGGCGCCGTAACGATAGGTTAAGCCCTTACGATATAAGGTTTTCATCATACCGGTATTTGATGAACCATAACGGGCAACGGGGATCTGTTTCTCGTCCTTCACATAACAAGGCATGCTGACAGGCCACAGGCGCTGACCATTTAAATGGCGCACGCTGAAAGCATGGGTTTCAGTTAATCCGTTTAGCAATTGCTCAACATTGTTATGTACCGGAGTAATAAACTCGAGCAAGGCTTCACTGTAATCCGTCGTAATACGCGAATGCATTAACGCTGAGCCTAAGGCTTCAGGATGCGAATCGGTGGCGAGATAACCCGACTCATCAATCCGCAACGCCTCACGCTCTATGCCACGTAACATACCCAAGAGTGCGGTGCGCCCATGGGCGTCCGAGAGATGTTGTACTAATTCATTGAATGACTTCAATTTGCGCTTCTCTAATTGGTGATTCGCTATCGCGACAAGGTTAACAGTCAGACCTTTATTTTGAGGCTTATCTTGCAAAATACGCCTCAAAATAAATCTAAACCTGTCTGTGGGGCAAGCCAAATTCACAACTTGTACTGTTAAAAGCAGACGGTGACAGCTAATGCTGTCACCGTCTTTCGATGTAAATCCGGTAAATATGTGACGAATAGTCGTTAATTAACGTACACGTCTATCACCTATATAAGGGCGAAATACCAATTTACAATACTAAAGTTTCAATTGGATAGCCCAACGCCGCTAAATCTGCTTCGATTTTTGCTTTATCTCCCACCACTAGAATCACCATTTTATTGATATCTAGCTCGGAAGCCGCGAGGGCATTGAGTTCATCTTTTGTTACAGTATTAATGATCTTGTCCTGTTGAGTCGTAAAATCTTGGCTCAATTGGTAACGTTGGATCATGCGCATAAAGCCCGCTTTTTGATACGGAGTTTCATAATCAAGTGCTTGACCTTGCGAGACTGAATTTCGCATAAAGGCAAGTTCAGTATCTGTCATACCCTTTTGCTGATACGCACTGATTTCTTTTACAAACTCAGTGAGTGCTTTCGCCGTCACGTCACTGCGAACGTTACTTGATGCGACAAAATCACCGACTTCAGCACCGCCCGCAAAACTGGTGCGAGCGCCATAGGTATAACCTTTATTTTCACGTAAATTCAGGTTGATACGACTATTGAATGCGCCGCCGAGCGGGTAGTTCATCAGGTAAGATTTAAAGTAATCGCCTGTGGCATCATAGGGCAATGCGCGCTTGGCGATATTGATCACCGATTGCGCCGCGCCAGGTTTATCAATCAGATAAATCGTACCGCCTTTTAATGCTGGGAATGGCTTAAGTGGCGGCACCACAACTGCGGCCCCTTGCCACAGACTCAATCCCGCTAACTTAGGCAATAATGCTGATTCAGGTAAATTGGCGACTGTGACGATTTTAGCGTTACCGCCTTGATACTGCTGGGCATAAAACGCTTTTACATCGGCTAACGTAAGCGCCGCGACTGAATCGAGTGTACCTATGTCATTCACGCCTAAAGCATTGTCTTTACCGTATAACAAAGACGATAGCGCCGTATCAGCTAGGTAGCTAGGATCGGACTGCATATGCTGGATCTGCTGTAACTGCTGCTGTTTTACTCGAGTAAAGTCCGCTTCGTTGAAGGCTGGCTGGAAGAGTTTTTCTTCCATAATCGCCAGCGTCTCATCTAAATGCGCTGTCAGCGTCGATATTTTGATCGCACTTTGATATTCAGAGGCACTAAAGTCGACTGAACTGCCGAGCATTTCTAACGCTTGCGAAAGCGCTTCACTGCTGCGTTTCTGGCTCGACTCATTAAGCATTTCCGCAGTCAGCGTCGCTAAGCCCGCTTTTTCAACTGGTACCAGTCTATGGCCGCCATTAAGGTACACAATCAGCTCAACCGTTGGCGTTTCAGTGCTTTGTGTGCCCATGACTTCTATGCCATTGGCTAAGGTTTTTGTCCATATTGTCGGAACCTTTAACACAGGTGCGGCGCCTGATGCGGGCATCTTAGTTCGATCAAAACTTGAAACAAGTTCAGGCTTTGGCAAATCCCCTTCAACCGCCGTTTGCGCAATGGGCAAGGTCGCGGGCGTGAAGTTATCGGCATGGGCGATAAGTGACATCATACCCTGCGGCACCACACTCATCACCACCATAGGCTTATTTTTAATGTATTGCTTGAACACGCGCATCACATCGTCTTTGGTCACATTGGCATAACGACTCAAATCTGAAGCTATCATGTTCGGATTGCCCGACAGCGTTTGGTTCATCGCTAAGGCAGACACTTTGCCAGAAACACTTTGCAGGCTGTAAATGGTATCGGCCTCAAACTGCACTTTAACTTTTTGCAAATCGTCATCGGTAACGCCACGTTGCTCAAACTCATTAATAGAATCGAGGATACGTTGCTCCAGAACCGCCAGTTTGCCACCCTTTTCTGGATTGGCTAAAGCATAAATCGACATCTGACACGCAAGCTCTTGGCAAGGGTGGCTGACATTGGCCTGCACGGCATAGCCATCTTTCACCAAGTTTTTATATAACAAGGATGTTTTGCCGCCGCCTAAAATATTGGCTAACAGATCGAGCGCAGCTTCATCAGGATGCCTTGCGTATACGGTTGGAAAACCAATACGGATCAAGGGCAAGTGCACTTGATCTTCCATGGAGATGTAACGCGTTTTATCTAAGTTAACCAGCGCCTTTTGCTCTAAAGAGACTTCAGGGCCACGGGGGATTTCACCAAAATATTTATTCACCCAGGCTAAGGTCTGCATTTCATCGAAATCGCCACCTATGGTCAGGGTTGCATTGTTAGGGCCATACCAACGTTGGAAAAAGTGTTTAACATCATCAACTGTGGCGCGATTGAGATCGTCCGGCCAGCCAATCACAGGCCAAGAATAAGGATGACCGACAGGATACATGGCTTGGCTAAAACGCTCACTCATGCGGCCATAGGGCTGATTATCGATACGCTGTGCACGCTCGTTTTTCACTGTCTCGCGCTGCACTTCAAATTTTTCACTGGTGAGTGCCGGCAATAAAAAGCCCATACGGTCCGACTCAAGCCACAGCATTTTTTCTAATTGATTGCTGGGCACGGTTTCAAAGTAGTTGGTTCTGTCGGTATTGGTCGTGCCGTTTAAGGTGCCGCCAGCTTCGGTAACCACTTCAAAATGTTGTTCATCGGCGACGTGCTGCGAGCCTTGGAACATCATGTGTTCAAATAAATGCGCAAAACCCGAACGGCCAGCCAATTCACGGGCAGAGCCCACATGATAAGTGACGTCGACATGCACTAAGGGATCGGAATCATCTTGATGCAAAATAACCGTTAACCCATTGGCTAATTGGTACTTTTTGTAGGGTATCCCTACTTGCGAATCGGCCAGTTGCACATTTTCGATAAGTTTAACGCCTGCGGGCAAGTTCGCCGTAGTCGTTTCAGATGCACAGCCCGCGAGTGCGGCAGAAATTGCGACCGCTAATATCCATTTCTTCAAAACATTCCCCTCATACATCAATAGGTCAAAATAAAGTGTTATAGCTAAAGTGCTGCGTAAAGTAATAGTGCGCTTAAATGATTAAGCATTGGGATTTATGACTCGCAAAATTGGCACTAAGTTCCTATCTATACAGTAAATTCAGTCTAAACGGAAAACACTCCCTGCACTTGACTATTAAATGCATCCTAGCGCCATCATGCCATCCATTGCAGCACGGCAGCGGCAACAATTAAGTAACGAATTGTTTTACCAATTAAAATCATCACCAAAGAGGGGATTAACGCTAACCTCAGCCAACCTGCCAATAAACAGAGAATATCGCCGATAACCGGTGCCCATGAGAGTAAAAGCGCCCACACGCCGTAGCGTTCAATCATGGCGAGCCCCTTTGCGTGTTTACCTGTCGCTAACGCTTCTGGTGATTTTGCTAGGCGACCTAAGCGGCCTAAATAGAAACTGGTCATCGCGCCCAACGTGTTGCCAATACTGGCCACCACGACCAGCGCAACCCAAGCCTCTGGAGTTTTGTTTAATAGCGCCACGAGTAAGACTTCAGATCCCCCCGGTAACAAAGTCGCCGCTAAAAAAGCGCCGGTGAACATAATACCTAACTCAGTCATAATGGCTTACTCAATGATAAATCTCTCTTTTTGTATTCAATGCGATGAGATTTGCCATGGGTTAATTGAATGTTTCACTTAATCTTTTTACAACAAACTCACTTATCACAATAAGTTATAAGAAAAACGGTTTGTTATAACCCTAGCTCTGTCTATACAATGGTTTAACTATGGCAATCAATGACCATGCGCATGACTGAGAGCGCGTTAACATCACGCTCAATTCGTTAAATACGAATCCTATCATCGCAGGTCTATTGGCTCACTCTTAATTTATTTTTCTGGAATATGCATGATCCTTCAAACCATTAGCCGCATTCCGTTTTGGCAAAAAGTCTTAGCAGGCTTTATCTTAGGTGCGCTCGTTGGCGTTATTTTAGGTGAAAGCGCCACAGTGCTAAAACCACTCGGTGATCTGTTCATTGGCGCCATTAAGATGTTGGTCGCGCCTTTGGTCTTTTGTGCCATTGTCGTCAGTATCACATCGCTCGGATCGCAAACTAGCCTAAAACGCTTGAGCCTTAAAACCTTAGGCATGTTCATGCTGACAGGCACGATTGCCTCGCTGATCGGCTTAGCCGTAGGCTCAATGATCGACATGGGCGGCACTATGCAGCTCACGGCAACGGAAGTGCGCGAGCGTAATATTCCCGGTTTCGCACAAGTGTTGCTCGACATGATCCCAGTCAATCCTTTCGCCTCACTGGCTGAAGGCAAGGTACTGCAAATTATCGTGTTTGCCGCGTTAGTGGGTATCGCTATCAATAAAGTCGGCGAGAAAGCTGAGGCGCTAAAACGCACCATAGAAGCGGGCGCAGAAGTCATGTTCCAACTGACTCGCATGGTCTTAAAACTAACCCCTATCGGTGTGTTTGGTTTAATGGCTTGGGTTGTCGGTGAATACGGTTTATCAACTCTACTGCCGTTAGGTAAGTTTATCGGGGCTATCTACATTGCCGCCTTTATCCACATCATCTTTGTTTACGGTGGCTTAGTGAAATTTGTCGGCGGTTTAAGCCCACTGCAATTTTTCCGCAAAGCTATGCCTGCGCAGTTAGTCGCTTTTAGTACTTCTTCAAGTTTCGGCACTTTACCTGCGAGTACCCGCGCAGTCGAAACCATGGGCGTATCAAAGCGTTATAGCGCCTTTGTGATGCCATTAGGTGCGACCATGAACATGGACGGCTGTGGGGGTATTTACCCTGCGATTGCCGCTATCTTCATCGCCCAAATTTACAATATTCCGCTCGATACACTGGACTATGTAATGATTGCCGTGACTGCAACCGTGGCTTCTGTTGGCACCGCTGGCGTGCCAGGAAGTGCAATGGTGATGTTGACTGTGACCTTAGGTGTGATTGGTCTGCCACTTGAAGGCATTGCCTTTATCGCCGCGATTGACCGTATCATCGATATGATCCGCACAGCAACGAACGTGACGGGCGATATGATGACAGCTGTCGTGATTGGTAAATCAGAAAATGAACTCAATGAAGCGCAGTTCTATTCGAACGATAACCAAGACGTTACACCTGTGAGTTCGCAGCAATAGCAATACTGGGTCGAAGCCACTGCGCTAAGCCATCAGTAACATTAGGTAAATTACGCAGATGATGTAAATCAAGAGACCGCTTAGGCGGTCTTTTTTTTATCCAGCAAACAACGGTGAAACTGTCGACCTTAAAGCATCAATCAACTCCAACAATCCTCATCGGCTGTAAAATAGGTTACCCAAATAAGATCAAGCTGTTAGACTCTGAAACAACTCTAACTCACACTCTAGCAGAACAGACAATGACGAGACTCTTCCTTATCCCGCTGATCCTATGTTTGTTTTGGGCGTTATTTTTAAAAGCCAACAAACTCACGCTAAAACAAGGCCGACGAGGTTTTATCTACATTATCGGCATAAGTGGCGGGCTGATTTTAATCCTCATCACGTTAATGTGGTTAACGGCTTAGCAAAAGGCCAACTCAATATCGAGTTGGCCTTAGTGATAAGACTGTACTAACAATTGGAAGATGTTCAAAGCTCAGTTAACCCCAATCGGTTAACTCAGTGATTAACCCCGTCCATTACCCAAGAACGGCAAGTAAAATCCCCGCAGCGACTGCCGAACCTAACACACCCGCCACATTGGGCCCCATTGCATGCATCAGCAGGAAGTTATGTTGATTCGCTTCTAATCCCACTTTATTGACGACTCGCGCCGCCATAGGCACAGCCGACACCCCCGCCGCGCCAATCAGCGGATTCACTTTACCACCCGACAGCTTGCACATCAGCTTTGCCATCAACACACCCGCTGCTGTACCAACGCCGAAAGCCAAAGCACCCAACACCAGAATCCCTAAGGTTTCCAGTCGCAGAAATTGATCGGCCGATAACTTAGAACCCACAGCTAACCCTAAAAAAATAGTGACGATATTGATAAGCTCGTTCTGCGCCGTTTTCGATAATCTATCCACCACGCCCGATTCACGCATCAAGTTACCAAGGCAAAACATGCCCACTAACGGCGTGGCCGCAGGTAAGAAGAGAATCGTTAATCCCAGCACCATCAAAGGGAAAATGATCTTTTCCTTCTTACTGACTTCGCGCAGCTGCTCCATTTTAATTTCGCGCTCAGCTTGGGTTGTTAGTAAGCGCATGATCGGCGGTTGAATAATAGGGACTAGCGCCATATAGGAATAAGCCGCGACCGCAATCGCCCCCAATAACTCAGGCGCCAGTTTGGAGGCTAAGAAAATCGCCGTCGGTCCATCGGCACCGCCAATAATCGCAATGGCCGCCGCGTCCTTCATGGTGAACTCAAAGCCCGGCACTAAGTTCAGCGCTATCGCCCCGATCAATGTCACGAAAATCCCAAACTGCGCCGCCGCCCCTAACAACAGGGTTTTGGGATTAGCGATCAAGGCACTAAAGTCGGTCAGCGCGCCGACGCCCATAAAGATCAACAGCGGGAACACCCCTGTCTCAATCCCCACATGATAGGCGTAATACAGCATGCCACCTTCTTCGGTAAATCCCGCATGGGGAATGTTCGCCAGCACTGCACCAAAACCAATGGGCAACAATAGCAAAGGCTCAAATCCACGCACGATGGCGAGATACAAGAGCAAAGCGCCCACTGCCATCATCAACACTTGCCCGCCAGTAAAGTGAGCAATACCTGTCTCGGCCCAAAAAGCCATTAAACCTTCCATAATGACTCCTACGCCAAGGCCAGTAATTGAGAACCCACAGACACTGAGTCGCCTTCTTTCACCCAGAGCTTAGCGATAATGCCATCGCCCTGAGCACGAATTTCAGTTTCCATTTTCATCGCCTCAAGGATGATCACGACATCGCCTTCGCACACTCTATCGCCTGGAGAAACATGCACTTTGAAGATGTTGCCAGACAGAGGCGCGCTCATTTCGAGGCGGATCTCTCCATGGCTTGCAGTTGGCATAGTGCTCGCCGTAGCAGTTTGCACGGCTTGCACACTTTGGCCCTGTGGCTGAATTTGCGAGATCTCACCGCCTGCGGCGACTTCAACTACGTACTCTTGCCCTTCGACTGTTACCGTGTAGGTTTCAGGGCCACGATCCGCAGCATTAGTAGCAAGTGCTGAAGTCAATTCAGGTTTAGGCTCAAAGGCGCTTGGATCGTCACGATTCTTTAAGAACTGCAATCCTATTTGTGGGAAGAGTGCATAGGTCAGCACATCATCGTCATGCTCTGAAGATAGGCGAATGCCTTGTTCCAGTGCTTTATCAGCTAACTCAAGCCGTAACTTAGCCAGCTCCGGCGTTAATAAATCCGCAGGGCGACACGTAATAGCTTCAGCTCCTTGCAAGACTCTGGCTTGCAATGCGGCATCTACTGGCGCAGGCGTCGCGCCATATTCCCCCTTGAGCACGCCTTCAGTCTCTTTCGTCAGTGACTTATAACGCTCACCCATTAGCACATTGATTACCGCCTGCGAGCCGACAATTTGCGATGTGGGCGTCACTAACGGCAAGAAACCTAAATCAGCACGTACGCGGGGAATTTCTTCCAATACCAAGTCCATCTTATCGGCCGCGCCCTGTTCCTTTAGTTGGCTCTCCATATTGGTCAACATGCCACCAGGCACTTGTGCACGTAAGATCCGCGAATCGATGCCTTTCAGCGCGCCTTCAAACTTAGCGTACTTCTTGCGCACCTCACGGAAATAAGCGGCAATCTCCTCAAGCAACACCATATCGTAACCCGTTGCACGCTCAGTATCTTCCACCATAGCGATAACGGTTTCAGTTGCAGTATGTCCATAGGTTTGACTCATCGACGAAATTGCCGTATCGAGCACATCGATACCCGCTTCAATGGCTTTCTGATAAGTGGCAGTACTCAACCCTGTCGTCGCATGACAATGCATAGATAACACGAGTTGCGTCTGTGATTTGAGTCGGCTAATCAGCTCAAACGCTTCCATCGGCTTAAGTAAGCCCGCCATATCTTTGATGCACAAAGAATCACAACCCATATCTTCGAGACGTTTTGCCATATCAACCCACGTCTCTATGGTATGCACTGGACTCGTGGTATACGAAATCGTCCCCTGCGCATGGCCGCCAACTTGGCGCACTGCTTTCACCGCAGTCTCGAGGTTTCGAACATCGTTCATCGCATCGAAAATACGAAATACATCAACGCCATTGGTATGGGCGCGCTCAACAAAACGCGTGACTAAATCATCGGCATAATGGCGATAACCTAAGAGGTTTTGGCCACGCAGCAACATTTGCTGCGGCGTATTCGGCATGGCCTTTTTGAGCTCACGAATTCGATCCCAAGGATCTTCACCAAGATAACGAATACAAGCATCAAACGTCGCACCGCCCCAAGATTCCAGTGACCAGAAGCCGATCTTATCGAGTAGTGGCGCTATAGGTAACATGTCATCAATGCGTAAGCGCGTCGCTAAAATGGATTGATGCGCGTCCCGCAAAACGACATCAGTTAAAAATAATGGCTTAGCCACTGCCGTCGTAGAATTAGATACAAAAGTCATACTGCTCCCCATTACTTAATCTGTGAACGATACTGCTTTACCGCCAATGAAATCGCAGCGACCACATTTGGGTCTAAAGGCTTAGCATCAGATTGCGATACCCTCTGCTGACTTTTAGCATGATTTTTAGCAAAACGTGCAGAGGCAACATCGACTGCACACCAACGCGCAACCAAATGGATCCCAAGGATTAGTACACCTAAAAATAAATACACTAAGCCCATCCCCAAAAACATAATGCCAACGGCATCCAATAAAGATTGCGTTACATCCTCCATAGCTCCCCTTACTCTCTCAATCCCTATCAACAGTACGATTGCCCCAAAACCATCGCTATCGCATCACAAGTTCAACATTTAATCGGTTGAGCGGTTTACAAACTATGGGTCTCTCGTAGACAGACCTATAGCGACCACCACACAAAGAATATTTGAATAAAAAATCACATTTAAAAGCTAATAACTCACACAACAAGAAAGCCAGCTTGAACTCAACCCGCTACAAACATAACTAATTGATAACAAAAACACCATACAGATGTAAATTGGTCTTACCAATATTAAATAAACCCAAAGGCGGCCAGTCAATAATCCTCATAAATCGGGCAATTAATTCAATATTCCATAATGAAATACCTACTATGCTGGATTTAAGCTGAAGTGATGTCCTAGGCTAAAAAATAATTCCTAAATTAAAGACAACGGACATAGGAATAAACCAAGTGAAAAAGTATGCAGTTTTAACAATCCAAGTCACTGCTATTTGATTCTGAATGAATATAGAAAGGCATGTCGTTCTGAAGGAATTGATTGAAGAAGAGGAATGGGGTCAATCTAACAAATTAAATCATCCATTTTGACAACTTAGATATCCCCTTGATACCAACACGAAGCGGTGCTAGAGGCTCAATACGGTTTGTTGTGGAGCGGCTATCTTGAAAGATAAGCCACAGTGCTACCCGAGGTAGACCTTAGGCTCTTAGCTATTCGCAGGATTAATACAAATCGTATTTAATATCTGTTCATTCAGCGGGAATTCAACGCGCTTTAAACAAGGCGAAGGCTTGAAGGCATAGTGGTGCTCTGTCGAAAGCCTTAAACGCAGTATAAAGCGCGTTGTCATACCGTTAACAGTTAGCCGCCCTTCGGCATCCCACTCCGGTGTTGCATTGACTTAAAAGGGAATAACCATTTCTGCGTCAATGCGCCTTGGATTGAAATACCTGTGAGGCTCTGAACTAATTAGATATTTAATGTGATTGGTATAAGCAATAGGACAAGAACGAAATAAGGAAGCCTAGGATCGACAAGGAACTCAGCAATTAAAAAATGGGCTGGTGAGCTGGTGAGCTGGTGAGCTGGTGAGCTGGTGAGCTGGTGAGCTGGTGAGCTGGTGAGCTGGTGAGCTGGTGAGTAAAAATAGTGGGAAAACATGCAAGTTGGAAGAAAAATATATCAATTTCTGCAAATTGCAGACGCAAATAAGCCAGCTTATTCAGCTGGCTTCGTTACATCTCAATGAGATAATTAGGCGCTTGGCGATGACCTACTCTCACATGGGGAGACCCCACACTACCATCGGCGCGTTTGCGTTTCACTTCTGAGTTCGGGATGGGATCAGGTGGTTCCACAAGGCTATTGTCACCAAGCAA
>NZ_BPFD01000050.1 GCF_019655335.1 Shewanella hafniensis
AAAAATAGTTGCTTAGCTCGATATATAACAATCTGCTTAATTTCGTGACCTAGATTAGATATCCATAAACTAAAGGTCGCCGTGACTGGCCGCCTATGTTAAATATTCTCACCCTGTGCCTAGCTCCATTTTCAACTCAAGTTCAACGTGATGACGTTGAATTTCTTTTTTAGCTAGGCGAACGAGTGGAGTGATCTTTAATGCCGTCAGCGCTACACCACCTCAGTTTGAAGCAAAAGCTCATTCTGTTTTCGCTTGTCCCCTTGTTGATGATGAGTTTTTTTATTCTGACTCGCATGCATGGCTTAATAAATGAATCACACTCGGCCAAGCACAACCATCTTGCGGTGCAGACGACGGTACAAATCACTGAATTACTGTATCAGTTGCAGAATGAATATGGCCTTAGCACCAATCAACTGCCCGCCGATAACGCGCTAGTCGCGCAACAACAGGCGACCTCCAACGCATTCAATACGTTACTTAACAGCGAACCTTTAGCCCACCTCAGTGAGGCGCTCGATCCTAAGAGTATTGAAGCAAGTCAGATGAACGCATTATTAGATGCCATCACACTCACAGGCCACAGACTCGCCAACGCACGCCAAACCCTTGCGAGCGAAACACAAAGCCCGTTTACTGACCTCTATAGTCAACTGCACACTCAGCTGTTGCAGCTCATTCAACTATTGCAGTTACAGACCAACGAAATCAGCCAATCCCGCGCCTATACCGATTTATTAAACCTGCTAATGGTGCAGGAACTCGCCGTAAAAGAACGTAGCGCGATCAATCATTTGCTGCTCAGCGACTCTCTCAATCTGAATGATTACCGCACCATAGGCTCCTTCATGTATGAATATGGCCGAGCTGTGATGCACGCGAGCAATGCAGCGATTTCCGATAGAAAATCGTTACTGCAAAACCTGCAAGATTCGCCAGAGAATCAACGTATTCTGCAGATAAGCCAACAAATTGAGCAGCAAACCCGCATTAGCGCACTGGCACAGAATATTAATGCCAACTTAGGTTACGGTGGCTTAATGGGGAGTTTTCAGGATTATCTGCTGAAGGGCGATGACGTTTCACTGCAAAAATTTAATAGCGCGCTGGCGACGATTCATCTCAACTTAGATGAACTCAATCACGAGACCCGCTTTCTTCCCAAATTTAAGCCAGCGCTGAAAACCATTGAGAACAGCATAGATCAATACCAATTCAGCATGGCCAAGCTGCAGCAACTGAAGCAGCAAGGCTTGCCGATGGCGGAGATCAACGCCATCGCGCAAGTCCCAGCCAGTGAGGACAAGTTAAGCCAAGCGATGACACAGCTGTTAATGCCGCCACATCCGATTGACAGCCAAAAATGGTGGGCGCTCACCACCCAGCGTATTGAACAACTGCATCAACTCGCCAAAGACATCACCCAAACCATGGCGCAACAGAGCGAGTATCAACAAAACCAAGCCCTGACCTTCCTCGGCCTGTACTTGTTATCAGCGCTGTTCACCGCAACCGTTACACTCTGGCTCGGACAGAAGATCATTCGCAACTTTATGGATAAAATCACTAAGATTGCCAATGACATGCAGCAAATGGCGGAAGATCCCAAGCTCAATATCAATATCCGCGTTTCAGGTACTGATGAACTCGCACGCATGGCCCGCGCCATGAACCGGATGATCAGCGAACGGCAGAAGGCGAACCATGCCCTCACCCGCGCCGCTGCGGTATTTGACTATTCTGCCGAGGGCATAATGGTGACTGATGCCGATAACCATATCGAACTGGTCAATCCGGCTTTCTGCAATATTACTGGCTATACATTGGAAGAAGTGAAAGGCCGCAGTCCATCCATCCTCAGTTCTAGCCGTCATTCGCAGCACTTTTACACCACCATGTGGGAGTCGCTGCAAACGGAAGGAAAATGGGAGGGCGAGGTTTGGAATAAGCGTAAAAATGGCCAAGTGTATCCCGAGTATCTAGCCATTACAGTGGTGCGAAATGAGCAAGGACAAATAATCCAACACATCGGTTTATTTATGGATATCAGTAAACGTAAACAATATGAGCAAGATCTTTGGTATCAAGCCAACTTCGATGCGTTAACGGGACTGCCTAATCGAAAGCTGTTTAATGAGCGCCTGCAGCACGAAATCCATGTGGCGCAGCATGACTCACGCAAACTGGCGATCCTGCTGATAGATTTAGACCAATTCAAATACATCAACGATGTGCAAGGCCATGCCACGGGCGACCTATTACTTAAAGATGTGGCCAAACGCTTAGAAGGCATTGCGGGTAAAACCGACTTTATCGCCCGCATCGGGGGTGATGAATTTGTACTTATTCTGCCACGACTGACCAACGAACTCGCCATCGAACACATGGCAACGCGTATTATCGAAACCTTAGGCATGCCGTTTGACTTAAATGACCGTGAGATCCAGATTTCAGCCAGCTTTGGTATCGGCGTCTATCCCGAAGATGGCCTCGATGTCAGCTCACTCACCCGCAATACCGAAACCGCCATGTATCAAGCCAAAGATGCGGGACGGAACAATTTCAAATACTTTACCGCGGGCATGAATGAAGCCATGTTCGCTCGGATGGAGTTAGAGCAACGCCTGCGCCGCGCCGTAGCACAAAATGAATTTGCCCTGCATTATCAACCCATAGTGGATATGCAAACTGGAGTCGTCTGCAGCGTCGAAGCCCTTATCCGCTGGCAAGACCCTGACTTTGGCCTGATCCCACCGGATCAATTTATCCCGCTGGCCGAAGAAACCGGACTGATAGAACCTATGGGCGAATGGGTGCTCAACCAAGCCATGCATGATTTGAGGCAATGGCAGAAAAGTGGCTTAAAAATCAATGTCGCGATTAATGTTTCCAGTCGCCAATGTATCAACACCCGCGGCATGGGATTCGACCAAGTGCTGCAGGAATGCTTTAACCGCCACCATGTGAACCCGCGCAATGTGCATATTGAGATCACAGAAAGCATGCTGATGGGCGATGCCAGCCACTGCTTGAGCACGCTCGAATCGATTCGCCATTTAGGCTCGCAAATCTATATCGATGACTTCGGTACGGGTTATTCTTCCCTGAGTTATTTGAAAAAATTCCCGATTTCTGTGATTAAAATCGACCGTAGCTTTGTGGAAAATGCCCTCGAAAGTAACGCTAATGCTAACTTAGTCAAAGCTATCGTCATGATGGGGCAAAGTCTCGAAATGGAATTAGTAGCCGAAGGCATAGAAACAGAGGCCCAGTGGCATTTCCTGCGTGATTTAGGTTGCCACTTCGCCCAAGGATATTTGATCTCTAAACCGCTGCCCTTCGACGAGATCACCCCCTTGCTGCACATCAAGCACACAGCACTGCTTAACCACGATTACCAAGATAGATGCGTGAATATCTAAGATGCTGAAAGCTAGCAACTAATAGCAAAAAGAATTGAAGAATAAATAGCAAAAAAGCAGCCTAGGCTGCTTTTTTTGTAGCGAATAAAACGGATTTACGCCTGTGGTTGGCCTTGGCCGTTCATTATGCTTTCGCCGCCCTTAGAGGCTAACTTAGCTAAGTCTTTATCGATAAAGAACAGCGCCTTACCATCTTCACCCACTAAACGTATCTTATCGACAATCGACTTAAACAGCTTTTCTTCTTCGTGCTGCTCGGCCACATACCATTGCAGGAAGTTGAAGGTTGAATAGTCTTGATTCGAAAAGGCTGCATGGGCCAAGGCATTGATCTGACTGGTAATCAACTGCTCATGTTCATAGGTGAGTTCGAACAGAGCCAGCAGCGAATCAAACTGTGACTGTGGCGCTTCAATCGCCCCCAACAAAGGTAAGCCACCGGTTTCACTCACATAAGTGAACAAACGACGCATATGGCCCATCTCTTCATCCGCGTGCTCGCGCATAAATTTAGCTGCACCTTCAAATCCCTGATCTTCACACCAAGCGCTCATTTGCAGGTATAAATTTGAGGAGAAGAACTCCATATTAATTTGTTCATTCAACTTTTCGATCATAGTGGCTGACAGCATAGTAAATCCTCTTTTGCGTTCGAACTGAATCATGGGGCACATTGTCATCAAGGGGGTCGACAAAAGCAACAAAATTTACCTTTAGATTTTTAGCTAAGTTAATGATTCATTGATAAAAATGATTTTCATTTGTCCAGCGACTCGCGTTCAGCCTTTGGCTTAGTGACATAAATTACACCACTGCTTGCTAGGTTATCATCCAAAGTGGCAGGAAAAACTGACTGGCCTATCACAGAAACTCACATGCAAATCATAGCCATCACCGATCACCGTGGCATAATAGCCAGTCATAATCAGGTGGAAATTCATTCAGCGTCATCACGACCCATTGCATATAAGGCAGACCCTCATGTCCGTAACAGCCGATCCTTGTTCGCAACCTAGCTTAATGCATCCAGATCAAGCTATTCCCCTTTTGCTCGAACAAGTTAGCCCAGTGTCAGACACAGAAGTCGTATTGCTCCCCCACGCCCTTGGCCGCGTCCTTGCCGAAGATCTCGCTTCCTGCATCGACCTGCCGCCATTTAATAACTCTTCAATGGACGGTTACGCCTTCCGTTTTGTCGACTTGAATACGCAAACCAATCGCACTTCATTACGCCTTATCGGCAGTTCCTTCGCCGGCCATGGTTTTGAAGGTGAAGCCAAACCTAATACTTGCATACGGATCATGACGGGCGCGCCTGTGCCTGCAGGTTATGACACAGTACAAATGCAGGAAGAAGCCGAAGTTGAAGGTGAGATTATTCATATTCGCCACCCTAAGGCGCAAGGCGCCAATGTGCGTTGCCGTGGTGAAGAGCTGACCCAAGGCACTAAAGTGCTCACTGCAGGTATTCAAATTGGCGCAGCCGAGCTCGGCGTATTGGCGACTATTGGTGTCAGCCAAGTGCGAGTCTATCGCCAACTTAAGGTGGCGTTTTTCTCCACGGGTGATGAACTGCGTCCGGTTGGCAGCGAACTCGCACCGGGACAAATTTACGATTCGAATCGTTATTCGATTCAAGGTTTACTCAGTCGCGCTAATGTGGAATGGCTCGATTTAGGCGTAATCGCCGATGATCCTGAAGCCATACGTCAGGCATTTCGCCATGCCGCCAGCCAAGCCGATATGGTGCTGACCTCGGGCGGCGTGTCGGTCGGCGAAGCTGACTTTACGAAGCAAATTCTCGATGAAGAAGGCAAAATCACCTTCTGGAAACTCGCCATCAAACCAGGTAAGCCCTTCGCCATGGGCAAAATTGGCAAGGCAGTATTCTGTGGTTTACCGGGGAACCCCGTGTCTTCTATGGTGACATTTTACAAGCTGGTTTGGCCAATACTGAACAAGATGCAGGGTTTAACCCCAGTTGCACCTTTGATGTTAGACGCTACGCTCACCACGCCAGTGCGTAAACAACCGGGCCGCGTCGAATATCAACGGGGCATTTTAAGCCGTAATACGCAGGGCAAACTTGAGGTTGCCATTACTGGTAGCCAAGGTTCAGGTATGTTGACCTCGATGAGCCTAGCGAACTGTTTCGTTTTATTGGAACAATTCCAAGGGGATACACCCGCTGGCACCCAAGTGACAGTCGAGCCCTTTAACAGCGTGCTTTGCTAGGAAAATCTCCATGAATGTGCCTGACGATATTCTCAGCGACAGTGAACTCTTAAGATACAGCCGTCAGATCTCCATCAAAGCTATGGATATCGACGGCCAAGAACATCTAAAACAAGCAAAAGTGTTGATGATAGGCGCAGGCGGATTAGGTTGCGCCGCCAGCCAGTACCTCACAGTTGCGGGGATTGGCGAGTTGACTCTGGTCGATTTTGATACAATTGAACTCTCTAACCTGCAGCGCCAAGTGCTGCATCAAGATGCCAATGTCGGCCAGCCAAAAGTCGAATCGGCCAAACAGAGCCTTAGTCAGCTCAATCCCTTCATTAAGATCAACATTATCAATGCCGTATTAGATGATCATGAGATTGACGCCCTTGTTGCCGATCACAATCTAGTGCTCGACTGCACCGATAATGTCAGTGTGCGCGAACAACTCAATCTCAGCTGTTTTAAGCATAAAGTGCCCTTAGTGTCTGCGGCGGCCATTCGGATGGAAGGCATGGTCACAGTGTTTGATTATCACAGCGACACACCTTGTTATCACTGCTTTAGCGCCCTATTTGGCGAGCAACAACTCAGCTGCGTCGAGTCGGGCATACTCGCGCCTGTCGTCGGCATGATAGGTTGCTTGCAGGCAGTTGAAGCCATCAAGGTCATCACTGGTATGGGTAAAACCTTAGCGGGTCGCATGTTGATGATCGATGCGATGACGATGGAGTTTCGTGAGATGAAACTCCCGAAACACGCGAAATGTAGTGTTTGTGGTACTCAAGCTTAAGATATTCTCGCTTGAAAAACAGCTTTACTTGCCTTAAGTTAGCCCGATGCTGGTGAGGCTGAACGACCAGTTAACATACGGAAATAAAAAGGAAAATATATGGATTCGGAAAACAGTGTATTTGATCGCATGACCACAGACGATCCCATCGTTGGCGCTGGTATCTACAACCTCGTTATCGGCCTCACGCTGATTTGGGGTTTTGCCGTTAACTATTGGATGGTCACCAATATCGACCCAGAAGCGATTGCCAGCGTGAATCCTTGGATTTTCTTTATCGGCTATTTTGCCTCCTGTTTTTTCGGGATTTATCTGTTTCAAAAATCGAGCAATCCCGTGGTCAGCTTTATTGGCTACAACTTTGTAGTCGTCCCCTTCGGCTTAATTATCAATATGGTAGTCAGTCAATACGACCCTGAATTAGTGACGGAAGCCATTCGCATTACTGGCCTAGTAACCATTGCCATGATGTGTTTAGGCACACTCTTTCCCGCCTTTTTCCAGAAAATAGCCGGTGCACTCACGATTGCTTTGTTGCTGGTTATCGTAGTCGAGCTAATTGAAGTGTTTATCTTTAATACTCACCACGGCATTTTAGATTGGATAGTGGTGCTGATTTTCTGCGGGTATATAGGTTACGACTGGGGACGGGCGAATCAGATCCCTAAAACCATAGATAATGCCATCGATAGCGCGGCCGCTTTGTATATGGATATCATCAACTTATTCCTACGCATTCTGCGAATTTTAGGGCGTAAATAAGTCACCAAGGGGTGTCTATGAAAGTCCTATTACCGTTTACTGCAACTTTACTGCTGGCAACTGTGGCACTCGTGGGTTGCAGCGAAGCTGAAAAACCTGCTGCGCAAGTTAAGATTGCTAATCCGGCCTCTGAGTATTGCATCTCCCAGGGTGGTAGCTTAGTAATAGAGAAAACCGCCGAAGGTGAGCATGGTATCTGTACCTTACCAAACGGTGAAGCCATAGAAGAGTGGGCGTTATTCCGCCGTGATCATCAGGAAGAAAAGCCGCAGTAACAGTGGTTCTTTTTACCTTTAAAAAACAGGCGCCAATAATGGCGCCTGTTTTGTTATTAAGTAAACTGAAAATCTTAATTGGCTAAGTGTTCAGCGCGCCAGATTTTGCGCTTAGCGGCCGACTGAAAGCTCCACGCTAAGACCCGCGTAATTTTATTGCCTTGCTGCATTTCAATCGTCTTCACAGTATCGACGTTCAACTGTGCTAAGGCTTGATAACAAGGTTTCAGGTTTTCTTGCTTCGACACTAGGCTAGTGAACCACAGGCATTGGTCTGCAAACATCTGACTCTCTCGGATCATAGTCGCCAAGAACTGTCGCTCTCCACCTTGGCACCAAAGCTCTACCGCTTGGCCGCCGAAATTCAGCTTAGGTGCAGCCTTTACTGAGCTCCCCCGATTAAGTTGTAGATTATTCACCTTACGCTTTGTACCTTCGCTCGCCTCGGCCATAGAGGCATGAAACGGAGGATTACACAGGGTTAACTCAAAACGTTCTTCGGCTTGAATAACTCCCTTGAATACCGCCTTGTCATCTGGCTGTAATCTTAAGCTTATCCGCCCTTGCAGCACTGGGTTTTGCTCGATAATACTCTGCACATTGGTGAGTGAATGGGCATTGATATCCGAGGCAACATATTGCCAGCCATACACTTGGCAGCCCAATATGGGATAAATACCGTTCGCGCCTGTACCAATATCTAGCACTCTCGCCTTATCCATGGCACATGACTTATCGCCTTCGGCTAACAGATCTGCTACGTAATGCACATAATCGACGCGTCCGGGAATAGGAGGACATAACGCTCCTTGAGGAATATCCCAAGATCCAATCCCATAGTGATGTTTAAGTAGCGCCGCATTGAGGGTTTTGACTGCCAAGGGGTCGGCAAAATCTATCGACAACGCGCCATAGGGCGTGGGCCGCACAAAGGTTTTCAGCCGAGGGAATGCACTGATTAGCGCCGGAAAATCATAGCCATTCAAGTGGGCATTACGCGGATGCAGGGCTTTTTTGATTTCAGCCCTAGGTTTGTCTTTGCTGGGCTTTGCCCTGCCTTCAGGTTTAACCTGCTTAGATGCGTTAGCTTTTTGGCGGGGGTTCGCTGCGCGGGTTGCGGTTTTCGCAGTCGCTGATGGAACGGATTTAACGACAGGTTTTGACATAGCAGCTCTTGTAACGCAATGGGCCGACATAAGTCAGCCCATAGAATAAGACAATGAATTAATCGTACAGATAAGAGGTAAAGAGTAAGTTTACAATCAATGCTTTACCTGCTTCTTGAGTGATCAAGTTATTGACCATATCGAAGCACTCACGACGGATTTCTTCACGGCCAGTGAGTGACTTAATCTTTTCTTCCGATTGATTACCTAACACTTCCACAATCGCGGCGCGTAATAGCGGATCGTGACGCTCAATAGTGACCAGATCATCGGGGCTCTTCACCATTAACTCGACGCTGATCTTCACAAACCCTAATTTCTTACGGTTAGAAATGTAGTTAGTGACGATTTCGGGCTCAAAACCATAGTAGGCGTACTCCCCCGTAGGTGTTGCTGCGGGTGCCGCTTCTTTTTCATCGGCCGCATAAACACTGAAAACACTGGTAAACAGGATCAGACAGACTGAGAGTAATTTTTTCATAGCGACTTGCGGCTCCCTAAAAACAATCATGGTGATGGAAAATACTTCCCAATCTATATAGCCAAACAACCTGAAAACGCTAGATCAGTATCAGGAGGTCGCTTGGGTATATATGCTAGTGTCGCGACATGTTAAACTGCCGACGTTTGCCTATATTGTAACGAGTATTTAATGAATGTGACTAGCTTAAGCTTCCCCTATGGTGAATCTATTCAGTGGTTTTCAGCCGAACTAGCCGACAAACTCCCAAAATCGCCCTTGAAAGAATGGTTGCTAGCTACAGGCAGCCTAACTCAAAAACTCAAAACTTGCTGCACTCAATTTGAAGTCAAAGTCCTTGGCGAAGGGCTGCATGCGCCCTTAGATGGCGAATATCCCCAGCAAGGCTCAGTATGGATCCGCGAAGTGTTACTTTGCCTCGACTCAATCCCTTGGGTGTTTGCCAGAACCTTGATCCCCGAAAAGTTAATGGCCGAGCGCCAAGCGGATTTTTTAGGGCTGGGCACCCGCCCCTTAGGTGAATTACTGTTTAGCCAAGATCATTTTGTCCCTGGCAGAATCGAAGTCGCCAGTTTTGAGACCTGTAGTCGCCTAGCGCATTTAGCCGAAAGTTTAGATCAGAGTGTCGAACATGAACTCTGGGGACGCCGCCGCTATTTTCACCACGGTGAACACGAAATGATTGTCAGTGAAATCTTTCTGCCTGCGGCCGAGCAAGCTATCCGTCAGCTTGAATCCGAGCTTTAGCCAAAGCTGCACTAATGACTGATGACAATAAAAATGCCTCTAAATTAGAGGCATTTTTGATCTGCTATTACGCGATTCACTTAGCGAATATTTAACTGACGACGCCAAGTCAATAAGCCAAGGAAAGCAAGGCTCAACCAACCTAGACTACCACCGCCAGAACTCTCATTCGCCGGCGGAGTCACCGGAGGTGTGACTGGCGGCGTAACTGGTGCAGTAACGGTCACTGTCAGACTACTAATATCTTTATTACTCGCATCTGTTACTGTAAGCGTCACAGTATAAGAGCCTGCGCTTGCGTAGGTATGGGTTGGCGAAGCCGCTGCACTTGTGGTGCCATCACCAAAATCCCAAGCGTAGGTTAATGCTCCCGCACCACCATTGACATTACTGGTGAAATTTACAACTAATTGATTGACTGTATTAGTAAAACTGACTTTTAACGGCGCTACAGCATCAGAATTTGCATTTGCTAACCGAATAACCGCTGTACTGTTATTACTGGCTTGCGATAGTACCTGCATCGTCAAACCTAACTGCTGCAATACCATACCTGACTGGGGTTGTAGCGGCGCACTGTAATCTAGACTGTCATCAAACAGACTGACAGCATCGCGATTATTGTCACCTGCATAGAAGGTTTGTTTTACTGTGCTAAAGGCTGCATCGCGGATTTGTACCTCGGTAGAGCGAGTGCCAATCAGGTTTTGGTCAGCATCAATCACGCCAATCAAGCCATGGCCCGCATGATCCGAAACATTATTGTCACTGTAACCAAAATCTTCTAACCAGACTAATACACCAGGATCAAAACTTGCCACGTTTAAGCCAGCATCGACACCGTTATGGCTACGCAGTTGGATAAGATAGCGAGATGCTGGCCCAGGACGTGAGTCCTTAATCCGGCTATAACCATAGAACGTCACTTTATCCGCAACTTCGGCGTTATCACTATAGAACTCAGTGGTATTTTGTTTAACGCTGATGTTATCGAGAGTGATCCCTGACCCTCCGGTATAGTCATCGGTGACATAATTGATCTCGACCGCAATCGTTTTCCCTGAATAGGCAGATAAATCATACTCTAACGTTACCCAAGCATCATTGCCTTCCGCCTGAGCAATCGCAGACGACTCGCCAGTAATAATATGACGAGCGCTATTTACCCCATTGTTAAACTTAGTGTGATTACCCGCAATAGCCTCACCATCCACTTTCACTTGCATGTAGTCATAGTCACGTTCAATACTCCAACTGGCTTTCATACTCAGGATCAGTTTATCTGTCGTGACTGCGGGCAAAGTAACATTGAAATTCATGCTGTTATTCAGCATATCCCCTTGACCAGAATAATACTGATAACTGCCCTGATAAGGTGTTTTAAAGGGGATTGGCGTGGGAGGAAGTGGAATGGAGATCTGGTTAACCGCCTGATGATTAACCGCCTCATTCAAGGTCACATCCATGCCAGATTTTGGAATACTATCTAAACTGATTTCACGTTCATTCAACCACTTACCTTTATATCTTTCCTGTAGGTAAGAGCGCGCATAGGGACTAAAGCCACTCGGCTGGGCACCAGCGATAGCGCCAGCCCAACTTCCACCAGACATCAAAGACCATAACCCTACAGGCGAGCCGTCTTTATTATCATTTTCAGTGGTATCGTATTCATCTGGCAGACCTAAATCATGGCCAAACTCATGGGTACACACGCCCGTGGCCGCATCGATAGGCTGAATGGTATAACCGAATACTTTTTTATCCGTCCCAGGAAGCGCATAGCCATTGGTTGCTTGGTCAACAAAAAATCGATGCGACCAAATTGCACTCGCGCCTAAAGCTCCACCACCGGCTTCTTCACCTATGCTAGAGTGGAAAATCATCACATGGTCGATAATGCCATCGGGCTCGTTGTAATTACCGTTGTTGTTAAAGTCATTTTGGTCTTCAACATCATAGCTAGCCAACTCTGCAGGAGACATATTCGCGACGGCTTGAGATACGGCTTCTTTTACCAATTGTTCGACCTGTGAATCACTACGAGTATCTGGATCATTAGCACCATAGTATTCGGCATTTTGTGAGGCGGTATACCAACCCTTTACATCCCCAGTAAAGGAGAAGGTTTGCCCTGAAACCGCTTGATAATATTGATAAGCCGAATCTAATGTCTGCCCCTGTGGACCATTAAAGCCTGTCGTCGAAAAGAGTAATGCCTTGTAGTGGGACGCAGGATAACTTGGGTAATACATGGCCGTATCGCCCGCACTTAAGCCATTGTTATCATGTTTTAAATCAGGAAAATCCACTAATATAGAGAGTACTTTAACGGTTTTTTTTACATCCGCATCAACCAGTAAACGCTGTGCGGGTGAGCGCATCATTTGCGATGACTTAGCTCTTTGCAGACGCGCATGTTCGGCTTCAACTTCGATGCGCGGCGCCTTAGGTTGAGCCAAAGTGGCACGATGAATATACGCTTCTATCGCTTCCTGCTTGACGCTATCACTGGCATCGGCGGCCACTTCGCCACGCTTAATCAACCAATATAAAATTCGATCTTTATTAATCACACCCGCATCTGCAGGCGTATGATTCGGAGCCGCAATACTCGCGCCGCTAATCAATGCCAACATCAGTCCAAACGCTGTCACGCCTTTTGCACTTCGCATTTTTAACATCCTTACTGTAACAACCAACGCCATTCTATTTATTAAGACTAGTGTCTCTTTGTATTTAGACAAATTTGCCTTTATGAGTCATCTACTCAGGGTTGCCCCATCTCAAGATACAGACGGAGTTTTCGACATTAGCAGCACTACACACCAGTAACAACTTGATACATTGCTTCACCAGAAAGATTTACACTTTTGTCAGCGTTGATTCAGCAAATCTCTGTTCTGAGGGCATTCCTACCAGATTTCTTCCATAAAAAAACCGCATTAACAGTGTTAATGCGGTTTCGTTTTAAGCAAGCGAGATAAATTTAGCCAGCGGTTTTTAGATAATTTGAAATACCGTCGAGGAACATTTGTACTGAGATCATGACCAATACCATGCCCATCAAACGCTCAACCGCAGTGAGGCCTTTTTCACCCAGCACACGGGTAAAGAGTTTATAAAACATTAAGATCACTGCACTTGCCCCCCAAGCAGACACTAATGCTATGGTCCAATCACCCATGCGTGAGCTATCAGTGTGTGCCAGTAGAATCAAAGCGGCAAGAATCGATGGACCTGCCATCAAGGGAATGGCCATAGGCACGATAAATGGCTCTTCTCCAGCGGCTAATCCAACGACACCACCGGGTTGAGGGAAAATCATTTTAATCGCGATAAGAAACAGGATAATACCGCCTGCAATACTCACAGACTCAGAGCGAAGATTTAAGAAACTTAAGATAGCCTCACCCGCATAAAGGAAAGACAGCATGATCACTAAGGCGAAGAGTAACTCGCGGATCAATACCTTACGGCGTTTCTTAGGATCGATATGCCGTAGAATCGACGCAAAAATCGGCAAATTCCCCAGGGGGTCCATTATCAAAAACAACATTACCGCAGCAGAAAATATATCCATTTAACGTATCAACACCCAAGCCAACATAAGCCCATATTGTATAACCTTTTCTCGATGTTGATGTGAAAATTTCTCCGCTAAATGGCTAAAGTGAATAAAATTCGCCCCCGAAAACCCCAGTGCAAAATGTCAGTTTGGTAAATTGCCAGCAAGTCACTGCTCACTTTGACTTACAGCTGGTATACTATGGCGTTTTTTCAGCAAATTTCCGTGGAATCCATGCTCTATCTTCTTGCTAGTTGTATCGCACTCTTAATTGGGCCACTGTTTTATCGCTACTTTTCATCGGGCAGCGGATTACAGAAGGGGCTCGATGGCTTTATATTCGTCTCATTAGGCGGATTAGTGTTGATCCACATCTTGCCAGAGCTGCTGCAGCATGGCGGTTTGTTAGCCGTTGTTTTTGTATTCCTAGGTATCTGGGGACCGACCGCCAGCGAACGCCTATTCCACCGTTACTCAGAAATCACCCATAATCTCACCTTGTCCCTAGGGATCGGTGGCTTGCTACTGCACACCATCACAGACGGTGGCGCTATGGTATTGGCGCAGCAAGATGGCAATTCGATTTTACTCGCACTCGGGGTCATTATGCATCGCCTCCCCGTCGGCCTCGCCATTTGGTGGTTACTCAAACCTCAAGTCGGCACCCGTTGGGCTAGCTTAGTGCTGGTCGCTATGATGCTGCTTACGGGTGTAGGTTACTTTGCAGGCGAGCAATTAATCACTCAGCTCAGTTTAGAAAATACCGTTTATTTACAAGCGTTTGTTACCGGTTCGATTTTGCATGTGGTGCTACATCAACCCCACGGTCAACACGATACCGACAAGCAAGGCAAATACGAATACCAAGCTGGTATCGGCAGTTTGCTCGGTATAGGCTTGCTCGTGATGCTGCTATTAATGGATTCTGGCGGCCACGAACATGCCCACCATGATCACAGCACAGAACAATTAATGACTTGGTTACTGACACTCGCGCCCATATTACTGCTGAGCTATGGTGCGGCTGCGCTGCGCTTCAAATTCGGTTTAACACCGCAGGATAGCAGCTTAGCCCGCCGCTGGTTTCAACGCTTAGCGGGGCCAGAAGCCATAGTGATCACCGCCCTGTTGCTCGGTCCTTGGATAGCGTTATTCCAGTTACTTGTGGTCTTTATTCTTAGCGCTTATTTAAGCCACGCTAACGTCACTATTACCGATCCACACACTAAATTACCTAGCAATGCCCTGCGTTTCGGCTTTGCACATTTAGTCGATCGCAGCGCACCGTGGATTTTACTCAGCCTAGTCCTAGTGAATTTAATCGGCCATCCTTCGGTGCCATTAAGCAATCCGCTGCTGCAGGTTATAGTGCTGTTGCTCGTATTTTTACCTATGCGTTTCTGCAACTTAGGCGCAGCGGTGCTGGCTCTTGCACTGGCCTATAGTGGCTGGAGCCCTATCGCGATTATCATGCCGCTGATTGCCGCACCTGTGCTTAACATAGCGCAGCTTAAGTTAATGACATGGCCACAAAGGGCAATATTACTGAGTATTATTGCGCTGAGTTTAGTCGCTGCACTGCGTCTACCACTGTGGTTCTCGCTGTTCACTTTACCGGAAGTGGTGAACTTAATCGCGCTGCTGATCCTGTCGGGATTATTTGCCGCCAGCTTACTACGCTTAGGCCCACGTAAATTTTTACGCCGCTTAATGCTGAGTAAGCCGGTAGCGAACTCGCATAGTCATTCACACGCGCATGGACATTCCCACGAACATGCTCATAGTCATAGCGCTTCGCACGCATCTGTTCAAAGCACGACTGAAATACCTAGTGCCCATGATCATTCCGATGAACATACACACGAAAAAGCAAAAGCGGATAAGCACTCGCACCACTAACACTGTTCATTTGTGAGCAGACAGGCTAAGTTAATCTACCTTTGGATTAATTTAGCCTGCTATGTGCATACTCTTTGTCGCCATTAATGCCCATCCTAAGTATCCCTTAATCATCTGTGCCAACCGTGATGAGTTTCACCATAGACCGACCGCGCCAGCACACTTTTGGCCACCGGAAGAAAACATACTCGCAGGAAAAGATCTGCAGGCGGGCGGCACTTGGTTTGGGGTGAATAAGCAGGGACAAGTCGCCGCTGTGACGAATTTACGCGTACCGCAAAAGCCCCCAGAAGCCATGCGTAGTCGTGGTGAACTCATCACTATGACACTCAACTCTGGGTCGCTCGTGTGCCCAAATTGGCTCGTTGAGCACAGTGACAATTATCAACCATTCAATCTCATCTTCGGCCAAGGTACTGACTTATATTGTTTTAACTGCATCAATAAAGACACAGTTAAACTCGCCGATGGGTTTCATGCCATTAGCAATGGTGCACTCGATGATATTTGGCCGAAAATGGCGAAGGGACAACAAGCGCTAGAAGCCGTGATAAGTCAGTCAGACAACCTAGAAGTGCAAGCGCTGTTACAGCTGATGAAAGACGACTCTCAACCACAAGATAATGAATTGCCGAACACGGGAGTGGGGATAGAGTGGGAACGGCGCTTAGCCGCAATTTATATTCGTCACCCCGACTATGGTACGCGCTCCACCAGCATTCTACTTGAGGATACTGAGGGCGGCATGCATTTCACCGAAGTGAGATACGACGGTAAAGGTAGACAGCTCGGACAGCAGGATTTCCATTTAACCCTGCCCGCCGAGCCACCCGCTAAGCCAGACTGTTTACTATCGTAAAGCTCACCTTCTGTGCTGAGTTAAACGCGCACTATAGTCAGCGCTGTTGTTCAATTAAAGCTGCGACTTAGTCCGAACTGTGATCCATAGTGATCACCCAGCGGTCGTCAATTTTCTCAATCAACAGGGTAAACACGCCCGTTGGAGCATCTTTTATCCGCCGTAAATCCCAGCGCCCAACCACCATAGCGGCGTAATTGCTGAGCATTTTGATTTCTTTTATCGTGAACTTCAGCTCACCAAGCGCTTCTTTATTGGGGTAATTTTTCTTATAAGCGGCAAGGGTTTCCTCCCAGCCGTAACGAAACTTACCGTTAGAAACAAAACGCAATTGCTCACTCTTCCAGTAACCTTGCATATAAGCATCGAGATCGCCGCGATTCCAGGCGTCTTCTTGGCCTTTGAGCATCTGCGTAATTTCATCCGTCGGCACCGCACTTACATGGCAAGTTACTAAGAATAAAAGTGTCGCAAAAATACGCTGCCAGCTAGCCTTGTTTAATAGTCCATTTTTCAACATAGTATTGTTCCCCCACAATCAGGTTAGACTGTACTATAGCGAATTCAGCACAGACTATCTTGCTTAAGCCAATTTAAAATCTAAAAAAGCTGATGATATTATTAATTTTTCGACTCTGGGCACCGAACTATGTTTACACCACTTTGCCGTTGGCTACTTAAGCTTTCAGGCTGGCAGATAGAAGGCCAACTGCCCGACAGCGCTAAATACATCATTATAGTCGCGCCGCATACCAGTAACTGGGACTTCATCGTAGGCATCTTAGCTCGTGGTGCTCTGGGCACTCGAATTCACTTTCTCGGTAAACACCAACTCTTTATCCCGCCTTGGGGCTGGTTCTTCCGCGCCATTGGCGGTAGCCCGGTGGATAGGAGCAAAAACAATAACTTAGTCGATGCTGCCGTACAGCTGTTTGAGTCGAAAACCGATTATAAGTTAGCGTTGGCGCCCGAAGGCACCCGTAGCCCTGTGACGCGCTGGAAGTGCGGCTTCTACCATATTGCCTGCAAGGCTCACGTGCCTATCACTCCCGTTGGCTTAGACTTTAGCCGCCGCACTGTCGTTATCCGTACGCCATTGCTGCCCAGTGGTGATATCGAGACCGACATGCACGAGATTTTGAGCTTCTATCGCACCATTAAAGGCCGTCATCCTAAGGTGATCCCTGATTTTGTGGCGAGTGCGAAACATTAATCTTTCCCCCTATTTAGAGCGGCACACATGCAACCCGAAACTTGGTTACTCTATCTCTTGGCCATTGTATTGATTGGGATCTCACCCGGCCCCATCGCTATGTTGTCTATGTCCCACGGGATCCATTTCGGCAAGATGCGCAGCATAGCCACAGGCCTTGGCAGTGTGAGTGCCGCTTTAGTCTTGATGATGGCGTCAGCGGCGGGATTAGGCGCCATTATCAGCACCTCAGAATACGGTTTTACCTTGCTAAAATGGTGTGGTGCAGCCTATTTAGTATTTTTAGGCATCAAGCTGTTGTTGACCAAGAACCAAGATCAACCCCTTGAGATCGGCCAATCAAAAGGCAAAGGCACGCCAAGACAACTTTATCAGCAGGCGTTTCTAGTGGGGATCAGTAATCCCAAGGATTTACTGTTTTTTGCCGCGCTGTTTCCGCAATTTATCGATCTTGCCGCGCCGC
Organism: Shewanella hafniensis; assembly: GCF_019655335.1. GTDB lineage: Bacteria > Pseudomonadota > Gammaproteobacteria > Enterobacterales > Shewanellaceae > Shewanella > Shewanella hafniensis. Next base: position 17,872 of record NZ_BPFD01000050.1, read on the forward strand.
AATTACCGCAACTTATGATACTGGCAGCCACTTGGGCAATAGTAGATTTTAGCTTTGTGATGATTTACGCCAGCATGGCCAATGTGCTTGCGCCCAGCCTAAAGGCGAGCAACAAGCTGCATTGGTTTGACAGAAGCAGCGGCGGTGTCTTTCTTACCTTAGCCGCGATTCTGATCAGTCGAGACTAACCCTCGACCTTCACCGATTTTAAGCTGCGAATATCGTTACCCGTTGGCGCTTGGAAAGCCTGCAGACCAAACTCAGGCAATATTGCAAAAACATGGTCGAAGATATCTGCTTGTATCGCTTCATAAAATGCCCAGCGAGTATCGTTAGTGAAGATATAAATCTCGATCGGTAGACCCTCTGTGGTTGGCGCGAGCTGACGCACCATTAGGGTCATGTCCTTGTGCACTTTATCGTGACGCTGTAGGTATTCCTGCAGGTAAGCGCGGAAGGTGCCGACGTTAGTCAAATGGCGACCATTCACTTTCATATCAAGATCAGAGACTCTGGCATTCGCCTCGCGGATTTCGTTGATTTTGGCAGGGAAATATTCTTTTAAGCAATTGATCTTACTGAGACGTTCGTGCTCTTCCTCGCTCAAAAACTTAATGCTGTTAATGTCGATATTAACAGCGCGTTTAATCCTACGCCCACCCGACTCAGACATACCACGCCAGTTGCGAAACGCATCCGACACTAAGGCATAGGCGGGGATCATAGTGATGGTTTTGTCCCAGTTACGCACTTTAACTGTGGTCAGCGAGACTTCTTCTACCGCACCGTCGGCGCCATATTTGTCCATCTGGATCCAGTCGCCCTTGCTCACCATGCGGTTTGCTGCTAACTGAATACCCGCCACAAAACCTAAAATAGTGTCGCGGAACACTAACATCACAAAACCCGTCGCCACACCTAAGCCGCTGAGGAAGTACACAGGGGACTGATCGGCCAAGATGGAGATAGAAACGATAATGCCGACAAAGAATAAAAACAGCTTAGTTAACTGCACAAAGCTTTTAACGGGTAAACGTCGGCTCACCAGATTGACATCTGAAATTTCATCGACTGCATCTAAACCCGCATAAATAGCGCGGATCATCAGCACCACCAGCCAAATACTCAGCAACCGGTCGATTAAATTACTTAAGATTTGATGTTCGGTTAAGGCGATAGGCACTAATAGATTGAGCACGATTGCAGGCACTAGCATGGCCAGCTTTTCGAGCACTTTGTAACGCATGAACACATCGTCCCAGGTGACTTTGGAGCGTAGGATCACCATGTTGACAGCGCGTATGACTACACGTCGAACAATGAGATAAGCGATACCCGCCAGCAGTAAGCAGGCAATGATCATTATGCTGGTTGATATGCCGTCCGAGGGTTGGCTATCAATCCCAAAGCCCGCTAACCATGCCGAAATTTCGAGTCTTATTTCCTGATCCACAATTCCACTCCAACCTAGGCGCTAGCGCAACAAACCCATACAAAGGTAACTGCCGAGTTGACCTCGGTTAATGCCACCCTAGAAAATACTCATGCCCAAACACAATAAATTTACAAATACTTATTTTAAAAGAGATTTTAGCATTTTGAATTGACCAAGCACAAAGGAAAATGAACAATATTTCCCCTATCTCTAAGGAAACCATTCTATGTGTCGTTATTCATCTAAGGTCGCTTGTCTTAGCTTTGGACTATTGAGCCTATACCAACCGCTTCAAGCGGCCGAATATAGCACTTCTAAGCCATTGGTGATGCCAGATAAATCAGAGAAAACCGCCAATGCGCCTTATATCGCACTCATGCTGGATTACGTGCCCGCTGCAGACAATCTCTACGGTATTACACTCGCACCCTATCATTTCGATAATAATTACCAGCAATGGGGATATTACCTAGGCTATGCCCGCAGCCGTGAAACCGACATTATCGTACCTGAACCCGCGCAGTCCTTCCGCCAAGAAAGCCTCTTTCGCTTAGGGTTAAGCTACAGCCTCACTGCCGACTTAAGCTTTTATGCGGGCGGCAGCGGCTATATCAGTACAGTGTCTTACACTAACAATATTTCACCCAGAATTGTCGATGGCAAACCTAGGTGGGATGAAGATAAAACCACCCGCTGGGGCGCAGAAGCTGGGCTTAGATACCGCATTACCGAACATTTCATCCTGAGCGCGGGCTACAACTCCAGCACAGAATCCACAGTTTTAAGCATAGGTTACGCGGGCTAAGCCTAATGCATATCCAAACGACTGAGCTAGGCGACTTATTGGGTTAGCTCGGCTCGCGCCTTAGCAAGCTCCAATTCCACTTCGGCGACCTTATTGCGTTTCTTGTTGATTTTATCCATAGAACGACCTTCTTCTATGGCTTTGGCCAACTCGTTTTGGCGCTCAGTCAGTTTTTCTTCTAAGGCCGCAACTTTGGCGGCGCGCTCGGCATATAAGCTGTCATCGTCACAATGGGTTGAGACTTCGTTATAGGCCTTTTCGAGCCCGTCGACTTTATGTTTATTACCTGCTGCTTTGGCTTGGGCAAGTTCGGCACTGATGGCCTCTAATTTCGCCGCGCAGCCGACTTTAGGGGCGTCATCGGCCCATGCCGCTGCGCTCAATACCAAGCCAATAACGACGCCATAAATTCCATGTTTAATCTGCATCTTAATCTCCTCTCGCTAAATTGATTGATAATGCCGCTATCTGACTGTGTCCTGTCACCGCGCTATCAATATAGTGCCACACTCAGTGAACTCAATCTGTATTCGAGTCAGTATCTTCCAGCTAAATCCACTTTATTCGTCAAAACACGACTTAGACAGTGACTAATATGCGGAAAATTGTTTATGTTAGGGCAGAATATTGACTCAGACGGTTATCGGAGCCAGAAATCCAATGCAAACTTCACTACGCCTTAGCGCACTTAGCTCATTGTTATTGCTAACATCATCGGTTATGGCCGCCGACGTAGCTCAAATCACCCTAGAAAATGGCGCCCAAGTCAGACTCAAAGACGACTTTACCTGGGAATATGTGATCACAGAAACCAAAGCCGCGCCCAATGCCTTAGCTGCGACGGCAGTGAGCACCTCAAGCAATGTTGCCAGCGTCCCAAGTGTTTCACTCGCCACTCAAACTGTGGCTGAACCTGTCACCACCTTGACTGCCACCGCAATTGCCCAACCCGAATTATTAGGTTCAACCGGTAAAGATGGCATCAAAGTCAGCTTTACCGGCGGACAATGGAAAGGCGATAAACTTGGACTCAGTTTCGACCTTGCTAGCACCAGCAATGAGCACGTGACCTTAGTCGAAGTCGAAGCCAGCTTCTTCGCCGATAATGGTACTTTATTAAAAACCGAAAAACTCGAAGTCTGGGAAGCCATTTTCCGCATGCCAGAAACCTATCTGCGCAAGGGCGAGCAGCGCAAAAGCAGCGTGATTTGGGTCGAAGGCATAGATAAAGCCCAATGGCAGAAGCAGCTAATTAACCTCAAAATCACCGAAATTAACTCCCGCTAATCCTTTGAGTAAAAGCAGGAATTGGACGTTGATGTCCAATTCCATCTCTTCCTCTTAACACTATTGCCTTACTCGCTGTGATATAGGCTAGAATGCCAACATATCCGACACCGTTTATGCTGAGCCAGTCGCTAATGCCAAATCGCTACCCTACGTTATCTATAGCCATGCTTCTGGTGGGCTTAAGTGGACAAAGCCTTGCTGATACCGTGTTACTCAGAAATGGCGATAGAATCACTGGCGAAATTAAAAACTTTGACGAAGAACACTTAATCATCAAACCCAATTATTCCCCTAAAATAACCATCGAACGTAGTGCAATTAAAAGCTTTGAAACCACCCAAAATCATTATTGGAGCATTAATCGCACCCTGCATGATGTGAGCATTCAATACTCCGACCTCGATGGGTTTGTGCTGGTAAATAATCGACAAACTCCTATTAGTGATCTAGTGTTTTCTGACCGAAAAAGTGACTCTGAGTGGCGCTATAGTGGCAGTGTTGAAGCCGCAATTGATGTCACCAGTAACACTAAAAAGACCCAAAAGCTTCATGCCAAAGGCGATATTACCGCCGAAACCTTACAATGGCGCCATAACCTCAAAACTGAGGTTCGCTATGAAACCGAAGAGAAAACCACTAAACGCAATACGCTTGAAGCTCACTACAGCCTTGACTACCTCATCAGCGAGCATTGGTTATTACGTCAAGAAGATTATTTTCAAGAAGATAGACTCGACTTCCCCGTTCGCAATTATTACGCCGCGCTCGGACCGGGTTATCGATTTTGGGGAATAGGACGAGATAAACTGGACTTTGTTGTCACTTACAACCACTTTTGGTTAGATAGTCAAATATTTACCTATCAACTCAATGCTTGGGCAACCACAATTAACTATAAACAGTATTGGTTTGATGGCGTGCTGGAGACCTATGCCGATCTCCAAATCGCTTTCCCTGACACGCCAACCATTGACTATATTTCAGACTCAACAATAGGGCTTAAGTATCTGCTTACACAAGAGATTTACCTCTCGTTTAAGTATGATATTAATGAAACTCAAACACCTTGGCACACTACTCGTGATATCAAGTACAACCTTGGACTAGGTATTAATTTCTAATCCTCACTCCTGATACGCTAACCTGTGCGCCATAGGATGCCCATCATTCAATTGCAGTAAATCCCATAAATTACCGTAGAGATCTTTAAACACAGCGACTGTGCCGTAGTCTTGCTCTTGTGGCTCGCGCGCAAATTCGACGCCATCGGCGACCATGCGGCGATAATCACGCCAAAAGTCATCGGTATTCAAGAATAAGAACACCCGCCCACCCGCCTGATTACCAATAAAATCGAACTGCTCTGGCTTAGAAGCCCGGGCTAACAAAATAGACGCGCCCTTAGAACCCGGCGGCGCAACGACGACCCAGCGCTTATCTTGCTCGGCTTGATAAGTGTCCTCGACTAATTCGAATTTTAATTTATTAACATAAAAATCAATCGCCTCATCGTAATCTCGTACGACCAAGGCGATATGCACAAGGGCTTGTTTCATGGCGACCTTCAATTAACGCTATTTGGTCACCAGTTTACACGTCATTTCTGGCGCTTCGAAGCCCCAAACCACTTTCGCTTCGCCTTGATGTTCCCAAAGACTTTCATTGCGGCCTTGATACTTAGCGCCGCTGCCGCTGGGTTGTACAAACATCAATGAAGTACTATCACCATGTTCAGCAATTAGAGTCGCGGGTTCGGTTTTAAAATAAGTCACCACGACTTCATTAGCAGGATTGCCGTCACAGGCATAAAACACTGGGCCGGTCATATCGACTAAACGGTACTGCGCCTGCAGTTCGGCAATACGGGTTTGATAGCTAGCTTCAATACACGCGTGTTTCTCGTCGCTCTTCCAACACTCATTACGGCCTTTCACCCAACCACGCTGCATCGCTTTTAAAGTCGGTGGCTGTTCATTTTTTGCTTTTTCAAGCGCTTGGCTGTAAACCTCAGCTAAGTTATTATCGAGTTGGCTCAGTCCCGCATCCTTACAGACCATAGCTTCGATACTGCCCGCATCGACTTTTGTGCAGTCAAAGGACGGCACATCGGCCGCCATCGCTCCTGTACTTAACGAACTCACCATCACAACGGCGGCGCAATACCGAGTGAAGCCCAGCCGATTATTCAACATCTTATTGATTAATTTTGCCATCTCAATTCCTGTATATTCTGTAGGTTACTTCAACGCTTGCCATAGCTAAGCCTATAGCGGCTTAACCTAACCTGACTCAAAGAGTCATGCCTTAAATTGCACTCAAAATAGTGTACAAATCATGATTAAATTCACCTTTATCTCAACCTCACGAGCACTTCATTCTAGTGCTAACAATCAAACTCGGCGAAAGAAATACGTCGACTTAGCCACCCGTGTCCACCAGCCTGAACGGACACATTAGCGGACACTCTTACGCCTTCTCGGCAACAATGCGCGGACACTTAAATAGCCATTACATTGATAAGTAAGATTAAATTTTTATGGCACAGATTCTGCTGTGGCAGGTTAATGCAACTCTGGCATAACCCGCCGATCCACACAGCCATACAAGGAAACACTATGAATACGCGCACTCAACTTATGGGCGGTCTGTTTATTCTCGCTCTGATCCCAACCGCCATTTGGGCGACTCAAACAAAGAGCCAAGCAACGAGCAGCAGTGCCGATGGAGGTATATCAGTCTTCAGCCAATCAGTGCTCAGCCAAAGTCAGCCAGATTTTTCATGGATTTATGTTAAACAGGATGGCGAGATGACTATCGGTGCTGGCCACAGTGACGATTGGGAACAGCTGGAACGCCAAGGTAATCCTTATCATGCCGATTACCTATGGGTGAAAAAAGCAGGCACGCCTTATGTCATCACAGATCCCGCCATAGTGGCGCAAATCAAAACCGCCATCATGCCAATGCAGCAACAGGGTGAGAAAATGAAAGTGTTAGGCGAACAAATGCAGCAAAAAGGCGACGCGATCAACAGCCAAACTCAGCAACTTCTACTCAATATTGCGGCCGATAGAGAAGATCCTCAGATACAGATGGAGATCGACAACCTGAGCACATCAATGGACATGCTTGGTCAACAAATGGATGAGCTAAGCAAAGTTCATGAAAGCCTTTCCAATACCGCAGAGAAGCAAATTGTCAGCCTCGCTCAAGCAGCCATTAAAGCGGGCACGGCGATAAAGGCACCTTAACCGCCTTTGGAAAACAGCCATCGGGATTTGCCAACAGGCTAAAAGCTGCAAGATCCTGACACAAGCTTCCTACCCCAGTTGCGCTTAATGCTGATTTAACCGAATTATAGAACGGTTAATTTTGGCATTACGCGTGATAGTGGTTGAATTTTCGAGCGAAATTGACTATTTTCACGCCGCTTGTCACTTCACTAGGAAAAGGATCAACATGGAACAAGTTATTACCCCAACCGCAGGGAAAGATAATCCCATCCAAATGACAGATATTGTCTATTCGAAGGAAAAATCGCTGTTCACTCTGTTAGCGATTATCTCAGGGATCGTCTGGGCAGCATTGATCATAGGTACTTTGGGCATGGCCCTGCTCTATGTGTTGATGTTTTTCATTATTTATCTTTTCAGCCACTCCGCTTTTATTAGCTACCTAAAAGGGACGGCTGTCGAAATCAATGCTGAGCAATTCCCTGAATTACATAAACAATATTTAGCATGCTGCGATCGTTTAGAAATGAAAGAGCCACCACGAGCTTACTTGTTGGCCGCCGATGGCATGCTCAACGCGCTGGCAACCCGCTTCCTCGGCCGTAACTATATAGTGCTATTTTCATCGATTGTGGATGCGCTTGAGTCCGATAAAGATGCACTTAACTTCTATATCGGCCACGAATTAGGCCATATTCGCCGCAATCATATTGGCAAGGCCCCCTTTTTAGTCTTCGCCACTTGGTTGCCTTTAGTGGGTGCGGCTTATTCTCGCGCCTGTGAATATACCTGCGATCTCCACGGGTTACGTTGCTGCAACAGCTTACGTTCTGCCACCAATGCCGTCGCCGTATTAGCCGCTGGCGTAGAGCAATGGAAACGTATGAATGTGGATCAATATATCCGCCAAGCTCGCGAATCGAGTGGTTTTTGGATGTCGCTGCACGAGCTTAACGGCAGCTATCCTTGGCTAACTAAACGTATGGCAAGAGTCGACGCCAAAGCGCAGGGAACGGAATACACGCCGCCATCACGCAGTGCGTGGGCATTTGTATTTAGCCTCTTTATGCCACGCATGGGCACAGCTGGCGGTGGACTCATTATTTTTGCTGCAATTATTGGTGTTGCCGCCGCAGTTGCGTTGCCAGCGTACAAGCAATATCAAGAAAAGATGAGTGCAGCCACGAGTTATGAAGCCCCGGCCGCAACCGAAGCGACACCAGCAGCTATGACTGTGCCTGACGCAACACTCGCCATTGCCAGTATCGATCAGCAGCACCAAGCATTAACGCCGATCACCGACATCTTAGTTGGCTATTATCAAACCAACCAAGCATGGCCAACTGAATTAGATGCCCTAAAGCTGACGGACGAGCAGATTGCGACATTTAATTTGTACACAGATGGCATAGTCGGCTTTGTCGGAGGCGAAGCCCTCGGTGATTATCAAGGCTACGAAGTCTATCTATCGCCACAAGTTGATGAGCAAAGCAATATCACTTGGGTATGCAGCAGTAGCGACATTCCCGACGAATATCTGCCAATAGATTGCCAAGGCTAAGCCTGAGTTAACTCGGTTAGATATCGACTAAAGGAAACTTTTCCAAAGTAAGTTAATTGTATTTCCAAAGGAAATAGTAAAAAGGCACAAACTTATGTTTGTGCCTTTTTCAATTTTACGCCTCAGTGAAAATCAGTCACTAACGCTGATTAAGCCTTATAAGTTAAAGCACCTAAAAGCTGGCTAGCGTTCCTGCTGGCAAATAAGTGTTAAAGCTCGCTGTATACAACAAATCAGTCGCGGCTTCGATATCTGGCGCGAAGTATCTGTCTTTATCGTAATAAGCGACAACTTCACGTAATTCGGCTTTAGCCTTAGCCACTGCGGCACTTGGCGTTAGCGGTGCGCGGAAATCTAACCCCTGCGCCGCTGCTAGCAATTCAATTGCTAACACGCCACGGGTGTTTTCGCTCATATCGCGCAAGCGGCGGGCCGCAAAAGTCGCCATAGAGACGTGATCCTCTTGGTTGGCCGAGGTTGGCAAACTGTCAACCGATGCCGGATGAGCGTAGGTTTTGTTCTCGGACGCTAATGCCGCCGCCGTCACTTGGGCGATCATAAAGCCTGAATTCACCCCGCCGTTTTTCACCAAAAATGGCGGCAGTTTCGACAGGCTAGAATCGATTAACAGTGCGATACGACGCTCAGCAATAGAACCCAGTTCGGCAATCGCAATCGCCAGATTATCCGCCGCCATAGCCACGGGTTCGGCGTGGAAGTTACCGCCAGAGATAATGTCGCCAGTATCTTGGAATACCAGCGGGTTATCGGTTACGCCATTGGCCTCAGTGCCTAACACTTCCGCCGCATGGCGGATTTGCGTCAAGCAAGCACCCAGCACCTGTGGCTGACAGCGCAGTGAGTAAGGATCTTGCACCTTCTCGCAGTTGATGTGGCTTAAGCTGATTTCAGACTCTTCGCCCAGCAGATGACGGAACACCATGGCCGAATCGATTTGACCTTTCTGACCACGGGCTGCATGAATGCGTGGATCAAACGGACTGCGGCTACCCATGGCTGCCTCGACGCTCATGGCGCCAATCACTGAGCTTGCAGCAAACAAGTCTTCAGCGTGGAATAACCCTTCAAGCGCTAGCGCAGTCGAGGCTTGTGTGCCGTTAAGCAAAGCGAGCCCTTCTTTGGCCGCTAAATCGATTGGCTTGAGGCCCGCGATTTCTAAACCTTCGGCGGCAGAAATTAACTCGCCGCGATAGCTCATTTCGCCTTCACCCAGCATAGGCAAACACATGTGCGCCAGTGGCGCTAAATCGCCAGAGGCACCCACAGAACCTTTTTCAGGCACGCAAGGATAAACCTCGGCATTCACTAGGCTGATTAAGAAGTTAATCACTTCTAAACGAATGCCCGAGAAACCACGGCTTAATGAATTGATTTTTAACACCATCATCAAGCGCACTGTGGCGTCTTGCATGTATTGGCCCGTGCCAGCAGCGTGGGATAACACGATAGAGCGTTGCAGCAATTGCAGATCTTCGGGCGCTATCTTGGTATTGGCCAACAAGCCAAAACCCGTGTTGATGCCGTAAACGGTACGGCCTTCATCCAGCACTTTTTGCACGATTTGCGCACTAGTGTTGATGTCGGTAATGGCCTCTGGCGCGAGTTCGAGTGTCAGCTTATGGCGGCTGATGTCGCGCAATTGCGCTAGGCTTAAGCTGCCCGGCGTTAACACTAAGTGATTCACAGATTTCATATTTTTAGCTCCAAGCTTTTAGTTATTATTGTTATTGAGTCGTTAGCATCGGCTAGTCTTGCATAGGTAAATCGAGGCCCTGCTCCTTGGCGCAGTTTTTCGCGATCTCGTAGCCCGCATCGGCATGACGCATCACGCCTGTCGCTGGGTCATTCCACAGCACACGGCCAACTCGTTTTGCCGCCGCGTCAGTTCCGTCACACACAATCACCACACCCGAATGTTGGCTAAAGCCCATACCGACGCCGCCACCATGGTGCAGCGACACCCAAGTTGCGCCGCTAGCGGTGTTGAGTAGCGCGTTTAGTAATGGCCAATCGGATACCGCATCTGAACCGTCCAGCATAGATTCGGTTTCGCGGTTCGGGCTGGCAACAGAGCCAGAATCTAAGTGATCGCGGCCAATCACCACAGGCGCCGACAACTCACCATTTTTGACCATTTCGTTAAAGGCTAACGCTAAACGGGCACGATCTTTTAAGCCAACCCAGCAAATACGCGCAGGCAGACCTTGGAAGGCAATACGCTCGCGCGCCATGTCTAACCAATTGTGCAGGTGTGGATTATCTGGGATCAGTTCTTTGACTTTAGCGTCAGTTTTATAGATATCTTCAGGATCGCCAGATAACGCCACCCAGCGGAATGGGCCAATGCCTTCACAGAACAGTGGGCGAATATAAGCAGGTACAAAACCAGGGAAATCAAAGGCGTTTTCAACGCCCATTTCAAACGCCATTTGGCGAATGTTGTTACCGTAATCGAGCGTTGCTGCGCCGGCAGCTTGCAGATCCAGCATGGCTTGTACTTGCACCGCCATCGAGGCTTTCGCTGCTTTCACTACGCCCGCTTCGTCGGTTTTACGCATGGCCGCAGCCTCAGCCATAGTCCAGCCCTGCGGCAAATAGCCATTTAGCGGGTCGTGTGCCGAGGTTTGGTCGGTCACCACATCTGGGGTAACGCCGCGTTTAACTAATTCGGCAAACACATCGGCGGCATTCGCTAATAAACCCACAGATACAGGCTTGCCAGCTTGGTTCGCTTCTTCAATCATGGCTAATGCTTCATCGAGCGAAGTGGCTTTTTTGTCGACATAACGAGTACGCAGGCGGAAATCGATGCGGGTCTCGTCGACTTCACAGGCTAACACTGAGAAGCCAGCCATAGTACCCGCCAGCGTTTGCGCGCCGCCCATGCCGCCTAGCCCGCCAGTGAGGATCCATTTGCCTTTAGAGATGCCCTCAAAGTGCTGTTTTGCGACCGACACAAAGGTCTCGTAAGTACCTTGGACTATGCCTTGAGTGCCGATGTAAATCCAAGAACCCGCCGTCATCTGGCCGTACATAGCCAAACCTAGCTTATCTAACTCGTTGAAATGCTCCCAGTTCGCCCAATGTGGCACTAGGTTTGAGTTAGCAATCAGTACGCGCGGTGCATCTGCGTGGGTGCGAAATACGCCCACAGGTTTGCCCGATTGCACTAGTAAGGTTTCGTCGTCTTCGAGGCGTTGTAAGACTTCGATGATTTTGTCGTAACAATCCCAGTCGCGGGCGGCGCGGCCGATACCACCGTAGACGACTAAGTCTTCTGGGCGCTCGGCGACATCGGGATGTAAGTTGTTCATTAACATACGCATTGGCGCTTCTGTGAGCCAACTCTTACAGCTTAATTGTGTGCCATGCGGTGCAATAATTCGGCGGCTTGGGTCGTGGCGCTTGTCCATTGAATTTTCCTCTTTCAACCTGTGGTGCTAACTCGTATTCGCTGAGTCGCTAATACGGGTTAGCACTATTGTTTTTATTGTGTTTTCATCTTTTTAACTTATAAGAGTGCAGCTATTTAAATTACTGATTTACATCTGTTAATCACGCCACTGGCGCTACTTGCTAAAGGTTAAGTGACCGCCGAGTTTAAAGCGGCTACCTGGGTGAACTAGCCTTGCAAAACTCACGACGCCTTGGCGCGACCAAGTGCGGCGCAAAATCTGTAAACAGGGCTCAGTGGCGGGGATTTCAAGCCTTTGCTGTAATTCGGCGCTGGCGATAATCGCTTCAATCGTGTGATGCGCCTCGGTCAGCGGTGCCACTTGGGACAAATATTCGTGGGGTGTCTGCTGGGTAAAATCCTGCAATAAATAATCAGGCGCCAACTCGGGATTCACATAACGCTCTTCGACTTGCAACGGTAAGCCCTGCTCGCAATGCACTAAGATCGAATGGAATACCGTCGCACCGTGCTCAAGTCCAAGGGAAATTGCGATACTCGTACTCGCAGCGACTTGCTCTAACACCCATTGCTGTACACTATAGCCGTGGCCGCGGTCTTTTATCTCATCGGCAATATTGCGGATCGCCAACATAGACGACTGGGATTTACACCCTGCGACAAAGGTGCCAAGCCCTTGAGAACGCTCAAGCACACCGCTATCCGTCAGCTCGGTTAGCGCACGTCGCGCCGTCATTCGGCTGCAGGTAAACAAATCGGCAAGCTGATTCTCAGAAGGCACACGAGCATGCTCTTCCCACTCACCCGACTCGATAGAGGAGATAATGTATTGCTTAATTTCTGCAAACTTAGGTGTAGCCAAAAACATTTCCTCAATATAGAGCGCTAGAATCTAGGTACTATTCACTCTTTCAAACGTTCAAAATTGCGGCTACAATCCTAGCTTGTATATACAAGTAAATACAAGCCAGCTCACATAAATTTAATAAACCGTTAATCACTTGGTTAACATCTGCCAGCACAGCGAGGGGAATACATGTCTTGGGATCAGGTTTGGATAGACGTTAACTTAGCCACAATGGACCCTTCCATATCAGCACCTTATGGTGCGATCACCAATGCGGCCATCGCAGTAAAAGATGGTAAAATTGCTTGGCTTGGCCCCCGCAGCGAACTGCCTGCCTTCGATGTGTTGTCCATTCCCGTTTACAGAGGCAAAGGCGGCTGGATCACCCCAGGATTGATTGATGCCCACACCCACTTAATCTTTGCCGGTAATCGCGCCAATGAATTTGAGTTACGCCTACAAGGCGCGAGTTACGAAGAAATTGCCCGCTCAGGTGGCGGCATTATTTCAACCGTTAAAGCCTGCCGCGAGGCGGATGAAGCAGAATTATTTGAACTGGGCCGCCAGCGCCTAAACGCGCTCGCCAAAGAAGGGGTAACTACGGTTGAGATCAAATCAGGTTACGGCTTAGATACTGAAACTGAATTGAAAATCCTGCGTGTTGCCCGCGAGCTCGGCAAGCATCACCATGTAGATGTAAAGACCACATTCCTCGGCGCCCATGCGATTCCGCCTGAGTATAAAGACAATAGCGACGGCTATGTCGACTTAATTATCAATAAGATGCTGCCCGCAGTGATCGCCGAAAACCTTGCCGATGCTGTGGATGTGTTCTGCGAGAATATCGCCTTTAATCTTGAGCAAACCGAACGGGTACTTAGTGCAGCCAAAGCGGCGGGCTTAGAGATTAAACTCCACGCCGAGCAGTTAACTAATATGGGCGGCAGCGCACTGGCCGCACGTCTTGGCGCTAAGTCTGTGGATCATATCGAATATTTAGATGAGGCAGGCGTAAAAGCCTTAAGTGAAAGTGGCACCTGCGCCGTACTGCTGCCAGGCGCGTTTTACTTTTTGCGGGAAACCCAAAAACCACCTATCGATTTACTGCGCCAATACGACGTACCTATGGTGCTCGCCAGTGACTTTAATCCTGGTTCATCCCCCATTTGCTCAACCCTGCTGATGCTGAATATGGGCTGCACCTTGTTCCGCTTAACGCCAGAAGAAGCCCTCGCGGGTTTAACACTCAATGCCGCCAAGGCACTCGGGATTGAAGATAACGTCGGCAGCTTAGTGGTCGGCAAACAAGCCGATTTTTGTCTGTGGGATATCGCCACGCCTGCACAACTTGCCTATTCCTACGGCGTGAATCCCTGCAAAGATGTAGTGAAAAACGGTAAGTTAGTTCATCAATAGAATGCGCGTACTCGCCGCAAATGTGCATAAGTAGCAAACAAAATAAGGTCGCAAAATCAAACTTGGCGACCTTATCTTGTTTAATGGCTCGGTTAGTTTAAAAAGGATTTAAGCTTAAACACTGGCCCCATTTTCTAACTGTTCATCTTCTTGTTTTACCAGCTTATGCTCACCTTCGTTACAACCGATTTTCCAATAGCTCGAGGTATAAAAATGACTCTTAGGCAATGAATGCGCTTGCTTAAAATGCCTTCTTAACGCGCGCATGCTATTAAATTCACAGGCAATCCACACGGCGGGCTCGCCAGTAAGCCAAGGTAATTGGGCAATTCGCTCGACCAAAGGGCGACCTTCGGGATCGGCCTCAGGATTAATCACCCAATGCAGCTCAACATTTTCAGGATGCACAAGAGGCTGAATGTCGGCTTCGCTTAGCACTTCAATCACAGCGTAACCCATTGCATTGTTTGGCAATTGTGCCAAGTTCACACTGATGGCGGGCAAGGCGGTCATATCACCTGCGAGTAAAAACCAATCTGCCTCAAAGTTAATCAGTTTTTTAAGCCCAGGTCCGCCGATTTGAATAATATCGCCCACCTGCGCCGTTTTCGCCCAACTCGATGCGGGGCCGTCGGTATCGTGCAGTACAAAATCCACATCAATTTCATCATTGCGTTGCTGGCGAATTGTGTAGGTTCGCATTAATGGACGCTCACCCGCTTGTGGGAATAACAACTTAATATAGGCACTCTCTTGATCAATAGGAAATCCAGCGAATCCCGCACCGCCTAAGGTCATGCGTAACATATGCGGAGTGATATAAGTGGAGCGGATCACTTCTAGCTCACGTGGTGCAGGTTTATTCATTATGATTTTCTCCTATGGCGTTTTCTGCCGTTAAGCGCAACTCAATGGCTCCTTTGCCAGTCATGTCTTTTGGCTGACTAGATGGTCTTTTTTGAGTAAGGCAATCAGTTTCACTTTTGGCGGCAGTCGCCTCATCCACACTTTTGCTAATCCGATTGGCAAGTTTAATAAAAGTATCGACTTCGGCTGAACTGAGCGCCTGCGTCATGCGCGCTACAGTTTTGCGTTCTGAGGTACTGATCTGGGTCATGATCTTTTCCCCCTCAGCCGTGGGTCGCAGCAACTGGCTGCGGCCATCCTTTGGGTTATCGATTTTAGTGATCAACCCGCCCTGCTGTAGCTCATTAAGAACACGGGTAATTTGTGCTTTATCCCGCTGCATTCGCAGGGCAATAGACTGGGCCGTCGATTCAGGATTGCGACACACCCCCTTCAAGGCACGGATATGAGTGACAGGTAAATCAATCTCTTGTGCAGCAATATCGCTACGCAATTGCTTTTTGTAGGCATGCACTAATCTGTGCAAAGTTTCACTGAGTGACAATGAAGACATAGAAGGCTCTCGACATAGTTGACTGTGTCAACAATATCGAGACTAATTGACAGTGTCAACTATACTGAACTTAAAAACCGTATTTTTGGCTAACATCCGCTAACAATGCCTGCCACTTAGGATAGCTCGATAACTCCCCATTCCAGGGCGACATGGTCTTTTCTATCTCAGGCTTTTGGCCTTGCTTTAACTGATATAAATAAGCAAACGCTGAAGCACGATAATTAGCAAGACAATGAACTAAAACATTTTTTTCCTGATGCTGATCCATTACTGTAAAGAAGGCTTCAACATCTTCTACTTTAGGGTTTTGCCAATCCACGGGAATATACACGTACTCCATTCCGGCCTGAGTCACGAGTTTTCTTTCATCGGGATGGGCATCTTTGCTACTGTCCGACATAAGGTTGATCACTACATCCACACCCACCTGTTTAAGCTGTTGAAACTGTTGTTCATTCGGTAAACCCGAACTTAATAGCTGTGGCGCTTGCTGCTGTAATGCCCTCACATCTTTTATATTTTCGACCGATTTAAATTCAGTAGTGATATTAGCGGCATTCGCCAGCGGAGCACCTAGAAACAGGGCAAAAACAAGGCTCGACAGTGCGGTTTTTCTCATCAACAACTCCTTAATCAACATAAAAAATCTGAGGCTTGCTTAATCCTCTGATAATCCCTTATCCGCTAAGTTCAGTAAAATCACTCAGGATGTAAAAACCTTTGAGCAAGCGCTCATTTTTAATATTACCTAGGACAACTTTTCCCAGTTACAACACAAAGACAGCAATTAATCGCTCAGTCACAAAAATTAACCGCTGAATGGCAGCAACGTCAACAAGATGAGCCTCAATGGTATTGTCTGTCGGCACCAGAAGTCATGATGAGTAATGCCTTCTCTGTTAGGCATGAATTAGGCGCTTTACTGTTTTATGTGGATGAGAATCCATTTGAAATCCACTTATTCGATGGTGGCTGCTGAGATGGTCACCTCGGTCTCGGCATCGCAATGTGCCATGATTTAGGTGCACAAAATCTGACTCGAGGTGACCGATATGAACTATAAACTCATCAGCATTGATTTGGCAAAAACTGTCTTCCAAGTCGCAGCCTTTAACCCAGAC
>NZ_BPFD01000051.1 GCF_019655335.1 Shewanella hafniensis
TCAATCAGTGCCTTAGAGGCCAGCATCAAGCTGTTTAATCGTTTTAGGTGAAGTTCTGGGCAGTATTGGTGTAAAGAATGTTGTAGGATATTGGCTTCGCGCATCTTGTTGTCCAAGTGTAGTTTTTGGCGAAACCATTTGATCATGCAACAAGATGCGCTTCCACCCTAATTTGATGATTTATTTGTAAATCATCAGGGGATTCTTCAGTACTTGGTATCAGCAAGTCGATCCTAAGGTGCTGTATTTAATCGCAGAATTGCACCAAGAAAACACTTATGTGACCCACCATGTGCAAAAGATATGCGCGTTTTTCAGCGCCATGACGCAGTTTGCCAGCGAGCTTGGCGCTGCGGGGCATCAAGTGCGTTACCTCACCCTAGACGATACCCAAGACTTTGCCGACCTCAACGCATTACTAGAGTATTTTGTCGCCGAAACGGGGGCGATTAAGTTTGAATATCAACGGCCTGACGAATATCGACTCCTCGTGCAATTGAGCCAGCTTAAACTCAACACCGCCGTGGTGAACTGTGTTGATACAGAACACTTTATCTTGCCGTTTGACGAAATCGATGCGCAGTTCCCCGTCGGCAAACACATTATGATGGAGCACTTTTATCGCCGTATGCGTAAACGCTTCAACATCTTGATGCAAGACGCAAAGCCACTCGGTGGGCAATGGAACTTTGATGCCAGCAACCGTCAGAAGCTTAAAACTCAAGATATAAAAGTCTTGCCTGAGCCATTAATGTTTAGCCTCGATGTGACTGAGATTCTCGCTAGGCTTGAGCGTCACCAAATCCCGACCATGGGTCGCATTGATGCGCCATTGCTGTGGCCGATAAACCGCGCGCAAAGCCTCGAATTATTAACCTATTTTTGTCAGAGTTGCTTGCCATCCTTTGGCCGCTTTCAAGATGCCATGACAGCGCAACATCATGCCAAGTGGAGCTTGTACCATAGTCGGCTATCATTCAGCCTTAACAGCAAATTAATCAGTCCGTTAGAAGTCATCAATGCGGCTATCGACAGTTATCAAACCAATGCTGAAATTGATATCGCCCAAGTCGAAGGCTTTGTTCGGCAAATCCTCGGCTGGCGTGAATACGTTCGCGGCATTTACTGGGCCAATATGCCACAGTACGCCAGCACTAATGCGCTCAATGCCCATGGAACGCTGCCCGATTATTTTTGGCATGGCGACACTAAGATGAACTGCATGCGACAAGCGTTATCCCAATCATTAGATTTTGCCTACGCCCATCATATTCAGCGTTTAATGGTGATTGGCAATTTCTGTTTATTAACCGAAATCGAACCAAATCAAGTCGATAAGTGGTATTTAGGCGTATATGTTGACGCCATCGAATGGGTTGAAATGCCCAATACTCGCGGCATGGCATTGTTTGCCGACGGCGGTATTGTCGGTACTAAACCCTACGCCGCCAGCGGCTCTTACATCAATAAAATGAGTGATTACTGCAGTGGCTGTCATTACAAAATAAAGGAACGTAGCGGCGCACTTGCCTGCCCGTTCAATAGCTTTTATTGGCGCTTTATGGACAAACACCGCGCAAGATTGTCGCAGAACCCCAGGATCGGCATGCTATACCAAACTTGGGACAAAATGGACGAGTCCACAAGGCACGCCATATTAGCCACAGCCGAGCACAACCTCGCTCATCTAAACCGTTTATAGTGGAGAGTTTGCCATGAAAGTACTTATCGTCGGCGGGAGTGGAGGTATTGGCCAAGCCATGGTTAAGCGAGTCCAAGAGGCATATCCCAACGCCACTGTGCATGCCACCTATAGGCATCATCTTCCCCAAGACAGGCAGAATAATATCCAATGGCATGCGCTAGATGTGACCAATGAGGCCGAGATTAAACAGCTAAGTGAACAACTCACTGAATTAGATTGGATTATTAACTGTGTCGGGATTTTACACACCCAAGATAAAGGGCCAGAAAAAAGCCTACAGTCACTGGACATCGCCTTTTTTCAGCACAATTTAACGCTTAATACCCTGCCCAGCGTCATGCTAGCTAAGCACTTCTGCCATGCCTTAAAACAAAGTGACTCGGCAAGATTTGCCGTGATATCGGCGAAAGTCGGCAGCATTACCGACAACAGATTAGGTGGCTGGTACAGCTATCGCGCCTCAAAGGCCGCGCTGAATATGTTTCTCAAAACACTGGCGATTGAGTGGCAACGAACCATGAAACACTGCGTGGTGTTATCCCTGCATCCGGGCACCACAGACACACCATTGTCTCAACCCTTTCAACAGAGTGTCCCTAAAGGCAAACTGTTTACACCTGAGTATGTCGCCAACTGCTTGCTGCCGATCATTGCCAATGCCACTCCGGCACAAACAGGGCGTTTTTTTGCCTACGATGGCACTGAGTTACCTTGGTGAAATAAGTTAAACAGTGAGCCTAGTCGCGCGATGCGGGAGGGCTCTTGCAAAATGCATATTTCAAAGGGCGTTTCAAAATGAATCCGGCAAAGCGATGGATCTTTCCCCTTAAAAAAGGGTTATGCCCAGAAGCCCCGCTAATCCTTAAATCTACCCACTTAAAAAATCACTCGCTTAAAAACACCCGCTTAACCTCGCCACCAGCTCCAACCTAAACCAATGAAAATCAATCAATAAAGTATTTTTTATAACTCACAAAGCCCGCTATTTGAATAGGCTAAATCACTATTACCCAAAAGTCCTAATTCAGATTTAAAAGCGTCTAAATGAACGCTGAAGATAGTTCCTTTGTACGATTGTTAACACTTTTACATTTAAATAACATCTAAGGTCATGCGGTCATTCACGCTTTACACAGAATAAAAATCTGAGAATCTCCGCCTGAGCAACAGCTCATTCTATTCGGCCATGGCAGAGGTATGCCGACGACCCTGTAGAAATCACAATAAAAAACGCTCGCCCGAGCCAGTTAAGCAGTATGGCATTCCAACGTTAATGACAAACGGAAAAAGGATTTTAAGCATGATGCTAAACAAAAAACTGTCGCTACTCTTCATTGCAGTGTCGGCTACGTTAGGCACATCAGCATTTGCTGCTGATGTTGTCGATGTCGGTACACTCAGAAGTGCGTCTTCAAGCAATAATCTAGTGTCACTGTTCAACTTAGACGCAGGTAGCCAACTCAAAGTCGAGAAAAAACTCGACCTAGGTCAAGGCAAGCAGAAGCAACGTTTACAACAATATTTCCATGACGTGCCTGTTTATGGTTTCTCTGTTGCAACGTCACAATCAAGCATGGGCTTCTACAGCGACATGTCTGGCCGCGTTTTAAAAAATATTGAAAAGTCGGCTGATTTTGTCAAACCCACTTTAACGGCTAACAAAGCGTTAGATATTGCCATTCGTGGTAAGTCTGAGAAAGCGGTTGCCGGCCTAAAAGCTGAAAACAAACAAGCTAAATTGTGGCTTTACCTTGATGATGCGGCTAAAACTCGCCTCGTTTATGTGACGTCTTTTGTGGTATATGGCGATGAGCCAAGCCGTCCATTCACTATGATTGACGCGCACTCAGGTGAAGTACTCAAGCGTTGGGAAGGGATTAACCACGCTGCGAGCGGTACAGGTCCTGGCGGCAACATCAAGACTGGCCAATACGAATACGGTACAGATTTCTCTTACTTAGACGTTGAAGTGAGCGGTGACACCTGCACCATGAACTCACCTAACGTGAAAACCGTTAACTTAAACGGTGCCACATCAGGCGCAACAGCCTTCTCTTATACTTGCCCACGCAATACAGTTAAAGAGATCAACGGTGCTTACTCGCCATTGAACGATGCGCACTACTTCGGTAACGTGATCTACAACATGTATAGCGAGTGGTACAACACTGCGCCGTTAACGTTCCAATTAACCATGCGGGTTCACTACAGCAGCAACTACGAAAACGCCTTCTGGGACGGCAGTGCTATGACCTTCGGTGATGGCGCAACGACCTTCTACCCATTAGTGAGCTTAGATGTCTCGGCACACGAAGTGAGCCATGGTTTCACTGAGCAAAACTCAGGCCTGATTTACGATGCTCAATCTGGTGGCATGAACGAAGCCTTCTCAGATATGGCGGGTGAAGCTGCTGAATTTTACATGCACGGCACGAACGACTGGTTAGTCGGTGCTGATATCTTTAAAGGCAATGGCGCACTGCGTTATATGGCAGATCCAACCTTAGACGGTATCTCAATCGGTCATATTGACGATTACTATGATGGCATCGACGTACACCACAGTTCAGGTGTCTTCAATAAAGCCTTCTACACACTCGCAAACTTACCGGGTTGGGATACACGCAAAGCATTCCAAACATTTGTGGTTGCTAACCAATTATATTGGACGGCTGACAGCTTGTTCTGGCAAGGCGCATGTGGCGTTAAATCTGCGGCAACTGACTTAGGCTTAAGTGCTGACGATGTGGTTACTGCCTTTGCTGCTGTGGGTATCACACCTTGTGAAACGCCACCACCACCGCCACCACCAGAAGCGACTGAACTCGCGAACGGTGTCGCAGTGACAGGTTTAGCCGGTGCATCTGGTAGCAAACAATACTACAAACTCGACGTAGCAAGCGGTGCAACCAACCTGAGCTTTAATATGTCAGGCGGCACGGGTGATGCGGACATGTATGTTAAATTCGGCCAAGCTCCTACCTCTAGTAGCTATGATTGCCGTCCATACAAAGCCGGTAATGCCGAAAGCTGCCCTATCGATCCAGCCCAAACAGGGACTTATTGGGTCATGGTCAGTGGCTATAGCAGCTACACAGGTGTGAGCCTAGTGGGTGCTTATGACGCTGGCGATGAAGTACCAAACCAAGATCCAACAGCGGGCTTTACGGCAAGCTTTGCCAACGGTAACGGTAGCTTCACTAGTACCAGTACAGACAGCGATGGTGATGTCGTTGCATGGAGCTGGAGCTTCGGTGATGGCACGACTGCTTCAGGCGCAAGTGTAAATCATCAGTATGCTCAGTCAGGCAACTACACAGTGACATTGACTGTGACTGACAACGATGGCGCAACGGCAAGCACTTCTGAAGAATTTGCAGTTGAAGTGCCAGAAGTGGCGTTAGAAATGACAGTGAAAAACGCTAACAAATCTCGTCGCGGCAGCATTCGTGTTGCACTCGAATGGGAAGGTCACAACGCTGATGAGTACACTATCTTCCGTAACGGCGTTGCTGTGAGTACGTCAAGCAGTTCATCGTTTATTGACCGCTTCACTGACCTAGCTGGCACTAGCTTCAGCTATAAAGTGTGTGAAACTAACGGCCCTTGCTCAAACGAAGAAACCGTTAACTTTTAATCGCATAAGATAATCGTATCGTGGCGCTAGCGTAAAATCCTAGCGCCAATTTATCGATAAACTTCTCGTTTCTTGTTAATGCCACTCAGCCTTTTTTGAGTGGCATTTTTTATGCTCAAATGCGGCGCACTATGCCAGCCTCGATCCCGTTAGAATCCTTATGTCATGTGCTTGAGCCAGCTTCACTGGCCAGCATGCGAAAATAAAGCGTTACTTCAAATGGCCACTTTCACCCACAGATTTTTTGAGTAACTTACGTTGTAAGGTGCGGCGATGCATCCCGAGTTGGCGGGCAGTAGCAGACACATTGCCTTGGTTCGCATTAAGCACTTGCTGAATATGCTCCCACTCCAAACGCTTAGGATTAAGGGGCGAGTCATCGACTTCATCTTCTTGAAGAGTATGGGAATGCCCATCCATTTCCAGTGCGGCGAGCAAGGTTTGGGTATCCACAGGTTTAGCTAAATAATTATCGGCGCCGAGGCGAATCGCTTCCACCGCAGTGGCGATACTGGCGTAGCCAGTGAGCAACACCATAGTCACCTTAGGCAGTAGATTACGTAGCGGCACAATTAACCCTAAGCCATTAGCTTCGGCAAGCTTCATGTCTAACAAAATGTGGCTAGGGCGAAACTCCCGCGCCACCAGCAGAGCATCGCTGGCATCATGGGTAAAGCGGCACTCAAAGCCGTGGCGCGTGAGCCGTCGGCCTAAAATACTCGCCAGAGAAAGATCATCCTCAACAATCAATAAACGTTTCATGATCTGACTCCATCAGCAGCCTGAGTCTTGGGCGATAACGATGCCGTTTTGTCCTTGAGAATCGTAAAGCAAATTTGTGCCACAGTACCGCCTTGGGGATGATTGGCCAGAATCAATTCTGCGCCCAAACGCTCTAGGCTGGCGTGACTGAGCAGCAGCGCAACCCCTAAGCCCTTGGGGCTCTCAATTAATAAGGTGCCCAATTGCGGTAATAAAGAAGGCGCAATGCCGGCGCCATAATCACGGATCTGCAAATAGATTTGAGCTTCACTTGGCGCGATATCTAAGCTGATATCCACCTGCGGCGCACCTAGGGTTTCGACACTGGCGCGGGCGGCATTCTCAATCAAAGCCATGATGGCAGGTGTGAGACTCATATCGGTCAGAATGCTTTGCTCTGCCAGTTGCTCAGGCGCACAAGTGAACAACCAGTTCAGTTCGGTCTGCGGCATAAGCAGTAAGGTTTTTTGCTTTAAACCGTCCACCAGCTCAGCGATCTTTTGTGGCCGCTGGCGGCGATCGCGGATCGACTCAGTCGCCAATCGCAGCTCGGCGAGCGTATGTTCACAGCGGCCTAGCGCAGTCTCCATCTCCACAACCGTTATCGAAGTGCCGCTCATATCTTCTTTGACTTCATCGAGTAGCAACCTCAGGCTCGAAAGCGGTGTGGCCAATTGATGCGCCATCTGCGCCGATGCAGTGCCTAGGGCTAAGAGTTGTTCCTGACGCAATTGCCCTTCACGCATATAGGCTAGCTGCGCATCTTGGCGGCGCATACGTTTAGTAATCAACGCCACGCTGGTTGTCATCACCAAAGCTGAAATCACAAAATTAAACCACATGCCTAAATAGTGGGAACTCATGTCCATACCGTGGTGCTGCATGGGGGATTCGGGCACAGTAAAAATCATCAAACTGTAGGCTAAGGTTGAAATAGCCGTCAGCGCCCAAGGTGCCCAGATTGGCAAAGTCACAGCCGCAAGTGCAATCGGCAACAGTAATAACGAGATAAACGCATTGGTCGCGCCGCCGGAAAAGTGCAGCCAAGATATCCAAAATAATGTGTCTAAGCTGAGCGCAATAAAGAGGCCACGCTCCTTGGCAAATAAGGGTTTACGTAGCGCCAATGTGAGCGACAGGTATAACACCTCCAGCACTAACACATGCACTAACGGCTCCATTTGCAGGCTAAGACCAAAAGTATCGGCGGCAAACGTGGTTAAGCCTATTTGCAGCAGCAAACCTAAGGTTCGCAGTAATGCGACTTGGTCGGCAGCCTGTAGACTGGTCCCTAAGATCTTAGCCATGGCGATTCCTACAGAGTGAGTCCGAATGCGGCCAATGCACCACTCGATTGCGTTAATGCTTGGCGCACGCCAGTGGCAAAATTGATTTCAGAACAAATCCCGAGCGCAGCTAAACGCGCACAGCTTAAAGTGCAATCCCTTGGCCGTTTGGCGTTATCTGTCGGTGTCGACTCAGGCGTTAAGTGCGCCGTGCTGAGTTGGAGAATCTCCCCAAGGGTCAGCAGCATCTGATACTTAGTCATGGTCTCTATGGCGCTAAAGTGATAAATCCCCTGCACTATTGGCGCTGCAATATGTTGTGCAATCATCTTATCTATGGCTTGAGCAATATCGGCGGTTGATGTTGGACTACGCACAGCCCAATGATCGGCACCTTGAGCCCGACGTTCAATCAGTTGGTTGATCAGCACTAGCACAGCAGATTCACTCAGCTTCTCGACTTGGCCGTAAAGGATTGGCAAGCGTAGCACGGCAAAATCAGCGCTAGTGTTGAGCACGATTTCTTCGCCCTTTAGCTTAGATTCACCATAAAAATTCACCGGATGAGTGGCAGCATCTTCGTCGTACTTAGGCTGAGTACCATCGAACACATAATCAGTAGAAACATAGATAAGCCAAGCATTATTGGCCTTGGCTGCCTTAGCTAAGGCTTGGCTAGCAGTTAAGTTAAGTGCCAATGCCGCCTGCGGATTTTGCTCGGAGACATCGGGGCGACGCTCGGCGGCGCAGTGCACTATGACTTGCGGTTGCTCGCGGGCGATAAATGTCTCGACAGCCAAAGGGGCTGTGAGATCGAGTTTATACACTCGTTCACTTGCGCGGCTAAAACCTGTTGCCACAACCTCATGCCCCGTTAATTCAAGCTGTTTTACGACAGCTCGGCCGAGTAGCCCTGTCGCGCCAGTTACCATGACCTTAGCCATATTGCCCCATTCAGTTTCAACTCATGTGTATGGCTGACAATTCTAAAAGCTTTTCATATTCAACGCACTTGTTTACTCTTTTAAACCAAACTTACTTAGGGTTAACTCACTTGAGATTAACCTGAGCACCAATAGGCTGAATTTGACTCCGACACTTCCTCTGATATTGGCAGGCCCCATGCTGCGCCACTGCGATGCCACCCATTTTACCTTGTGGTTTGTAAGTCGTGAGCCATTAACTGAGCTTATGTTGCGTCTAGGGGAACATGAGTTTCCGTTGCAGGATGCCGATGTGCACTATGTGCCACTCGGGCAGCACGCCCATCAATATCTGATCATGCTGTCGCGACCAGAGTTACTCACGCCGAATCGAGTCACAAATTACCAAGTATCCGCCTCCCAACATGGGGATATTTTTGCCAACATCAGTCAGCTGAACTATGGCGATGCCTCATCGCCAAGTGTGCGTTTTACCCCAGAATTAACCCAAGTATTGCCCCGCTCTTATCGTGATGAGTGGCGATCAAGTTTATATCGATGATGTGGCAGGCCCCATGTTAAACGCCATAGGACAAGTCATCGACTTGCTTGGCCTTCAGCATGAGCAGTTTGAAGGGGCGAATATAACGAGCAGTGAGGCACTGCATTATCAGCCCGCCGATTTGTATCAGCGCCATAAAAACCTGCTGCCGCACACTCAATATCCAGCTAAAACCGCGCTATGGCGTTGGTATCGCAATCACCCGATTTTCACTTCCTCCATTGCTGAGAATCATCTTGTCAGCCTGAATGAAATCATCGCCTTGTATTTACTTACTTGGTCGCCAGAGCTATGGGAATTAGTCAATATCCCCAAGGATGTTGATGGCTTAACATCCGCCAATAACGCCCGCTGGCAGAATGAATGGCAACATTTGCTCGGCTTTAAAGCTGGGCTGACGCAGGTGAGGCGCTTTATGGCGCACATTCCCGTTTACATGATGTTTGACGACCACGACGTCACCGACGACTGGAACCTCACCGCCAAATGGGAACTCGCTGCCTACGAGCATGCATTTTCGAAACGCATTATAGGTAATGCACTGATTGGCTATACCTTATTCCAAGGGCTCGGCAATGCGCCCGATAAATTTGCTGATGAAATCCGCCCGCTGCTCGATGCTTTTTTTGCACAGCCACAGAGTGAAAGTCAGGATCTGCTCATCGACGAATTACTTAAATTTGAGCAATGGCATTACACCTTAGCGACCTCGCCCAAACTTGTGGTGCTCGATACCCGCACCCGCCGCTGGCGCAGTGAATCCAATCTAGCAAAACCTTCCGGCTTAATGGATTGGGAGGCGTTAATGGATTTGCAGCAAGAATTGCTCGGCCAGTCGAAGGTCATTATCGTCTCGCCTGCCCCTATGTTTGGGGTCAAACTGATTGAGGCTGTGCAGCGTACAGCCACGCTGATGGGCGCTTCTTTGTTGGTGGACGCCGAAAACTGGATGGCCCACCCCGGTGCCGCCAACGCGCTACTGAGTATTTTTATGCACCGTAAAACCCCAGAGGAATTTGTGATCCTCTCCGGCGATGTGCATTACTCCTTTAGTTACGACATTAGTATTCGCTTTAGGCGCAGCAGTCCTAACATCTACCAAATCACCTGCAGCGGCATTAAAAATCACTTCCCCGAGAAGTTGTTACCGATTTTCGATAAACTCAATGGCTGGTTTTACGGCCACTTTTCGCCACTGAATTTACTGACAAAACGAAAACGTATGTCGCTGCGCGGCAGAAGACCGAATGGTGCGCCGAGCAAACGTTTAGTGAATAAAAGCGGTATTGGGATTTTGGAACTTGCGGATGATGGTGCGCCAACAAAAATTGCAGTTTTACATGGTGATATGAGCGAAACCTTGTTCGAACCTCCCAAACAGGAATAACAAATTAAACGGGTTTATTATGTTTAACCGTCTCAGGCTGAGTGGCACCCGAACCCGAATCCAGCGGTGGAATATTTTTAGATAATACCTCATCGGTTTCGACTTTCTTCGGCTGTACTTGATTGAAAATCAACGCCTCTGACTGCGGCTTACCTGCTGGTTTCTCATGTACCATTTGATCCCAAATCACCTTCGAGTCTTGGTCCACATCATCAGCCTCAACGGCCGATGCAGCAGACGAGCTCGGTTTCTTCGGTTCAATCACCGCAGCCCCCTTACGGATCTCAGCGGCAATATCCTTCAAATAAGGTTGTTTAGTCCAGTCGCCAACAAACATGGCTGCCACTAATACCGCAGCGCAAAGTAAGATAGAGATCATCGCAGATTTAGTCATAATGGACTTCCTTCAAACAATCGTAATATGGCTCCCTATGGCAGAGACTCAGATACTGCAGTTTGTATTCATACCATCACAGAGCCAAGCGCACAATTGCATCTGACCATTTCCTTCAAGCGAACTGGAAATAATGCTTTCCGCTGACTACAACTAAAAACCCTCACATTGCACGTCGTGATGGATCCCGCTCACAGGATCGATAAAACGTAAACGCTGTGCCATCAATTTTAGGGGGGCCTCAAATTTATCCGGTCCTTTGGGTAATAAGCTTGGATAAAATCTGTCGTTTAACAGTGGCATACCTAAGCTTTGCATATGCACCCGCAACTGGTGGGTTTTGCCGGTAATTGGGCTCAGGTGGAACAAACCAAGATCGCCATTAATGGCTACTAGGCTGATTTCGGAATGGGTATTCGGCTCGCCTTCTACTATTTTCATGGTAAAACTCGGATCGCTCGGCTGCATGCGGTTTTTTACCGTCCAACACAGGGGTAAAGTTAAGCTGCCCTGTTGATATTGCTGAATAATTTCAGGTGTCAGCTTGGCAATCGCTTGATAGTCTTTACGAATAGCATCGTCGATAAATAATTGATGATAAAGGGCGCGGGTTTCGGGCGCGACTGTCATCAAGATCACCCCTGCGGTTTCACGGTCAAGCCTATGAGCAGGCGCGATAGTGTCTATGCCGGTGCGTAATCTCAGTCTATGTACCAGACATTCGTTCACATAATTGCCGCTTGGGGTCACAGGTAAAAAGTGTGGTTTATAGGCCAAAATAACGTTGTCATCTTGGAATAGGATCTGTTCTTCGAAGGGAATTTTCGCTTCAACCGGCACTTCACGGTAGTAATACACCCGCGCAGCTGGACGATACTCGGTGTCCAAGGCGATCAAACTGCCGTCGCGCCAATGCACTTTTCCGTCGAGGATCCGCTGACGCCATACATCTTCACCTATGCGGGCAAAATGCTGTGCAAGAAAGGCAAACACTGTGGGTTTATCTGTGACATTCACAGGAAGCACTATGTAAGAAGGTTGGGCAGCGCGGGCTGATGCAGTCATATTACAAAAAAAGCAGCTATAGAAAGCCGCTATTCTAGCCTTTTTGTGGTTTTTCAGTCCACATGGGACTTGATAAGTTGCAGCACGAAATCCAAGGTTTTGTGACAATCTGGCTGATTCACTAACACTAATTTGTCCTTATTATACATAGGTAAAACCTCGAGCCAGCGTTGGCTTACCCAAGCGGCGTCTTCCAAATGCACTTGAGAATAGAGTTCAAACAGATCGGGATTCACCTCATAAAACTGTTCTAGTGCGGCGCTTATCAGCTCAAACTCGCCTTTAATCGGCTCCTCTTGCCAGTTTCGGCAGGGTAAAGTACGCGCCATCCATAACTTATCTTTGGCCTGCGCCGCTGAGAGGATGCTGACGCGCTGACGTCCTTCGAGCACTAGGCTGAGTGAATCATCTTCTAGCTGATTAAAATCGATAATGTCGCATTGGGTCGCGGTGGGATAACAGGGCGGACTACCGCGGGGCCGTATGGTGGCAAAAGCGAGCGCATATTTGCCCTTAAAGACATCGGCCACCATGCGCAGATGACCGGGGTCGACTACACGAACCTCTACCCGTCCCTGTGGCAGCAACAAGGCATCGCGCATGAGTAACGCCATTTCTCGTGTTTGCATAGCAACCTCCAGCACCTAAATAGAAGGAAACGAACATCAATGCATTCGTATTCCCTATTACTTTAGAGTGTAGCAGGTAGAATAATTTCCTTCCTGAAGCCCTTGAGTGCAAAATAAATTGGTAGCCCACTAGATGAAATCAGGGCATTTAAACCGCCGTTTTCTAAGCCCAATCACGGCGAACTAAAAACGCTCTAGTCGCTCTAGCACATTTCCCCTTGCGACAACCTCGGCAAACTCCTCGGCCAGACGCTCACTTAAGGCCACCGCTGTTCGCCAGTATTGCATCCGCTGCGCCGTATCCAGTTGTTTAAAATCTTCGCGGTCGGGGATTTTGCCAAAGGGCAATGAAGCCACAAATTCAGCCGATGGTGCTAACACGAGTGCATTGTGATAATTGACTCGGCCTTGGCGCCACTTCAAGGATTTATCGAACCATCCTGGGCTGATCGTTGGATAAAAATGTGGATACAGCGTCAACCCCGTAGCGTGGGATAAAGGCAAGTCGAAGTGATAGTCGGTAATGCCACCATCGTAATATTGCCCATCGGCAACACCCTCTATTTGCGGTACGGGGGCTAGCAATAATGGAATTGATCCCGTTGCTAACATCACAGCATCGACATTGGCCTCGGTTAATTCGGCCTGCTGACTGGGTAAATCATTGAGCTGCAAAAAGGGGGATGCTACAACTTGTTGGCTAAAGACCACACGTTCAAAATGCCAGCCTAAACTTCGGCGGCTGACTAAGTTAGTCGCCGCCGTTATCGCCAGCCCCACAACGAGTGGCAGCTTTGCCGTTAAACGATTTAAATGTTTGCCGCGGCACACCACTAAATGACTGTGGATATGAGCGTTGTTGACTATCTCACTACTGCCTCTGGCGCCTAAAATCCCCTGCACTACGCCTTTAACTTGTGCACTGACTTCCTGCGGGGTTGGCATACTTTCGTAACGCTGACCAATATAAAAATCCTCTAAGCGACCATAGGCTGCGAGAGGATCTTGCTGCGCCAAACAGGCTAAACGCCACGCCCCTGAAGACGCGCCAAGAGTATAAAGCGGTGTTTGTCTGTTTTTGAAAAACTCAGAAAACAGATACTTATCTAGCCCTGCGATACCAAGCCATTTAGGTCCACCGGAGGCGGCAAGTAGCTGGGTAAAATGTTCAGATTTAAGTCCTTGTTCTGCCAAGGTATTAAATGCTGTTGCTCCCGCGAGAAATCGTAACGCTGACAAATCTGTGTTCCTTCAAGCCAGTGCCATTAAAATGAAATAACGCATTAAACCACGATGGCGCACGTCAATAAACAATTCGTATCATCGACTTAACTCGCTCGTGATCAATATGTGGCAAGCGACTCAAGCACCCAAACACTCATAACATATCTGCAGATAGCAAGGTTTCATCCATATATTCAACTGCATTTTGAACATTATCTAGAACACTCGGCTCTGAGTTAGCACATTTACGTCTAGATGTAACAATTGTTACAGTGATAACCTTCTCCACATTGAATTGTTACGTTATCTTTAATCTGCGCTCCTAAGTTTGAGTATCGGGTTACAAACATCATTGAGAGGTTTTTATGCGTCTAGCGATTATCGCATTAGCAGTGTCGTCTACACTGGCCATTCCAGCTGTTCAAGCCGAAGAGCAACAGCCTGGCTTCGAGAAAATCGAGATCATAGGCTCACGCATAGCGCTGCGCACAGCAACTGACAGTGTTGCTCCCGTAGACATTATCACTGCCGAGCAGCTCGAATCGACCGGCATGACTGAAACCGCTAAAGCACTGCAATTTGCTGCGCCAAGCTACAGCTTCCCATTTTCATCAGTAACAGATGGTTCTGATGCGGTGCGCCCCGCGAGTTTGCGCGGCCTGTCGCCCGACCACACCTTAGTGCTAGTGAACGGCAAACGTCGTCATGGCTCAGCGCTAGTGCATTTAAGTGGCACTGTGGGTAAAGGTTCATCTAACGTCGACTTAAACGCTATCCCTATGACGGCGATTAAGCGTATCGAAATCCTGCGTGATGGTGCCTCGGCACAATACGGCTCGGATGCCATTGCTGGCGTTATTAACGTGGTGCTTAAGGACAGCGACCAAGGCGGTAGCCTCTCGGCTCAAGCAGGGCAGACCTACATAGGTGATGGCGAGCAATGGCGTGTGGGTGTAAACCACGGCATAAGTTTAAGTAACGATGGCTTTGTGAATGTTTCACTAGAAGCCCATCATAAAGACAGCACTAACCGCGCCGGATTAGATGAACGCAAACAATACAATGATTTACCCGATGGCTCAGCCGATCCCCGCGAAGCGACATTCAACCGTAAGAGCCACCAGGTCGGTGATGCCGAATATGACAACTTAGGTCTATTTATCAACGCTGCCCAGCCCATCACAAAAGATGGCAAACTCTATGCGTTTGGTGGCATCAGCCAACGTGAGACTAAGTCAGGCGCCTTTTACCGCCGCGCACTCGACGCCCGTAACTTAACTGAAATCTATCCAGATGGTTTCTTGCCGCAAATCAATCCTAAAATTATCGATGCGTCCTTAGTGCTGGGGTATGAATTCAGCCTAGGCGAGTGGAATATTGATACTTCGGCAGGCCATGGTGAAAACTCATTTAACTACAATATTGTTAATACCTTAAACGCCTCTTTAGGCCCAGATAGCCCAACCGAGTTTGATGCAGGCACACTCACGACCCGTGAAACCAATCTTAATCTCGATGCCTCGCGCTACTTTGCCTTTGCTAATGATTCTGAAATCCTGTTTGCGACGGGAGTGTCGTGGCGCCAAAACGGCTATCAAATTGAAGCCGGTGAAACAGGTTCATACATCAATGGCGGTTATGACAACCGCGCGGCGGGTAGCCAAGGTTTCACTGGCTTTACCCCTGAGTCGCAAGTGGATGAAACCCGTGACAATACTGGCGTTTATGTCGAGCTTGAAAACCAGTTAACCAATGAGTTTTACTGGGCGGCGGCGCTACGTTACGAAAACTATTCTGACTTTGGTGGCAACACCAGTTGGAAGTTAGCGGGCCGTTACGACTTTACCGACAACTTAGCCCTGCGCGGCACTATCAATACTGGCTTTAGAGCGCCGAGTGTACAGCAACTGTACTTCAGCAATATCTCGACGCTGTTTAATCCCGATCCTGTGACGGGTCAGCTGGTGCCTATTGAATCTGGCACTTTCAACACCCTATCGCCAGTGACCAAAGCATTGGGTATTAATGAGTTAGATCCCGAACTATCCCAGTCATTTAGCTTAGGCTTGGTGTACACCAATGACACTGGCTTAGCACTGACATTAGATGCCTATCAAATCTCCATCGATGATCGCATTATTCTGTCGAGCTCAGTGACGCCTAATGATTCGCCCGCCGTAGCGGCCGCGTTAGCGGGCACCAATGCGGAATCGGCGCGCTTCTTTATCAACGCCGTCGATACCCGCACCCGTGGTGTTGACCTTGTGGTGAGCCAAGATTTTGATATCGGCTCTTGGGGTGATTTACGGGCGAACTTAGCCTATGCCTACAATAAGACTGAAATCCAAGATATTCATTTCCCAGAGATTTTAGACGGACTTGGCCCTAAACTGTTCGATAGCATAGAACAAACTCGCATGACCTCGGCGACGCCACATAACACAGGTAACTTGGGCTTAACCCACGAGCTAGGTGACTTTAAGACCAATATTCGCCTCAGTTACTTTGGCGATTACACTGTGGGTTACTCAACGGGTGATGTGAATTACAGCGATCAATGGGTGATGGATCTGTCGGTGAGATACGCAGCAACCGATGCGCTGAGTTTCACCGCTGGGGTACAAAACCTGTTTGATGTGTATCCAGAAAAACGCCCTGAGGACAATAACTTCGGAGGCATTTTCGTTTACCCATTAACCAACACCCCGTTTGGTTTTAATGGTGGCTACTATTTCTTAGAAGCTAAATACACTTACTAAGCACGTCTTAGCGAACGAAGTGACACTTGATATAAAAACAGGCCATGCAATGGCCTGTTTTTTTATGTCTAAAGATTATGTCCTAACGGCGACTATCTGATTATAATCTTTACAATTCACTCATTCACATCCGCCCTATCGAGTAACCGATGATCGTCGATACCTTAGCAAACCGCCATATTTATCAATCCCTAAGCCCTCGGCTTGCCACAGCATTAGCACATCTTGCCACCACAGACTTTAGTCAGCTGCCCGTAGGCAATTATCCCCTCGATGGCGACAATATTTTTGTGATAGTCAACGACTACCACACTAAGCATAGATCGACAGAACCCTTTGAAGTACATCAAAAATATATTGATGTGCAATATGTGTTCAGCGGTGAAGAAGAGTTTGGTTATTTGCCACTAGCGGACCAAACACCCTCAAAACCCTATTTTGACAAACACGATTACGCCGAGTTTGATTACGAGACAAACAAAGCCAATGCCTCTTATGTGCAACTCAAAGCGGGTATGTTTGCACTATTTTTCCCCGGCGATGTGCATATGCCTGGCACGGGCGATATTGCCACAGCAGTACGTAAAGTCGTGATAAAAGTAAAGATCTAACCCTTAAGCCATCTTTACCAAATCTCAGCTCGGGATTTTTAGCGTTATAGCGTCTTAAGCGCGCAGTGATATGCGCTTTGGCTATTTCCGAACCGAGCCAAATATTGCTAAAATTGTCACAAATTTAAAGGAGAGTCCCTGAAATGCCTATTTACGTTGTCGGTCACAAGATCCCCGATTCTGATTCAATCTGCGGTGCTATCGCGTTAGCCTATTTAAAAAACCAAATCGGTGAAGAAGCCATTGCCGCACGTTTAGGTGAATTATCACCCGAAACCGCTTTTATTCTAGAACGTTTCGGCTTCGAAGCACCGGAATACAAAACCAGCTACGCTGGCGAGCAAGTGTATATCGTTGACCATTCAGAACTGACTCAAGCACCGGATGATATCGCCCAAGCGACCATAGTCGGGATTGTCGATCACCATAAGCTTGGCGATCTGACCACAGATACCCCGTTAGAATGCTGGATCCGCCCAGTAGGTTGCAGCAACACAGTGATCAAGATGATGTTCGACTTTTACCAAGTCGCTATCCCTAAAAATATCGCTGGCATCATGATGTGCGCCATTCTGAGCGATACCGTGATTTTCAAATCACCGACTTGCACTACTGCCGACATTCGTTGCGTTGAAGCCTTAGCTGAAATCGCTGGTGTTGAAGATTTCAAAGAACTGGGCATGGAAATGTTCAAAGTGAAATCAGCCGTACAAGGCACGCCAGCACGCGACCTCGTTATGCGTGACTTTAAAGACTTCAACATGAACGGTAACTTAGTCGGTATCGGCCAGTTAGAAGTCATAGACCTGTCAGTATTTGACGATATCAAGGCCGAGTTAGAAGCCGATATCAAAGCACTAAAAGTGGAAGGTAACCGCCACAGCGTATTGCTACTGCTGACTGACATCATGAAAGAAGGCTCAGAGCTGTTAATCGTTTCTGACGACGCCGACTTGATCAATCGCGCCTATGGCAAGACTCCTGTCGATGGCAAAGTGTGGTTAGACGGTGTATTAAGTCGTAAGAAACAAGTTGTGCCACAACTGCAAGCCGCATTCGCATAGTCGTTTTATCGTCGCGACGGTAGTACTGATATTAAGGCCGAACTGAGTTCGGCCTTTTTTATATTTCAGGTAAAAGCTCATAACCCCTGCGTTACGTCTATTCACCGCCGCTAACTAAAACGGGCATGAAACTTTGCTCATAAATCTATCCAGCCAGATAAATTGGCGAGTATGATGAGCCAATCGTCCCAATGATTTGATCACTTTTATCCATGCCAGAAGCGTTACAACATATCATCACCGAACTCACCCCTTGGCTGCAGCAATACGGCTATGTGCTGCTATTTGCCGCGATTTCTGTCGAAGGTTTTGGCATTCCAGCGCCGGGGCAATCCTTATTGATTGTCGCCAGTTTATTAGCTGCCACAGGGCAAATGTCACTGCCATTGGTGTTGATCGTCGCTGCTTGCGCTGCACTCTGCGGTAACAGTTTGGGATATTTTATCGGTTGGCGCTTTGGTGATGTGTTGCTTAAGAAGGGCTGGATAAAACCGCAATTGGAAGACAAAATCCATGGCGTTATTGGTCAATATGGCATTGCCGCTTTAGTGCTGAGTCGTTTTGTTGAGGGATTAAAACAATTTATGTTTATCGGCTGCGGCTTGGCTAAAATGCCACTTAAGCAATTTGTGATAGGTAATGCCCTAGCCACCAGCATTTGGGTGGCACTTTTTGGATTAGGCCCAGTGTTAATCCGCGATGAAATTGCTCCTATGCTGACGTTTTACCATCAGCACAAATACCCCACATGGGCCATTGTCAGCCTAATACTCGCCGCGCTAATCACCTACACTTGGCGCAGGTGGCAAACCAGAAATCCGCAGTAAGCGATTTAGGATCTATTCTTCCGATTCCTTTTGAATTATCTCAATCACTTTATACCTTCAGTCTCAACCTTAGGTTGAGGCTTCGCGCCGTCATTTGGCTTGGCCTCAGGTTTTGCTTCTAGTTCTGGCGCTTTAATTGGCTCGGGCGGCGCCTCAGTAACGGCGGGCTTAGCTTGTTCCTGTGATACGTTTGGCTCCTGCAATGGTGCATTGACTTCAGGCGTCGGTGAGCCTTGTTCTTCAGGTAAAGGCTCGACAATTATCACTGGCTCTTGTGGCACTGGCGCTTCACCTTGTGTGGATGTTGCAGCTTCTGACTCTGGCGCTAAAGTACCGAGATCTTGGTTGGCGGGACTTTCCACCGCATGTTTAGGTAATTGATTTCGATACAAATCAATCATACTCATCACTTCAGACAAGGCTTTGGCATGATCCGGCGTCAAAATACCATTGTGCCCAGAGACGATTTCATCGGACACCGCCAGCACCCACACTGCCTGCATATTGGCATCGGGACAGGTTTGCACACTGCGGCGAGCCTGCAGACGAGCACGAATTTTCCAGCCAGAATGGGGCAAGGTCATCATACAGCCAGGAATTTGATCATGCGCCATCAAAGCCGACGGCATCTTCATTGGCGTAGTACAATTACCACCTGAGCATTTGTCGATATCGTGGGTAATCGCCCAAGAATTACCGACAGCACGCTCGCCATCCTTGATGTAATTGAAGGCTTCTTTCACCGCAAAATCGCCCTTCGACTGCAATACCACCATACTCGGTTTTTGCCTATCTAAGCTCACCAAGGTATCGAGTGGCTGATACTCCTTAGCGGGCACGGCAGGGTTTAACAGTAAGAATAAATTAGGATTATCCTGCTGATGATCGATAGCTGCCTTGATGCGATCTTTGCTGGCATGCAAAACAACTGCCCCGCCAAGACTATGACCAATTACGGTATAACGCAGCAGTTTATGCTCGGCGACTAAGCCATCGAGCTTATCAAGCAGTTGGGATAAACCTAGTTGACCTATGCGTTTAGCAACCCGTTTACGCTGTAAAATGGTAGGGAAATCTAAGGGTTCAATCCAGCTTTTCGCATCATCTGAGCCATCGAGCCAAAAGGGATCGTATTTATCGCCGCGCCAGCCAATATACAAACCCAATAAGTTGCGCTGCGTATCGGACGCCGCCATCTGCTGATAAAACTGCTCGAAGGCGATAAAGTTTTCATCTTTAGGCTCAGCACTATGGTGCCAGCCGTGGACAAAGATCAATAGTTCAGGGATCTGTGCAGGCTCTGGCTGGGATATGCGCGCCGCTAGACCTTGCCATTGCCTTCCGTCATGGGGCTGGCTTTGATCATTAAACTCAATCACATGGAAGTTTTGCTTCGCGATATCTGGTCCGGGAATGTGGTAAGCCTGATCTGGAATAAAAGGGAGTAAGACACAAAGCGACAACAACATTAAAAACAGTAACTTGTACTGGGTAAACTTTTTCAGGCTCATTTATAACAACATAATTAACGGCCAAGCTAGGCCAAAATAGACGTGCTGAAAGGGGCTAACAGCAAAAGTGCCGAAATTATACGCTAACCCCATTGACCCAGCTAGTGCCTAAATCGCTTTTCAACGCGGCAAATAAGCCGATTTAACGCCAAGTATCAGGCAGCGTAACTTGGCTCCACAGCTCTTTACATAGTGGCTGGCTATCGTGCCAATCGCCGCCATCAATCCATTTAACCAGCGCATCCCCAACCTGAGGATAGGCAATTGGACTAGGTGATGCCGTTTTCAGCCAGCGCTTCACGACGCTCACATCGAGACTCATCATGCTGTCTGCGGCCGCCAAGAGTTGCAGCGCCGCCACATTCGATAATTGCTCAAACTGGCCAATCAGTGGTTTCACTAACAGCTTTTTACCTAAGGTTAATGCTTCGCTGGCAAGCTCAAAGCCCGCATTGCCGATAACACCACCGCAGCTGGCAAGATGTTGCTTAAAGCCCTCACGATTAAAGCTATGCCACTTAATGTGTTCCGCAACTTGTCCCGTCGGCTGTTGGCTGTGATACACCAAAAACTGATAGTCACTAAAATGCGACAGGAAACGGGCAATCACATCCGCCTCCTCAAATGGCAAATACACTAAGATTTGATGCGTGTGTTCGAATGGGCTGGCATCCACTTCGACAAAAGGCGGCAAGATAGGGAAACCAAAGTGGTGCCAATGGCACCCCAGCGCGATATCCACAGGGGCAAAGTTATTGAGCAGCATTTCATTAAACCAAGTGCTACCGAGTTTCGGCACAGGATGAGTCAACGCCGCCTGATGGCTAATGCCAATGGATGGCACGCCTTGGCGCCGCGCCGCCCAAGCCGATACTGGCTCAAAGTCGTTGAGCACGAGATCGTAGCAACTGAGATCTAAGGCTTTAATATCTTTAAATAACGACAAGGACAAATTCTGCCGAACCGTTTGCGGCACATTCACGCGCCCGGAGTGAGTCGCAAACGTCATGCCCGCTTGTACGCGATAATCGCCAAAACACTCCATATCAAAAAACTGATCAGGCTTACGCCCCGAAAATAAAAAGTCCACTTCAATATCTCGTTTCATCAGTGCTTTAGCCATGACGCGTGCACGACTTAAGTGGCCATTCCCTGTGCCTTGAACTCCGTAGAGTATTCGCATTACGTATCCTTAAACTGATGAGTGAAGGAGAATTCCAACTAATGAGATGAAATGATTAACGTGCGTTTGCTTGAATTAAATCACCGGATGGACCAGTAATACTGCCCCCATCCCCAATGAGGCTCCCGCCAAAATATCTAAGGGATAATGCACGCCGAGTGCAATACGTGAGCCCCCTATGCTAAAAGCCCATAAAAACGCGATAGGAGCTGCAACGGGATAAACTTGCGCCACACTCATTGCCATCACAAAGGCGGCGGCCGTATGTCCCGACGGTAAACTAAAGCGATCCGATGGTTCAAAACCACTCTCAAATCCCACTAGCGCATGGCAAGGTCGTGTACGGCGAATGCTATTTTTCAACACTAAATACAGCGGCAACTCCATTAGAAAACTCGCTAACATCAAGTTGAATAAGGCCTGCCCTTGAGCGTGAGTCAACATCAAGCCCACGGACAAATATAAATACACATGCCCATCGCCACTCGCCGATACCCGCTTTGCATGGGCGTATAAACCATGACGTTGGGTAAAACTCACGATATGGCAAAACATTCGCTTATCTAAGTCTGCAACGTAACTCAACATAAAACAGGCTCCTTGCTGGCATGCCAGCGAGTTTTACTGCGATGTTAATCTGTGCATTCTCTCGACGACGCTTAGAGTGCTTGGTATCACGCAACCTACTCACCAAGGCCCTACTCACGTCACGATTGAATTTGTTATTTACTGTTTGCTGGCTAATTTACGGTTTGCTAATGGTCAAACCCGAATCGAATTAGCTAAAGTACTATTAGATAACTTGAGACTAAGAAAGACCTGTGACGGCTAAGTGACATATGCTCGAAGGTTTTATGACAAGAAGCATGGCTTGGGCTTTGATCTAGAAGGATTCTAGGGACGTTATGCTGGAGCTAAGGGATTTATTTAGGAATAGCGATAGGACTGAGACAAGATATTGTGTTGCTCTAAACGTGAATTCCAAGAGCAACACAATCAAATAAACTTAGGCTGCGGCGGAAGTATTCGCCTTAGCGCGGTAAATTTTCGTCAAATGGTAAATATTAATACAAGCAACAAACGCATTCATGCCAGCCACTGGCCAAGCAGAAATAAACACCCCATAAACAACAAACAGGGTACATCCCACAAAATTCAACCATCGCAACCAAATGATATTCTTCATCATTAGAGAGATCGCCACCATTACAGAGGCAAAATAACCAATAATTTCAATCGTATTTACAGCTTCCATAGGCA
This sequence comes from Shewanella hafniensis, assembly GCF_019655335.1. Lineage (GTDB taxonomy): Bacteria > Pseudomonadota > Gammaproteobacteria > Enterobacterales > Shewanellaceae > Shewanella > Shewanella hafniensis. The sequence continues at coordinate 22,790 of NZ_BPFD01000051.1, forward strand.
CCTCTTGAAGGCCCTCTACCGTCCATAAGCGTAACGGGGGGTCCATGCCCCTAAAGCAAATTAAGTTAAGTAAGTTAATTTAAACTTGGGATATAATACCAAAGCACGCAACAGAGTTGTAATAAAAAACCGTTATTTAATGACTAATATCAAGTTTTACCGCATAACTTCTAAAGTGCGACGAAAATTTACTACAGATGTGTTAACAGCCCAATGGCAACAATACCGTGATTGATAACACTTTTCTTTTCAAGAATCCCTTTTATACTGGCGTAAACTCGCTAAACTGTACGCAACGCGGATCAATAGGAGTGTAAATATGGAATACAACACCTCAGAATTATGTGACATGTACTTAGATGTCGTAGATGTAGTCGAGCCCATGTTCAGTAACTACGGTGGTTGTAGCTCTTTTGGCGGTTCTATTAGCACCATCAAGTGCTTTGAAGACAACGGCCTAATCACCGAAGTCCTACAAGAGGATGGTCAAGGTAAAGTCTTACTCGTTGATGGCGGTGGCTCATTACGCCGTGCGCTGATCGATGGCGCTATCGCTGAACTTGCGGTTAGCAACAACTGGGAAGGCATTATCGTTTACGGTTCTGTACGCGATGTGGATGCATTGGAAGAGTTAGACATTGGTATTCAGGCTCTTGCCTCAATTCCAGTGGGTGCTGATGGCAATTCAGTGGGCGAAGTGGAAATTCCGGTCAATTTTGGCGGTGTGACTTTCTTACCCGGCGATCACATTTATGCTGATAACACAGGTGTGATTTTATCACCTGAACCACTCGACATTGAGTAATCTCACTGTTCAGCCAAGAAAGCCAGCTAAGCTGGCTTTTTTATTCACTATTTTCAGCGTTTCCCCATTGAATCCTCTCGCCACACTGGCCACAATAGCTCGACTCCGGCCGAATAAGAATATCAATCTATGCCTGAATTTATTCCCTTTACCCATACAGATATTGCCTCATTAGTCAGCCCAAGAACCGGCGAAACTAAGTTAGGCCAATGCGTCCATCTGGCTAATCACGAACACACGTTAGAGACCATACTCGCCACAGCCAAAGCCCACGGGGCAAACTTTGCTATTTTCGGCGTAGGCGAAGATATCGGCCCACGCGCCAATTTGGGCCGCGGCGGTGCGACCGATGCGTTCACAACCTGTATGCGCCAATGGCTCAATTTACAATCGAATCGTTTTCTTTCTGGCGCCGAATGCCTAGTGTTAGGCCAAGTGAACACCACCGATCTGCAGCAACAAACTACGAGCAATACAACAGATAACACTCACGTCACCTTAGATGAATTACGTGATGCGGTGGAGCAACTCGATGAGCGCGTTATCCGTGTCGTCAGTGCGATTTTAAAAGCGGGTTTAGAACCCATACTCATCGGCGGCGGCCACAACAATGCCTATGGTTTGTTGATGGCAACCTACGGCCACTACCAACGCCAAGTCGCCGCGGTGAATCTTGACCCTCATTCGGATTTTCGTCTGCTCGAAGGTCGTCACAGCGGCAATGGCTTTAGTTACGCAGCCGATCGCGGCGCCTTAGGTTGCTACCATGTACTGGGTTTACACGAGTTAAAAAACAGCGAAGCAAACCTAAGCCAACTCAGCGAATTTGGGGGAACTTGGCATAGCTTGCAACAAATTTGGGTTCGCCGTGAAATCAGCCTTAACCAAGCTTTACTTGAAATCGCCGCCAAACTAAATGACACAGGTTTACCCGTAGGATTAGAACTTGACGTAGATGCTATCGCTAAAATGCCCAGTAGCGCTTCAACCGCTGCAGGTGTGCCATTGCTCGATGCGGCGCATTATGTCAGCTATATCGCCCGCCACTGCCCATGCGCTTATTTGCATTTAGCCGAGGCTGCACCAAGTTGCCACGAAGCGGGAATTGAAGCCGGATTCAGGGATGTAGGCCAAAGCCTCAGCGAGCTTATCTACGCTTATGTGCAGGCTCGCATGCAATTTTTGGCACAATGAATATAACCAGTTGCCCCCAACTGGGCGCTAAGCTATTCACCAAATCCTGATATTGTGGTCTAATGCCTGTCCATTTTACGTGGTCGCTAAGCACTTAATCCTACGACTGCTAGGGAGTGCCTCAAGCTAAGGCATTGCAGTTAGTTTACTAGCTCGATCACAGAGTGATAGATCAAAGATTCAGCAAATGCAGGCGATGGCTTACACTCGCAACTAATACATTGCAAAACAATAGGAACACATTGATGTCTGAGGGCGAATCTAAAAGTACCCACTTTGGTTACAAAACTGTAGAGGCCGATAAAAAGGCTGAACTCGTTGCCGGCGTGTTTCATTCTGTTGCCGCTAAGTACGACATAATGAACGATGTGATGTCCTTCGGCATTCACCGTTTTTGGAAACGTTACACCATTGAAGTCTCTGGCGCCCGCCCTGGCATGAAAGTGCTCGATTTGGCCGGCGGTACAGGTGACTTAACCGCAAAATTCTCTCACTTAGTGGGCGATAAAGGTGAAGTGGTTTTAGCTGACATTAACGATTCCATGTTAAAAGTCGGGCGCACTAAACTGCGCGACAAGGGCATAGTCAACAATGTCAGTTATGTGCAAGCCAACGCCGAAGCACTGCCGTTTCCCGATAACCACTTCGACATCATTACCATCGCCTTTGGTCTGCGTAACGTGACCGATAAAGATGCGGCGCTGCGTTCAATGAACCGCGTGCTTAAGCCCGGTGGCAAGTTATTAGTGCTAGAGTTCTCTAAGCCTCAGCATGAAATCATGCGTAAAGTGTATGATTTATATAGCTTCAAAGTCTTACCTAAGATGGGTGAGCTCATCACTAAAGATGCCGACAGCTACGAGTATCTGGCTGAATCGATCCGCATGCACCCAGATCAAGACACATTAAAACAAATGATGGTTGATGCAGGCTTTGAACAAGTCGACTACACCAACATGACCGACGGCATTGTCGCATTGCACCGTGGTTATAAATTCTAATGATGCCGCAAGAAGTTGTGCTGCTTGCCTGCGCCGCAATTGAAACGGGCCTGAAAAAACTTCAGGCCCAAGCGGGCGACGATTATTCGCGCCAGCGCCAGTTGCATGGCAAAGTGTTTCGTATCCAATTATCGCAGCTCAGCTGGCCATTCTATTTAGTGTTTGCCAAAGAGATCCAAGTACTGAGCCGCTATGAAGGCGATGTCGATGTCAGTCTACATGCCGATGCGACGACGCTTTATCGCGTGTCCGAAGGCGCAAACCTGACTGAACTAATCAAGCAAGATAAACTCAAGCTTGAGGGCGATCTCAATTTATTACAAAGCTTTAGCCAATATCTACGCGGTATCGAATTTGACTTTGCCGAGCCAATATCCCGTTATTTAGGTGATGGTCCCACTCACAAACTCATCTGTTCTAGCCATCAGGCAAAAGACTTTGCACTCGAAGTGTTGCGTAAAACCCGCTCCCACTTAGGGCAACTCGCAGTTGAAGAGTATCGCCTCGCACCGCACCCAATTGAGTTACTTCATTTTCGCGATCAAATGGATGATTTAGTTGCCGATACCCGCGCGATTGAACAACGGATTGCCCAATTAAGAGACCAAATTAAGCCATGACCCTTGCCAGTATCCGCCGTGGTTACCATGTCATCAAGACCTTGCTTCAGTACGGGTTAGATGACGTATTGCCGCCAAAGATGACACCTTGGTACTTTAAACTCGCCCGTAATAGTCTGTTCTGGATCCGCAATAAGCATAAGAATAAGCCCGGTGGCGAACGCTTAAAATTGGCGATGCAGGAACTCGGCCCCGTTTATATTAAGCTTGGGCAAATGCTCTCGACCCGCCGCGATTTACTCAGCGATGAATGGGCCAGTGAATTGGCCATGCTGCAGGACAAGGTGCCGCCCTTTGATGGCGCGCTTGCTCGCCAAGCAATTGAAGCTGAACTAAAAGCACCAATTGAATCCCTATTCGATGACTTTAATGAAACACCGCTGGCCTCAGCCTCTATTTCGCAGGTGCATACCGCGACCCTGAAATCTAACGGCAAAGACGTCGTACTTAAGGTGCTACGGCCGAATGTAGAAGCTAAAATTCAGGCCGATCTGCAGTTGATGTCGCAAACGGCCAAGGTCATCGATTATCTCCTCGGTGAAGGTAATCGGCTGCGCCCTGCTGAAGTGATTGAAGATTACCGCGTGACCATTTTAGGCGAGTTAAACCTTAAGCTCGAAGCCTTAAATGCAGTCAAGCTACGCAATAACTTCCTCGACTCAGATGCGCTCTATGTGCCTTATGTGTATGAAGAGTTTTGCTATCCGCGCCTAATGGTGATGGAGCGCATTTACGGAATTTCGGTCTCGGATATTGCCGCCCTTAAAGCGCAAGGCACCAACTTTAAGTTATTGGCTGAGCGTGGTGTAGAGCTGTTTTTCACCCAAGTGTTCCGTGATAACTTTTTCCATGCCGACATGCATCCGGGCAATATCTTTATTTCCCGCGATCATCCCGAGAACCCTTACTACATTGGCCTCGATTGCGGCATCATGGGCACACTCAGCGAAGTGGATAAACGCTATCTCGCCGAGAATTTCCTCGCCTTCTTTAATCGCGATTATCACCGAATCGCCCAACTCTATATTGAGTCTGGCTGGGTGTCTGAAAAAACCGATCTACAAGCTTTTGAACAGGCGATCAAAGTGGTGTGTGAACCTATGTTCAACAAACCACTCGATGAGATCTCCTTTGGCCATGTGTTGCTGGAACTATTCCGTACCGCACGCCACTTCGATATCGTGGTACAGCCGCAATTAGTATTGCTAGAAAAAACCTTACTCTATATCGAAGGCTTAGGTCGTCAGCTGTATCCGCAGTTGGATTTATGGCAAACCGCTAAACCGTTTTTAGAGCAGTGGATGGCCGACCAAGTGGGTCCTAAGGCTATGTTTAAAAAGGTATCCACAAAACTGCCATATTGGGCTGATAAACTACCAGAATTCCCTGAACTGATTTACGATAACCTTAAATTAGGCAGGAAATTGCTGAGTTCTCAGCAACAAATGCTAGATAAGTATTTGAAATACCAGCAGCAGGCACACAAGAGTAACTACTTGCTTATCACTTCTGCAGTTTTATTGATCTGTGGCACGTTATTGATCAATAGAGACGCTACACTATGGACCCCTTATGTTTGTCTAATTTCAGGCATTATATTGTGGTTTGTCGGATGGCGATCTAGGCCAAAGAATCGCAAATTTTAGCTAGCACTAATTAATCATAGGTTCATAATAGAACCGATATCAATTAAGAGGATACCTTCATGGGTGGTATTAGTATTTGGCAACTTCTTATCGTTGCGTTAATCGTTGTTTTGTTGTTTGGAACTAAGAAATTACGCTCTTTGGGCGGCGATTTAGGTGGTGCGGTGAAAGGCTTCAAAAACGCCATGTCTTCAGAAGAAGATAAAAAGGCATTAGAAGACACCGAAGCGGCTAAAACAGCACAAACGACTCAACAGGCGACTGAAAAGAAACCTGAGTCTAACAAAGAACAGGCGTAACTCTTTATGTTTGACGGTATCGGCTTTATGGAGCTGCTGCTGATCGGTGTTTTGGGGCTAGTGGTTCTTGGCCCCGAACGTCTACCGGTTGCGGTACGTTCGGTAACGAGTTGGATCCGTGCGATGAAACGCATGGCAAACTCGGTAAAAGAAGAACTTGAGCAGGAGTTGAAGATCGAGCAGTTGCATGCCGATCTAAAAAAAGCTGAGAGTAAAGGTTTATCTAACCTCTCGCCGGAACTCAAAGAGTCTATTGAACAACTGAAGCAAGCGGCACAGTCAGTGAACCGTCCTTATCAAGTTCAGGACCCGGTCAAAGACACGCCTGCGTCAGAGAATCAAATACATTCTCCAGTTGCGGGCACAGTTCACACTAGTTCAGCTCAAGCGAGCCCAGCTAATCCGGCTGCCACAGTAGAGGCGAGTCCAACATCGGCATCTCCCACTACGCCAAATGAGCCAACTCAGGGCGCGGATACCCGTTCTAACCCGAAAGCCAACGGATAATTCATGTCGCAACAGCAGCCACTTATCAGCCATTTGCTTGAACTTAGGTCCAAGCTGCTAAAATCCATTGCCAGCGTGTTATTAGTGTTCATTTGCAGCGTGTACTGGGCAAATGACATTTACCATTATATGGCAATACCTTTAATGCAATCTTTACCCCTTGGTGGCAGCATGATTGCGACTGATGTCGCAGCCCCTTTCTTCGCGCCTTTTAAATTGACCTTAGTATTATCGTTTTTTGTCGCAGTGCCCTATGTGTTGTTCCAGATCTGGTCTTTTGTCGCACCGGGTTTATACAAGCATGAAAAACGTTTAGTGATGCCTCTGCTGTTTAGCAGCACCTTATTGTTTTATCTCGGCATCGCCTTCGCTTATTACATAGTGTTCCCCGTCGTTTTTGGCTTCTTCGCCAATACTGCACCTGAGGGTGTACAAGTCGCGACTGACATTACCAGTTACCTTGATTTCGTCTTGAAGCTGTTCTTTGCCTTCGGCCTGTCCTTTGAAATCCCTATTGCCGTTGTTTTACTCTGTTGGGCGGGCGTGACAACACCTGAAGATCTCAAGCAAAAACGTCCTTATATCGTTGTGGGCGCTTTCGTTGTAGGCATGTTATTAACCCCACCGGATGTAATTTCCCAGACTATGCTTGCGGTACCAATGCTGTTATTGTTCGAAGGCGGTTTATTAGCGGCTCGTTTCTACAGTAAGCAAGGTGATGACGAGTCAGACGAAGATAGCGAACAAACAAACGACTAACGTCCTCGATGGCGTTAGGGGAATAATATAATAAGGAACATTCTCATGCGCTTAACTCTTATGGCAGCAGCAATTATGCTGGTATCAGTCCAAGCAAATGCCAGCATTGAACAACAGTTAACCCAATGTGCTGCAACCGCCGATAAACTCGACCGCTTAATTTGTTATGACAAGCTAGCCGAGAGTGTCAAAGGCGTAACCCCAGCCTTGGCGAGCACTCAAGTTGCGCCAGCGACTGTAGCGACCGTTGTAGCCCCGACTGCTGTAGCAGTAGCGGCCACCGCACCACAAGCGGCAGCGGCTAATATTGTCGATGACTTTGGAATGGAAGCTAAGCGCGTTCAAGAGAATACTGTCGATAAAATTTATCTTGAAGTACAGTCTATTACAGAAGATCCCTACGGTGCTATCAAAGTAACATTCACTAACGGTCAGGTATGGAAACAAACTGACGGCCGTAAGTTCAGCCTAAAGCAAGGCGAAAAAGTCTACATTGAAAAAGCAGCCCTAGGCTCTTTCTTAATGGGTACTGATAATCGCAATGCTAAAGCACGGGTGAAACGCCTAAACTAATGCCCTCATACATAGATATCGCTGTCAATTTACTTGGCAGCGCACTCGAACCAGACACAGCATCAATAATACAAGCGGCGGCGGACCAAGGGGTTTCGCCGTTAATTGTTATTGGCAGCGATTTATCTGAAAGTGCAGCAGCAATTGCTATCTGCGAACAATATCCTAATCAACTTTATTGTACTGCTGGTGTGCATCCTCACCATGCCAGTGGCTGGCAAGCAGACTCAAGCAAGCGACAAGCCGAACTCTGCCAAGCACCACAAGTGGTTGCCGTTGGCGAATGTGGCTTAGACTACAATCGTGATTTCTCTCCTCGACCCATACAGCGCCAAGCATTTATTGCCCAACTCGCCTTAGCGGCTGAATTGCAAATGCCCGTGCTGATGCACGAACGTGATGCTCACGCAGACTTTATTGCAATCCTGCGGGAATATCGCCCGCAGCTTAGTGGCGCGCTTTTGCATTGTTTCACTGGCACTCACGCCCAAATGGAAGCCTATATCGACCTCGATTTACACTTAGGCATTACAGGCTGGGTTTGCGATGAAAGACGCGGCCAAGAATTGGCGCAGCTGGTGCCATTTATCCCACAGAATCGTATTTTAATCGAAACAGATAGCCCGTACTTATTGCCTCGTAGCATGCGGCCTAAACCTAAATCGAGTAAGAACAAGCCCGAATATCTCCCCTATATTGCGAACTATATTGCAAATCTGCGCGGTGAAAGCGCTGATGAGTTTGCAGCGCGTTGCTACCAGAATAGCTTAGCCTTTTTTAATTTGGACCGAGTCCATGCTTAAACGGAACTCGTCACTTATTCTCTTACTGTGGCTGTGGATGTGTTCAACATCTTCATTCGCAACCCTATTAAGCATTGATGAATCCACAACGACACCGCTAAACCTTACACCTTGGTTGATGGTGAGCCACCCAGCTTCGGCGAAGGAGTTTACCGAGATCCAAGCCTTGCCAAAAACGGATTGGCATAACTTCACCAGTAAAGACATTCAAAAACTCAGCGGCCATGATTTTTGGCTCAGTTTCAGCTTAACCAGCCCAGACGATGCACTTTCACGTATTTTAGCGTTAGATAATCCCCTGTTAGACAAGGTCACTATCTACCATTTAATCAATAATAAGCTCGCTAATACTGTGCTAATGGGCGACACCTTTCCCTATAACGAACGACCATTTTTGAGCAATATCTTCCTGTATCCATTTAAACTCAACATGGATGATACCCATACTTTTTATTTGCATATTCAAACTGAAGGCAGCGCTGCGATATCGTTAAACCTCTGGTCATCTAATGACTTAGCCCAGATTGCCGAATCCACCGCCGTCGAACATGGCTTTCAACTCGGCGTACTGGCCGCGATTGGTATCTTTAGCCTCTTTATTGCCATTGCATCGGGCTCATTCAGTTACAGCTATTATTCCGGCTACGTGCTCAGCATGACCTTGCTAGTCGCTACCATCAACGGTTTTGCCTTTCGATTCCTCTGGCCAAATTGGCCGATATTACAGCAAGTTATGGTGCCATTTTTACTGCCAATCGTTATGGCGTTTGCGCTGATGTTTACCGAAAAAATATTACAGCTCAAATATTTAAACCGCCGCATGCTATTAACTTGCCGCTACAGCGCTGTGTATATCCTCTGTGTTGGACTCACCACACCATTTATCCAATATGGCACAGCGCTCTATATCGAGATCATTTCCGTTGCAGTGCTCAGCCTAGTCCTGATGGTCTTTGCCATTAGTCAGGCTATCAATGGCCATAAACTGGCACGTATGTACACTATTGGCTGGGTGAGTATGCTGACAGGAGCTTGCATCAGTAGCTTGCTATATCTCAGCGTGATTGACCTCAACTTAAAACCGCAAACCCCTGTCATGCTCGGCCTGACATTTGAAATCATCTTTATGTCTTTGGTACTTGCCATCCGTTATAACGATGAGCGCAAAGCTAAACTGCGTATCCAGCAAGAAGCCTTGAAACAAGCACAGAAAATTCGTAGTGCGCGGGAAGAAGCCCTAAAATCAGAAGCCGAGAGCAATGAGAAACTCGAACAAATGGTACAAGAGCGTACTTTAGAACTTGAAATCACCCTCAGAGAATTGCATGAGGTGAATCAAAAGCTCACCGAACAAAGCACTATCGACAGTTTAACTGGGGTCAAAAACCGCAGTGCTTTCGATAAACGTTTGATTGCAGAAAGCAGGATCAGTCGCAGGCAAGAAACACCAATAGCCCTGTTGATGCTCGATATCGATCGCTTCAAGCTGATCAACGATAGATTCGGCCATCTTGCAGGCGATGAAGCCTTACGAACCATTGCCCAAACATTACAGCAACATTTAAAGCGGCCAACGGATCTCGTATCACGTTATGGAGGCGAGGAGTTTGCTATCATCCTGCCTAATACAGCAGAAGATGGTGCACTCCAAGTCGCTGAAACGATAAGAGACGCAGTTGCATCTATCAATTTCGAATGGGAAGGTGTAGCGATACCTTTGACTATCAGTATCGGAGTCAGTGCCGATATCGTCACTAACGATCAACACAGCACCAAATTATTAGAACAAGCGGATAAAGCCCTCTACCAAGCGAAAAATGGTGGACGTAATCAAGTCAGCTTATTTTCATCAGTTCAAGCAGGACCAGTACCTAATTAGGAGTCAAATGTGAATATCATTACCAGTGCCTTCCCTCAGCGTAGAATGCGCCGCATGCGTAAACATGATTTTAGCCGTCGTCTCATGGCTGAAAATCAGCTGACGGTCAACGACCTGATTTATCCCATGTTTGTTCTAGAAGGCACCAATCGCAGTGAAAAGATCGCCTCTATGCCAGGTATTGAACGTTACTCAATCGATTTACTACTAAAAGAAGCCGAAGAACTGGTTGAGTTAGGCATCCCATTAATTGCGCTCTTCCCTGTGACGCCTGCAGAGAAAAAGACCTTAATGGCAGAAGAAGCTTATAATGCCGATGCCTTAGTGCAACGTGCTGTACGTGAGCTTAAAAAAGCCTTTCCACAGCTTGGCATCATGACAGACGTAGCATTGGACCCCTTCACCACTCATGGTCAAGACGGCATCATAGATGAGACTGGCTACATCCTAAACGACATCACTACCGAGATTTTAGTGAAGCAAGCATTATCACACGCCGAAGCCGGTGCAGACATAGTTGCACCGTCAGACATGATGGATGGCCGCATAGGCGCTATTCGCCAAGCCTTAGAAGCAGCAGGCCACGTAAACACCCAAATAATGGCTTACTCAGCAAAATACTCTTCGAGCTACTACGGCCCATTTCGTGACGCAGTAGGCTCAGCAGGTAATCTCAAAGGTGGCAACAAACACAGCTACCAGATGGATCCAGCAAACAGTGACGAAGCTCTGCATGAAGTCGCACTCGATATTCAAGAAGGTGCCGACATGGTTATGGTTAAGCCAGGCATGCCGTATTTAGATATAGTGCACCGCGTTAAAACTGAACTTGCCGTGCCAACATTCGCCTATCAAGTCAGTGGTGAATACGCCATGCACATGGCCGCCATCCAAAATGGTTGGTTAGCCGAAAAAGCCATCGTCATGGAATCTCTACTTTGCTTTAAGCGCGCAGGCGCAGACGGTATTTTAACTTACTTCGCTAAACGTGCCGCACAGTGGCTGAAAGAAGCTTAGACCTCGCGATAGCTGTGTATAAATTGAAGAAAGCAGCCTTATGGCTGCTTTTTTGTATCTAGCCATTGATAACTATCGAGACTAAATCAGCACATTTGGAGTTATGGAGAGAGTAACCGGAGACAAACCTATAGCAACTTAATGAATTAACTGGTCAGAACATTTCACTGGCTAGTACACAACTCTATCACTCTTACTTTCCTCTCATTCCATGCGATAGAACACTGCTCGACAATGTCGCCATAGCCACTAACACGACGATTGGCCAACGCATTTTGACGCAGTCATTGCCATACCGGCTCCATCAGATTCAACTCCGGTGAATAATACCATTCCGCATTGAAGTCTGATCTAATAGCAAGCAACCCAACAGCTTAAAATTGGATTATGAAACCTGAAACTGCTGAAAGTCTGCTTAGCCTCTCCAAAAGAGAAAAAAATCCGCATAAGCGCATGCGATTGCTCGCTGTATCGCTATTTTTGCAATGCCATAACCGCACTCAGGTGGCA
>NZ_BPFD01000052.1 GCF_019655335.1 Shewanella hafniensis
ACCAGAGAAATGGTCTTCACCACACAAATAGGCACGCCTAACGACTCGACTACAACAGTGATAAAAAGGCGTATCTTCCAAACTGATTTGAGTTCTCCTTGGCTGTGGCATCATCACACTCCTTGTGCTGGATTAAAGGTACTAAGCCTAGTTGAGAAAAGCGTGACTCACAAAGGAGTCATCGCTAAATTAGAATGGGTGGCTTATGAAAAACTGCTTAAGAAAAAACTATCTATCACTGGTCATGACTTTACTGGCCAAGCCAATAAGCAACACCCCTGATATTCCCTCTAAGGCTCTGGAATAACGCTGGGAATTGGGCCGACTAAATACCCAGCTTCCCGCAGACGCATAAAGGACGTTACACAGGGTCGCTAACAAACTGAAAATAAGACCAAGGGTTAACAGCTGAATTGACGTTGACCCCGCTAACGGGTCAATAAACTGCGGCAAAAAAGAGAGGAAAAATAAAGCAACTTTAGGATTAAGTACACTAACGACAATGCCTTGGAAAAATACGTTGTCGTTTGATTTGCTATTGTCATCAACAACAATATGATTGTAGCCACGCCACATTGATATTAACGCTTGAATGCCTAAATACATTAGATACGCGGCCCCCAACCACTTCACAATACTAAAAGCCAACGCTGAACTGAGAATGATGGCAGATAATCCCAAGCTAGCAGCAAGCGTGTGAACAAAATAACCCACACCTAAACCCATCGCAGCTTTAAGCCCACTGATCATTTTACCTTTCATTGTGTTAGATACAATGTAGATAACATCGGGTCCAGGGATAAGATTGATAGCAAGGCAAGCAACTGCAAACAGTAATAGTGAATTTAAATCCATTTCATTTTTCTCCTTGTTAAACGCGTAACCTATCGCGCCCGCGTAAGTGGTGTTCAACGCAACACCACAGCCTCTGCAAACCACTTTAAAAATAAAATCAAAACGTTAACTACAAGTAAGTTGATAACCAGAGCCTGTGCTCAACTTTATATACTTTTTGCCCACGTCTTGATTCAAAGCAAACCTCAATTTGCTCATCCTTAACGATCTTAATTGGCGCTTAATTATTTATTCACGGCAAATCGTTAAACGGCGCAGCGCAAAAACCCCCAGGAGTGAAAGTATCAATAGCGATAAACTGCCACCGCCGCTGTAACCTTGTTTATGTTCAATAGTGGCAACCTGCTCTTCTTTAACCCGTGTTTTAAAGCGGGCGAGCTCATCGTCTAAATTGACTATCATATCGTTCACCGCCAGCTCAAAACCCTCATAGGATTTCTCCCTTAGGGTTGTCGTCACGCCAACAGCGGTTGAACTTTCAGTTAACTGATTTATGCCCGGCGCCCTAAATAACATCTTTTGGCTGCGCATATCGAACACCGCAGTATCGACAAAGGTTTGAATGGCATTCTCATTGCCGGGGATTAAATACATGCCCACGATAGTCCAATAAAGAATGGCGGATTTGTTCTCGTGGCTTTGCATCATTTGATCGTAAGAAACCAGCGCCATCACATCGACGTCATGCAGGCGGGCAACTTGCTGCAAGGTATTAAAACCTTTGCCATTTTTAAGATAGGTGCTCGGAATGATTTCAATACGATCGATATAATCGTATTTGATAAAGGATTGTTTCACCTTGTTGAGCAAAGCGACTTGGGCGCGACTGTCTATGGCATCGGCTTGCCAATGGGATGAAGGTAAAAAAGCAATGCCGACGGTAATAGGCAAACGCAGTACAGGTAAGGATGGCTGCTGGGCTTGGCGACTCTTCTCATCTGGATATAAGTATTCGACTAAGCTACTCGATACCGCCTTTTTATCTGTAGTATTGCCGTTAAAAAACGCGCTGCAGCCACTGAGTGAAAGCATTGCGAGTGAGATTATGCCGCTGGTTATGATCTTAAGTTTCATCTGTTTCCCTACCGTATCCATACACTGCCGCTAATGATGCTACTGAATTTATTGCTAGCGGATATTGCTGGCTACCTTATCCACTCATTACTGTTAAAACAAGTCGTTATGTTCACATATCAAGTCAAAGACATTCAAACTCAGGTTTTACATACCAATTTTAGATACAAAAAAGCCGCATCATAAAATGCGGCTAGTCAGGAGATGCAACACGCGCTCAAAAGCGCTCATACACTTTTTATGCACGCTTTCATGCAGTAGGCTTAAGCGTATTTACGCACTTTTTTAAGGGCGATTTGTTGTTTTAGCATGGATAAATGTTCGATAAATACTTTGCCATGTAAATGGTCGATTTCGTGCTGCAACACTATGGCTAAAAACTCATCGGTTTCGATTTCGATAGCTTTGCCAGTTCTGTCTAAGGCGGTCACTTTAACTTTTTCAAAACGTGACACTTTAGCGCGATAACCTGGGATCGACAGACAGCCTTCTTCACCCACAAACTCGCCAGACTTTTCGACGATTTCAGGGTTGATCAGCACTTGAGGTTGGTCGCGACCGTCAGATAAATCGATCACAATAATTGCATCCGTACTGCCGACTTGCGTTGCCGCTAAACCGATACCATCGTCCGTGTGATACATGGTTTCGATTAAATCATCGATAAATCCCTGAACAGCTTCAATATCTTTTACAGGTTGCGCTTTACGTTTAAGGCGCTCGTCGGGAATGGTTAAAATATCGAGTACAGCCATGCCAGTTATCTTCTCTCATCGAGTCAAAAAAATTGGCGCTATTATGGACTATTTGACCATTTACACAATATTAAAGCTAAAAACAGTTTAAATATTTTGTTAGCAATCGAGATAGTCGATAAAAAATACCGAGTAATGCATCATCCATTGTGTGCTTAATGCCCTCACTTCTTCCGCTAAACCAGACTTTTCCGTTACACTAGCGCAACCTCGTCGCCCACGATTTTTACTGTGTGACCTTTTAAGACTGATTCTCTGAGCATGAACACGCATTTAGCTGAGGGCCAACTATTCGATGGCATCGTTTCCGAAAGACAAATCGCCGCTGTATCGCTATCTTGAAAAAGATAAACAAGATGAGCAGGATTTAGCGAGTCACCAGCACCAAGCGGTTGAGCTATCCCCCATGGCGAAAATCTGGTATATCGTTGCGATGATCCCGCAGGGAAAAATCAGCAGTTATGGCAAAATTGCCGATTATGCGGGATTACCGGGGCGAGCACGTTATGTGTCCAAGGCACTCAAATCGGCACCCGAGCATTTGTCTCTGCCTTGGCACAGAGTACTCAATAGTCAGGGTAAAATCTCCTTCGAGAAAAATTCAGTCTCCTTTCAGGAACAGATGGAATTATTAAGAATCGAAGGGATAACAGTGAACTGCGGCAAAGTTAGTTTGTCTGAGTACCAGTGGCGTCCCGATCTGGTCACTTTAGTCATGGCAATGCCATTTTAGTTTAATATACTGATCCATAAACTGTTTACATGTGTTTACATGGCTATTTACAGCAGTGTCGGCCTCGGCTATAACCTGCTAACCGTCGACTCAGATTTTTGATTTACGCTGAACTGATTTACCCTGAACTGTGTAAGTAAGCATGCTACTCGACACTTTTTTATCAACCACTACTGAGCGTTTGTAGTGATACAAGGTGAAAACCTGCGACCCAAGGAGCATTCTTTGCGTACCATTCCCACATTATTAGTGAGCTTAACGGCCCTCACCCAAAGTATGTTTGCCATAGCCGCGCCGACGCCGCTCACGCCGCAGACGGCCGAATACCAAGTCAACTATGGGGATATCGAACTCGGTAAAGCTAAATACACCCTGCCCAATCCAGAAGATGGGGTGTATAAGTATCGTTTTGACAGCGATCTTAGCCTGTTATTGCTAACCGATGTGCGCCACATTTTGAGTGAATTTACTCAAGAAAATAGTCAACTCAGCCCTTTACGTTACTTACAGCAGCGTCAAGGTGTCGGCCCGAATTACACAGAACAAACCGCGTTCGCCAAAGCGCAGGGCTTTATTCATACCCGTTATAAAGACGAGAAAGGCAAATTCCCCTATGAAGGCGAGATTTTCGATCCGCTAATGGTGCAATTGCAATTCAGGCTCGATATGGTCTCGGGCAAAGAAGCGCTCGACTACAAGATGGTCAAAGACAACGAACTGGATGAATATAAGTTCCATGTCATTGGCAGAGAACGGATGAACATCGACAGTGGCAGTTACGACACAGTCAAAATTGAAGTGGTGCGTGACAATAAAAAACGTCAAACCTTCTTCTGGATGGCACCGGATTTAGCCTACCTGCCCGTACGGTTAACACATTTTGAAAAAGGCAGTAAGCAGCTCGATATCAAGTTGCTGAAGTATCACTTCGATGAAGTTGTGAGCCAAGAAAGCACCCCGGCAGATATTGCTGAGCAACCGCAAGTACCAAAACTGCTCGGCACGACGGAAGGTTAACTGGCAAAGCATTGAGTTGAGTTGAGAAAATCAACTTAACTCAATGATACTCAATGATACTCAATGATACAAAGCCTTAGCTGAATTACACCGATAAAACCAAAACGTACTAATACCGAATCGAATGAATAGCTAACCTAGCTAGTATTTAACTGAACCTAGGGCCAGAACTCTAAGTTCGGTTAATGCTCATAGCTAATGGTTCATAGCTGACAGTTCATTGCAACAAGTTCGTTACTAATGGCCTATCACTAATCCTTGTTTGCTAAAAGATGCGTTGGATAACATCAGAGATCGATTAACAGCTCACCCAATCTGAACAGCTTCCAGTTACCCGGCTGCATAACGCGCCACTGTTCATTCTCGGTCAATGGGCGAGTCGCAATCACAGTCACCACATCATGGGCGGTAGTTTCCTTATCAAAATCAATCACCACATCGGTATCAATAAGTTTCGCTTTACCAAACGGCGCGCGGCGAGTGATGTAACATAAGTTATTACTGCAATAGCTCATTAAATGCTCGCCATCGCTCAATATCATGTTGAACACACCTAAGGCACGGATTTGCTCGGCCAACGTCGCGACAAAATGGAACACAGCCAACATATCTTCAGGTTTAGTACCGCCAAACTTCTGGGCGACTTGTTCCAAAATCCAGCAGAAAGCAAGTTCGCTATCGGTATCGCCTACGGGTTGATAGCGCGAGACATGAAACTTGGGCAGATAGTCCGTCAATTGCCCATTATGGGCATAGGTCCAATAACGTCCCCATAATTCGCGGGTAAAAGGATGAGTATTCTCTAAAGACACACAGCCGCGATTCGCTTGGCGAATATGGCTTATCACCACTTCACTTTTAATCGGGTAGGATTTGATCAATTTTGCAATATGCGATTCGCTACTCGGGCAAGCATCTTTAAAAGTACGGCTGCCTTTGCCCTCGTAAAACGTAATACCCCAGCCGTCCACGTGGGGACCGGTTACACCACCACGTTGTGCTAATCCCGTAAAACTAAACACAATATCGGTCGGCACATTGGCGCTCATCGCCAGTAACTCGCACATATTTCTCGCCTATCATCAATCAAAAAAACTACTTATTGGCATTGTAACTAGTTGATGACATTTGTGGAATGATCAAAGCTGACAAATAATTTAAACAATTGTTTGAAAAATACTTGTATTAAAATTGTCTTAGGTTTAACTTTTATGCGACACAGGTCTGACCACAAACTATAATTGTGATCGCAATCAATAAAACACTCTATGACCTGTGGTTGGCACTCGGTCATATTTAAGGAGAATTACAGTGACTACCCTACTTTGGATCATCGCCATGATCTTAGTGCTAGGAGCCCTAGCTTACCTTCGGGTATCTTTGCTCACTGCCACTATTACAGCCGCTGTTGTGATGACAGCAGGATGGACACTCGATGTTGTCGGCCCTATCTCTTGGATCGTTTTCCTTGTGGTAGCCTTGCCGTTAAATATCAGTGCATTTAGACAAAATGTGATCAGTCGCCCACTGATGAAGGTATATCGCGGCATCATGCCGGAAATGTCTTCAACTGAGAAAGAAGCGATTGAAGCCGGCACCACTTGGTGGGAAGCCGATCTGTTTGCGGGTAACCCGAACTGGAAAAAACTGCATAACTACCCAGTTGCGCGTTTAAGCGCTGACGAACAGGCCTTCCTCGATGGCCCTGTTGAAGAAGTGTGCCGCATGGTGAATCAACACCAAGTATCACATCAACTGGCTGATTTACCCGCTGAAGTATGGCAATACCTGAAAGATCACGGCTTCTTCGCCATGATCATTAAGAAAAAATACGGCGGTTTAGAATATTCGGCTTATGCCCAATCTCGCGTGTTACAAAAACTGGCGGGGTTAAGCAGTGAGTTGGCTTCAACTGTTGGCGTACCTAACTCTTTAGGCCCTGGAGAGCTGCTGCAACATTACGGCACGCCAGAGCAACAAAACCATTATTTACCGCGTTTAGCCAAAGGCTTAGAAGTCCCCTGTTTTGCACTAACCAGCCCAGAAGCCGGTAGCGATGCAGGCTCGATTCCTGACTTTGGTATTGTGTGTAAAGGCCAATGGGAAGGTGAAGAAGTTCTGGGAATGAAACTGACCTGGAACAAACGTTACATCACCTTAGCGCCTGTCGCGACAGTATTAGGCCTCGCCTTTAAACTGCGCGATCCAGAGCATCTACTTGGCGATAAAGAAGAACTCGGCATCACCTGCGCCTTGATCCCAACAGATGTTGAAGGCGTTGAAACTGGCCGTCGCCACTTCCCGCTCAACTGTATGTTCCAAAACGGTCCGACTCGCGGCAACGAAGTGTTTGTACCATTAAGCTTCATTATTGGCGGCCCGAAAATGGCTGGCCAAGGCTGGCGTATGCTAGTGGAATGTTTATCTGTGGGTCGTGGTATCACGCTGCCATCAAACTCAGCAGGTGGTGTAAAAACCGCAGCGCTGGCAACGGGTGCTTATGCTCGCATTCGTCGTCAGTTCAAATTGCCTATCGGTAAGCTTGAAGGTATTGAAGAGCCAATGGCACGCATCGGCGGTAACGCCTATCTGATGGATGCTGTGACAACGTTGACCACCACAGGTATCGACTTAGGTGAAAAACCGTCGGTTATCTCTGCAATTGTGAAATATCACCTGACGGATCGTATGCAGAAATGCGTTATCGATGCCATGGATATTCACGGTGGTAAAGGCGTGTGTCTTGGCCCCAACAACTATTTAGGTCGTGGCTACCAAGCTGCGCCTATCGCGATTACCGTTGAAGGCGCAAACATCCTGACACGTTCTATGATCATCTACGGCCAAGGCGCAATTCGTTGCCATCCTTACGTACTGGCAGAAATGGAGTCAGCATTTGATACCGAATCGGGTCAAGGTTTAGCTAACTTCGATGCAGCCATCTTTGGTCACATTGGTTTTGCGACCAGTAACTTCATCCGTAGCTTCTGGTTAGGTCTGACATCAAGCCGTTTCTCTAACGCGCCTTATTCAGATAAAACCAAACGTTATTATCAACAGATGAACCGTTTCAGTGCCAACCTTGCCTTGCTCTCTGACTTAGCCATGGCAACCTTGGGCGGCAACCTTAAACGTAAAGAGCGTATCTCTGCCCGTTTAGGTGACTTACTGAGCCAACTGTATCTGGCATCTGCCACGCTGAAGCGCTATGAAGATGAAGGCCGCCAAACCGACGACTTACCATTAGTGCAATGGGCGGTTGAAGATGCGCTGTACAAGTTACAAGCCTCGTTAGACGATTTGCTGGATAACTTCCCTATGGGTCTTGGCGGCGCATTACGCGTGGTGATGTTCCCATTCGGTCGTCCACTGAAACGCCCAAGCGATGTGTTAGATCATAAAGTTGCTAAGATCATGCAAACACCGTGTGAAAGCCGTGACCGTCTAGGTAAAGGCCAGTTCTGGACTAACTCTGAGCACAATGCTGTGGGGATCCAAGAACAAACGCTACTGGACATCATCGCGTCTGAGCCTCTACATGACAAAGTCTGTAAGGCGAGCGGTAAACGTCTACCCTTCATGTGGTTAGATAAAGTAGCCGCTGAAGGTAAAGCACTGGGCGTGCTGAGCGACGATGAAGTTAACTTGCTAGAAAGAGCGGAAATTGGTCGTATGAAGTCAATTAACGTTGATGACTTTGACCCAGCTGAACTGCGTCCAGAAGTGGTTTCTACCACTTCACAGGAACGCGCAGCGTAATCCACTCTGTAAGATTTAAACCAACAAAAAGGAGGCTAATCAGTCTCCTTTTTTAATGCCTTGACCCAATGACAATTCAAACTACTCCATCACTGAGTGGAGTCTAATACCAATCACAGCCTAGGTTAACTCTTCACTAAAGTCTCATCTGCAGCTTGAAGTGGATCAGCGGTATTATCCTCAATAGCCACTTTAGCTTCAGCCTGTACAAGCCTTAATTGTTCAGCCTCTTCATCCGCTTTTATCTTCGCTAAAGCGGCTTCTGCTGCGGCTTTCTCTTGGGCTTCCTGTGCTTCTCGCTCTGCAATCGCTTGCTGTACTTTGGCTTCTTCTAAGGCTTCAATCGGTAGCAGGCTAATGAGCTCAATACCATTCGGGAATACAGTATCGTTGCCAGACACTACAACGACCTTACCTTCCTTGGTTAAATAAACCAGTGGCATCGCCGTTTCACCGTAACGCTTACGGAAATGCTCAAAGCTGAAGTTCTCAGTTAAATTGGTCACTTTAAGCTGAGCGCCTCTCGCCATTAGGCTTGCTATCTTGGCATAGGACACGGCATCACCAAACAAACATAAACGCTGCTTATAACTTTCTGAGAGCTGGTGGCGCGCACTGCCGACTTCGGTATTATTTAAGCCAAAGACCTTCTTAGTGCCAAAGAAATCTTGAAAATGGAAACTCACTAAAGGGTTCAATTGTCGATAAGGCGAAATGATCAACACGCGGCCAATCCCAGTTAAATCCATATAGGTTTCAGCATGTTCCGATGCGGGATTACCAAAATACACTGGGATATTATCCATACGTGCGAGGCGTATGTTATCCCAGTTATTATCAGCCAATAGCACTTTGATATCCTTGGCTTTTAAGATTTTAGCTAACTCACGGGAAAATTTAGAAGCACCGAAAATCAATAGACCTTGGGCAGAATCGGCTTTGACACCGAGGAATCGTGCCCAACGTCCCGCGGTTAAACTTTGGATAACGACCGTGCCGATAATAATTAAAAACACTAAGGGCACAATCGCATCAGCGCCCTGCACATTGTTGGCTTCTAACTTAATTGCAAACAATGACGATACCGCGGCAGCGACTATACCTCGCGGTGCAATCCAGCATAAAAACCACTTATCAGCCCTCGATAAAGAGGTGCCTATACCAGAAACCCAAATACTCAGTGGCCGTGCTAGCAACATAGTGACCGCTAAAACGCCCAGTCCACCCCAACCTAAGTCGAGCATGGCATTAGAATCTAATCGCGCCGCCAATAAAATAAACAGTGCCGAAATCAACAGTACGGTTAAGGTTTCTTTAAATTCGAGGATTTCAGCAATATCCACACCGCGCATATTGGCAAGCCAAATGCCCATAACGGTCACAGTCAGTAAACCCGACTCTTCCTGTAATAGGTTAGAGCCGACAAAGATACCCAGCATTAAGGTCAAGACTGCGGTATTGCGCAAATAATGTGGTAACAGGTTGCGTCTTAATATTTGCCCTGTGAGGTAACCTGCCGCAGCGCCGAGCCCTAATCCTAGCGAAAGCATAGAGCCTAATGCATAGAGCACATGTGTCGTGGGATCGCCTGAAACAGTTATGTATTCAAAAACTAATACCGCCAGCAATGCGCCTATGGGGTCGATAACTATGCCTTCCCAGCGCAAAATACTGGCAAGTTGGGATTTAGGGCGCACACTTCTAAGCATAGGCACGATAACCGTCGGTCCCGTCACCACCACTAATGCGCCAAAGAGGAGTGCTATTTCCCAACTAAAATCGAGTAAATAAAAGGTGGCCGTGCTGATACAAGCCCAAGTAATCACTGTTCCTATGGTCACAAGATGCGTCACCATACGACCATGATCTTTGATTTCTTTAAAGTTGAGGGTCAAAGCGCCCTCAAACAAAATTACGGCAACGCCGAGAGAAATGATCGGAAAGAGTAAATTGCCAAATATCGCATCGGGATTGAGGAAACCAAGTCCGGGGCCGAGGGTGAGTCCACAGAGCAGTAAGGGCAAAATTGCCGGTAAGCGTAGTTTCCAACCAAGCCATTGACAAAAAAGCGATAACACTCCAATCAGCGCTAACATACCCGTAATTTGTTCAACCATAAAAAATCCTTTAGGTGAGGAAAACAATGAGCTCGCATTATCTTGAATGAAATAGATGACATGAGCATGATAAAGGCTCGGGAATTATCTATTTCGCTTAACAATAGCAGCAAATGCATAAACGCTATAAAGTTTATCGAAGACTGCATGACCTAAGTGAAACCAAGGCGCAACAGCGATGGACTGCAAGCTGCAGCGATTTTATGCTGCAATTATTTGATGGAAAAGATAGAAATAAAAAGGCCTTACATTGCTGTAAGGCCTTTTTATTAATTTGGCGGAGCGGACGGGACTCGAACCCGCGACCCCCGGCGTGACAGGCCGTGCAGATATGGATTTTAACGCGTTACCTATTTTACCTAAATTGCTGTCAATTGATTTAATTAGCATTATTCGCATGACCGTCGGACAGTACATTAACGACAATTAACGACAACGTGGTGGTCACGGTCACGAAAACCTGTCTTTTCACTGATCAATATTTGATCTATTTTTGTGACTAAAAATAGTGAACACTTCATATTTAAAGCAAATATGGGCTTTGTTTCCAAAATCGGTTGAACTAATTTTGATGCCGATGATCAGATCGGCATCATTAACAGACCAACCAAACTACTGTGCCTAAACCCTTCTACCAAACGACCAACTGGAAACAATACAACCAAGCTTTATCAACAGTGGTTCACTTTCCTTTTGGATTGATGAAGAAGCCATCGCTAACTGGCAAGCTAAAGAAGAACAAGGCAAGAAAGGTCGTCCACGATTGTTTAGTGATTTGTCCATCACCACCGTGCTCATTTAAGCGTATTTTCGCCATATCACTACGCGCGTTACAAGGCTTTATTAATTCAGTATTTCATCTGGCTAAGGTGCCACTTTCTTGCCCGCATTACACTTGTATTAGCAAACGCGCAAAGACAGTCGAAATTGCCCTCAAAACTAAAACGCGTAGCACCATTGATCACTTAGCGATTGATGCTACAGGACTTAAAGTCTATGGCGAAGGTGAATGGAAAGTGAAGAAGCATGGTAAGACAGCAAACGCCGTTGATTCACTCTTGTCGTGGTGAACAACGCTTCATACGACCTCAGGTCGCACAGACAAAACCAAGTTAAAGCGAATGCTATAACTTGGTTTTTTAGATTAGAAAAAATAAGCTTAAATTTATACTGCCAACTTAGCTAAGTAGCAACCTCACTTAGCGAAGTAATAACAATGGGATATGACTTTTACTGATCATCCTTGTGGTGTTACTGCCGACAAAAAACTCCCTAATCCGCGAATGACCATATGCTCCCATCACCATAAGACCGATGTGATGCTCAAGTTGATATGACCCCAAAGCCGTTTGTACTTCTCCCTGACAAAAGGCGGTAACCACATTGAAATCCGCCGCAATCAGAGATTCGGCCACCAACGCCAGTTCAGCGGTCGCCAGCGATTGATCATCAGACACCATCACTAAATGACATTCGAGCCCTTTTAAAAGTGGACTCGTTAGCACTTGATTAAGGGCTTTTTTCGCAGTAATGCTGCCATCATAGGCGATCATAAATCGAGTCGGTGCAGTAAACTCGTCCATCACCACTAAAATAGGCTGCTTAAGCGTGCGAATGACATTTTCTAAATGGCTGCCAATGGCCTGCGCTTGATCTTGATGCTGCTCACCTTGACGCCCCATCACTATAAGTCTGGTACGGGGTTCTTGCTCTAGCAGGGTTTCGACTAAATCGCCATGACGTTGTAAGGTTTCAACAACTACGTTAGGTTGGCTCTGCCCCACTCGGTTTTTTGCATCTTGCAGCATATACTTACCCTGCTCGAGTGCGAGTTTACCTCGGCGCGCTTCGAGTTCAACCATTTCATTAAGTAAGTGCTCCCGCGTACCTAAGCCGATATTTCCTGATAGATTTGACTCTGTTGGATAAGCAGACTTATCCAACACATGCAATAATGTCACTGGCGCATCAAGTTGATTTGCAGCCCAGCTACTAGCATCACATACCGCGAGTGTCGCTTTTGAACCGTCAATACAGGCAATCACATTTGTCATCGTTATTTTCCTTATTACTGTGTTGCTAGAGAATTAGTGACCAGACATCATTTTTTCGATTTCTTCTGGCTTATCGTGCACCCCAAATTTATCGACTATGGTGGCACTGGCTTCGTTAAGGCCTATCAATTCAACTTCAGTCCCCTCGCGACGGAATTTAATCACCACCTTATCCAGCGCTGATACCGCGGTGATATCCCAAAAATGCGCTTGAGATAGATCGATAGTCACCTTATCAACCACTTCCCTAAAATCGAATGAATTACTGAACTTATCTGCCGAAGCAAAAAAGACTTGCCCAATAACCTGATAATGACGACCAGTGTCGCTAGAGGTCGTTGCACTCTTAACCACCATAAGACGGCCCACTTTATTAGCAAAGAACAGGGACGCGAGTAATACCCCCACAAATACCCCCATGGCTAAGTTATGGGTAGCGACCACGACCACAACTGTGGCGACCATCACAAGGTTAGTTGACATTGGATGATGCTTGAGATTACGAATGGAATCCCAAGAGAAAGTACCGATAGATACCATGATCATCACGGCAACCAGTGCCGCCATAGGGATGAGCTTTAACCACTCGCCGAGGAATACAATCAATATGAGTAGAAATACTCCCGCAGAAAATGTCGATAACCGTCCGCGACCACCCGATTTAACGTTGATGATAGACTGACCAATCATGGCACAACCCGCCATACCGCCCATTAAGCCCGCACCAATATTGGCAATACCTTGGCCCTTACACTCGCGGTTTTTATCGCTTTGGGTATCGGTTAAGTCATCAACTATGGTGGCGGTCATCATAGATTCTAGCAAACCCACCACGGCAAGACCGACCGAGTATGGGAAGATGATCATCAGAGTTTCAAGGGTCAATGGCACTTCAGGCCAGAGGAAAATAGGTAAAGTATCAGGCAGTTGTCCCATGTCGCCGACAGTACGAATATCTAACCCCATATAAACCGCAAAAAGCGTTAATCCGACAATACACACGAGAGGCGAAGGTACGGATTTACCAATCACAGGGATGAGTGGGAACAGGTAAATGATACCGAGGCCTGCTGCCGTCATCGCATATACGTGCCAAGTCACATTAGTCAGTTCAGGTAACTGGGCCATAAAGATCAGAATCGCCAGCGCATTCACAAAGCCAGTCACCACAGAGCGGGAGACGAAACGCATCAAACTACCGAGTTTTAAGTACCCCGCAGCAATTTGCAGTACACCAGTTAATAGGGTTGCCGCGAGTAGATACTCGAGGCCATGTTCCTTCACTAAAGTCACCATCAACAACGCCATAGCGCCTGTTGCGGCAGAGATCATGCCGGGACGTCCCCCCGTAAACGCGATGACCACAGCGATACAGAATGAAGCATACAAGCCGACCTTAGGATCGACGCCTGCAATGATAGAAAAGGCAATCGCCTCAGGGATTAACGCCAGTGCTACTACAATACCGGCTAACAGATCTCCGCGTATGTTGGAGAACCACTCTTTTTTCATGGTTTGTATCATGTTACTCACTCTGATTGAAATTTAATCATATCTCCCAATAGCCAATGTCAACGCTTGACAGAAATGTCAGTGCATCGCTAATGCGGTTTTTATACGTCAAGGTGACGAAATGCAATTGAGATTATGGGGTACAACAAAACAACTACCGAGATGGTAGCCACTAAGGACGGATCATAACGATCCAAGAAGGAAGGGTTGAACTAATGCGGCTTAATGCTCATTACCGAAAATAACCTCGCTTATATGAGCCAACTCAAAGTTGACTGTATTGAAAATAGTTGCGCTATTTGGAATCGCGACATGTATGAAACAGGGAGTATAAAGAATTGTTTGCTCAAAATCAAAATGCTGGAACAAAAGAGCACTCCCATTAGGGGAGCGCCTCTCCATATCAATTAATTAGATTTTAATTTGATGAGATACTCATCTAAGGTTTCTTTGTCAGCTGATTTAACCGTCATGCCCTTAGGACCAACACCAATCACAGTGAATTGCTTTGCTGGCTCGCCATGTTGCTTAAACTCTGTTAACTCAGCCGAATTATCTTTAAACACCCATAGACGACCATCTTCTACTTCAGTGACAAAACCTGGTAAATCGAACTCGCTAGCGTGAGCAACACAAGCAAATAATCCTAAACCAAGCAGTGACATTAGTGCTGTTTTTTTCATATTGATATCCTCATTTGGAGACATAGGTGTCATTTAACTGTCTTTATGTAACACCGCTAGAATACATATGAAATATGACATATATGTTAATTCGTATATTTTTTTGACATTTTTTCGCGTTTTATGTCTTTATATCGCTCTATGTCTTGGAAGCATAATTGAGATAAGCGCCGCTAACGCAATAAATGCCGCCGATATCCACAGACATGCCGCCATGCCATACACTTGATACACCCAGCCAGACAACACAGTTCCGATCAAGCGTCCCATCGCATTAGCCATGTAGTAAAAACCCACATCTAACGATACGCCATCTTCATCCGCATAACTGACGATAAGATAGCTGTGTAATGAAGAGTTGATCGCGAATAAGGCGCCAAACAGCATCAATCCCCAAATCAGTATATTCGCGGCATGGAAGTCATAACTTATCGCCAGCGCAATGCCTGCCGGCACTATGCTCAATATCGCTGCCCAACCTAAGGCGCTACGTCCATCGGGCACCTGGTTTTGGCTCGCCGACTTTGTCCCCGTCAAGCGAGGTGCGAAGCCTTGCACTATGCCATAGCCTATTACCCAGAGTGCGAGAAAACCGCCGACATACCAATGATCCCAACCAAAGGTTGAGGCCAAATAAACGGGTAAAGCCACCACAAACCACACATCCCGCGCACCAAACAAAAACATGCGTGCGGCAGAAAGCGTGTTTACCGCCGGACTCTTAGAGAAAATTTCCGTGAACTTAGGTTTGTTTTTGGCTTTACCTAAATCGCGCTGCAAACTTAACAGACTGAAAATCCACACCAGTAATAGGCCAATCGCCATGCCTAACACGGCCTGTTGGAATCCAAACAGGGTCAGCAAGGCGCCGCCCAAGAAGAAGCCCGCGCCCTTTAGCGCATTTTTGGAGCCAGTGAGCATGGCAACCCACTTATACAGCTCACCCTCTGCATCCTTAGGCACTAACAACTTAATACTGCTTTTTGCACTCATTTTATTGAGATCTTTAGCGATACCCGACAAGGCCTGCGCCGCCATCACCCATGCAACCGTGAGCATACCGCTAGGCACAAGCAACATGCTAAGGGCGACAATCTGCATAAATAGGCCCACATTCATGGTCTTATTTAAGCCTAAACGCGCCCCGAGCCAGCCGCCGACTAAGTTAGTTACCACCCCAAAGATTTCATAGAAGAGGAATAGCATGGCAATTTGCAGCGGGCTATAACCTAATCCATGGAAATGGAGCACCACTAACATACGTAATGCGCCATCGGTGAGCGTGAATGCCCAATAGTTGCCTGTGACTACCAAATACTGGCGGATCTCGGGTGATATGTTGGAAAACAACCCTGTCAGCTTAGCCATAAAGCTTATGCCTTATCCATCAGACCGACCATGCGGGCCAGTTCGACAGTACGATTAGCATAACCCCACTCGTTGTCATACCAAGCGTAGAGTTTGACCTGAGTGCCATTGATAATCATGGTCGATAGCGCATCGATAATGCTCGAACGCGGATCGGTTTTATAATCGACCGAGACTAATGGACGTTCCTCATAACCTAAAATGCCTTTTAGCGGTCCGTCTGCCGCTTCTTTTAACAGGCGATTGACCTCAGCTTCGGTCGTTTTGCGACTCACCTCGAACACGCAATCGGTTAATGAGGCATTCGCTAATGGCACCCGCACGGCATGGCCGTTGAGCTTACCTTTGAGTTCAGGGAAAATATGAGTAATTGCCGTCGCTGAGCCTGTTGTCGTAGGGATAAGGCTTAAACCACAGGCCCGCGCACGGCGGAGATCTTTATGCGGCGCATCTAAAATCGTTTGAGTGTTGGTAATATCATGAATGGTTGTCATGGAACCATGCACTATACCGAGGTTTTCGTGGATCACTTTGACGATTGGCGCCAAACAGTTAGTGGTACAGGAGGCCGCAGTCACAATCGGATGAATGGCTTTGTCATAGAGTTGATGATTCACCCCCATGACAACGTTTAACACGCCCTCTTCTTTAACGGGCGCTGTGACCACAACGCGTTTAACGCCTTGATCTAAATAAGCTTGCAGCACTTCTTTGGTTTTCATCTTACCCGAAGCTTCAATCACCACATCACAACCGGACCAATCGGTTTCCCCGATGGTTTTATTGCGAGTACAGCTAATACGCTTACCATCGATAATGATGTCATTACCCTCGGCATTAGCCTCGTACTGCCAGCGACCATGCACAGAGTCGAATGTGAGCAAATGGGCTAAGGTCGCCGCATCCCCTGCGGGATCATTAATCTGCACAAACTCAACCTCTTCCCAGCCCCAAGCAGCGCGTAATGCTAAACGTCCCATACGGCCAAAGCCATTTATCCCGATTTTGATTGTCATACCTGCATCCTTCACACTCAGTTTTATATTAGGTGTTTTATATTATTTGTTTAAGATTAAAGCATTATCTGTTCGATATAGCCGCGTTGATGCACATTGGTTAAGGCATTAGGGCGAATGGATTGCACTTGGGTAATCACTTCTGCCAAAGAGCCTCCCGCCAGTAACAGCAAGATTGCCGCCATTAATCCTGTGCGACCGGAACCACCGCGACAATGAATCGCAATCGTCGCTTTGTTTTGCATCAAGGTCAGCAGTTCTGCTCTGTGCTTTACAAACGCTAACTCAAATTCCTCTGCGGGCGATGCATCATCTTCTATGGGTAGATGTAACCAACGGATCCCCACTTCACGGCAAATATCGGGTAATAATGCAGCACCAAATGTTTGCAATTCGGCAAATGGCATTAAAGTGATAATGACCTCAGTTCCCGCCGCTTTAAGAGTTGCCACCGCCTCTGTCACAGGAACAGATTTAGTCCCTGGGCAAGGGGTAAAAATCAACCTAGCACCACTCTCTAGCGGCAAAATATCAAATGGATGTGACATTAAAGTGTTACCCCACTAACCAGGATTCAATCATGGCTCTATGGGGAATGGAGCCCCAATGCACTAGCTTCTCATCAATCACCACGGCAGGCGTACTCATCACCTTATAATCCATGATGACTTCTGGATTGGTTTCCTTCACCAGAGAAATACCGATGCCCTTCTCGTTGGCAATGGCCGTAATGATCTCAGCGGTTTTAGTGCATTTAGCGCACCCACTACCTAATACTTTGATGTTTAACATTTTTATAATTCTCACAGAATGGGACTGATAGCGTTAAAGATCCAACCGATTAAGGTGAATGAAATCAATAAAATGGCAAAAACGATGGCCAGCAAACGCCATTGCATCACCTGCTTGAGCAAAATAAATTCGGGAAAACTGGCTGCAACCGTTGCCATACAAAATGCCAATGTTGTCCCTACAGGTAAGCCATTAATGATAAGACTCTCCATGATAGGAATAACCCCTGTGGCATTGGAATACAGAGGAATACCGATCAATACCGCCGCAGGCACTGACCACCATTGGCCGTCACCTAAGTGAGCTTCAATCCAGCCATCGGGAACAAATCCATGGAGCGCGGCGCCAAGCCCAACCCCAATAATGACCCATTTCCACACTCGACCAAAAATCTCTAACGTCTCACCTTTCGCAAACTCATGTCGCTCAGTTAACGTCATCGATGTTGATGTCATACCCTCGTTATTATCATGACTCGCTTGCGCCTGACCTTGCTCAAGTGCCTTTGCGGCAAAGGACTGCAACCAACGTTCAGCGCGAATCGAGTCTAAAAAAGCGCCCGCCAACATACCCACTGACATGCCGACCAGCACGTATATCACAGTGAACTGCCAGCCCAGCAGACTCACAAGCAACAGAACGGCGACTTCATTAATTAACGGCGAAGTGATCAGAAACGCCATAGTGATCCCAACGGGGATCCCCGCAGAAGTAAAACCTAAAAAAACCGGAATACTCGAACAGGAACAAAATGGAGTAACAGCACCAAAACCCGACCCCATAAAATACCCAACAAACCGATTTTTACCCGCCAAATAATCCCGAACGCGCTCAACATTGAGTGATGCCCGCACCAAAGCGATGACATAAATCATCAGCAACAGGAGCGCAAAAATCTTCGTGGTATCTTCAATAAAAAAATGGATGGCATCAGCCAACTTAGTATTGGGATCTAGACTCATTACCCCAAAGGTTAACCAACTCGCTAAATCGGAAAATATTTGCAACATAGTTAAACTTCCTTGCTAAACATCAAAGCAGCACAGGCAAAATACTGACTATTTTATAGGCTGAATCACAACTCATTTAAATATCAGTACATGTTTCTATGTAAGTGGAAACTGGTTTGCAATTGACTGTAATGCTGTTTTTTGAGCTTCAATACCTGCCGAAAGCGGCAACGAGATAAGTGTTTTGATACGATTTTCAAGGGTGCCAATGACACGACTGAATTGCGCATCCATATTGGCAGGATCCGCTGATGTCGGGTCGGGTAAGCCCCAATGCAATTTAAGTGTTTGGCCTAACCACAAAGGACAGGTTTCTCCCGCGGCGCTATCACACACAGTAATCACCAGATCGGGCGTAAAATCGGCCATCATATCCCAGCTTTTACTGCTGAGTCCTTCAATGCTATAGCCTCTGTGCGCTAGCTGTAATAAGGTTTGCGGATGAACCACACCCGCAGGTTCGCTGCCTGCGCTCGCAAATTGCCATTGAGCGGTAGTAGTCAAAACTTGCTTAGCGACGATATCTCGACCTATAACTTCAGCAAGAATGCTACGGCAGGCATTATGGGTACATAAAAAAAGCACTTTTACAGAAGAAGCCATATAAACCTCCGGCGACAATAATATATGAAATTTCGTATATTTTAATTTAAATTTTTTTATTTATTTGCTACGGGGTAGACTTTAGCAACAAGCTCTAGCGCGCTCAGGACGGCCACCCATCTTGCACAAGTTACGCATATTTTCTTCAAGAAAAACCGTATTTTGGCTAGTGACTTCACTCAATACTAACTTACCCCATTCTGGTAAATCATTATTGATACTGTAGAAAATCCACTGTCCCTGACGACGGTCGATTAATAAACCACATTTACGCAACTGAGCTAGATGTCGCGAAATCTTAGGCTGGATCTCTTGCAAGGCTTCTGTTAGCTCACAAACACAGAGCTCACCCTCATGCTGAATAAGCATCAAACAACGCAAGCGAGTTTCATCGGCTAAACATTTGAAAAACTGGGTAGGATTAATCATTGATGTCCTTCGACTGTACTAATACAAACATTTTAATCCTTTCGTTCAACTCTCTAAAGGTTTGTTCAAACCCACGAGTGCCCGATTCGATTCTGGGATCGGGATAATCCCAAGCGATAATTTTATCTGCTAAGGGAAAACTCTGACACTCTTGCGTTGATTTTTCACAGAGGCTGATCACAAAGTCAAAGGATTGCCCACTAAACTCACTGACAGACTTCGAACGTAACTCACTCGTATCCAAATCATTTTTCTGCAAAAGCGTAAGAGTTCGCTCATCTATAGGCTCAGGCTGCGTACCCGCACTAAACACATCAAACTGCCCTTGGGCTTGGTGTCTTAATAAGGCCTCAGCGAGTTGTGAACGCGCAGAATTACCAACACAGAGAAAAAGTACACGTTTTTTCATGGGAATGAGCCCTGATGAAAGATATATACACTATATACGATTTATCATATATGTAAACGTCCACATGTAATGATTTACCGATCAATTAACAAAATGGTTTATTGGCTGCTACAACATTGATCCTGTAAAAAATGCACCAACCCTTGCAATAGATCATAGTCAGGTACGCAGTACAATACTCTTCCTTCGCGCCGTTGGGAGATAATCCCCGCCGACATTAAGGCGTTAATATGGTGCGAAAGAGTCGAGCCTGGGATCTGTAATGCTTCCTGTAATTGACCCACTGCAACACCTGCATATCCTCCCTTAACGAGCAGCTTAAACAGGGCGAGGCGCGTCGGGTGCCCCAGCTCTTTCAATACCTTAGCGGCACTGTCTATATTCATGTCGGCTATATTCATAGCGGCCTCATCTGGTTAAATAATTCGATAATACCAGAAACATCTAGTACAGCGCGACCGTAAATTCAATCACAGGTTTACAGCCTCATTGCATACGCTGAAATTCATCACCAGTGAGCCTATCTAAGACTTAAACTGATTTATTTCCATAATTCCAGAAATAAAGTATTGAAAGCCATCGGTACGGCCACTATAATTCTGGAATATTCGAAATAGCGTGTTCGCATATCTTTTAATCACAGAGGTAAAAAATGAGTCCCGATATGATAACCATGTTTAAAGAAACTCTAGATATGTTCGTGTTCTTAGCAGTTGAACTTACATTGCTCTTTTTAGTTATCAGCTATCTGGTGGGTATACTGCAAGAGTATATCAGCCCACAAAAAGTACAATCCATCCTAAGCTCGCGTAATGGTAAAGGCTATTTTGTTGCTGCGATGCTGGGGTCTATTACCCCGTTTTGCTCTTGCTCCACCATTCCTTTTTTGAAAGGTCTACTCAGAGCTCGTGCTGGTTTTGGTCCTATGATGGT
The DNA here is from genome assembly GCF_019655335.1 of Shewanella hafniensis. Taxonomy (GTDB): domain Bacteria; phylum Pseudomonadota; class Gammaproteobacteria; order Enterobacterales; family Shewanellaceae; genus Shewanella; species Shewanella hafniensis. Next base: position 21,120 of record NZ_BPFD01000052.1, read on the forward strand.
TTTTCTGTTTGCCAGTCCGTTATTAAATCCGATTATTATCGGACTGTTTGTCGTCACCTTTGGCATTAAAGTGGCGTTGTTTTACTTTGTTATGGCGATGGGCGTATCAGTGCTTGCAGGTTTTGCGCTTGAAAAACTTGGATTTGAAAAGTATGTCCGTGAAGAGGCTTATCAACAGGGCGAGTTAACCACCTCATGTTGCGATACTAAACCCGCGCCAGTAACGGCATCGTGCTGTGACACTAAGCCTGCGCCAGTAGTAGCTTCTTGTGACACCGTTTGTGGAGCTGCAAGTCATTCAGCACCGCAGATAGAAAGTCGTTGGTTACGTGTGTGGCGCACAACGTGGAAGGATTTTAAACAAGTGCTACCCTACCTTTTTGTGGGCGTGTTACTAGGCTCATTCATCTATGGCTTCATTCCCACGGATTTAATTGCTCAATACGCCGGCGATGCAACTTGGTATGCCATCCCAATTGCCGCGGTTATTGGTATTCCTCTTTATATTCGCGCCGAAGCGGTTATTCCACTCAGCGCAGCTTTAGTCCAAAAAGGGATGGCAATGGGTTCTGTGATGGCATTAATCATAGGGAGTGCTGGCGCCAGCATAACTGAAGTGATTTTACTCAAGGCTATCTTTAAAAATCAGATGATTGCTGCTTTCCTCGCTGTCATTATAGGTATGGCTGTGGGTGCGGGCTTTCTCTATAGCGTTATATTCGGCTAAGCCAAATAGTGATTTAGCTCGGCGCATCACTAATATATTCCACTTAGAATGCGCGTACTTTGGCATTGATCAGTTTAGTGCCGAGCTATCTTTTGATCAGATTAACACGAAAAATTTAAGGTCAGCTTGATGAATGATTCTAGCACCACAAAAGTCAAAGATGATGCCATCGAATGGGCGCTAATGCATGGTATGGCGTTTAAACGCTCTCCCTATTCTGCCCGCCATGCGCCATTTACTTTAATGCCGAGTTTAATCAGCCGAGAACACTATCAACACTTAAAAAACTCAGTACATCTGCTCGGTAAACTAATTCATTCTATTTCTGAAGCACATCATTTTTTTCACGATGCAATCCAACCTATCACGGCCAGTGAGCCTTTTTTTGCCGCCTTGCTCAATATGCATCAACAACTCCATGATACTCAGCCTTCAGTACAGAGAATGCCGTTGCTGATTATGCGCAGCGACTTTATGGACGATAGGGACTTAGGACCAAAACTGGTGGAATTTAATGGCATCGCAGCTGGCATGGGTCCCTTTGGTCAAAGAGTCCACCAGTTGCACCATTATTTGCAGCAATGGCATCAACTGCCTATGGGTCAACTGGTTGACAATCATGCCATTGCACAATTATCCGCAGGCATAGCTAAAGCAACCTTTAAGATAAAACAAGAATTTGAAGACGTGGGGCCGGCAAGATTTTTGATGATAGTGCAACAAAATGAAGACAATGTGTTCGACCAACATTTACTCGAACTCGCACTACAACAGCAAGGGATCCAGACAATTCGCAGGACCTTTAACGAACTCCAAGACCAACTCTCCACTGGCGAAAAACATAGACTGATACTCGAAGGCATTGGCACCATTGATACCGTTTATCTGCGGGCGGGTTATCAATATGCAGATTATGAATCCGTTGACATCAATGGCAACAAGAACAGCCTAGCCCTGATGGAGATCCGTGTATTGATTGAAAAACATCGCGTTGCCGTCAATGCCACCATAGGACAACAACTGGCAACCAGTAAACGGATGCAGATGCTGATCTCGTCTATGGATGAAAGGTCCTTGACTCAGTTTGGTTTAACGCTGCAACAAGCCAAAATAGTCAAATCCCTCCTCGGCGAGATGCGCCCTGTTACCCCAGAGAGTATCCAGTTAGTCGAAGCGTCCCCAATAGACAGTTGGGTGCTGAAAAATCAAGGTGAAGGCGGTGGCAATTGCCTGTTTGGTGCCGATATTTCACATGAATTAGCCGAGCTAGAACCCACGCAATACCAAGCATGGTCGCTGATGCGCCGCTTACACCCTAGGCCGAGAGCAACACCAGCCTTAGTGGTGCGTAACGGCGAGATTGAAACCATAAATGACATGATCCCTGAAATAGGCATGTTCACCGTTTACATTGATGGCGAGCCTGCGATGGAGGATAGCTCTAATAGCGAGAGCCCCAGTTATGCGGGATATTTAATTCGCAGCAAATCGGCCATGGTGACTGAGGGTGGAGTTCACAGCGGCCAAGGGGTATTAGATTCTTTGATGTTTAGCGACTAATACAGATTAAAAGATATTAATTAAAAAGCCACAGACAAGAATCTGTGGCTTTTTGCGATCAAACCAATTGCACTTGCACAGCTAGTAAGCGGTTTTAACCCCAAAACTGCGGATATAAAACACTCTCGGTCCTGTTCCTGCCTCTGGTTTTAACTGCATCGGTTTATGCAATTTAATTAACTGAGAAATTTTGCTTTGTGGATCATCTAAATCACCAATCACCCGCGCTTCAGATGGACAAGCATCGACACAGGCAGGATTTAAGCCTTTATCGAGCCTATGGTCACAGAAGGTACACTTCTCTGTGGTGCGTTTTGGTCGTGTAACAGGGTAAGTATCGCCCCGCTCAGGATTTTCATTGGGTGATGCAGTCGCCCCAGAGCGTTTAAGCAGCATCAGTGGTGATACAGTCCCGTTAGCCACTAACTCAGAGTCATCTTGCCAACGACGGTGCGGTGTCATAACATTAAAGCTAATCACGCCATATGGGCAAGCATTCATACATTTCTTGCAGCCAATGCACTCATCATTGTTTTGCAACGTTAAACCACGATCATCTTTGTACATTGCTCCAGTTGGACACACCTTTACACAAGGCGCATTGTCACAGTGGTTACACAAGGTCGGTATATAAGAGTACTTTACATCGGGGAATATCCCCTCTGTGGTCGTTTTATGATGCGACCAATGGATACCGTCATTCGTGTTGTTTTCTGTTTTACAGGCTAGATCACAGCCCCCGCAACCTACACATTTTTGTAGGTCAATCACCATTCCTAATCTCATAATGGATTACCTCACACTTTCTCAACACGAACACGGATATGACCATAGAATGCCGATGCACCACTTAAGCGATCGTATCTGTCTGCAATCAAATCATTATTTGCCCCACCTTTGGGTGTTACACCAAACTTGGTACTGGCGTAACGACCATAGGCCCAATGCCCTTGTCCAAAACATTTAGCGATAGTGCCAGGACGGACACCTTCCCATAGCTTCGCTTTACAAAGTAACGAACCCACAGGGCTGGTGAGGCGGATGTCATCACCGTCTTTGAGGCCAAATTTTTTGCCGTCTATCGGGTTAAATTTAGCCACATCTTCATTCACTTCATCACCAGGGTTAACATCGTTAAACTCATAGGTCCACGGGGTGTTTGCTGAACGACCTTCTTTAGCTAGACGCGATTTTTGGTCTACCAATAACAAAGGGAATTCTGCTTCATCACCAAAGCGATAGGGCTCTTCATAATGGGGAATAAAGGCTAAATGGCCACGAGCTTGGTAGTCACATGCTTTCATCACCTCATCTATACTGACTTTGTGTTTATCAGCATGGCTTTGCAGCGCCTTTTCCAAGGTTTTGCTATAAAACTCAAACTTAGTGGTTTCCGTTTTGAACTTACCCCAGCGAGACTCAAGCTTATAGGGAGAGCTATTCCATACGCCTTTTTGCACAAACTCATCCCATGAATTGAGTTTGTCGCCGTATTTAGACGCATCTTCTTTCCACAGTGGTGCGGTAAGATATCTAACCATTAATTTGGCGAATTCAACTTCATTCGCAGCAGGTTTACCTGTTTCCGGGTCAAGAATTTGCTCATTGATATAACGCCATGGTGCATCGAATCCTTTATCAGCCAGTTTTTTAGCCAGCATATAAGGGATTTCTGATTCATCAATACGGCTATCCCACAAACGCTTGATTGACGGTTGTTGAATAGATACCTGATGAACACCATTACCGATAGCATCCAACACGCCCCATTTTTCAAACATATGGTGGCTAGAAGGCAATAACACATCAGCAAACCAACTGAATTCAGACACGTTAGTGGTCACATGGGCCATAAAGTCCACTTTGCTTAAAGCTTCATCCCAACGTTTTCCTTCGGGATTGGAGAAGTTGAAGTTATTAAAATAAGCTAACATCACCTTTATTTCATAAGGATCAGCAGCAAGTATGCCATTAGGAACATTAGCCGTGATCACTCCGCCACCGGATTTGCCTTTTGCTAGAGCAGGAAATTCTAATCGCCCTCGCTGATCAATTTTCTCTTTTTTGACACCTTTAGCCGCAATCTCATCCATATAGGCTTTTGCCTCTGGATACTCTTTTAGGAGTGGCGTTTTGTTACCTGGGAATAAACCCCCTTTACTATCGATACCACCAAACAAACCATTTAACGCGTGGCAAGAAATCGAGGTATAGGTGCCTCGTGCTTGCATCACTGCACCACGGGAAGTCCATACTTGTACCGCAGGCGCTGCGGCTCCCATATCTTTAGCAATGGCAACAATGGTTTTAGGGTCTATACCGGTAATTTTGCTTGCCCACTCTGGCGTATAGTCTTTAAGGGCTTGGTTCCACCATTCCACTAAACCGTAGGTATGGGTTTCTTTAAAGCTCTCTACACCGACGGTTTTACCCGCTTTAAACAGGTTTTTACCCTCAATAAAATCACCAACAAAAGGCTTATGCCATACACCTTCAACCAAGGCGACATGGGCAATGGCTAGGGCCAGCACACTGTCTTGACCAGGTTCAATCGGGATCCATTTATGGGCTTTCGCCGCAGATGCAGACAGCCTTGGGTCAACGACCACTACTTTAGCGTGATCGAGTGCATCACCCCATGTCTGCGAATAAAACGACACTTGACGATTACTCGCGATAGGGTCAGCACCAAATGACAGGATAAATTTGGCATTCTTAACGTCGTATTGGTTATATCCCCAGTTACCATCTAGATAATAAGGCCCCATTTTATGGGCTTCAGCGCACACTGAGCTATGGGAAATATTATTGGGTGAACCAATAAGGTTGGTCATCTTTTTATAGAGTAAATCATTGATATGTGAGTATCGGCCACGAAGGAGCGCATATTTATGTGGCTCATTAGCAACACGTAAAGCCATGATTTTATCCGCTAACATATCCAGTGCTTTATCCCAAGTAATGGGGACAAATTTAGGATCTTGATCGCGGCCCTTTTTAGGATTAGTTCGCATCATTGGCGTACGCAATCTATCGGGATCGTAAACTTGCTGAAGACTTAAGTGCTGACGAGGACAACTGGACATACCATGCACGCCAGAGTTTGGATTACCCCGCACTTTTAATGCGCGGCCATCCATTACATAAATCTGTTTAGCACACCATGAAGTACAGCCTTGGCAGGTTGTAGCTAACCACTCTCCAGTGCCCGTTCTACGCAGAGGTGCTGGTAATTCGGCGGCTATACCCTCTAGGATAGGCGTAAAGGATAAGGTTCCGCCAATGCCAGTAAGTACAGTACCTGCCGCTGTTGACTTGAGCAGCTGGCGCCTTCCCAAGTTGAATTGTTTATCTTTGTTCATTTTCCACACTCCTATAAGGGTATGGGATTGAATATATATCTTTTGGAGTATATAACTGCGATTTAGATCAATTTATATACATACAATCTTTACTTAAATTTACAATTTTGAAACACAATTTAAAAAAACACAAAAACGTGACTTTAATCACACACAGTAGCTTAAATCAGTATTTTTCATATATATCAGTGATTAACCCCAAGTGTTAACTTGTGAATCTTCTCAGGATGTTTGACTCTCTTTTTTTGTAGCGTATAGTACATATGAAATTTCATATGTACTAAAACCTAAAGTGGTTTTAAGGCATCTATTCTTACTCCACCGCCTCCACTTTCAAACCTGAATCCATTTCATGAGGAAAAGTTATGACTCATTTTTCAATCTTCGATCCCGCTTTATGTTGCAGCTCTGGTGTATGTGGCACTGACGTTGACCAAGCACTCGTTACCTTTGCCGCCGATTGCCAATGGCTGAAACAGCAAGGCATTAGCGTAGATCGCTTTAACTTATCCCAACAGCCTATGGCCTTTGTCGAAAATGCTCTCGTAAAACGCTTTTTAGAAACCTCAGGCGCAGAGTCTCTACCGCTTATCCTCCTCAATGGTGAAATGGCATTGGCAGGCCGTTATCCGAATCGGCAGGAACTGGCCCGTTGGGCGAAGATCGATATCGCAGAACCTGCGAAAAATACCGCTCCTTGTTGCAGTGGCAAAACTTCTTGCTGTTAGTCAACTCAGGTTTGAAAATACTAAGGATAATCTAATGAAATTTATTCAGAATCCGCCCGCATTCCTCTTCTTTACCGGTAAAGGTGGTGTTGGTAAGACATCGTTATCCTGCGCGACAGCAATTACCTTAGCTGACAGTGGTAAGCGGGTGTTATTGGTTAGTACTGATCCCGCATCCAATGTGGGCCAAGTTTTCGGGCAAACCATAGGTAATAAACTCACGCCAATAGACAGCGTTACGAGACTAACGGCACTGGAAATTGATCCTCAAGCCGCCGCAGAGCAATACCGCGCCCGTATTGTGGATCCCGTCAAAGGCCTATTGCCGCCAGATGTAGTTCGCAGTATTGAAGAACAACTCTCAGGTGCCTGTACCACTGAAATTGCCGCCTTTGATGAATTCACCGGTTTACTAACCGATGCATCTTTACAGCAGGATTTCGATCATATTATTTTTGATACCGCGCCAACGGGACATACCATTCGCTTACTGCAACTCCCCGGCGCTTGGAGCAGTTTTATCGAGACTAACCCCGAGGGCGCTTCCTGCCTTGGCCCATTAGCGGGCCTCGAAAAACAAGCAGAGCGTTACGCGCAGGCCTTAACGGTACTGGCCGATCCCGACAAAACTCGCTTGATCTTAGTGGCACGCCCACAGCAATCCACCCTGATAGAAGTGGAGCGCACTCACCAAGAGTTGCGCCAAGTGGGCCTTAAGAATCAATATCTGGTGATTAACGGCGTATTGCCCGAAGGCGCGGCACTCAATGATCCCCTTGCCTTTGCACTTTATCAGCGTGAACAAGCCGTGCTCGCCAATTTATCCCCCATTCTCGCGGCATTACCTCACGAAACGCTGACACTTCAATCGATGAACCTAGTCGGCGTTACGCCGTTACGCCAACTCTTTATGCCTGCAGGAGACACAAATTTACCCGCAATGGATGAGCAAGGCCAATGTAAGCAAGACAATCTGCCCCAAGTGCCTACACTGGATAGTTTAATCAGTGAAATTGCGCAGCAGGACCATGGCCTTATCATGCTCATGGGCAAAGGTGGTGTCGGTAAAACTACGCTGGCCGCCGCCATTGCGGTCAGATTGGCAGAGCTTGGCTTAGATGTGCATTTAACCACCTCAGATCCTGCCGCGCATTTAGAACAAACGCTGCATGGTCAATTAGCGAATTTGCAGGTGAGCCGAATCGATCCCGTCGACGTCACCACTCGCTACCGTGAACAGGTGTTAGCGACTAAGGGCAAAGCGTTAGATGCCCAAGGTAAAGCCTTGTTAGAAGAGGATTTACGTTCACCTTGCACTGAAGAAATTGCCGTATTCCAAGCCTTTTCACGCATTATCCGCGAGGCGGGGAAACGCTTTGTCGTCATGGATACCGCGCCAACGGGGCATACCTTATTGCTGCTTGACGCTACTGGCGCCTACCACCGTGAAGTCGCCAAACGTATGGGAGAAACCACTCACTATTCGACGCCTATGATGCAATTGCAGGACAAAGCGCGCACTAAGGTGTTATTGGTCACGCTGCCCGAAACCACCCCGGTACTCGAAGCCGCTAATTTGCAGGAAGATTTACGCCGCGCAGGGATTGAACCTTGGGCATGGCTTATCAATAATAGCCTCGCCGTTGCCAGAACGACTTCGCCATTACTAAAAGTGCGCGCTCGCCATGAACTGGCACAAATTGAAAAAGTGCAAGAGGACTTAGCCTCACGCTTGGCATTAATCCCATTGCAGCAAGAAGAACCCATTGGTATTACGCGATTAAGCCAACTGGCTAAACAGCATTAATAGCTTATTTTATGTTTAGGGGTAGAGAGTCTACCCTTTTAGGAGTTTATATGTGGTTAGCTGGGGCAATTTTTGTTCTCGCCATAGTGTTAGTGATTTGGCAACCTAAGGGATTAGGCATAGGTTGGAGTGCCACTTTGGGCGCCGTCTTAGCCTTACTACTGGGTGTGGTCCACTTAGGGGATATTCCTGTGGTATGGAATATTGTCTGGAACGCGACCGCCACCTTTATTGCCGTGATCATCATCAGTTTATTATTAGATGAGTCGGGATTTTTCGAATGGGCCGCGCTACATGTGGCCCGTTGGGGCAAAGGTCGTGGCCGTTTACTCTTTACTTACATAGTGTTACTCGGCGCTACTGTTGCCGCATTGTTCGCCAATGATGGCGCGGCGCTGATCCTCACCCCGATCGTAATTGCGATGTTACTGGCTCTGGGCTTTAGCGCCGGAGCAACCTTAGCCTTTGTGATGGCGGCGGGTTTTATTGCCGATACCGCGAGTTTGCCGTTAATTGTCTCTAACCTAGTCAATATTGTTTCAGCCGACTTCTTCAACATAGGCTTTAACGAATACGCTTCTGTGATGGTGCCCGTCGATATTGCGGCTATCGTTGCCACCTTAGTCATGCTGCATCTGTTTTTTCGCAAAGATATCCCCGCGACCTACGACCTTAAAAAACTGCGTGAACCTAAGGCCGCCATTCGCGACCTCAACACCTTTAAAACCGGTTGGGGAGTTTTAGTCCTACTCTTAGTCGGCTTTTTTGGCTTAGAACCGCTCGGTGTGCCCGTGAGTTTAGTGGCTGCCGTGGGTGCCCTGATCCTGTTTGTTGTCGCGAAAAAAGGCCATGCCCTAGATACCACTAAGGTACTGCGCGGCGCGCCATGGCAGATAGTGGTCTTTTCACTCGGCATGTATTTGGTGGTGTATGGTCTTCGCAACGCAGGCTTAACCGATTACCTATCGAGCGTATTAAATAGCTTGGCAGAACAAGGGCTTTGGGCTGCCACTATGGGCACGGGCTTCTTGGTCGCGTTTTTATCCTCCATCATGAACAACATGCCAACGGTGTTAATTGGCGCCCTCTCGATAGACGGTAGCAATGCCACCGGCGTGATTAAAGAAGCCATGATTTACGCTAACGTGATTGGTAGCGATTTAGGTCCTAAAATCACCCCCATCGGCAGTTTAGCAACCCTGCTATGGCTGCATGTACTGGCGCAGAAAAATATTAATATTACCTGGGGTTATTATTTCCGCGTCGGCATAGTAATGACGCTACCTGTGCTATTTGTCACCCTAGCGGCACTGGCGCTGCGCCTCTCCGTCTAATCTTCGTCCATGGGCACTAGAGCATCTGTTTAGTGCCTATGGATAAATTGATAAACGATTATTTATCAGAGACATGTTATGACTAATATGATTGATGACAGCATTAAGATTTACCACAATCCAGCCTGTGGCACCTCGCGTAACACCTTAGGCCTTATCCGTAACACTGGAGTTGAGCCGACCGTTATCCTCTACCTTGATACCCCGCCGAGCCGTCAAACCTTACAGCAATTGATTACCGATATGGGCATTTCGGTGCGCAGTTTACTGCGGCAAAATGTCGAGCCCTTTGAAACGTTAGGTTTAAGCGAAGATAAATTTAGCGACAGCGAATTAATCAATTTTATGCTCGAACACCCAATCCTAATTAATCGCCCTATCGTCGTTACGCCATTAGGCACGTGCCTGTGCCGTCCCTCTGAACGTGTATTGGATATTTTACCTAAACCCCAACTGGGCGCTTTTAGCAAGGAAGACGGTGAAGTGGTTATTGATGCCAATAGGCAGAGAGTAAAAAAATAGTTAGATTTTCAAAACAAGCCCTGGCCTCGGGTAATCTCATACCTCGAGGCCTGATTTACAAAGATGCAATACGGTTATAGCCTTTAATTTTCGACAATAAATGGACTGAAAATATTAACCCAAGCGTAATAACCACCGATGAGGATAAACACTAGGCCAGTGATTTTTCTGGCCCAATGCTCAAACGCCAATATGTGGTTATAAGCTTTCGCAACGCGATTGGCGCTAATTCCTAATAGGATCGCAAAGACAAAAACCGGTAGACCAGTGGCTAAGCCATAAATCGCTGGCAGGGCAATATTCGATTGTGACTCTAGTGCAAGCGGTAGCAGCGAACCAAAGAAGAGAGCGGCAGAAGTCGGACAAAATGACAACGCAAATAAAATTCCCAGTAGTAAAGCGCCTACATATCCTTGTGGATTAATTTTGGCTTTTAACTTCTCGAATAAGACACCACTACCTGGTAAGCGTATTGTCAGTAACTCCAGTAAAAACATTCCCACCAATATTAAGATAGGCCCGAGTAACAGGTTCATGTATTTCTGGAGCAGCACTGATACCGTCACCGTAGAGAGTAAACTTTCCACGAGTACGATACCGAGTACCAAGTACCAAGTAACTGAGCATGCGTCCAATAGTGTAGGCAAGCCCAGTAGCAAATACTCGATATGGGGATTGTATGCCTTTACTGATATAAGAAATTGCCGCTACATTAGTCGCTAATGGGCACGGACTGATAGAAGTTAAAATGCCAAACCAAAAGGCCGACAACATCATGACGGCCCACTCATCCATGTGTGGGTACCTTGGAGGATGGCACTTCGAGGGCTTGATTCGTCTTAGTTTGATTAACCATAGCGTTAATCTCTTCAGTCAAGTATTGGCTGAATGCCAGCTCGTTATTGGCCAGCTCCCACACACGGTCTAACCGTCGCCAATCTGTGTCCACGCCATTGTAGGTGTTAGCAATCACCACGGTACGAAATACCAACTGATAATCATCGATGTAATGCTGGTTTTCAGGCAAATCGACATTCACCAAATTTAACTGCATTTCACCATCGCGCACTTGCTTGAGAAACTGATTCATCACAGTAGATTGGGTAAATTTTTCCATGCGGACACAGGTTGTACAGCGCTGATTACCATGAAAATAATAAATATTCAGCCCATCTTTTAATTGAGGTGACACACTGGCAGCGATATCCGCATTGTTAGTATTAGCAGCGGTTATCGTGCCAAATTGCTGATACCCCACCAACCCTAAGCCTACACAAACCACAATGAGCAGTAGGTAGCGGACATTTTTTTTAGCGTTCATGCCGACTCCTTAATGCCATTAGGCTGTATGGGCTTTAAGCAAGGTCATGAGCTCATCTACACTGGCAAGCCGTCCCGTCAACTTTATTTGCTCGTCGACCACCAACGCCGGTGTCGACATCACGTTGTAGGCCATAATTTGTTCAATATCAGTGACTTTAGTTAGCTGATAATCAAGATTAAGTGCCTGCGCCGCGGCATTAGTAGCCTCAGCCAATTTTTGACACTTTGTACAACCCGTACCGAGAATTTTAATATCCATAATTTAGCCTTATTTGGTTACTTTGTTATTTTGCCATTTAACCAAATGATAAGTCTGAAACTACTCAATTAATGCGATCTGCTTCTGAATTTGTTGATCTAATAAACCATCAATGCAATGTAACGATGTCAGTAAGCATGGCATGGTGAGACGATAAAAAATCTGCTTACCTCGTTTTTCCATATCCACAATTCCAGCATGGCGCAAAACGGATAAGTGCTTAGAAATTGTCGAAAAATCGACATCGACGCCCTCAACAAACTCACAAACACATTTCTCACCCTGTGCAAGTTGCTCAACCATCCACAATCGCGTTGGATGACCGAGAGCCTTGAAAATATTGGCTTTTAATATAATTCGTTGTTTCATGTTATGAAAGTCCACAGATGTTGAACGATTGGATC
>NZ_BPFD01000053.1 GCF_019655335.1 Shewanella hafniensis
TCAATCAGTGCCTTAGAGGCCAGCATCAAGCTGTTTAATCGTTTTAGGTGAAGTTCTGGGCAGTATTGGTGTAAAGAATGTTGTAGGATATTGGCTTCGCGCATCTTGTTGTCCAAGTGTAGTTTTTGGCGAAACCATTTGATCATGCAACAAGATGCGCTTCCACCCTAATTTGATGATTTATTTGTAAATCATCAGGGGATTCTTCAGTGCGCAGTATCTGGGATTGATTATCTAGGCTAATAGAGGTCGATTCTATCTGCTCGATAATCTGTGATACTTCACGGGAATTATCGCGGATCACCATCATACTCGAAGCGATTTCTTTAGAAACCAAGGACTGTTCCTCAGTCGAAGCGGCAACCTGAGTATTGATCCCATGAATCGCTTCCGTACTGTGACGAATATCCTCAAATACTGCCACGATACGTTGCAGCTCTACCCCCGCCTTTTGCATAAGCGTCGCCGCTTGAGTCACAGATGTACCCACTTGATTCGTACGACTTTGAAGGCTTGCGACAATATCATCGATTTCCTTGGTGGAATCTTGGGTACGCTGGGCTAATGATCTAACCTCATCGGCCACCACTGCGAAGCCTCGCCCTTGCTCACCGGCCCTTGCGGCTTCAATCGCGGCATTCAGTGCCAGCAAATTCGTCTGCTCTGCAATCGCCTTAATCACACTCAACACATTACTGACTTGGGTGCTTTCGTTCACTAAATGCGACATAGAGTCTTGAGTATTGGTAAACTCAGTTTCCAATACCGACATGGCTTTCAACGCTTCCGATACCGTCTGTTTACCCACAGTGACATGCGCTTCATTTTCAGCGGCGCGGCTTTCAGCGTTCGACGTACTCTCACTCACATGCACTAACGTCGTGGTCATTTCTTCCATCGCACTGGCGCTGGCGTCCAGTTCTCTCGCCACCCGATTTGAGCTTTCACGCGAAACTTGAATGGATGCCTTGGTTTGCTTCGCTAAATCAGCGACCTCTTTTGCAATACCATCCGTTGTCGATAAGGAACTAGCAAGGGAAGAGATAAACAAGTTGATTTGATTAACGATCTCGCCAATCTCTCCCTGAGTAGTAACGGAGATCCGCCGCGCAAGATTTTTAGATCGCTGAATGTCGAGCAACTCACTACAGGTCTGCACTAAGGGAGTCACAATCCGACTCTTAACGATAATGAATCCACCAACGGCCGCTAGAATCACGATGAACAATACTAACTGTGACCAGTTTAATGCCGCATGTAAGGAGTCGAGTCGACCATTAACGTCACCATCTGTACGTTTATCCAACGCCGTAAAGAACTCATCAATCGGCTGCATGATCTTGGCTTTTTCTCTATGGTATTGGTCGCTATGTAGTAACTCCCTCGCCATGGTTAAGTTCGGCTCGCCTTTTATCGTGTAGGTTTGGGTGTTGGGGTCCATAAAGATACCTTTGACGGCATTCATGGCTTTCACTTCGAGAGCGACTAACGCATCTGAGTTTTTTTGGGCTTGTTCGAGGTAACGGAATTCTTCATCGGAAAAACCGAGGGACTTCATTTGCTCTTTTATAGCAATTCTCGCGCCGTCTGGCTTTGGCTTATCGCCATAACTCAGTACCAAATCCCAATAAATCTGATGGTACTTTTCGGGTCTGGGTTTCTCACCATTACGGATAGCCAAAATATCCATATACATTTTTTCGTATTTTTCATCACCAGTGACGGCGTAGGTACGGGCGAGACGTGTTAAGTCATCGGAACCTTGCCTTAATTCATCGGCAAGTTGATAGGACTGATATCGGATGCTGGCGGCATCATTAAAGAGATCGATTTTAGACTTCACATTGAAGCTCAGTGCCGCAGAAATCACGGCACTCGCGACTATGGTCGAAAATACCACACTCATCATGGTTTTTGTTTTCATACTTACCCCAATAGACGGAAGAACTGCTTTAAGTCTAGAAGGAAAATCAGAAAACATCGGTAAAAGTGGGACAATCAATGGAAATAATCATTTGATTTGCGAGTGATTATCGCTCACAAATCAAACAGTTCTTAATGACGTGACACTTAGAGTAAAAGTTGGTCCGCGACAAAGGGATTATGCTCGCGCTCTTCACCAAAGGTCGATATAGGACCATGCCCCGGAATAAATTCGACGTCGACGCCTAAGGCCCACAGTTTTTCGGTGATCGAGTGAATTAAATCCTGATGATTTGATTGAGGAAAATCGGTGCGACCGATTGAACTTCTAAACAAAATATCCCCCACCCACGCTAACTTAGATTGGGCAGAGAAAAGTGCAATGTGTCCCGGCGTATGCCCAGGGCAATGCAGCACAGACAAGCTTTGCTCACCCACTTGCACGTTATCGCCGTCCTGCAGGTATTGATCCGGTTCAAAGGCATCGCAATGAGGAAAACCGAAGTTTTGGCTTTGCTTAGGTAAGTTATCAATCCAGAATTTATCGGCGATATGCGGCCCAATAATCGGCACATTGGTGGCTTGCGCTAAGGCTTTTGCCCCACCGACATGATCGATATGCCCATGGGTAAGAATAATTTTGTCGAGGACGAGTCCAAGTTTCGTCACTTCGTTTTGGATCCTGTCAATGTTTCCACCAGGATCCACGACCGCAGCTCGCTTGGTTTTTTCACACCAGATCAGGCTGCAATTTTGCTGAAAAGGTGTCACTGGAATAATCTGATACTTCATAGCTTCAATCTCGTGTTATCCATAAGCGATAGATTACGCTAAGAAACTCATCATGGCTCAAATTTAAAATGGAAAAATTGATCTTCACCAAAAGCTAATCAAATAATCCTAGCCTGCTGCAAAAACTATTTGGTCTATACCCAAGGTAGTTGAAGATACGAGTTTCAACTAGCCTAGGTTGCTGCATCTTCAGGTTATTTGGGTATACAATCAGCCAATCACAATAACATGATCCTCTGCCATTAAGGTTGTTTGATGAAACCTGATATTATTCTCGCCGGAGTGCTGGCGAAGAAACATACTTTTACCTTGCCCCTCAACTATCAAAATCCGATTGCAGAGCAAATCCAAGTGTTTGCCAGAGAACTCTGTAGCCCAGAAAACAAAGATAAAAAGCTACCTTATATCGTATTTTTCCAAGGCGGCCCCGGATTTGCGGCCATGCGCCCCGCCAGCAACAGCGGCTGGATCCGCCGCGCATTAAAAGAATATCGGGTGTTATTACTCGATCAGCGCGGCACAGGCTTATCAACACCGATTAATTACCAAAGCCTGCAACACTTAGAGCCCGCAGCTCAAGCTGAGTATATGAGCCATTTCAGGGCTGACAATATCATTCGTGATGCCGAGACGATTCGTGCCCAACTTTGCCCCGCCGATAAATGGGCGATTCTTGGCCAAAGTTTCGGGGGATTTTGCGTATTACATTATTTAAGCGCCGCCCCTCAAGGTGTCAGCGAAGCCTATATTACCGGCGGCATACCGTCATTAACCCGCAGCGCTGATGACGTCTACCTTGCAACTTATCAACGCGTGCTGGCGAAGAATAAACAATTTTTCCAACGCTTCCACGATGCCCAACATTTAGTTACTCGCTTAGCAAAACACTTGCTTGAAAATGAAGTGTATTTAGCAACGGGAGAACGCCTCACGGTTGAAATATTGCAGCTGCTGGGTATTAATATCGGAATGGAGCAAGGTCCTGAATCGGTTTACTATTTACTTGAGCAGGCTTTGATCAACACGGCTTCTGGAACAGTCGTGAATCCGTTATTTTTAAATCATTTTGGTCAAATGCTCGACTACAACACTAACCCGATTTTTGCCCTGCTGCATGAGGCGATCTACTGCCAACACTCAGCTTCACAATGGGCGGCACACAGAGTGAGACAACAATTCCCCGCCTTTAACTATCAGCAAGGTAAACCGTTTTTATTCACCGGCGAGATGATTTACCCTTGGATGTTTGACCAATTCAGTCACTTAGTACCGCTTAAAGCCGCGGCTGAAATCCTTGCCCATAAATCAGATTGGCCTGCACTGTATAATCTTGAACAACTGGCGCAAAACCGCGTCCCCGTTGCCGCAGCTATTTACAGTGAAGATATGTTTGTCGAGATGCAATACAGCCTAGAAACCGCGCAACAGGTCGGCAGACTAAAGTATTGGTTAACGTCAGAATATGAACACAACGGCATTCGCATGGATGGCGAGCACATACTGGATAAGCTCATCAGCTTAAACCGAGGTGACACCTTAAGATAAAGGTTAATTTTAAGGGCTAATTAAGTTAACGCTGACATTATAAACCTGCTCCTCATCTATTGAGTGATTTTGGCAAGTTTCAACGACCTATTTCCGTATGAGTAAACCGTTTTGGTTTACTCTTTTTTTTTTGCCAAAATTTAGGCCTATTTCGCGCCATTGTTATACCAATCACATTAAATATCTAATCAGTTCAGAGCCTCACAGGCATCTCAATCCAAGGCGCATTGACGCAGAAATGGTTATTCCCTTTTAAGTCAATGTAACACCGGAGTGGGATGCCTGTGTGGCTCCCAAAGGGCGGGTTTCAAAGCGCTTTACACTGCGTTCAAAGCTTTCGACAGAGCACCACTATGCCTTCAAGCCTTCGCCTTGTCTAAAGCGCGTTAAACTCCCGCTGAATGAACAGATATTTAATACGATTGGTATTAATGGCCGGAAATGCCCCTAAAACCAATGATACTCGTGCCTATCAAACCTCAGCAGCCACTTTGCGTGTTCGACTCCGAGTCCCTGAACTCGCACTCGACTTTTTCGCACTGCTACTTGTCGTTGTACTTGTTTTAGCGGTACTTGCCGTGCCAGTGCGTTTTGCAGAGCTAGAGGCTTTACGGTAAGGCGACTTGCGATAACCTTGGCCTTTTAAACCATTAAGCGCGGTGGGCAGTTGTGCTCCTGCGTTTTGAATAAGCGTGGATAAAGTACCGAGCAGCGGTTGCATAAAGGCTTGATAGGAGGTTTCTTTATGACAAATGCCGTTCAAGCTGGCTTCCCAAAGGGCGGTCATGTCAGGCGTTGTTGCACTCGCGGGCAGGCTGTTAATCAAGCCCTTACCCACATCCGTCGAAACGATAGATTTACCTAAGCGTTGTAAAAAACCGCGTTTGAACAGCAATTCGATAATACCAGCACGGGTGGCCTCAGTACCTAAGCCATCAGTTTCTTTAAGAATTTTACGGATCTCAGGGTCGGTCACATAACGGCTAATACCCGTCATTGCACCAAGTAAAGTGGCATCGGTAAAGGCTTTTGGTGGCTTAGTATTTTTCTCCAGCAACTCGCCTCGAGTACAATGTAAAGCCTGCCCTAATTTCAGAGGCGGTAATTGGCCGATAAACTCGTCATTCTCCTCATCGTCCTTGCCCGCGCTTTCTTCCGTCGACTTGTTGCCACTCGCCTTACTGCCATGAGGCTCTTGGCGAGCAAAGAGTTGCTTCCAGCCGAGGGACTTATCCTGACGTGCCTTGGTATTAAATAAGCCGCCCTCTATCGTCACTTGCACAGTAGTTTCACTGTAACAATAGGCCGGATAAAACTGAGCTAAGTACTGGCGGGCAACATGAAGATATAACTGCCTCTCACGCTGACTTAAGCTGGATAAGTTAGCCGTTTTCTCGGTAGGCACGATGGCGTGGTGGGCATCCACTTTTTTATCATCCCATGCCTTGGATTTAAGCCGTGGATCGGGGGCATCGGCGCCTTGCAGTAACTCAGCGGCACCACCGCTAATCGCCTTAAGTACCGACGGCGCTAGGCTATGTTGCTCGACGGGCAAATAACGGCTGTCAGAGCGGGGATAGGTAATGAGTTTATGGCGCTCATACAAACTCTGGCAAGTATCGAGCACGTCCTTAGCACTCATGCCAAACCGTTTCGCCGCATCAATTTGAAGCGCGGATAAGCTGTAGGGCAAAGGCGGATTCTGTTTCTTGTCCTTAGCCACTAATTGAGTCACTAAGGCAGGTTTATTACTGATGCGACTCACCACATTTTGCGCTAACCCTCTGGCTAGTACTCGCCCTTCTTCGTCCATATACGGCTGACAAGCTTCGCTGGGTTGCCACTTAGCACTGAAGGCTTCCAGCTTTTCGGTCGCCAAATGCGCTAGCACTTCATAGAAAGGTTTAGATTGAAAATTAGCAATCTCTTCATCACGGCGCACCACTAGCCCGAGTAAAGGCGTTTGCACTCGCCCGACGGACAATACGCCTTGATAACCAACCTTTTTACCTTGGATAGTATACGCGCGGGTCATATTCATGCCGTAGAGCCAATCGGCGCGGCTACGGGCTAAGGCCGATGTGGACAAAGGAATAAACTCGCGATTACTGCGCAGCTGCGTTAGCGCCCGTTTTACGGCTTGTGGGTTTAAGTCGCTGATCAGTAAACGCTGAGTTTGATGTAATTTATCACCCGTCACGCCAAGATAGGCAATCACTTCATCCACGAGTAATTGCCCTTCACGATCGGGATCGCCTGCATTAACCAGCGTGTTAGCTTGTTTGACTAATCGTTTCAGCACTGTGAGTTGGCTGCGAGTTGCGGCCTTAGGTTTTAGTTGCCACTTGTCCGGCACTATTGGCAAGTGCTCGAATTTCCACGACTTAAATTCGGGATTATAGGCATCAGGTTCTGCTTGTTCGAGCAAGTGACCGACACACCAAGACACGCAATCGCCATTGGCGGCTTCGATAAATCCATCGCCTTTTTTATGGGGTTTAGGCAATACATCGGCAATGGCCCGCCCTAGGCTAGGTTTTTCAGCGATATAGAGGATCATACAAACACCAAGCACTGGATATAATTACAGTATAATTTAGCCCAAACGTCCGTTGAGTGCAAATTTCTGTGACAAACCGAGCTTAAATACCAAAGCTAAAGTGTAAATTCAATTGCGAATAGTTCTCAACAACAACTAGAATGCACTAAATTTTAGAGGAGTGGCTATGAGACAGTTTGCAATAAATGCGCGGCAGGCGATGACAATCAGTCCAGCATTGATATTAAGATTCAATCAGTTACTGCTATTTCATAGCCTGATGTTACTCGCGATAAGCATGCTCACTAGCACTTGGCTGGGACAAATGAAAATCATCAACATGCCTTTAGCTTGGGGATTCATGCTAGTAATGCCCATTGCGGTGAGTTTATCGCTACTGCTAAAACATCAAGTCACCCGCCATAGCTTAAGCAGCTTATTCGGGGTGTGGATGCTGCTGTGGATCTGGGGATGAGCCAACTAACCTATGGCTGAAAAGATCAGCAGCCTCGCATCTCCAGCAATGGATTGGGTACTCGGATGTCGAGAACTAACACTCAGAGAAGTTTCCCCTCGCCCAATCGCGGCACCTTTCCCAAGTGGCGGTTAACGCTCTATAAAAAAGCCATAAAAAAAGCCATAAAAAAAGCCATAAAAAAAGCCAATGACATTATCACTGGCTTTTTATCCGCCTAACGTTTCACCTTATGGGTGACAGACGTTATGCAGTTCTAAATTAGTACCGATATCTTTATTGCGATCCGCTTTAGCATCGTCATTACGCAGTTGCGTCAAGTGATCTAAATACGCTTGATCTACATCGTTAGTGATGTAATGACCATCAAAAACAGAGGTTTCGAAACGCTTAATCGCTGGATTTTCCATTCTTACCGCTTCGATTAAATCAGGTAAGTCTTGGAAAATAATGCCATCGGCACCAATTAACTTAGCGATTTCATCGGCATCACGGCCATGGGCGATCAACTCGTTTGACGTTGGCATGTCGATACCGTACACGTTCGGGAAACGAATTTCCGGCGCGGCAGAGGCAAAGTACACTTTCTTGGCACCCGCTTCACGGGCCATTTCGATGATTTGCTCAGACGTCGTACCGCGAACGATAGAGTCGTCCACCAACAAGACATTTTTGCCTTTGAATTCAGTGTTAATCGCATTCAACTTGCGACGCACTGACTTCTTACGTTCCTGTTGACCCGGCATGATAAAAGTACGGCCAATATAACGGTTTTTCACAAAACCTTGGCGGTACGGTAAGTCCATGCAACGGGCAATTTCCAGCGCGATATCGCAAGAAGTTTCAGGAATAGGAATCACCACGTCGATGTCGTGATCGTACCATTCTTTCTTAATCTTCTCGCCAAGCTTAGCGCCCATGTTTACGCGACTGGCATAAACAGACACTTTATCGATAGTCGAATCTGGACGGGCAAAATAAACGAATTCGAAGATACAAGGTGCGTAGCTAGGTTCTGCAGCACATTGACGGGTATATAGCTGACCGTCAATTGACACATAAATTGCTTCACCTGGCGCCACATCACGCATCACTTCAAAACCGACGGCATCGAGTGCCACGCTTTCAGAAGCGACCATGTATTCAGTACCCGTTGGCGTTTCGTGCTTACCTAACACCAGAGGACGAATACCAAATGGGTCACGGAACGCGACTAGGCCTTGACCAATGATCATGGCAACAACCGCGTAGGCACCACGAGCTTGTTGGTGTACGTTAGCGACGGCATCGAACACTTCTTCCGACGTCAGGGTCAAGCTAGTGGTTTTTTGCAGTTCGTCAGCCAACAGGTTGAGCAACACTTCAGAATCCGAAGTGGTGTTCACATGGCGACGTTTTTTGATCAGCCCTTCGGCTAATTCGACTGTATTGGTTAAGTTGCCGTTGTGGGCTAAAGAGATCCCAAATGGCGAGTTAACATAGAAAGGCTGCGCTTCAGATGCGCTTGAACTGCCCGCAGTTGGATAACGCACATGACCAATACCTGCATTACCTTGTAGGCGTTGCATGTGTTTGACTTCAAAAACGTCTTTGACCAGACCATTGGCTTTACGCAGTCTGAAAGCACCACGATCAATGGTCACAATACCTGCCGCATCCTGACCTCTGTGCTGCAACACTGTCAGTGCATCATAAATGGTCTGATTAACCGATGATTGGCCAACTATTCCGACGATACCACACATGGGTAAGCTTCCTCATTGTAAGATGTTCTATGCCCTTTCATGTTGAAATATAAGCAAATGATAAAGTAAACCTCTAGCCTTTCGGCTTAAGTGCTACCTATTGGTCGCCAAGGTATCTCGTCACTAACCTGCTAATCGCAATCGCACGCCTAAACTTGCTATTGCGCTCACAGTTACCCTGTTTTTAGGCATAAGCCCTTGAACAGGAGTGACGTACATACCTAAGCGATTGCTACTTTCCATCACTTAGGATTAATTAATTTTCTTTCTTATAGTTTGGGTACAAAGCTGGAGGTGTTTTCCAAATAGTCAAAAAACCATTGAATGACAACGCCAAATTCGGGCACTAGCACAGAGTCCTTCCACCATTGGGTGTTGGGCGAGCCTGTGAAAGCATCCATAAAAAACAGCAAGGCGCTCACAATTAGCGCGCCTCGAATAGCACCGAAACACAGGCCCAAGAGCCGATCAGTGCCAGATAATCCGGTTTTGACAACAAGTTGTCCGAGAATATAGTTAACTAAGGCTCCGAGTACCAAAGTGGTAATAAAGAGGATGGCAATAGAAACGCCATTACGCAGCATCTCATCGTTCATTTGAGTTAAGTGAACGGCAAGATCTTGGTAAAATTGGCTGGCAACAAAGAAAGCCGCGAACCATACCACTAAGGACATGGCTTCTTTGGCGAATCCGCGGATTAGACTGATGAGAGTCGATAATCCGATGACGAATATGATAGCGTAATCAATCCAAACCATTGAGATGGCTTTCCGACATGGGCTTTAAGACGGCGCGATTCTACCAGAGACTGAAACGATTCTCACCCCTAGAGAGGTAAATAAATCATTTTCAGTCGCGGATCTTATATCACCATTAAGATTCTAAGGGATTAAAAGGAACAATCCAGCCCTTAAGACGCGTGAGGTTTTCCACCTCAATTTGTATTTTCTTCAGCTTTGCCTCAGACACATCTGGCCCGACAAACACTTTGGTTAATACGCCATCTTTAGGATTTTCAGGGATAGTGTACGCTTTAAAACCACTCTTACGTAGCTGTGCAATTAAGGCTTTAACATTGGTTGCATTGTTAAAACTGCCAAGCTGCAAGGTAAAGCCACTTTTTAAGCTGTCACGGCTGGCAGCACTGGCTTTAGGCGTTTCTGCTTTGGGCTTTTCAGTCTTAGCGACGGTTGGCGCTTTAGTCTCAGCTTTTTTAGCGGGCTCCGTTTTTACCGTCGCCTTAGGTGGCTCTTTTTTAGGTTCTGGTTTCGCTTCAGGCTTTTTAACTTCTGCTTGCTTAACCTCTGGCTTCTTCACCTCGGGTTTAACATCCGCCTTAACGTCTTGCTTAGCGATGGCAGATGACTTGTCACTGTCGGCATTATTGCCTGTCTCAGCTAAGGCGACATCAGCACCACTCAGCGCGGCAGCATCTTCGGCCGACAAGACTTCAAACATATCATCGTCGGCTTTTTGCTGCTCAATCACAGTCGGACGCAAAGGTATTTCGGAAAACTGCTCTTCTTGGCGATCTTTTTTGCCATCCAAAATATCCGGCAAAAAAATCACTCCAAGCGCAACCAGCACCACAGTGCCGACTAAACGATTATGAAACTGGCTAGACAAAACGGACTTCCTGCATAAATTGAGACTTAAAACCTGCCACAGTGTAAAAGGAGCCAAACACAATTACCACATCATCTGGGTTAATTTGCGCTTTTAATGCCGACCATGCCTCAGCTATGCCCTCAAACTCAAATGCGCTGGCCTCAGGTGCTAAGGTTTTGCGCAGCATGGCAGAACTCGCGCCACGCTCACCATGAAGGCTCACTAAATACCAAGTGTCGACCAGAGGATGGATCACAGGCAACACGCCCGCAATATCTTTATCCTTCAACATACCACAAAGGGCAAATACGCGTTTACCTACAACCATTGGCGCTAATTGCTGCACCAAAAAACGCGCCGCATGGGGATTATGCGCCACATCGAGTAGCACTAACGGCTGCTCATTCACCCGCTCGAATCGACCGGTTAACCGAGCCGTGCTAATGCCCTCGGCAATAATCGCGGGCGCGATATCCGGCCAACCCTGTTCAATTACGGCCAATACCGTGGCCGCATTAGGTAGCGGCAAGGTCGGTAACGCTAAATCATGTAGTTTGAGCACTTGGCCTTGAAAGTCCCACAGATTGCTATGGACTTGATAACTGAATTCGTTGCCGACGCGATACAAGATTGCGCCAACCTCATTGGCAACATCATTGACGGTATGCGGCAAGTTGGGCTCGCCGACAATCGCAGCTTTACCGTGACGGAAAATACCCGCCTTTTCTCGGCCGACGAGTTCGCGGGTATTCCCCAGATAACTTTCATGATCTAAATCGACCGAGGTCACCACGCTGATATCGGCATCGATAATATTGGTGGCATCTAACCGTCCACCTAAACCGACTTCTAAGATGACTACATCCAGCTTGGCGGCTTTAAACAGTATCAGGCCCGCAAGCGTGGCGTATTCAAAAAAGGTCAGGGAAATCTCAGCGCGCGCCGCTTCAATTTGTTCAAAGGCGGCGACAAAGGCGCTATCACTGGCGTCGCAGCCATTAATACGCACTCGCTCGTTGTATTTAAGCATGTGCGGCGAGCTGTATACGCCCACAGTCAAACCCGATAAGCGCAGAATATTTTCCAGCATGGCGCAAGTCGTGCCTTTACCATTCGTCCCTGCCACTGTGACTATCTTGCTTTGGCCTAAATCTAATAGGCCAAGGGTTTGCGCGACCTTAGAAACACGGGTTAATCCCATATCGATTTCGGTTGGATGTATGGATAACAAATAATCCAACCACTGTTCCAATGCTGCATTTGACGCTGGCGCTGTTAGCATGTCCGTACATCCTCGTATTCGATAATCTCTCAAATAAGATCTTTTCAATCCAACATAAATAATGGCCCAAGGGCGAGCTTAGGCAATTGATATTGTTCTGGATAAGTCACATCAACTAAATAAAGCCCATGGGGTTTAGCCGTTGCTGCAGCTTGGTTTCTGTCTTTTAACGCGAGCAAATCACCCATCCACGTCAGCGGCTGATTGCCTAAACCGATTTCTAATAATGAACCGACGATATTGCGCACCATGTGATGTAAAAAGGCGTTGGCGGCGATATCAACAATCACATACATGCCTTGGCGCGTGACATTGACGCAATGTACATTACGAAACGGCGTTTTTGACTGGCACTGGACTGCGCGAAAGCTGGTAAAATCTTGCTCGCCTAAGAGTGCCTGCGCCGCTTGGTGCATTCTATCGGCATCAATATCGCCGTGATAATGGCTGACACCATGGCGTAAAATCCCAGGGCGAAAACTGTGATTGTAAATCACATAACGGTAGCGTCTGGCGGTAGCCGAAAAGCGCGCGTGAAAACTGTCGTCGACTTCTTTAACCCAACGCACCGCAATATTGTCGGGTAAATTGGCATTCACCCCTAAGGTCCATGCGCCTTCATTACGAATGGCATGGGTTTCAAAATGAACCACTTGGCCCGTGGCATGCACGCCCGCATCGGTACGGCCAGCGCAGAAGACGCCGATAGGCTCGTTGGCCACTATCGATAACGCCCGTTCTAATTGCGCTTGTACTGAATCGACTTCGGCCTGACGTTGCCAGCCAAAATAACCATTGCCGTCATATTCAATACCTAATGCAATCCGCATCCACTTTTCCTCACAATTGATTTAGCGGCGCATTTTATCACAGCAGCCCATAAAAAAAACGGCGCTGAAGGCGCCGTTAGGTTGAAACTCTCTCAATCGGGATTAACTCATCTCTTTGAGTAAACGTCCAGCTTCATCTTGCTGGCGCTCGTTACCATCAATTTGCACTTCTTTGAGCAGGGCTTTGGCGCTGTCGCTGTCGTCAATTTCGATATAAGCGCGGGCTAAATCCAGCTTAGCGTTGACTGAGTTTTCTTCATCATCGACATCAATCATAGCGGCGTCACCGATTAAGGCTCCGACATCACTCATTTCCACGTCGACTTCCGAATACAAATCGGTATCAGTGCCGTCTTCATCGGCATCATTCAACAACTTGTCGATGTCGATAAAGCCGTTTTCATTTTGGAAATTCGTTAAATCATGCTCAGGAACAAACTTCTTCTGTGCTTTACGCGACTCTTGGGCATCGAGTGCAGCTAACGCTTCATCGACAGTGAGATCATCGACGAGTGAGAAACTGTCTTCCGACGTCAGTACATCTTCATCGTCATCAAAATCGGTATTGGCCGTGAAAGCAGCTAGTACATTGTCGTCGCTTAAATCGAGGCCTTGCTCAGAATCGTCAGCATCCTCTTGGGTATCGAGTTTAAAATCTTCACTAAAATCAACATCGTTACGCGTCGCCTTAATCGGCTTCTCTTGAGTCGCATCATCCGGAGTAGGCGTATCAGCTAGCGAAGCATCGGCATTAGGCTCGACATTAGGCTCGACATCATAGACATCCGCTTCAGCCGCAGCATCGGCTGGCGTCGCAGCAGGTTTGGCCTTAGGCGCAAAATCAAGCTCTGAGTCCCAATCGAGCACGTGGGGATCTTTGCTCTTATTGGCTTTTAAATCA
Organism: Shewanella hafniensis; assembly: GCF_019655335.1. Classification (GTDB taxonomy): domain Bacteria; phylum Pseudomonadota; class Gammaproteobacteria; order Enterobacterales; family Shewanellaceae; genus Shewanella; species Shewanella hafniensis. The sequence continues at coordinate 13,641 of NZ_BPFD01000053.1, forward strand.
TTAAAGAAAGAAGACTCTTTTTCCTTAACACTCGCTGCCGCGGTAGCGGCTGCCAAAGTGGCTGCAGCCGTAGTCAGGGCGTCAGAATCATCATCTTCACCCAACTCTTCAACTAACGAGAAAGTATCATCTGTGCCATCAATCGAGTGAGACGCACCAATACCTTTGAGTAAATTGTCTTCATCTGTGGCGTTATCGTCCGCATCAAGCTGCGCCGTTTCCATATCGAAGTCGAATTCATCTTCATCGGCATCGAGTTGCTCTGGCACATCAAATTCAGCTAAAAGCGCATCTAAATCTTCATCGCCTGACGCTTCGCCTTTTATATCTTCCGGTAACGAAGCTTCTAGCTCTGCGGCAATTTCTGCACTGATCGCATCATCTGCGGTATCGTTTTGTGCATCGTCTTCGGCATTGTCTTCAGCATCAACTTTGATTTCAGGCTCGGCATCAAAACTCGCCAGCAACGAATCAATATCATCGGATTCATCTACGCCTAATTCATCCAGTTCATCGTCTAACTCGGCGGCGATTTCAGCGCCAAGATCGGGTTCAACTTCGGGTTCTGCTGGTTTATCGAAATCAGCTAACAGCGCATCGATATCGTCAGTGTCTTCGACGCCAAGCTCATCAAGCTCTGCATCTAACTCGGCGGCAATCTCAGCCCCCAGATCAGGCTCGACTTCGGGTTCTGCTGGTTTATCAAAATCCGCTAACAGCGCATCGATATCGTCAGTGTCTTCTACGCCCAGTTCATCCAGCTCTGCGTCTAACTCTGCGGCAATTTCAGCGCCAAGATCAGGCTCAACTTCAGGTTCTGCTGGTTTATCGAAATCTGCTAACAAGGCATCGATGTCGTCGGTATCTTCTACGCCCAGCTCATCAAGTTCGGCATCTAACTCGGCAGCAATTTCAGCGCCAAGATCAGATTCGACTTCAGGTTCTGCGGTTGGCGTTGGTTTATCGAAATCGGCCAATAGAGCATCGATATCATCAACCTCTTCTCCGCCCAGTTCATCATCTAGCTCATCATCGAGTTCTGCGGCGATGGCGGCACTGAGATCTTCATCGTCAGACTCAATAGATTCTGTTGCAGGTTCTTTTGCCGTTTCTGGATCTTCAGCAGGAACACTAAACTCGGCAAGTAAGGCATCGAGATCATCGTCATCAGCGACGGCTTCATTGGCAGGTTGAGTATCTTCTACTTCAACGTCTTCTTCAGCTAAATCGCTAGCAAAGTTTCGCTCTAATTCACTTAAATCGTCTTCAGCGTCAGTGTTGTCTTCTGAACCTAGGCCCGCTAATAGCGCATCGAGATCGGCTTCCTCAAGAATATTGTCAGATTTAGGTTTTTCCTCAACAATATCCTCTTCCTGATCGCCCATGGCTTCGGCCCACAGGTCATCAAGAGATTGCCCTTCGTCTTCAACCTCAGCTTCGGCAGAGAGACCCGGATCGACAAACATTTCAGACGCCATATCCATCTGATCGTTTGAGTCAGTCAAATCTTGCTCAGGTTGTAAATCGACGCTGCCCATATCAAGCAGGCTATCGATAGAGTCCGCATGGTCGGTATCTAAATGCACCGCCATATCATCTAAGTCGTCATCATCCATGTCCATGATGGCAGTACCGGCAACGCCAGCAGCACCCGCGGCCATAACCGCTTCTTGCGCCTGCATTTCACGACGTTCTTTATTACGCTTACGGCGCAGCAACCAGAACACCGCCAGTAACAAGAACAAGGCAGGGATCACAGCGGCAGCAATCATTAACACTGGACTATTAAGGATATTACGCCATAAATCATCGGGCTCAGCGGGAGCCTGAGTCTCAGCTTCAGCCGTTCCCGTTGCCATCTCTGGCGTTTGGGCAGCTTCAACTTCGGCTTTCAAAGCTTGATTTTGCAGTTTGCTGGCTTGCAGGGTTTCTTCTAGCACGGCAATGCGTTGATTCAATTCTTCAACTTTCACTTTTAGCGCTTCAACATCTGAAGTGCGGACAGTGAGTTGATCTTGGGTGCGAGCTAATTCATCGGTTAATGACAGATTTTTACTTTCAGCTGCTTCTAAGCGCGACGTTACATCAGAGCTCAGCATCTTAGGCTTGTCTGGCGCCGGCGTTTCTACCACTGGCACTTTGGGCGGCGTCACTTTGGTTTCAGTGATCACTTTGGTTTCAGCAATCACAACAGGAGCAGTAACATGCGCTTGCGTAGTGACTTTCGCAGCAGGTTTCTGCACCGCTTTCGCTGGCGCACGGGATTGTCTGTCGCTTTGCTCTGCTCTTGCTATCGCCATATTATTGGGAATCGACAGCATGACTTCTTTAGACGGGATCAGCAGGATCATGCCACGTTCTAAACTGTTGTAGCTGGAAGAGTTAAACGCATGGGGGTTAGCATCATATAGCGCTGCCATCACTTGATAGACGCTGACACTGGCATCGGGACGGACTTTTTGCGCTATGCTCCAAAAAGTGTCTCTGGATGTCGTTGGGCCATATTGATGATTAACTTGACGGATCTGTCCGTCTGGCCCCATGATTTTTAAGGGTTTTAATCTTGGCGTATCTGCTGCAACGGCGGGATCAATAAAATAAGCGGTAGAAGAAACAGCTAAAACAGTGGCCATTAGACCCACAAGATACGAAGTGCGAAATTTCATCAATCCTTCCCTTTGAAGCGCTATAAAGTTATCTCGCTGATAACAGGCTTTAGGCAATTGTATTTATTGAGATTACTATAAACCAGAAATCCCTGCCCTGCTACTGTTCACAATTGTAAAACAAAAAAAGCCTGCTGACAGCAGGCTTTTTCAATGGGCATGAAATGCAATCTCGTGCTTAGTAATAATCTCTCACTAAGATCTCGGCAATTTGCACACTGTTCAAGGCTGCGCCCTTACGAATATTGTCTGACACCACCCACAGGTTAATCCCGTGAGAATGAGAGATATCCTTACGAATGCGGCCAACATAAACCGGATCGGTACCAGCACCATCGGTTACAGCCGTTGGATAGTCATCATCTGACTCAAACAACACCACTCCTTCGGCATTACGCAGTAAAGCTTTAACGTCTTCTGCATCGACAGGCTGACGAGTTTCGATATTAATGGCTTCCGAGTGACCATAAAACACAGGTACACGTACAGCGGTTGCATTCACTAAAATCTCATCGTCACCGAAAATCTTCTGGGTTTCCCAGACCATTTTCATTTCTTCTTTGGTATAGCCGTTATCCATAAATTTATCGATTTGCGGCAATACGTTAAAAGCAATTTGCTTTGGATAAACTTCGGCTTCAGCAGGCAAACCTTGCAGCAGTTTAGTACACTGATGCGCTAACTCTTCAATGGCTTTTTTACCTGTACCCGAAACTGACTGGTACGTTGCCACATTAATGCGGCTGATACCATAGGCATCATAAATAGGCTTAAGCGCCACTAGCATTTGAATGGTTGAGCAATTTGGATTAGCGATGATATTGCGATTGCGGAAATCGGCGATAGCATGTGGATTCACTTCGGGTACGACCAAAGGAATATCGATGTCGTATCTAAAGTGCGAGGTGTTATCGATAACAACACAACCCGCTTCAGCCGCAATCGGTGCCCATTTGGCGGAAACATCACCCCCTGCGGAGAAGAAACCAATTTGAGCTTGGGTCCAATCGAAGGTTTCTACGTCGAGAATGGTAATTTGTTTGCCATGAAAGCTGACCGTTTCACCGGCGCTGCGGCTACTGGCTAAAGGGTACAAATTTGCAACCGGGAAATTACGCTCTTCGAGGATCTCTATCATTGTTTGACCCACTGCGCCCGATGCACCTAAAACGACAACATTAAATTCCTGTGACATAGCTACTGACCGACTCCTGAAAAACCTAAATTGGACAACCAATCTACCTCAGATTGACCGTCATAAGCCAGCGCCAATGCACTAAATTCGCGTCTATGTTGGTGATTTTTTCTCATAGTGTCGAAGCCATTCTCATTTAAGAATGTATTTCTGAACATCTTGTCATCATCGCGCAAATCATAGACAAAACGCGCGAGCTGTAATAACGCTTTTTCATTCGGCGCTGTCGCAAGTTCGACCGCCTTAATGTTAAAGGTTGGTAAGAGATCCAGCAGGCTTTTATCGGCAGTGATATTCAGCAACTGACACAGGTTTTGGTAGAGCATAAAAGTGCCGCGCGCCTTACCTTCTAAGCTATAACCTGCGATATGCGGCGTAGCAAATTCGGCCAGTGGCACCAGTTCTGGCAGCGGTGTTGGCTCACCTTCCCACACATCGAGCACTAATTTAAGATCGTCACGTTGCTGCTTCACTTTAATAAGCGCCTGATTATCTATCACATCACCGCGGCAGCAATTCACTAACCATGTATTGGGTTTGAGTGCCTTTAAGCGCGCCTCATCGAACAAATGTTTGGTTTTATGCTCGCCAGTGCGCGTGATGGGCACATGCAAACTGATGATATCGGCCTGCGCCATGATGGTATCTAAGCTCACAAAACTGCGCGGATCGCCCTCTGCAGCTTTGATGGGATCGTTAAGCAACACCTTAATACCATAGGCTTGCAAGCATTTAGCTGTTGCAGTACCGGTATTGCCCGCGCCCACGATGCCGACGACCTTGCCCTTAAGCGGCGAATTAAAGCGCTGCGCTAACTCCAGCATAGCGATAAAAGCAAACTCCCCGACAGCAGTCGCATTGCAACCTGGTGCATTAGAGAAGGGAATATTTCGCTCAGCAAGATAGGTTAAATCCACATGATCTGTACCTATGGTGGCACTGCCGACAAATTTCAGCTTGTTATTGCCTGAGAGCAACTCGGCATTCACTTTGGTGACCGAGCGCACTAATAGCACATCGGCCTCGCGTACTTGCTCGGCGGTTAACGTGCGGCCGTTAACAGGAATAATGTCCCCGAGATCGCCAAATAGCGGTTCAACATAGGGCATATTTTCATCGACTAAAATCTTCATGGGCACCTGATCGGATAAAAGTGGGAATGGAAGGCATCAAGATGCTCGGTATTCTAACAAGACTAATGGGATAAATCCTTGTCGATGCAACAGGTTTACAAAAATCGCCCATAAAAAAGGGAAGCCTAAGCTTCCCTTCTATCGCGTTTGATAAACAAACTTATTTGAATTTACGCATCACTAGCGTGGCGTTTGTACCGCCAAAACCAAAGCTGTTACTCATGACAGTATTCAGCTCAGCATCACGATATTCACGAACGATAGGCATGTCTTTCGCAGCGTCGTCCAGATTTTCGATATTGATGCTTGGGGCAATAAAGCTGTTTTCCATCATGATTAAGCTGTAAATCGCTTCATGTACGCCTGCGGCGCCTAATGCATGACCTGTCATAGACTTAGTCGATGCAATCGGTGGGCACTTGTCTTTGAAGACTTCACGTAGCGCTTCTAATTCGCGCACGTCGCCCACTGGCGTTGAAGTGCCGTGAGTGTTGATGTAATCGATTGGGGTATCGACATCCATCATCGCCATTTGCATACAACGCACAGCGCCTTCGCCAGATGGCGCTACCATGTCATAACCGTCTGAAGACGCGCCATAGCCAATCACTTCAGCGTAAATTTTTGCGCCGCGAGCCAGAGCATGCTCTAACTCTTCAACCACCAAAATACCGCCGCCGCCAGAGATCACAAAACCATCACGGTCTGCATCATAGGTACGAGAGGCTTTTTCCGGTGTGGCATTGTACTTAGTTGACAGTGCGCCCATAGCATCAAAGCCCATGGTCAGCGTCCAATCCACTTCTTCAGCACCACCGGCAAACACCATGTCTTGCTTACCCATTTGGATAAGTTCAACGGCGTGGCCAATACAGTGGGCGCTAGTTGCACAGGCTGAACTGATAGAATAGTTCATGCCTTTAATTTTAAATGGCGTGGCTAAACAAGCGCTGGCCGTGCTCGACATGATGCGAGGCACAATATACGGACCAACACGTTTAACGCCTTTTTCACGCAGTGTATCGGCAGATTGCACTTGGTTAGACGATGATGCGCCGCCTGTACCGACAATCAAACCGACGCGCGGATCTGAATACTGCTCTTCAGTTAAATTGGCATCGCTAACGGCTTCTTGCATCGCAATGTAAGCATAGGCAGCGGCATCGCCCATGAAGCGTAGCGCTTTACGATCGATATGCTCAGCTGGGTTTAACTTGATGTCACCCCATACGTGGCTACGTAACTGCATCTCTTCAAACTGAGCTGAATGCGTAATACCACTGCGGCCCGCTTTCAGTGACTCGGTCACTTCTTGCTTGTTATTACCGATACTTGAAACAACACCCATTCCGGTGATCACGACTCTTTTCATTTTATTGCTATCCATTGTGTACATGTCAGTACCTACTTTTCGCTGAGCCAATAGTATCTGTTTTGACTCAATTAAGTGGTCAGCTTTCCATAAAGGCGAGTAAAATAATGCCAATTATGAGACCGAGAGTAAATTTCTTTGACTGCAGAGCCCAATAAACCTTGCCAAATTAAGCGTGATTACCAGCAATTAATCAACCTTTATCCCGCAACAGCTCACACTGATGCACACTATCTCAGCAAGTTGAGCATTTATCAGCAGCGGGTATTTGAGGCTCATTCACAGCAAAAACTCTTAGTATTAGGCCAAATTGGTTTAGGTAACGGGCTTGAACTCTTATCTTGGTGGCGCACTCAGGCGAATCCTAGCCAACGTTTACTCCTTAAGGTGTTCGAACCTAATCCGATTAATGCGTACGAACTTAAATCACTTTGGGATCAATCACTCACTCTTGTGAAAGAAACCCCATTCGAGCCACATCTTGAATCAAAGCAAGCGTCAGCGTTGGAGTGTAAATCTAAGCTCAGCCAGCTTGCTCAAACCTTACTCGATGCTGAGCCGACGGCTATTATAGGTTGCCAGAGATTAATTTTTGATGACGGTCGTACCACTATCGACCTGCACTTTGGTGATATTCAAACCCAGCTCAGTTCACTCAGCCATTCGCCAATGCATCCGGTTCAACACTGGTTGATATTGCCTCACCTGCTACAGGCGCTACATCATCAAAGCCACTGGCAGATGGCAAAACTCAGTGACGATAGCGCGACCATTGCCACTATTGGATTAAGCGAATCAAGCGGATTAAGTGAAACAACAGTCAACCGTTTCCAAGCCTGCGGCTTTACTGTGAGCGATATCAATGAACTTGGTACCAAAGCTCTGGGTATCAATGCTCTTGGTATACATCAGCCAGTCACATTGATTAATCACCAGCCTGACGCCGTACTGCTACACGAGCGCCAAGTCTTACGTCAGCAAGACGCTAAAGCCTATGCCTTTAATCCTATGGCTGCAATCTTATCCTCGGCGACGCAAAGCTCAATTGCCATCATAGGCGGCGGCTTAGCCTCAGCGCATTTGGCGCTGTCTTTAGCCGAGCGCGGCCAAGGCGCAAAGGTATTTTGTAAAGATGCCGAGCTAGGCCAAGGCGCATCGGGCAATCGCCAAGGAGCCATTTATCCGCTGCTGACCCCAGAAAATGACGAGCTGAGCCACTTTTTCCAACAGGCATTTTTATTTAGCCGACGTCGAGTGCAGGCGCTGACATCCGCCCCCGCTGACAATCAGACGCCGATTTCCCATGATTTTTGCGGCGTATTGCAAACCGCCCACGATGAACGCAGCCAATTACGACTCGATAAAATCATTCAAGGCCAACCTTGGCCAAGTGAAATCGCCTACGCCGTCGATGCTGAGCAAGCCAATGCAATTGCCAAAATCAATCTCGATAAGCCAGGCTTTTTTTATCCCTTAGGTGGCTGGGTTTGCCCATTTGAATATGCAGAAGCTGCGATACAAAAAACGATGCAACTGGCCGATGTTAGCGTCTCGCTCAATACCGACATCCTTGCCATTGAACGCCAAAGCGATGGCTGGGTTTTGTTAACTGAAAAGGAACGTTTCGGGCCCTTCGCGCAACTGGTACTCGCCAATGGCGCAGAATTGACACAGTTTGATGCCAGCAACAAATTACAAATGAGCCCCTTTCGCGGCCAAGTCAGCCATGTGCCCGCTCAATTTCAATTGAGTCAGCTCGCAACTGTGCTGTGCGCAAACGGTTATTTAACGCCAAGTCACCAAGGACTCCACTGCCTTGGCGCGAGTTACGTTAAAGAACCCGAGCATTTAGACTTTTGCCCGCAGGAACAACAAGAAAACCTCATGAAAATGCACGAGAGTTATCCGAACCAAAGCTGGCTTGAAGATATCGACATGAATGGCAACAATGCCCGCGTCGGCGTGCGTATGGTGACGCGGGATCATTTCCCTATGATGGGCTGCGCGCCCGATGTGGCGAAAATTCTTGAGGATTATGAGCAACATCAACTCACTAAAGAAAGTCGCCACTACTGGCAAACCACGCCAGCGCCGGTGCATCAAGGACTGTATATTCTTGGTGGGTTAGGCTCACGGGGACTCAGTTCTGGGCCACTGGCCGCCGAATGTCTCGCGGCGCAGCTTTGCGGCGAACCAATACCGCTCGATAAAGAAACCCTGTGTAAACTCAACCCCAATCGCATGTGGCTGCGAAAATTGCTCAAGGGTAAAGCGCTCTAGGTAATCAATCGCTAGAAAAATAACGTTTTTGAGCGCTATAAAAAAGGGACTAAGTCTCTGCTTAATCCCTTTTTTAAATGTTTTCTGTAAACCACTTAAGCGGCTGTAATGACTATCGCGTTATCACTGCTGCTAGGTTCAAGGCTGCTAGACTCAAGACTGCTAGCTCCAACATGTCGAGGTTTTCGCGGCGCTCTGGGCACTTTTACCCGAGTACGATTGTTGTTATCGCGACTCTGGCGGATCAGCTCATCACCGCTTATGTTCGATGCTAGGCTTGCAGCCTCACGGTGAGATTTCGCCAATCTGTCGTATAACAACACATTGACCGACGCAGCAAGATTCATACAACCGACCGTAGGCACATACACTACCGCATCGGCTTTATCGATAATCTCTTGGCCAATGGTGCCATCTTCAGGACCAAACACATAAAAGGCTTTCGCGGGATGGACAAAATCCGGCAGCGGCGTCGCGCCAACTACCAAATCCACGCAGATGAGCTTAGTGTCCGCCGGAATAGAGGCGAGTAATGAAGTGACACCCGTGAGCGGAATGCGCTCTCCAGCATCCTTAGTATCGACATGGTATTGCACTGCACCCGAACGCGCGGCTAACTCGTAGCGCCTGCCGGTATAAAATACGCCATCGACACCATAACAACCCGATGCGCGCATTATACCGCCGACATTAACGGGCGTTTTAGGATTCACTAAACCGATAAATACCGCGCTGGCATCGAGCGTTTGCTCACAGGCAAATTCAGCACTCGGCATTTCTGTACTCGTTACTTCGGTACTAGTCACTGCAGTATGAGTCACTTGCTCGTTGTCAGTCATAGGCATAACGCTAGGCAACATCAAATTCGCCTACAATCCATGCATGCAGCTGTGCCCATGCCTGTTCAACCAAGGCATAATCGGCATCATTTAATTCTTGGCGCGCGAGCGCTAAACAGTCGGTCATTTTCAACATAAGGGCATCGAGGTCGGTTGCACCCTGCGCTTCAAGTTGCGATAACACAACGGCGACATGGCCCTGTAAATAGCCACAGGCAAACAAAGCATCGTCATCACCATGGCTGACTACACTGGCGATCCACTGTTCTAATGCGTCTTCGTAATGCTCTAACATTGGGTCTAACTCTCCATTAATACTGGATTGGTCGACACATCTGCTGCGACCAATAAATCTGGATTGGCCACCTGATACATGACGTAATCATGGTAGCCCGTCGTCACTTTATAATAGCCGCCAAGCTCGCTATCTAATTTAGGGTCGCCACTATCCACAATTAGTGGCCGTCCATCAAGTGCTTTTAGCTTAGTTTTTGTGGCGAGGATAATAATATTGTCTTTTCCGATGCGCCGAATGAGCTCAGGCGACAACTGTTGATTGCCGCGCCCTAAGATATGGCCTTGGCCGCCAATTAAAGTAATCACCAACTTAGTCGGCTTATCTTGGGTCAGTTCAAGTAATTCATTCGCGGTTAAGTCACTGCCGACAAGGTTTTTATCTTGAATGATATCAACACCTAGCAGGGTATTGTCCAGAGCTAACTCTTCCATCACAAAGGCAACCGTACTGCCAGAGCCCATGATGTACAGCTCATCTTCCATTTGATTAATCACATCGGCGGCGATATCGGCCAGCACGAGTTCATCGACTTCCTTACCGCCCATCTTAACCGCTTGCACATAACGCGGTTCGGCGGGCACTAAAAGCTCGCCAAATCGTTTGGCGCGCACTGTGCCTTGGCGAAAAGCTACTTCGTCGATATCCATCACATCGGCGGACATCAAACTAACGAGTTCGCCATCGAGCAACATTTTAACCACCATGCCAGAGGCATGGGGCGTAATACCGTAAACGCCGGAATGAATTTTCACGCCAGCGGGCACGCCTAGTACAGGGAGTTTGTCGTCGATAGTGGCTTGCTCAAACACAGAATAAATATCGCGGGCCGTGCCGTCACCACCGGCAAAGAGCAGTAAATCCAGCGGTTCATCCAGCAGCGCACGCACAACGGCCTGCGTATCCAGTGCCTGTGTTTTATCCGGGGTTTGATACACCACTCGCGTGGTAAAACCCAGTGACTTTGCTGCGTCTTCACCCATGATGCCCGAAGCGGTAATAACCTCGATGTCATCGGCATAATCACGGATAACCTCAAGGGCCTGCATCATACGCAAAGCGGCTTTGGGTTCGGCGCCCAAGGCAAGCGCCTCTTCGGCAACGCCATCGCTGCCCTTAAGGCCAACACTGCCACCTAAGCCAGCCAATGGATTGATCACTAACCCTAAACGAAACCGAATCACCTTTTACCTCACTTAACGCAATCTTGGTATTTTTATCTTTATATTTTAGTATCTTAATAGATGCTTTTAATCGTGATTGATATTGCTAGATTGACATTGCTAGGCCGTATGGGAGGCAACGCCAGGTTTATCCCTAGGAATAAAGAATACCGCCAGCATAGCGGCAAAAGCGCATCCTGCCGCAAATACCCAAGACCAAACCGCCCCGCTACCATCGCCCCAAATATAGCCGCAAATCCAAGTGCCGAGCGCGCCGCCAACCCCAAAACTTAAGCTGGCATACAGAGCTTGACCTTGGCTTCTGTGACTCGCATCGAAATGCCTGTGCACAAATTGAATCGATGCCGCGTGGGTTAAGCCAAAGGTAAAGGCATGTAATAATTGACTAAAACCAAGCCACAATACGCTGTCCACTCCGAAGGCAACCAACAGCCAACGCAAGCAAGTCATGCCGATACTGACAATCAATAGGGTGTTAACGCCATAGCGACCCAGTAAACGCGGCGCGAACATAAACATCACGATTTCGGCCATAGCGCCAAGGGCGACAAATATCCCCGCTGAAGATTCTGAGTAACCCGCTTGCTTTAAATATAAGACGAAGAAGCCGTAGAAAGGTCCCGCGCTCATTTGCAGCAACATCGCCGAGAGTAAGAACCAAATAATCGCCCTATTCCATTGTAATGGTGGCCGCACTTGACTGGTGTCACGCACTAAACGATTTGCTGGTAATGGCAACGCACTGGCTAACATGCCGATAAACAATGAAAAACCGATATAAGGCAGCACTTCTGTGCCCCACTGGCCAATCGCAAAGCCCGCACCGACAACCAGGCAGATATAACCGACACTGCCCCAACTGCGAATTTGACCGTAGCGGCTGGCATTCTCGCCTAAGGTTTCTAAGGTGATCACTTCAAGCTGGGCAAGGATCGCATTCCAAAAGAAAGTATAGAGGGCCAGACTCAGCGCCATATACACAAAACCGCCATGATAGAAAAAACTCAAATACGCCAGCGCGGCGGCTCCCGCGCCCATTTTTATCAGCTCGGCACGCATCCCCGTTCGGTCAGCCACTTTGGCCCACACATTCGGAGCAACGATGCGCGTCGCCATCAGGATGGCGAGTAAAAAGCCAATTTCTTGAGGATTAAAACCGCGATTTTCAAAGAAGACCCCAAGATATGGGACCATAGTACCGAGAATAGAAAAGAAGAAGAAATAGCAGGCACAAAGCCAGCGTAATTGCCGGCTCGTGCTAGAAGAAGTTGACATTAACGCATTCCCTTTATCTCATGCGCCTATCGCATACCAAGCACAGGCGTGTGACTGCGTACATCCTGATTTTGCGCTCTGTGTCTTAGCAAGTGATCCATCAACACAATAGCAAGCATAGCTTCGGCAATCGGTACAGCGCGGATCCCAACACAGGGATCGTGACGACCTTTAGTGACAACTTCGGCCATTTCACCCTGCGCCGTCATACTTTGGCCCGGCACACTGATGCTTGATGTGGGTTTTAAGGCAATATGGGCAATGATCGGCTGGCCCGATGAAATTCCACCGAGCACACCACCCGCATGGTTGGATTCAAAGCCCTGGGGTGACATTAAGTCACGACCTTCGGAGCCCTTTTGAGTCACGACGCCAAAACCATCACCAATCTCAACACCTTTGACAGCATTGATGCCCATCAGCGCGTGGGCAATATCAGCATCCAATCGATCAAATACTGGCTCACCTAAACCCACTGGCACACCAGTGGCAATAACGGAGATTTTCGCGCCAATGGAGTCACCGGATTTTTTCAGCTCACGCATGTATTCATCAAGCGCTTCAAGCTTGCTGGCATCGGGGAAGAAAAAGGCATTTTGCTCAATTTGGTCAAGATCAATAGTCTGCGCACAAATAGGACCCAGCTGGGACATAAACCCATAGATCTCGATACCATGAACTTGCTTCAAATACTTTTTAGCCACCGCACCTGCCGCAACGCGCATCGCGGTTTCACGGGCAGACGAGCGGCCACCACCACGATAGTCACGCATACCGTACTTTTGCTGGTAGGTATAATCGGCGTGCCCCGGACGGAATAAATCTTTGATATTAGAGTAATCTTGACTGCGTTGATCGGTATTTTCGATCAAGAGTCCAATTGAAGTACCCGTGGTTTTACCCTCGAAAACGCCGGATAAAATCCGCACTTCGTCAGGCTCACGGCGGGCCGTGGTATATCGGGATGTCCCTGGGCGACGGCGGTCAAGATCATGCTGCATATCGGCTTCGGTTAATTCAAGCCCTGGTGGGCAACCATCAATAATGCAACCCAGTGCAACACCGTGACTCTCACCAAACGTCGTCACTACAAAATTTTGACCAATACTGTTTCCAGACATCCGCTTTGTACACCTTAGGTTATTTGTTCATCGCTCCGTGTCCAGCGACCACTGGACAATTTATTTTCCCGCTGCAAGCCTAACTGGCAGCGGGAAAAGTCTCAACCTAATTTGCTATCTTAGGTTATTCTGCGTCGCGATAAATGCCGAACACTGACTGATTTTCGACCAGTTGATCGCGGGTCAATACAAACACGCCATCGCCGCCATTTTCAAAGTTAATCCAAGTGAATGGCACTTCTGGGAATTGCTCAATTAAATGCACCATAGAATTACCGACTTCAACTACGAGTAAACCCGTTGGTGTGAGGTATTGCGCGGCATTGGCCAGTATGCGTTTGGTTAAATCTAACCCGTCGCGACCTGAGGCTAAACCGATGGCAGGCTCATGATGATATTCATCTGGCATGTCGCCAATGTCTTCGGCATCAACATAAGGTGGGTTTGAGACAATCAAATCATACTGTGGACCTTCTGGGATTGCCGAGAACAAATCCGATTGCATCGGGAATACTCGGTCCATCACGCCTAAGGTTTCGATATTGATTTGCGCCACATCTAAAGCATCTTCGCTGATATCCAGCGCGTCAACTTCGGCGTCTTCAAATTCGTAGGCACAGGCGATAGCGATACAAGCGCTGCCAGTACATAAATCTAAAATACGCGTTACTGGTTTGCCGTATAACCAAGGGCTAAAACGGTTAGCGATCATTTCAGCAATCGGTGAACGAGGCACTAACACGCGCTCATCGACGTAAAATTCCAATCCAGCAAAACGCGCTTTATTAGTCAGGTAAGGCACAGGTAGGCGCTCTCTGACACGGCGAATAATCAACTCGACAATTTTATGCTTTTCACTGCTGGTCAAGTTGCTTAAAATCACTTGCTGGCCGATTTCTTCGGGTAAGTGTAAAGCATGGAAAACTAAGGCGATGGCTTCATCCCACGCGTTATCAGTACCATGACCATAATACACATTGGCGTCGTTAAAACGGCTCACGGCCCAACGTAACATATCGCCAATAGTGCGTAATTCTGTCACAGCTTCATCTACAAAGATCTTATCCAAAACGTGCTCCCGCTAGTTTGTTCGCGAACATTGTAACTGAACTCTATTCAGAAACCATAGGATTCAATAGAATACCCGCCATGAATAAAGACGACGACAAAGAAGGCTTGGCGATGTTCTCAGCGCTTATCGATGGTATTAAACCCATCACGCAAAATAAGCGACACTTTCGCACGCCCTTAAAAACCAAACAGGAAATAGAACTGAAAGAGCAGCAACTGCATGCTAACAGTTATTTCTCAGATACTTATCAGCCACTACTGCCAGTACAAGGGCCAATGCGTTGGTTAGAGGAAGGGGTTGATAGCCTAGAACTCAAACGCCTGCGACGTGGAGATTACCAGCCAGATTTACTGCTGGATTTGCACGGCTATCGCCAATCGGAAGCCAAACTTGAGCTAGCGGCACTGATCCAAGCCTGCGTTAAACAGCAAAGCCTGTGTTGCTGCATTATGCATGGTTACGGCAGTGGCATATTGAAACAACAAGTCCCCATGTGGTTAGTGCAGCATCCTATGGTGAAGGCTTTCCATCAGGCCCCTAAAGAATGGGGCGGCGATGCGGCATTATTAGTGCTGATTGATATTGGTGAGCAGCCGCATAGACGTTAACTCGCTATCGACTTTAAACATTAACGTTTCCGATTTGGCGATTTAGAGATTTTGCGAGTTTCCTACGTTTACTGAAAACGAAACGGCCCACATTCAGTGGGCCGTTTGTTTGTAAAAGGGATATAAATCAAGACTAGCTAATGCTGTGGGGTGCGTGCTGCCATACGATTGAAGCTTGCTCGGCATGTTTATCAATGAGCGTAATGCCCGAGGTGGCAAATAACGGCGGCTCAACACCCGCCACTAACTCACTGACTAAATAGCCCAATAACGGCATGTGAGCAATCACTAGCACTTTATCCGCCTTGTATAACTCAGCGTAGGCTACAACTAACGCGGCTACATTGGCGGGATCGCCAGAAGGAACAAGATCATCAGCGACTAACCACTTACGCGGCTCAGGAAAATGCTGACTCAGCTCCTGCCAAGTTTGCTGTGCACGTAAGTAAGGACTCACCAAAACAAGATCGAAATCAGTCACACTGCGAGCCAACCAGTTGCTCATCAACACAGTATGGTGCCTTCCAACATCGGTCAGTGTTCTGTCTCTATCAGACTGAGCATTAAATCCGGCGTCACCATGTCTCATTAAAAATAGCTGCATACTTCTCTCGCGACTCAAACTTGTTTTTGTTTTATCCCAATTGTAGCCCTAAAATCCATTTCAACAAACCTTGTAAGACTTAATCTTTAGTCGATAAACACAAGAGATATTTGCTAAAAACCATTAAGACTATCAATATATAACAAGCTATCGTTATCGGAGTGTCTCTTTGCAAGCCTCTCAGTCCATTTATAAAAGTCCAAACGATCACCGTCAGTATCGTTATCTTGTGTTAGATAATGCGCTTAGGGTGTTATTGGTTGAAGATCAAGATGCCAGCCAAGCGGCCGCATCTATGGCTGTAGGCGTGGGTCATTTTGATGATCCCGCGGATAGACCCGGCATGGCGCACTTTTTAGAGCATATGCTCTTTCTTGGTACCGAAAAATTTCCCGACTCAGGCGAGTACCACGCCTTTATCAACCAACATGGCGGCAGCAATAACGCTTGGACGGGCACAGAGCACACCAACTTCTTTTTCACCATCAATGAAGACGTGTTTGCCGACTCCTTAGACAGATTCAGCCAATTTTTTATTGCACCTAAATTTGACTTAGAACTGGTCGACAGAGAGCGCCAAGCCATTGAATCTGAATTTAGTTTAAAACTGAAAGACGATATCCGCCGTACCTATCAAGTGCTCAAAGAGACAGTTAATCCACTGCATCCTTTCTCAAAATTTTCAGTCGGTAACTTAGTCACCTTAGGCGGAGAGCAAGCACAGGTACGTAGCGAATTACTCGATTTCTATCAAAGCCACTACAGCGCCAACTTAATGACCTTGTGCTTAGTCGCGCCGCTTTCCCTCGACGAATTAGAAGATTTAGCCTGCCATTATTTTAGCGGGATCCAAAACTTGAACTTAGTGAAAAACTATCCTCAAGTGCCGCTGTTTTCAGAAAATGAGCTGTTAACCCAAATTGATATCGTGCCGCTTAAGGAGCAAAAACGCTTAAGCATCAGCTTTAATTTCCCTGGCATTGACCACTACTACAAACGTAAGCCTTTGACTTATATCAGCCATATTTTAGGCAATGAGAGCCATGGCAGCCTTTTGTCCTATCTTAAAGAGCAGGGACTGGTGAATAACTTGTCCGCGGGCGGCGGCGTAAATGGTTATAACTTCAAAGATTACAGTATCGGTTTACAGTTAACCGATAAGGGACTGGCGAATCTTGATGAGATTATCAGCTGCTGTTTTGAGTATATTGAACTCATCAAAACCCAAGGTTTAGATGAGTGGCGCTATTTAGAGCGCGCAAACCTACTCAAAATGGCGTTTCGCTACCAAGAGCAAGTTAAATCACTCGATTTGGCCAGCCACCTCAGCATCAATATGCATCATTATGAAGTCGAAGATTTGGTCTTTGGTGACTATCGAATGGATGGGCTGGATATTCCAGAAACCATAGCCCTACTCGAGCTAATGACGCCCCACAATATGCGTCTGCAGCTTATCGCACAATCGGTTAAAACGGATCGTAAAGCCAACTGGTATCACACGCCCTATAAAGTGCGCCCTATTGCACCTCAGTCCCTCGTTCGTTGGCAAGTGAGCAGTATTCGCTCAGAATTACAATTACCTGCTGCAAACCCATTTATCGTCGCCGACTCCATTCCTCGACCAGATAAGAGCGATGTCGAGGTACCAGTGATCGTTGCAGAATCGACGGGATACCGTATTTGGCACAAGAAAGACGATGAGTTTAATGTACCCAAAGGCCACATGTATTTGTCGCTGGACTCAGAGCAGGCGAGTAAAACACCAAAACATGCCGCCCTCACCCGCCTGTATGTTGAAATGCTGCTCGATTATCTGACAGAACCAACCTATCAGGCCGAAGTCGCGGGCTTAAGTTACAATATTTATCCGCATCAAGGTGGCATTACCCTGCATTTATCGGGCTTTACCGGTAATCAAGAAACCCTGTTGGCCTTGTTAATCCACAAAGCCAGAGAGCGTAATTTTACTGAAGAACGTTTTGCCCTAATTAAATCTCAACTACTGCGCAGTTGGCAGAATCTAGCGCAGGCTAAACCTATTTCACAATTGTTTACTAGCCTCACTGTCACGCTACAAAAAAGCAGTTATGAGCCTGCCCGCATGGCTCAAATGCTCGAAGACATAAGCCTTGAAGATTTGCATAACCATGTACGCGCCTTTTACGAGAAGATCTATCTTGAAGGATTAGTTTATGGGGATTGGTTAGTCTCTGAAGCACAAGCTCTCGGTAAACGCTTAGAGCACATTTTATTTTTAGTTTCAACGCCAAGCGCCGAGTCCACCAGAGAGTTAGTCAATTTAACGGGTCAAGGCACCTTACTTAGAGAACTTGCGATAGATCATCAAGATAGCGCGATCATTGTGTATTACCAATCTGCTGTGGCAACGCCAGAAAAAATGGCTCTATTTAGCTTACTGAACCACACTATGTCGTCCACCTTCTTCCATGAACTGCGCACTGAAAAACAGTTGGGCTACATGGTAGGCACAGGTTATCTGCCGCTCAATCGCCATCCAGGACTCATTTTTTATATCCAGTCACCTACGACTGGACCACTGCATTTATTAGAGGCGATAGATGAGTTTATTGCCGACTTTAATTATGCCGTGATGCAAATCACCAACGAAGAATGGGAAAGCACTAAGGTCGGTCTTATTAGTCAGATCATGGAGCACGATGCGAACCTCAAAACTCGCAGCCAACGATATTGGGTCAGTGTCGGCAACAGAGATTATCAATTTAACCAAAGGGAGCTCGTTGTAGACGAAATCACTAAGCTCACCCGCACTGATTTACTCAAATTCATGATGCGTAAAATGCGCACCAAACACAGTGACCGCTTAGTCTTATTTAGCACGGGTGAACAGCACAGAACTCAGGCTGCGTTGCAGTCAGAAAAAATGATCACAGATCTCAAAACGTTTAAGCAAACGGCAGAGAAGTTTAATTTCTAAACAAAAACACTTTTACACACACATTTGTTCACAAAGTTGGACAAACAAACAAAACCGCTACAAATTGGCCCAACTATAGTTGTATCTATCACGGTTGGGCGTAATACTAATGTAAAACATGGCTAGTCCATGTTCTCCCCCTTCTACAGCGAACAATTTTGCTGCATCTACATGCTGTTAAAAGGATTTTTAGCCGCCTCCGCTTTGACAAAGCCCTCACTTTCTGGAAAAGTGATGTAACACAATTGTTTCATGGCATCCTCGGATAATAAGAATAAACACTATGCCTAAAGCACTCTTTAAAATTATTTTTCTTCTAGCTATTTTCCTATCGACTGCAGAAGCGCAACAATTACCAATAGCTTTAAAAACTGAGTCCTATGGCGTTCCAGAAGGCCTATCCCAAAGTACAGTCACATCGGTCATTGAAGATAATGATGGTTACATCTGGATTGGTACTTTGAACGGATTAAATCGATTCGACGGTGAAGAATTTAAGCATTTTTTTGCACATGATCACTCAGGTCTATCTAGTTCATTTATTCAAAGCCT
>NZ_BPFD01000054.1 GCF_019655335.1 Shewanella hafniensis
TTATGCCTATTCCGACTGGTTATATCGTTCATTGATTAGTTTGTAGCCAAACGAAGCATTACTAATAGAATAGCTAATCCGAATCTGGCTCATAAGAGTGAATTATCTAACAAGGTTTTGTCCCAAAACGTGCTGTGTATTTCTTTAAAACTTACAGATTACGCTAATGCTAAAGGCTAGCCATGGTGATTAGCGAGACGACCGTCCGCACCATGGGCGGGGTGGTCGAGCATCCAAGGACGGACTGTTTAACGACCAGTTCGCCATCTGATAGGCAGGACGCCTGAATGTCGTGCAATGCAGGGATGCATGAGAACGATCATGGCTCTCGTTCATAAGCTCAAAACCCTAGGTTTCTATTCACCGAGTCGATGAGTAAATGCCATGGCAAGCCTTTATGAGTGGATACCTGCAAACGCTAAGTCCTCTGAAGCAACCTCTTCTCACGACGAATAAAAGCCTGCTCAAAGTACAGTTCAAAATACAGAGAAAAGAACTGCTCAAGTTAACCCGCTAGCGTCTTAATCCTCTCAAGTGTCTGCTGTGTCGCTAGATTTTGCGTTGCAAGATAATCCAATTTTAGCTGTTTGATGATGCCAGTAATCAAGACTAACTCCTGCTGTAACTGCGGAATTTTCGACATATCATGGGTGGGTAAATTGATGTCGACGGTATCAAATAAATTGCCAAAATAGCTGGCCATGATCAGCACTTTATTGGCTTTAAATTCGATACTCAGCCCCGACCCGCGCGCCGTTTTACGGAATAACTGTTCCAGTTCAACGAGGCGTTCCATTACGGCGGGAGACAATAGATATCGCGCGTAATGTTGGTCGTGGGAATACACTTCAAACATGGCTTCAAAGGTCACGCTTTCGAGTTTCACTCTGGGTTTCTTTATGCCTGCCATGGTGTTACCAAGGGAGCCATAGTCTTGGCTGACAACAGTATGGGATTCAAAGCTAAAGGGCATCGTCATGATCACTACCCCACCTTTAAATTGGATCTTGTCTGACTTACTGCCGCGGGATTTTAAGGTTAATTCGCAAAATTCGAAGCTGATATCCTCTACCTTGCCGCGAATATGATCCTCTGATTGTTGCTTGCTAAAACGGGGCATAAGTTCGAAATCTGCCACTGAATCAAGGTTGACACAGGAGTCGGGGCTATAACGGTAGTCCCCTAGTTTTTTGAGTAAAACAGGCAAGATTTTATATTTGTAATGGCGCTTATATTGCATTTCAGGCAGATGAACCCACATCAAAATGCCGGCGAGGACGATCAGGCTCAAAATGGTTGGGTCATTGTTAGAGGCTAACGAGATTAAATCAAAAGCCAGTGCGGGCAGGCACAATAGCCAACCTAGACGCTTCGCCCATTTTTTACGGGAGAGTTTAGTTTCAAGCTTTTCAATTCGATAGGCTTCTAACGGCGCTAATAGCTGCAATAGCTCGGCTTTAGCGTTCTCGGACAGTGGCGGTAATTCAGCGCGGGGGAAATCAGCGGGTAAATTCGCTTCAGAAATATGATTTCGAATACTTTTAAGAGCTTCGAAACCTTGCTTTAAAGAATACAATAATGGGCTCATCAACTTATCCATGTTATCGCCGACACAGCGCCCATTCCGTTGCGCTGCTAACCCCAAACCTTAGCGGTAACAAATAGGGTGGCGGTTAAATTCTGAGGTTAACATGCTGTGATATCAATCCCACAGCTAAACACAAAAACGCTAGCAATTAGGCCTCGACTGCTTTCACTATCTAGGTCTACCGCCCTTTTCCAAAAGGCTAAAACTTATTGCAAGCATCAGATTAAACAAAGGTTAATTTATTGTAAACACAAAAATTGCCTTCTTTATTCGCGGTACCGATCCAGAATGCCAGTTCATAATCTAATTTAACTATTCAATTTAGCTATCCAATTTCACAATCCATAGCCCAAAATCCTAGCTCGCTTCTCTATCTCGCGATCCTTGCTCAGCATCCTAAAAGCAAAACGCTCCACAGAGGCTGCGGAGCGTTGTATTGAGGCATTACAACAGCAGATTAATGCGTGTGTTAGCCTTTCATGTCCTTTTCCATATCTTCGTAGGAAGTATGGCGAACGTCTTTGCCTTTCACATAGTAGATGATGTATTCACAGATATTTTTACAACGGTCGCCAACACGTTCAACCGCACGCGCTGCCCACAGTACGTCTAAGACGTCTGGGATAGAACGCGGATCTTCCATCATATAGGTCATTAATTGACGGATAATCCCTTCGTATTCGCGGTCAAGTTTGGCATCTTCTTTGTGCAGCTCTAAGGCTGTATCAGCATCCATACGTGCTAAGGCATCTAAGGTTGCATGCAACATGCGGGTCGCGTGACGGCCCATATTTTCAATGCTAACTAACAAAGGTTGCTGATTATTCAAACGCTTATCTAACGCTGCTTTAGCGATACGCACGCAGGCATCACCAATACGTTCAAGATCGGCGATGGTTTTTGAGATGGCGATAATCAGGCGTAAGTCGCTGGCCGCTGGTTGACGCTTGGCGATAATACGGGTGCACTCTTCGTCGATAGACACTTCCATGCCATTGACCTTGTGATCGCCATCGATAACCCGCTGCGCAAGTTCAGCATCAAGTGCGCTGAGCGCGTCAATGGCTTGCTCAAGCTGACGTTCAACCAAGCCACCCATAGCGAGTACGCGATTGCGGATATCATCCAGTTCAGCGGTAAACTGTCCTGAGATGTGCTTACTTAAATTCATGTTTTCCATTTAGCCAACCTTTTACTTAACTGTTTACCAAGCATGCTCAAAGCCTGCGGTTGCGGCTTTATCCGAACGCTACCGAGCTGATTAACCGTAACGTCCTGTGATGTAATCTTCGGTCTTACGTTTTTTCGGTGTAGTGAAAATCGTGTTGGTATCCGCGTATTCGACCAATTCGCCCATATACATAAAGGCCGTTTGATCTGACACCCGCGCCGCCTGTTGCATGTTGTGAGTCACAATAACCACAGTGTATTTCGTCTTAAGTTCGGTGATCAGCTCTTCAATCGTCAATGTAGAAATCGGGTCGAGTGCCGATGTGGGTTCATCGAGTAACAACACTTCAGGCTCGATGGCAATGGCACGGGCAATTACCAGACGTTGTTGCTGACCGCCAGATAAACCAAAGGCATTATCGTGCAATCTGTCTTTGACTTCGTCCCAAATCGCCGCGCCGCGCAGCGAACGCTCGGCCGCTTCGTCGAGTTCACGACGGTTATTCAACCCTTGCAATCTCAAACCATAAACGACGTTTTCATAAATCGACTTAGGAAACGGATTCGGGCGCTGGAACACCATACCCACGTTACGGCGCAGGGCCGCGACGTCGATTTTCTTGTCGTAAATATTCTGACCGTGCAGCAAAATTTCACCGTCGATATGGCAGTTATCCACCAAGTCGTTCATGCGATTAATACAGCGCAATAATGTTGACTTACCACAACCACTAGGGCCGATAAAGGCGGTCACTTGTTTTTTGGGGATCTTCATCGATACATTAAACAGCGCTTGTTTACTGCCATAGCGCAAATCTAAGTTACGGATCTCCAACGCTGTGTCAGTCTGGCTTAAGTTCGCTAAATCAAAGTTGTTGGTTTTCATTGCTGTCGAATCTATAGAAATCATATTCAGTCCTAATACTTTCAGGATAATCGCTGATTAGTGCTCAAGCGAACGATATTTTTCACGTAAATGGTTACGTACGCCAATGGCCGTCAAGTTAAGTGCCACAATCACAGACACCAGCAAGAAGGAGGTCGCATACACCAGAGGACGTGCCGCTTCAACGTTAGGGCTCTGGAAGCCCACATCATAAATATGGAAGCCTAAGTGCATGAACTTACGTTCTAAATGCACAAACGGGAAGTTAAAGTCCAGTGGTAATGTGGGTGCGAGTTTCACTACACCCACCAACATCAATGGGGCCACTTCACCGGCGGCGCGGGCGACCGCTAAAATCAAACCCGTCATGATAGCTGGGCTCGCCATTGGGATCACAATGCGCCACAGTGTCTCAGCTTTCGTGGCGCCCAGTGCCAAACTACCCTGACGCACCGCGCTCGGAATACGGCTCAAACCTTCTTCGGTTGAGACGATAACCACAGGCAAGGTTAAAATGGCTAAGGTTAATGCCGACCAAATCACCCCAGGTGAACCAAAGGTCGGTGACGGTAACGCTTCAGGGTAAAACAATTGGTCGATAGAGCCGCCCATCATGTAGACGAAGAAACCTAAACCAAACACACCATACACAATTGATGGCACACCCGCTAAGTTAATCACCGCAATGCGGATCATCTTAGTAATCGGGCCTTTCTTCGCATATTCATGCAGATACACAGCCGCGACCACACCAAATGGCGTCACAATAACGGCCATTAGCAGCACCATAAAAACGGTACCAAAAATCGCGGGGAACACGCCGCCCTCAGTGTTGGCTTCACGCGGGTCGTCACTCACAAAGCGGCCGATACCGACGAACCATTTACCTATTTTGCCAATGAAGCTTAAGTGGTTTACATAGGTCACATCCAGCACTGTATCCAGCTTAAGCTCGACTTCTTCACCGCGCATATCACGCACGATAACAGAATCTCGCGCTGCTTCATCACGTAGGGCAAATAACGCTTTTTCAAGCACTAAGTAATCTTTCTGCAGTTGCGCTCGCTTGGCCTCTAACTCAGCTTTGTTGCTATCAGTGAGTTCACCCTCTAACTCGTAACGACGCTCCTGCAAACGCAGCTTTTCAATCGCGTAGTTGATCGAGCCAATGTCTTGCTTCTGCAAATCCACCGCTTTGTCCGATAAGGCCACAGCGCGTTCGATATGCTCCATCAAGGAAGATTCAATCGCATCGTTGACTAAATCCAGACGCTTGCCGTTTTCAATCACAGCGATTGGATAACCGTAGAAGTTACCGTTTTTAGCCCGCTCAATCATGGCGACATCGCTTGGCATAGAACGGCTCAAAATGTCAGTGCTTAATATCCAGCGGAAATCCAGCCCCACAAATTCGCGGTTACCTGTCTTCACTAAATAACGGGTGACGAACTCGCCAGGATGCTCTTTAAACACATGGCCCGCAGCAATCAAACGCTCAGTAGGGACTTCTTCCCTATCGTAAACTTCCCCAATTAAGGTCGAACGTACCCCAGTGTTATCTTCGAGTTCCCACTGGTAAACCGTTGCTGGCCAAAAGTAACTTAAGCCACGCCAAGCGATTAACAGTAATAAGCCTAAGACGGCAATCAAACTGATGCTCACCGCACCGCCCGTCATCCATATCCATGGCGAGCCTGATTTTACCCACTTACCCATTGCACAAACCTCTCAAGGTCACTGGCGAAATTGTATTTAGTGTCATTGTCTTATCCCCGTTACAGCGAGCTATAGCGTTCACGTAGACGCTGTCTCACCACTTCTGCAATGGTGTTAAAGAAGAATGTAAAGATGAATAGTACGAACGCCGCGAGGAAGAGCACGCGGTAATGCGAACTACCGATTGCCGACTCAGGCATTTCAACCGCAATGTTTGCTGCCAAGGTTCGCATCCCTTCAAACACGCTCCATTCCATAATCGCAGTGTTACCTGTGGCCATCAGAACTATCATGGTCTCGCCCACAGCGCGGCCTAGGCCCATCATGATGGCCGAGAAAATACCTGGACTTGCGGTTAACAACACCACGCGTGTCAGTGTCTGCCAAGGCGTCGCACCTAAGGCTAAACTGCCGTTCGATAAATGACGTGGCACAGAGAAAATCGCATCTTCCGCGATAGAGAAAATCGTTGGAATAACCGCAAAACCCATAGCGATACCCACTACCAGCGCGTTACGTTGGTCGAAGGTGATGCCCAGTTCGTTAGTGATAAATTGACGGGTATTACCATCAAATAGCGCCACTTCGATGATAGGGCTGATGGCAAAAGAGAACCAACCCACGAAACAGACCACAGGGATCAACATCAGCTCTTGGTACACTTCGGGTAAACGTTGTTTCCAGGCTGCAGGTAACTGACTCCAGCCATAGGCCGATGCGAGAATAGAGGTCGGCAAGAGGATCAATAAGATCAGGATGCCGGGAAGATGTTCTTCGATCAGCGGCGCTAACCACAGACCCGCCAAGAAACCCAAGATAACCGTTGGTAAAGCTTCCATGATTTCGATGGTCGGTTTAACGAAACCGCGCACCTTAGGCGACATAAAGTAAGCAGTGTAAATCGCACCGGCAATGGCTAAAGGCACGGCAAACAACATGGCATAGAATGCCGCTTTCATCGTACCGTAGGCCAATGGCATTAAGCTCAGCTTAGCTTCGAAATCGTCAGAACCCGAGGTTGATTGCCACACGTATTTAGGCTCTGGATAACCTTCGTACCACACCTTGTCCCACATAGCGCTCCATGACACTTCTGGGTGAGAGTTTTCCACACTGAAGATATGCAGCTTTTTATCCGCTTCAACGACTATGCCGTTTGAGCGTGGGGTAAAGCCCATTTTACCTGGGTTTTTAAGGTCGAACTTTTCGTCAAACAGTTCACGATGACTCGTGGTGTAGAGCAATGTCAGCTCGCCCTCTGGGCTCACAGTTGCAAAACTCTTACGGTAGAATTCAGAGGTAAGTGACTCAATAGGCGGTAAGTCATCAAACTGGCGAATTTCCTGATATAAACGCCCTTTTGGACCACTAACTTGGAAGTACTGGGCCACAATACCTGTGTCATAGCTGACCAGTAATGAACTCGCCCCAGCCAGCAAAGCCACATTATTCACTTGGGCTTTAGCCCGTTCAACATCAATCACCTGCAGCAAATCTAGGCTGTCAATATCACGGATGTCATACACGAAGATTTTATTGCCGGTTTGCAACATCAATTGACGTTGGTCTGGCGTCATTAGCTCATGGGAGACTTTCTTCGGCGCATCTTGAATTTGTGAGGTAGTAGAAACCCACTCCACTTCTTCAGTCATCATGTTCTCTTGCCCTTCGAGGCGAGTCAGACGCCAAATGCCGTTCTCATCTTGATAAGCAAAACTCATTTTGTCTGAGCTATAGCTGAAGGTCAGTTTATTAATCGCCCCACCCGTTTCATTAATGGTGATCGGGGTTTCGCCTGCGGGATAACGCAGTTTAGGCGTGATTAAACGCTTGTTGTTTGGGTAACTCAAACCAAACTCTAGGCCAGCCACGAGCACCTGACCATTACTTAATCCCAGCGCAAAACGCTGTTCGCTCGGCACGGCAACGGCGGCACTGGTCACAGTCACGCCCGCTGGCAATGGCGGTGTAAAGCTAGAAAGTAAGTTACCGTCGGCAACGGTATAAAAGTCCACTTGGCCATCAACGGCCACACGGTACATCACCTCATTTTGCTCTTCAGCGCCCACCATTAATGTCGGAACATCCGCGTGTTGATAGCTCACCGTCTTCACAGGTGTGACATCAGCACTATCGAAAATAGGTTTAATCACATACAACAGATAAAAGAAGATCAACAATAAGGCGACAAACACCATAGTGCCGCCGATAGTGACGCCGATTTGCGCCGCTTTATCCTTAAATGCCCTGCGATTCGAGCGTCCGCCTTTAAGCATACTGTGCGATGCAGAACCAGGTTGAGTGACCTGACTTTCCATTAAGAACCTCTATTATTAATAGCCAGCGAGTTTTTTCGCTAGGATTTGCCGAGTGCTATGCTTACACTGTTTGAACGTAAACTGAGCAATAACAACATCCTTTATTCTAAGTGCGTTGGATTATATGACGCAAAGATGACAGTTGTGTTACACCCCGTTTTAAAACAGGTGCCTTTTACAAAAAATAGGAGTCAGTCACTATGCTACGATATTTAATCACACTACAAGCACCTGATAGAAAAGGATTAGTAGAACAAATCGCCCATGCAGTGAGCCGCCACGGCGGCAACTGGCTCGACTCAGAATTACGCCATATCGACGGTATCTTTGCAGCTATTCTGCTGCTCGAAGTGCCTGCCTTGCGTATGGACGAACTCATTGAGGCGCTGGAGTGCATCGATAGCCTCACCCTCACCTACGCCAAAACCTCGGTCGCCCTTAAGCCCATCAAACGTTTAAGCTACAGCCTAGTGGCCTACGACAGACCCGGACTCGTGCTCGATATCTCAAATAAAATCAATGCACTTGGCATCAATATCGAGCAGTTTAGTAGCCAATATGAAACCGCTGGCCACACAGGTATCGCACTATTTCGGGCGACTATCGGCCTTGGACTCACAGATCTCGCCCAAGAAGATCAACTGGTAACATCCCTCTATGCCCTAGGTGATGATCTCGTGCTCGATAGATTAAGCCGTTAACCTTTACGACGAGCGAAACTTAGCACGCCAACACGTTTAGAGCGTGCATTTGCCATAGCACTTTCAAACAGCACTTAAATGGCACCTAAGAACGGTTTTTAAAATGCTAAAAATACAAACGCCGCTAAGCAGATGCCAGCGGCGTTGTTGTTTAACTCACTTTTTGATGCCGAGATTTGACTAAGTAACGCAGCGGCACTTGGGAGATCAACATCCCCAGCAACATCAAGCCACAGCCGAATAATGCCCGCACACTCAAACTCTCATCAAGGAAGATAATACCGCCAATGGCCGCAAATACGGTTTCTAAACTGAGGATAATCGCCGCATGGGCAGGATGCGCATTTTTCTGCGCCAACACTTGCAAGGTATAGGCAATCCCTACCGAAATCAGCCCAGCATAGAAAAGTGAACCCCAAGCTGCCAACACGCCATCGAGCGTGGTGACTTCAATCACCGCCGACACCATCAAACTCAGCACGCCGCAGACAAAAAACTGCATCATGGCTAACACCACGGGCGAAATCCGCTTGGCAAAATGATCCACCGCCAAAATGTGCAATGCCCAAAACAAGGCACCCATCAACTGCAAGGCATCGCCATAACCTATGCTCATGCCATCTTTAACGCTTAAAAAATACAAACCGACCGCGGCAATCGCGCAGCCAAGCCAAGTATTCAAGCCTGTCGTATGTTTTAGCGCTAACCCAAGCACAGGCACTAACACTATATATAGGCCAGTGATAAAACCCGCGTTCGCTGCCGTGGTGTATTGCAAACCGACCTGTTGAAATGACGCGCCCGCAAACAGTAAAACCCCGACCAGCAAACTGCCGCGCACTACATCCTTTGGCGCACTCACATGCAGCTTATTTTGCCGACGCAAGTACCACACCAAAGGCACTAAGCTGAACGTCCCCATTAAAAAGCGAATACCATTAAACGCAAAGGGGGAAAGATGTTCCATGCCTAAGGTTTGGGCAACAAATCCAAAGCCCCAAATCGCGGCGGCAAGCAGTAATAACAGGTTGGCAGGCAAGATAAATTCTCGACGAACAAAAAGATCACAAGATTACCTAGCGGCGTGAGACTTGTCCAAACATGTTGCAACTTTGTAGTCACCCCCTCTCTTGGAGCGGTTACTTTTTCGCTTGCGACTGCAAGTGTTTAGCTTGACTGAGGATCTCATTTAAAAACACGGAATCCGTTTGTTTTGCCAGTAACACGGCTTTATCGGAGGCTTTAATCGCCTGCTCAAGCTGCCCATCCAGATCATAGGCGGTCGCTAAACTGTCCCATAGCACCTCTGAATTGGGGAACATGCGCGTCCCTTCTTCAAGAATTTCAACGCCCCAAGCCGTTTTTTGTTCATAAGTGGCTTTGAGTCCATAAACATTATATTGCTGAGCAAAGAGTGGAAATTCATAGCCGAACTCAGCGCTCTTTTGTCGATAGAAGTGTTTTATGTCCTTGAGTGGCATAACGGCAATTTCAGGCACGGCATTCCAACCGGCAAAAAGGGTCTTTAATGCCTCAATATTGCCAACAAGCGGCGTACTGTCGTGGGTTTCATCGGGGAAGTGTTTGTAAAACCAATACAGTTGCTTTGATGCGTTACCCATGCCCGATGGGTTTGGGCCTAAGCTGTCTTGCAACTGCTTAATTTGCGCCGCAAACGCGCTTGCCATTTCATTGGGTTCACTTGCCATACTCAAAAACCAGCGCAGTGGTTTTGCACGCTTAGCGTGTAATAACTCTGCCGACTTAAGCACTAGCCAATCACTGTCCCACCATAAACTGGGACTGATTGAAATGACCGCATCAAATTGGCTATTAGGCGTCAAGGCCACATAACTCGTAAACAGCCCAGCTAAGGAATGGCCCGTGAGTATTTGATAATCCGAGGTGCGGTATTTTTTGCCTAATTCGCTGAGTAGCTCTTGCTCTAAAAATTGCCTGAACCGTTCAGCACCACCGGAGCTGTCTTTAAATTTAGCGATTCGAGTCGGCGTGAAATACTTCATCCGTTGATTCGAACTCACGCCAACGGTGATCATTTCCGGAATAATGGCATAAGTACTTAAAAAGCCGACATTCGCCGCCACATGCTCAAATTGGGTAGAGCCATCTAGTACGATTAATACCGGATAGTTAAAGTCGTTGGAATGCGCATAGGTATCTGGCAAATGGATTTGTAAGTTGATGTCATCATTCAAGATTTCTGAATGAATTACCGTCTTATCCGTCTGTGCGAAGACAGCCGTTGAAAAGAAAAACATCAGCACTAAAACCAACCGCATAAGTACACCTCCATTTGTAATGCTGGGTAACTTACTGGTTTTCATCATAAGACTCAAATCATTACCCTCAAAAAGTCTGATTGAGATGATGGAGTTGAGTACAGTTTACAAAGACTCACTTATCGAAAAATCCTATCTAAACTGGCTTGGATAATCTTGTATACTGACGGCCACGCAATGACGATATAACGAAAGCGTGCACTAGACCGCATGATGAGCGACTAAGCTGCACCAGAACGCAACACATTAGGATTACCATGTTAGGAACGCTAAAAAAGATGCGCGTACAGTTAGATGACGCGCAACAAGTGCAATATCAACTTGTTGTCGGTGATGAGTTACTCCCGCTCAATCCATTGATAGGCAAGCAATTAACCTTGACCCACACTGGCAATATCTTCTGCTGCAACTGCGGTAAAAAGAGCAAGAAGAGTTATTCGCAGGGCCACTGTTTTGTCTGTATGCAAAAGCTGGCGAGTTGCGATATGTGCATCATGAAGCCGGAAACCTGCCATTACGACCAAGGTACTTGCCGCGAGCCAGAGTGGGCCCAGAGCCACTGTTTTGTGCCACATTATGTGTATTTGGCGAATACTTCGGGCGTTAAAGTCGGCATTACCCGCCACACGCAACTGCCTACCCGCTGGATTGACCAAGGTGCCACCCAAGGTTTGCCGATTTTTAAAGTGTCAACAAGGCAACTCTCAGGCTTAGTCGAAGTAGAATTGGCCAAACTGGTGAACGATAAAACCCATTGGCAAGCGATGCTCAAGGGCCACGCCGATGATATCGATTTAAATGCTAAAGCTGCAGAACTTATCCCGCAAATTGAGGCTAAGTTGCACGAAATCGGCATGCAAAAAGGCGATTACAGTATCGAGCGTTTAGATGAAACGATTCAGTCAATTCACTATCCCATCGACACCTTTCCGAAAAAGATCACTTCCCACAACTTCGATAAAAATGGGGTGGTAAGCGGAATTTTACAGGGGATTAAAGGTCAGTATCTGATCTTCGATACGGGCGTGATTAACATTCGTAAATTCACCGCCTATGAAGTGAGCGTAGAGCTAATATAACTTCATTTTTATGCAATTCAGTGTGTTGCTATCTGTCATGGTTATCAACACACTGATAGCGAAACCTCGGCATGCTCATGCATTGAAACTGTGCCAGAGCATAGGTTAATTGATTGCCGCCGTCTCGTTATTACCCCGAGGAACTCGAGCCTTGCCTCCGTATGGATGAAAATAGCGCTTGGCTTCCCCAAAGTAAAAAACATCTTTATATGGAATATTTTTGATGAAACAAGGACCTCAACATTTTATCCGTCGCTGTGCATTCCAACAAAAATTACGTAGTAAGCAATCTGGAATATTTTTGCTCTTGATAATCCCGCTGATAATAGCAAGCGGCCCTTGGAAGGAACTGACTGCATCGCTTTCGACAGAACCATGGGATATAGGATTTACTATTGTTGTCGTTTTAGCCGTTGTGGTGGCATTTTTCTTCGTCTTCATGATCATTTCTGAATCGATAAGACTAGGCAAAGCCGCTAAAAATGAACAAAGGAAATTAGCCGAAGCGGGGCCAGATGGCTATTACATTGATATCTATCAAGAAGGCCTCATTTTTCATGTTTACGATGCCGAATTTCATCTTTTTGAGATGAAGCAGCAGTTTGTCCCTTTGGATGACATTGCCAGTACAAAATACTCAAAACGCAGAGGCATACGTAGCTTCACGATCAACTTTGCCCACATTTCCGGCCAAGTGTCGTTCACACCTAGGGAAATAAATGTGGATGATTTTGATTTTATAAAGGAATTTCTTGAGACTCATATTTCCAACCGAGGGAATAAGCCAGCTTAAGATAGGCTGGTTAATTAAACATAGGCGCGCTGCCTTGTGTACAGCTTAGGTCTCACGCAACGCGCGCTATTATTGGACAAGCTTGGTTTAGAGGAATGTGCAAGAGGATGCACTAACCTTGCGCTTCCATATGAACAAGTTCCCAGATATGCCCATCGGGATCTTCAAACGCATGGCCATACATAAATCCTTGATCTTGCGCTTGACGATAGGCTTTGCCGCCATGCTGCTCGGCAAGCTTAACCAAGTGATCGACACGCTCTCGACTGTCGCAGTCTAGGCAATTGAGCACTTCTGTCGTGGTATGAGCATCCGCAATCACCTTATCGGTAAAACCAGAGAAAAAAGGCTTAGCCAGCAGCATCACATAAATATTGTCCGCAATGACGACGCAGGCAGCCTGCTCATTGCTGTATTGCTCATTGATGCCAAAACCAAGACCTGAGTAGAAAGCGCGTGAATCCTGAACGCTCTCGACTGCCAAATTAACAAAGATGCTTTGAGTCATAATAATCTCCCTTTATAAGTGCTAACCGGACGTCAGACTAAGTCCTATAAACAGGACGGTAAATCGTCCTGTTTATGCTTGTTACAGCCTAAACTATGATCACTAAAAGAACAAAGCGAGTATCTCACTCGCCTTATGATTGCGCCTAGTTGACGGCATTATTGCACCGCATGGGTGACGGGCAGCGCTGACAACATTTCATCGATTAAACCATCGAAACGGGTTTTGACTTCATCCATATCCTTAATGTTGGCAAAGCCTTGGGCAAGGACTCGCCATACCATTTCAGAAGATTGCCCCACGATCGCTGTCGGCTTAAAAAGGCTAATGAGTACTGAACCCTTATCGTATTTTTTAGGATCCACACCTTGGTTTGACAGACCCGGCACTAAGCCTGCAGCGGCCAATATCTGCTCGTCAGACATTTGTGTACCCATGGCAACCCCAAAACCCACTTGGAAGTCAGCGAGTTGCGTATCTTCTACCCAGCGATACCCTTTCGTCAGTAGCACCTTTTTAAGGGTATCCTGCATATGTTGCTGGACTTGCTGTTTATCGAGCCTAGGATCAACAAAGATTTTCTGTAAAGTGGGATGCCAACTGTAGGTCATGGCGCTCGGCGGTAATTGGCTCAAATCCCCCGAAGTCACGACTGTGGTTCGCAACACCTGCGAATCCTCCACACTCACACAGGCCGTCAACACGGCCAAACTGATGGTTAAAAGCGTCAATAAACGCCCAATTTTCTGTGGTAAATACATGCTCTTTCCCTTATTGCGATTTTTACAGCTTAAGGATAGTTGCTATTTCTCAGACTGAAAGTCTATATGCATCATGATGTTAAATCGTGCTTATCGACAAGGACTACGGTAAGACAATCACCCCGGTCCAATTCGTTATGATTTGTTACTTATAAAGCCCACCCTGCGTATAGGCGCGGTTCCGTTTACCCGCTAGAATGCTTCGCTTAACGTCAGTGATAGTCATACTTCGGCACGTAAATTCGAGGTAGATTTCCCTATCATAATGCCAAAAACGACAACAAAAGGTGTGAGATCTATCTATGGAGTTAATACTCGCTATCGCGCTATTCGCCTTCTCATCGGGGATCACCCCAGGGCCGAACAACATTATGCTGATGACCTCAGGGGTTAACTTCGGCGTAAAACGCAGTATTCCGCATCTGATGGGAATAAGCCTTGGCTTCCCAACCATGATCCTCGCGATTGGTTTGGGCTTAAGCGCGCTCTTCCAAAGCTATCCTATCATCCATCAAGTGATTAAAGTCGTCGGCATAGGTTACCTTTTGTATCTGTCTTGGCTTATCGCCAACAGCAGTAGCAAGATGGAAGGCAAAGCCATTGCCAAACCCTTTAGTTTTATCCAAGCTGCGGCGTTTCAATGGGTGAATCCTAAGGGCTGGATCATGGCGGTGGGCGCAATTGCAACATTCACATCAGTACAGCAAGATTTAACCCCGCAAGTGATTACTATCGCGACAGTATTTTTATGTGTCGCCTTCCCCTGCGCCATTGTGTGGCTCGGTTTTGGCGTGGCCCTTAAGCGCATTTTAAAAAATGAGCGCCAACAGAAGATCTTCAATATCACGATGGCAGTCTTGCTTGTGGCGTCTATCATCCCTATGATCGCCCCCTAATTTTTGTCAGCACGAGCCACGACCACCATGAACGAAATCGACATGATCATTGAACAAACCGACAACTGGGTCAAAAAAGTGATCATGAAATACAATATTTGCCCCTTCGCCAGACAAGAAGTCGAGCGCGGCAGTATTCGGTATCTAGTGGTTGAACAAACCAAAGTCAAACTCGTGCTTAAGGCATTAATCGAAGAGTGCCAATACCTCGACGCCCACCCCGAAGCCGAAACCACGCTGTTTATTCTGCCCCGAGGTTTTGAGGGCTTTTACACTTATCTCGATCTCGTCGATATGGCGAACGACGCCTTATTCGACAACGACTATGAAGGCGTGTATCAGCTCGCGCATTTTCATCCCGACTATTGCTTCGAGGATGAACCACAGGATTCGGCGGCCAATTTTACCAACCGCGCCCCCTACCCAACCCTGCATATAATTCGCGAGGCCAGTATGGAGTTCGCCCTTGCTAACTACAACGACCCAGAATCTATTCCCGAGCGCAATATTCAATTTTGTGAGCGTAAAGGCAGCGAGTTTTTTATTAAATTACTCGCTGAGTGCATGGGGAAATAGTCTCATCGCGGCGAAAGTACATGCGCCGCATCGCAATCTGCTCATTGCTTACGACAAAGGAATGTAATCACGATGGACTTGATCATCCCACCAGCATTAAAGCCATGGTTTAGCTCTGATATTCCTGAATCACGCCAACTCGATATCGGTTTTGCCCTATTCGAATTTCCAAGATTTGAAGACTTAATCGATTTTCAAATGGGTTATCGTTGGCACGGTATCACCCAAGCGCGGGAACCTGCTTGGGATGATAATTGGTTAGTACTGGCAAGCTCCCATGGCGATCCCTTAATTTATCATTTAAAGGATGGGCACATTCTTTTCACTCGCCATGGAGCTGGCCGCTGGGTGCCCCGCCTTCTTTTTGCCGATTTAGCCCAAATGTCTCGCTGCTTTAATGCCTTAGCAACACTCATCACCCACGCAGGCGATGCCCTTTTTGATGATGACTACAATATCCAACCAAATTATGTTGAGTTAATTAAAACGGAAATTGTTCATCATGTAGGCCTCGAACAAGGGAGCCAGATCATCGAGCAATTGGAGATCAGAATCTACGCTTAAAGTAGTCTAGTGATGACTCGACGAGGGAAATGGTCATTCAGTTCATTTCACTCTATCGGCCAGCATATCGGCAACATCTTCATCATGGTCGATACTAAAGGCGATAAAGTCATCGGTCTTAGGTATCGCTTGATACACTTCCGTCTGGGTAAACAGTTGTAGGCATTCGGAAAATATCAAACGTATTTGCCCCACTATGGCTTCCCACTCGCTAAAGTCATCCTCGGGTAAGCGCTGTTGAATGGCTTGCATCTCGCCCTCTGAAAGCACATAAAGCGTACTCACACATTGATACTCCCAGTCACCCATATTGAACTTAAGCTCTTGGATGGCTTCAGGGTTTTGGTATGACGCTGCCCATTCCCCCGACTGGTAATAGGCTAAGCAACGCTGGAAATCCAATTCAGTATTAAAACAAAGATTTAATTCAGCGTATTCGGCATTTGTATCGAAGGCGAAGGCATAAAAGGTTTTATCTGGATGGCTTAATAAAAACCGTTCAACCTCCACTGTTGTAAACTGCATTATCTCGGCTTTGATCCGTGCAACGAGCTGATGATCTAATAGCATAGAGTTTTTCCACCTAAAAAATATCGTTTGAAATTACGTCAAATCACTGAGTTTAAGCCGACCTTATTAGCTCTAAGTTTGTGTAGCATTTTTACGATTCGAGCATGAAAATAAAGCCCAATCACAGGATTTGTGTGCTCCATTTCTCATTGCCATAGCGACGATTCTTATAGCTATCGATACGCCATTCATCGGCCTTTTTAAGGACGATAAACAGATACTCATCTTCGAAGTTACTGCTGGTTTTGATATAGATTTCGGCTCTGCTGTTATGTTTTAAGTTAACGAGCAGCTCAAGGGGATGGTCACAACCATTAAACTTTGAAGGAAAACCAAAGGAGTTGCGAACTTTACCGCCGTAAACACGGGGCTTATCGGTACAAAACCCATCGAATAAGGGGGAGATTTGTTCATTGAGCAGAAAATACTATGCCTGACCTGTCTTTTTCTTGCGGCATAACACACTCCAACATCGACAACTTATTTCGATTTAATGGAAGTGCAAACACTAGGTTTTAATTTAAATGACTTGATTTTCGTCTTTCAAAACTGCTTATGCACCGATGTTTGCGCTCATAACCAGTACATTTATACCTTTATAATTGACCTGTTCTATAGGCTCAAAGCCGTGTTGCAAATACAAACCTCCGGTTAAATCCTCTGTTTGAAGGTACAGGTTTTTAACGCCTATTTTATGCGCTAGCGATATGATCTCTTTTACTAGTTTTGAGGCGACGCCTTGTCCCCTAGCCTGCTTAGTGACGTAAACACCACCAAGCCAAAATTCAAATTCTGGATATATGTCCATTTCTCGAATTTTTAGTTCTGCTGATCCAGCAAGAACGCCATTCACTTTCCCGATGATCAGAATTGGAGCGGTATCTCGATTTATAGATGTTGAAACTTTTTTAACTACTTCATCCTCGGTATAACTACCACTATCTCGGCACCATTCGTTGAAATACCATCTAGCGACAGTTTCTATAGCTGAAGGATTATCGGCAAGTAATGAAATTTCCATATATCTCCGTACATGTATCACGCTCACTTAAGCGTTTTACTTACTTTGGTTACAATGCTTGTGGGACGAAGCAGCTTTGCTGCAAAAAATAAATTAGCCTGTTATTTATGATTAGGCAAACCAGCGCTTCATTTTTGCAAACAACGACTGACGGTAAAAAGGCTCGGCTTTTTCAACACAAAACTGTCCGAGGGGTTCTTGAACATCTGCGCGCATTTGATGCACTTTCACCTCCCAACTACTGGGGTCCATTTTGCGCTGCATTCTATCCACATCTGCCCTGATCCGGCTTAAATCATCGGCATCATCAGCGACAAACTGCACCATCAAACAGAGCGCATGATCTGTGCAACTCCTACCAAAGTTCAACGAGTTGGATTCGATAAGATAGGCTTTATGGACACGCTTATAGTTTGAGAGTATTTCCTTTAACTCCGCAAAAATGGGCAGTTCATCACTGAAGACTTTGCCCAGAATAACCAGTGCGCCCCTTTGTTCAACCAAAGAAAAATCCGGTAATAGCATGTAGCGGATCTCATCTTCATCTAAGGTTTTCGACATATTACTGTTGGGATTCAGCGCCATATCATTGCCCGACTGCAATAGCAGCTGAAAAATCGTGGCCGCTTCGAGTTCCATCACGCCATGGTACTCAGTGCCTTCGCTTTTCATCAGCTCAATGGCTTTATCAACCGCAATTTGAGAGGTAAAAATAGGGGTAAAAGGATGATCGCTGCCATCTTCTAAGGGGATATACCATTGCTTGATGCTGATCGCGATAGCACCATCGCCCGCCTGCGGCGCATCCTCGCTACCCTCACTCAAGATAAAGAGTTTTGCTTGGCTCAATTGCTGATAAAACGCCTCAGCGTGCGCATTATTGCTTAATGCCTTTTCAAAACATTGTTCGAGTGGATTGGTCGCTTCTAAGTGGTACAGCATTGACAAACATCCTTTTATTTAGCAGTTCAGTCCTTTCTTATCAAAGCGTTAAAATACTTTAAGCAATTCAATTAACACTGAACAGATAATATCGAGCGGGCATATTAAAACATTGAGCGCGGGGGATCTAGTACGCCCAGCCTACCTCTCTTTATGTATATGCTTGCCATCAATGAAGACTGAGCGCCGGTTCTGAACGAGGGATCACACCTGAAAACTACAGTCTTAAGCCCCAAACATCGAAGGCATCACGACTCAGTTGCTCCCTAAAATCTGGGTGAGCGATGGCGATCAACGCTTGTGCCCGTTCGCGCAATGAACGGCCGCGTAGATTGGCAGCGCCATATTCGGTCACAATGTAATGCACATGGGCCCGAGTGGTAACGACACCCGCGCCAGGTGATAACACGCTTGCAATGCGGGAAATCGTGCCGCCCGCAGCCGTGCTTGGTAGCGCAATCACAGAGCGACCGCCTTCGGATAAGCCTGCGCCGCGGATAAAATCCATCTGGCCGCCGACGCCGGAATAGATTTTAGTGCCAATCGAATCGGCACACACTTGGCCAGAAAGGTCGACCTGTAGCGCCGAGTTAATCGCCATCACATTAGGGTTTTTACGGATAATAGACGTGTCGTTGACTTGCTCTATGTCCATAAAGATAACCGCAGGATTATCATCAACATAGTCGTATAATTTTTGACTACCCAAGGCAAAACCTGTGACCAGTTTCCCCGGATAAAATCGCTTCTTGCTGTTGTTAATCACGCCCTTTTCAACCAGTTGTAATATGCCGTCAGAAAATAGCTCAGTGTGAACGCCCAAATCCTTATGGTCGGTTAAGCAAGATAAAACGGCATCGGGGATTGCGCCTATGCCCATCTGCAGGCAATCGCCATCGCGTACCAATTGGGCGACATTTTTGCCAATCGCCAGACTCACGGCATCGCCCGTACCAAAAGAATGGATCGGCAAGGCCGCACTTTCTTCATACACAGCGGCAAAACGGTCGATATGGATAAACCCATCACCGTGGGTACGTGGCATTTGTGGATTAATATGGGCGATGATCTTGCCCGCCACTTGGCAGGCTGCGAGCGTGGCTTCAACCGAAATGCCTAAGGAACACATGCCGTGCTTATCGGGCGGCGAGACTTGGATAATAGCAGTATCAATTTTTTGCTCGCCGGAGCGAAATAACTTAGGCACTTCCGACAGGAAAATCGGCACGTAATCAGCATCACCACTTTGCAATAATGCTCGCGTCGGCACGCCACCGAAAAAACATCGATGGCGTAAATGTCCCTGTAAACTCGGATGGCTTAAGGATTCAGCGCCCTCTGTATGTAACTGTAATAAGGTAAGATTGTCTTTAGTGAGTGCGTGCTGCGCCAACGCATCGAGTAAGATACGCGGCGTGGCGCCCATGGAATGCGTCCACAGCGTCTCGCCACTTTGAATTAATGCAACGGCTTCGAGCGCGCTATGACAAATGATTGCAGGCATAATGAATTCCCTTCCCTAAGCATGATGGCGGCAATGGCCCTAGCAGTAGTGTAAGGGATATCCTAATTAAGCAATATCGATTTCAATGGCTTAGCGCGACTGTTTATCTATAGTTTGCGCTATATCAAACTCTGGATTATTAATTGGATCTCAAAATACACATTCAAGCTATTTTTGCACAAGAGGCTAATAAAACCTCAGGCTAAAATGCTTTGCAGAAATTTGATTAGGGATAACACCAATAAGCCCGTATTAGGTTATCCCCATCAGCGCTCAGCCTTACCAAATATATATCACTTTACCAATAATCAAGTCTTGAGGAATAAACCCAAAATATCGACTATCTAAGCTATTGTCTCTGTTATCACCTAAGACGAAATACTGACCAGCGGGAACTAACCATTCACCCCTTAATGTGTTTTCCTGCACATAATAGCGATCAACCAGTTCTTTCTGATGGCGGAGTAATAATACCTGATAGCGAATGTCATCCAGCGACTCTTGGTAAACGGCTTGAGTCTCAGTACTCAACTCGGGTAATAATTTTTTATCGATACGTTCGTATTGTGAGTCCAATTCTGTACACGCTTCCCTCGATACATCACAGGCTTTCTGCACAAAAATGGTTTTATCACGATAGATAATCCTATCGCCGGGTAAACCAATGACACGTTTAACATAGTCAATTTTCGGGTTTGCAGGGTATTGAAATACCAATATATCCCCTCTTGCGGGTGTGACCGATGGCGTCGACTTAGCCAGTTGAAAACCTAGATATCGATAGTTACCAAAACCATATTTGCTCACCAACACATGATTGCCGGGCGCTAACGTCGGCTTCATGGAAGAGGCCGGAATACTAAAAGGCTCAAAGAAAAAACCTCGTAACACAATCAGCGGCAACATCATCAAAGCGTAACTCGCTAACACTATCCACCAGCGAGCATACCAGCGGCGGGGTTGAGTAATATCGTAACGACGGGCGATCATAAACCCGTGAATGGGACAAATAACAATAAATAACCAAGAAAGGTAAATATGTTGAAGCCAAGCCATATTCCCCGATTTAAATGGGAAATAATTTGAGTGTAAAAATACATCCACGGCCGCGATAATCAGCGCACCAATACAATATCGAATAAAATATTTAAATTGATTAACGTATAAAAATACAAACGGCTGAAAAAATATACCTAATAATACTGCGAGCCAAGTTTTTGGCTTCCATTGAATATCCAATTGAACTCCGTTTCACCCTAGATTTGGAAAACGGCATCATAATTCACAGCCCAAGCTAGCACAACCTCATTCCCTGTCGCTGATAGCCTGTCATGCGGCTATCAGCATGCTGTTAACAATATTAATCTAGACGCTTAGAGAATCTCATACTGGCGATAAATAGCCCGACACAGGTAAAACCTATCATCCACAGGGCATCAAATTGCAGATCCATCACTTGGGCATCGCGTAGCACTATGGCCCGTGACATGCGCATAAAGTGGGTTGCGGGTAAGGCTTCGGCAATCCACTGCGCCGCGATAGGCATGGCTTCGTAGGGGAACATAAACCCCGACAAGAGAATCGATGGCAACAGGATAAATACCGTCATTTGCATCGATTGCAACTGGGTTTTCGCTATGGTCGAAATCACTAGTCCTAAAGTTAAACTGGCGCAAATGAACAACATAGCGGCAAGGGCTATGGAATCAAGCCCGCCACGAATCGGCACATCAAACAACAAATGCCCTGCGCTCAGGATAATGGTCACTTGCACAAAGCCGACGATCACATAGGGCACGATTTTACCCAGCATCAACTCCAGCGGCCGCACTGGCGTAGTGATCAAAAACTCCATATTACCCTGCTCGCGCTCACGCACTATGGCGGCGGAGGTAAACATCACCATGGTCATAGTCAAAATCACGCCCAGCAGGCCGGGCACTATATTGACCACAGAGCGTTGCTCAGGGTTGAAATATTGCACCACTTCAAAACTCGGCATCACGGTTTTTTGCGCTCTCCCTGCGATTTCATCCAGCGGCATTTGCCTAAGGCTACGAATGGTTGAGGCGACAACCGTATCAGAACCGTCCACCAGCCATTGCCCGACAGGTTGTGATAGATAAGGCTGGGCTAAATATTGCTGACCCGCAAAGCTTGGGTGACGCACTAAGCGCTCATCGAGATCGGCGGGCAAATACAGCACAGCTTTAACTTCGCCGCGAGTGATCGCCGCCTCTGCCTCGGCTGCACTTAAATAACGCTGTTTGAAATCCACCACCTGCGTCGCTTCTACCGCCTGCACCAATGAGCGGCTGTAGGCAGAATCGCTCAAATTCACCAGCCCCGCGGGCAAATGGCGCGCATCGGTATTGATGGCATAACCAAACAACATCAGTTGCACCAGCGGGATCATGACTATCATGCCAAAGGTCATACGATCCCGTGATAATTGCCGCAGCTCTTTGACGACAATTGCAAAAATTCTACGCCACATGGTCAGTTGCTCCCTTGGACACCCCAGCCAAACGCTCGCCGGTGCAAGTGACAAACACATCTTCTAGGCTAGCGCGCACTTCTTCCATCGTCCGGCTGGCAATCCGAGGTTTAAGCCAAGCGAGTGGATCTTCAATATCGCTGCGCACTAACACACGTAAACGACTGCCGATTTGCGCCGCCGACAATACCGCTGACTCGCTGATCAATGATTGTTTTAAATTGCGTAAATCATCCCCTGAAATTTCAACCACCCGAGCGCCCATCGCCGCCATCAGCTGCTGGGGTGAACCGTCGGCGCGTTTTATCCCCCGCTCTAAAATCGCCAGACCGTGGCAACGCTCGGCTTCATCCATATAGTGAGTCGACACAAGAATCGTGGTGCCTTGGGCGCAGAGATCAAATAAGCGCTCCCAAAACTCGCGTCGATTCTCGGGGTCGACCGCCGATGTCGGCTCGTCGAGAAATAACAATTCGGGGTGATGCAAAGTCGCCGCCGCTAAGGCCAAACGCTGCTTCTGGCCGCCACTCATGGAGCCCGCCATTTGTTTTTCACGGCCGACTAAATCGTATAGTGTGACTAATTCGGCTATCCGTTGCTTTGAGGCTCGGCGGTTCAAACCATAAATTTGCGCGACAAACTCTAAGTTTTCCCGCACCGAAAGATTGTCGTACAGGGAGAATTTTTGCGTCATATAGCCGATACGGCGACGCAGTTTTTCCTCGGCGCCGGGTAAGGTTTCACCCAAGACGCGGATTTCCCCCGATGTTGGACTCAACAGCCCAGTCAACATGCGAATTGAAGTGGACTTTCCGCAGCCATTGGGGCCAAGAAACCCATAAATAGTGCCCTTGGGAATCGCGAGATCGAGGTCTGCCACCGCATTCACGCCACCAAAGGCGCGGGTCATGCCTTGGGTCTCGATAGCAAAGTCGGTGTGGCTCATGGCAGCTCCACGGCTAATGCCATGCCCGTCGGTAAATCCTGTCCCTCGGCAGAAATCGTAATATCTGTCAGATACATCAACCGTGCTCGGTCACGCTCATTCAGCGCATAAAACGGCGTATAAGCGGGCTGACTGCGGATATTACGCACAGTGCCAGCAATCGGCATTTCGCGGCCATCCACTCGGATATTGACCTTATCACCCGCCTTCACTCTGTCTAACCAAGTCGCGGGCAGATAAACCCGCACATAGGGATGCTCGCTCGCCAACAAACCAATCAGCTGAGTGCCCGCCGCAATACGATCGCCGACTCGCCAAGGTAGCGTATCGACAACGGCGTCACGCGCCGCCACTAAGCTCAAGTCGGCTAAGGCTTTTTGTTCAATAGCGACACTGGCGCTGGCGGCGGCCACCGCGGCTTTAGCTTGTTCTAGCTGCTCACTACGGGTGCCATTTTCTAATAGACGCAGGCTTTGCTCCGCCTCGGCTTGCTTGGCTAAACTGGTATCCCGCGCCGCACGGGCGGTATCTAAATCCGCTTGGCTCAGCACTTTAGTGGCATACAAACGGTTGGTACGCTCAAACGCACGCTGCGCTTCTTTCACGCTGGCATTCGCCCCATCGAGCACGGCCTTAGCGCGTTCTATATCCTCTAAACGCGCACCAGTCACCGCCTCAGACAGCTTAGCCTTGGCTTGTTCAAGCTCGGCTTGACGCAGGGCAAGGCGCGCATTGGCCGAGGTCGAATCGAGTGTGAGTAGCACTTCGCCCGCCTTAACCTGCTGACCTTCAACCACATTCACCCGAGTAATCAACTCACCCACGGGCGCGGTAAGCGTCAGCCTGTCACGCTCGACTGTGCCAAGGACGCTCGGCGGCGCTTCGCTGCA
The DNA here is from genome assembly GCF_019655335.1 of Shewanella hafniensis. Lineage (GTDB taxonomy): Bacteria > Pseudomonadota > Gammaproteobacteria > Enterobacterales > Shewanellaceae > Shewanella > Shewanella hafniensis. The sequence goes on from NZ_BPFD01000054.1 coordinate 24,227, forward strand.
AGCCGCTAATTGCAGCAGCAAACAGCCTAAAACGATACCTGTCATGATTCGCTTGGCTAATGCAATGTTGTTGCTTAACTGACTGCCATTTAACAAGGTCAACCCCTTCGTTGGGCTCATGACTGGCTCCTTGGATCACGTAAAAGTCCCTGCGTAAAAACCTGCATATTGTGCAAGGCCAAACGCTGTAAACCGTCGGTATCGGCACTAAAAAAGCCGAACTGACGCATCAATACGGGCGGGGCAATAAGCGGAAATACCATAAGACTCACAAAACTTAGCCGTGCTAAATCGGGGTCGACGCCCTCTTTTAATAATCCCGAATTAACTAACGTGGATTCGAGCCATTGCCGCGACAGAGTTAACACTTGCTCAAACACAGACAAGATAATCCGATAGGGTTCCGAGCCATCGCCCTCCTGCAACACCCGTATAATCAGCCGTGGCAAGCCAGGGTTGGGCGCCATAACGCGATAGTAGGTCTGCATGATTTCGCCGACATTATTCGGCGCTTCAGCCGCGGATATTTCGCGTAAGCGGGTGAATACGGGCTCAAGGGTTTCCCGCACCATTTGTTCGAACAAACCCGCTTTCGAACCAAAATAGTAACGGATAAGCGCGGCATCGACCTCGGCTTCGCGGGCAATTTCACGGGTAGACACAGTAGGATAACTGCGATGACTAAAGAGACTTAAAGCAGCGGTAATTAAGCGTTGGCGCGCGTCTGAGTTCCCCTTTGGACGACCGAGAATGGGCGGCGATTCAGCTTGGGCAGTAAATGGAACAACGCCCCTAGGACGACCGGGAATAAGCGACATGGCAGGCTCCAGCAAAATTCATCTACTGATGAATATACTGAAACGCCGCGTAAAAAGGCAGCAGTTAAATTCCTCATTTTCATGGGTATTGAGGAATTTAACTCTAAAATACCCAGACTAAAATTTATCCACCTTTGACTATGGCACCTAAACGGCTAACAAATTGCTGCACGGCTTCGACTGTGTCAAAGCTAAAGGCAAGGCCATAGTGGGTTTCGGTCAGACTCTTATGCAGACGCTTTGGAAAACGGGTCATCTCCCCATTATGGAAATAATCATATTTGGCATGCACGCCTGCAATGGTGGCGAGTTCGCCAGAAAAAACCTCAAACGCGGGCCGAATAATCAAGTTCGGTGATTTACCGTCGAGGTGTAAATAGAAGGCCTCTTTAGTATCTGGGAGCATGTATTCGGTAATGTTTTTTATGCTGAAGTTAGTGCGGCATTGTAATCCACTTAAGCAGCTCACCATCTCATTACGTTCTATCGCCAAACTTATTCTCCCTTATCCCTGTAAAAACTACCCAATTTGTATTTATCACATTGATACTACGTTAACTCAGCTCAGCCTAATCGGTTTACGCTGTAAATGCACTAAGCTGATGTCGATCTCACAAAGCGAGTGGCTAAGTTTAGCGAATTTATCCAAAAAACCTTTATATACAGAACGATAAACCGATTAATTCAAACGCAAAGCCAATGTCACAGAAAATTCTTTTGCGTAATCGAGCCATGATTTCAAACACCATAAAACGCAGCACCATTTATTAGTCATTGCTTATCATCACCTTATCACCCTCGATATTGATATTAAAACGCATGCTTTAAAATGCTGCCATGCTATTCAATTATATGGTGATTTTTTACTTGCCAGCTAAAAATGTTACGTCTAGGTTAAGAAGCTTGAGTTAAGTCCTGTTGATAATGGCTAAGTTACGGCAATCACATTGGCTGCCAACCTAAACTAGCGCATTCACCCTATCCCGTCGTATTCAGGCCTTAAATCATGTTCTACCCAAAGTGAGTAACCCGCGCCTATGGCGCATATAACCCGAGCCATGTCAGCCGATTTAACGCTAAATTACGGCAAATCCTCAGCATTAACCGATTTGCCCTAAACAGTCACAACGGACTGCGCGGCCACTATCAACAAGACCAACAACACGAGATATACCCATGAAGATCAAAAAAGCCCTCATGCTCTTGGGTCTGTTAGCTGTCAGCCCAGCGACACTCGCTGCAACCGGAGTTGCCTTTATCCACGGTACGGGTCACCAGACCAATGCCTTAGCCGATTACTGGACGCCCGAATTTGTTAACTCAGTGCGCCAAGGCATCCCAGTGCCAAACAATTACACAGTGATCAACTGCGACTTTGACCAATATATGTGGGAAGAAAGCGCCGCAGGTTGTCTGGCGACCCAGCTCAATAGCTTTATCCAAGCCAAAAATATCGACGACTTAATTTTGCTGACCCACTCCAATGGTGGCAACGTAGTGCGGTGGATTTTATCTAACCCTACGTGGGACAGCCGTTATCCTGCGGTGATCAACGCCACCTCAAAGGTTATCGCCCTCGCCCCTTCCAGTGCTGGTACGCCGCTCGCCGATGCGGTGAACCAAGGTAATGTGTTCGAAACCAGCTTAGGCTGGCTCTTAGGCTATGGCAGCAATGCGGTGAAACAACAGCAAGTGGGTTGGATGGCAAACTACAACAACACTATGCTCTACGGCACTGCAGGTCGCCCAAGCTTAGGTAAACCCTTCGAAGTCGTGGTGGGCTCAAATGTTGATTCCGCCATTTGGGACAGCGACAGTTACTGCGCGGGTTATCAATACCAAGTCGCGCTCGAAACGACTCAAAACTGGCTCGATAGCTGCTCCGATGGCTTCTTAAATTGCAGCTCGCAAAAGGCGGCTGGCACAGTCTGGTTTACCGATAAACAAAAGACCCGTGGCCAAGAACCCCTAAGCCATCAGCAGAGCCGCCGTGCGTGTTTCAATTTAGACACGCTGATCCGCAACCACATTTAAGGAGCACTAAGATGCACACACTCAGCAAACTTGCCAGTATCTTGGCGCTAAGCGGACTGCTCGCAGCCTGCCAAGACGAAGCCACACCCATAGATCCCAAAACCAATGCCAGCCCTATGTACGCCAAAGGGTTAACCCTAGCCGCGCCGAGCAATACCGATCTTGTCGATAGCAATATTGCCAGTCCAACACTGGCGCCCATTAACACCAGTACGGACTACATTAGCTTTATCACCCCTTTGTATGGCGAGTATCAGGCAAGCGCACCGCAGCTTGAACAAGCCAGCCAAAGTGACGAGTATTGGGTCAATGTAACCGGCGCGCAGCTTAATGCGGGCGTGGGCCTCACCATGAGCCAAGCGTCGAGCCTAGTGCGCATTGCGCCTCGGGGCGATACCAGTTCTGGCGCCTTAATGCATGCAGAGGCTATTGCCCCTGAGCGCGTACAAATTCAGCGCGTTAGCCCTAATCAGTCAGCCCAAGGCAAAGCGGCCAACAGCAGTGGGATAAACACCAATGAGTCATTGGTCAAATCGATGGCCAACGCCGATGCCCTTGCTAGCGCAGGATTAACCGATGATTCCAGCGCACTGCAAATGTCGGCGAAAGCCACACCGGGCCAATATCGCCTGCAGGTCAGTCAGCCGTTAACGCCAAACGCCAACTACTTAGTCAATGTGAAGGAAAAAGGCTCGCCCTATCAACTGAGTGTCAAAGCCTCCTCCGCTATCGCGGCTGATGCGCAAACCCTTGGGCTTGAACTCGCACTCAGCCAAAGTGATAACACCTTCGTGCCGCAGGCAACACTCAAACAAGCAGATGGCGATATGCGACCACTCTTGATGGTAAAACAAGGTGAGGCATGGCAAGCGGTGCTCCCCACAGGCGTGGCACTTTCGAGCAGCAATGCGGGTTTCAGTGAAGTTGAAATTACAGTGCAAACCCAAGTCGATGGCCGCCCAGTGCAGCGCACGGTCAAATCTGTCTTTAAGTCCTATGTCAATTCGGCGAGCATCAAGCCCGAAGTGCTCACGGTTTGGGATAAAGGTCTGCCTAACCAAATCAACTTTGAGTTATCGGTCGCCGAGGCGGGACGTTTTGGCTTAAGTGGCACGTTAACCGGCACCAATGCCGAAGGTCAAAAGGTGGCGATTCTACGTACCCAAGCGGCTAATTGGCTGACCCCAGAGTCGCCAAAGTTAAAGCTGATGTTAGATCCTAAGCTCATCCAAGCCTCGGGTTTACAGCCGCCCTTCGAACTCAATGAATTAGAACTGCAAGATCAAGGTCAAATGGCCAGATTAAGCTATCAAGCCAAGGCACTAACCTTATCGCGCTAATCCAAAGTGCCCAATCACGGGCACTTTTTTATTGTTGATCTTTTGCAATCTACACCTAAAAGCCATCACCTTATTTAACATCTAGCGCAATGCACAAACTGTTGACAGAAAAATGACAAGCTAAAGACTATTTACCACACCTCACCCTGATAAAATTTACATTGATTATCAAGGGTTATTCCTTTTAAATAACAATCATCAACGGCATAATGTCAAGGTCTTGACATCAGACCTTTGAATGACAAGCACAGATCTTTATAACAATACGTATAACAATAAGAGTGACTCACGGCGCAAGTTTTTACCGTGCCATGGTCAATACTCAATAAATGGACATCGTTATGAGTGACAGCACATTTTTCTTTGGTGAATGGCAAATCAATCCCAGCGCCAATAGTCTGCTCCTTGGCAAACAAGTCAAACAACTTGAGCCCAAGGCGATGGATGTGCTGTTATTTCTCTGCCAACGGGCGGGCGAAGTCATCAGCAGTGATGAAATAGTCAGCCACTGCTGGCCGGGGGTCGACACGGGCGACAATCCACTACATAAGATTATCAATCAGTTACGTCGCGCCTTAGGCGATAGTGCCACCGAATCCCGTTACATTGAGACCATACGCAAACGCGGCTATCGCACCTTAGCCGAAGTGCGTTTTCCTATCGGACACCAAGCCACCGCCAGCCCACAGAGTTGGCAAGGCGGCTCTCCCTTTCCGGGGCTGCAAGCCTATAGCGCTAACTATGCCGAGGTGTTTTTTGGCCGCAGTGAACAAATCAGCACTTTGCTTAACCGGATCAGTCAACAAATCCTGTTTGGCCGTGCCTTCTGCCTGATCTTAGGTCCAAGTGGCAGCGGTAAATCCTCCCTGATAAATGCGGGTGTTGTGCCCAATTTAATGAAGGGCGACGGCTATAACGGCATTGGTGTCGCGTCATTCAGCAGCTTAGATTTTGCCGATGTGAGTAAAGGGCAACTACTCACCGATCTTGCCAGTGCTATGCTCGACTGGGAAATCAACGACATCCCAGTATTCGAAGGCATGAGCGCTGAGACTCTGGCGATTCAACTCGTCGATGATATCCAAAGCGTGATCAACCAGTGCACCCAAGCGCTCAAGGCTAAACCTTTTTCCAATCCGTTTTTTGCCTTGTTTATCGACCGATTAGAAGTGTTGCTCTCATCACCGCTATTTAGCAATACCGAACGAACCCAGTTCATAGAATTATTGGAGCAACTCGCCACCTCAAAAACCGTGATTATCATCAGTGCCTGTCGTAACGATTTTTATCCGCTGCTGGTCAATTATCCCAGCCTGATGGCGGGCAAAGCGCGCGGCGCCCATTTTGACTTAGCGCCGCCAACCCGCACTGAGCTATTACAAATGATCCGCCTGCCCGCGGTGGCTGCCAACTTAAGCTGGGAAGTTGACAGCGACACCGCGATGCCGCTCGACGAAATGCTCTGCAGCGATGCCGCCAGTAACCCGGATGCGTTGCCTATGTTGCAATACACGCTGCAAGCCTTGTATTTGCAACGCAGCGCCGACGATAAGTTATTAGTCTCGGTTTATCATGCACTTGGCGGTATTGAAGGGGCGATTGGCAAAAATGCCGAGCAAGCGATTTCCCATTTAAGCGATGCCGAAAAAGCCAGTCTGCCGCGGATTTTATCCCTATTAGTCACCCTGCGCGAAGATGAAAAGTCCATCACCAGCCGCACCGCTCGCTGGTCACAACTGCAAAGCACGGCCGAAACCGCCCTAGTGCAAGCCATGGTCGATAGCCGCTTATTCGTGTCACATCTGCAAAATGGAGAACCCTGTTTTAGCATCGCCCACGAAGCACTTTTACGCCGTTGGCCGCGGGCGACGGCTTGGATTAGCGAACATAGCGACAGTTTGAGTATTAAGAGTCGCCTACAGCATTTATCTAAGCGTTGGCTCAGCGAAGCCAAACACAGCGCCTATTTGCTGGCCGAGGGAAAACCCTTAAAAGAGGCCCAAAGCCTTAGGCAAAACCCCTTGTTTGACTTAGACGAGCGAGAAACCGACTTTATTGCCGCCTCCAGCAAACGCGCCACTATGCTGCGCTGGACAAGGCGCATCACAGTCGCCCTGCTGTGTGTACTCACCTTAACCTCAGTCATTATGAGCGTTCGCAGTATCGAAGCCGAAAAGCTGGCCCAGCAAAAACGCCTCGCCGCCGAAGATCTGCTCGGCTTTATGGTGGGTGACTTCGCCGATAAGATGCGTGGCATCGGCCGAATGGACTTACTCGACGGGATCAGTAATAAGGCATTGGAATATTTCAGTGATTTTTCCAATAAAGAAGATGATACGCACTTAAGTTTTGATGCCCGTTTCCAACACGGCCAAACCTTAGAGGCCATGGGCGAAGTCGCCTATTCGCGCAATAAAATCGATGAAGCCCGCAGCGCCCTGCTCGCCGCGCAGGAAAAAATGCTACCGCTGTTGAGTGTACAGCCGGAAAACTTAGCCCTACTGAAAACCTTAGGTGCCAATGCGTTCTGGTTAGGACAATTAAAATATGATGTCAGTGATTGGGCGGCGTCACGCCCTTTTTACGAGCAATACTTAAAATACAGCCAAACCATGTACGCCCTTGCGCCAGAGGATAAAGATGCGCTGATGGAGCTGTCCTATGCCCATAACACTTTGGGCTCAGTTTCGATGAAACAGCAGGAATTTGCCAAAGCGCAGCAAGATTTTGAAGAGTCATTAAGGCTTAAATTGCTCGCCTTGGCAAAAGCACCTGAGGATAGTCAGCTGATTGCGGATGTGGCTAATGCTCGATCTTGGTTAGCAAGTGCGGCAGTGTCTTTGGGGGACATAAACACAGCAATATCAATCCATAAAGAGCTACAAAACGAATTAGAACTAGGTAATCATATAAAAAGTCCTTATTTGCTAGAAAAACTAAGCGGAAGCTATCAAACTCTCGCAGATTTGCTTAGTTATACTGAACATAAAGATGAAGCTTTTAATCAAGCCAAGTTGAACCTATCAACTGTTGAAGAAATACTAAGGCAAGATCCCCTGAATGACATATGGAAAACATCGAGATATTACGCTATTTTCCAAGTAATCAGATTAAGTAACTCTTCAACAGAGAAAACTCCAGTGAACAAAATTAGCGCACTAGAAGCTTCTATGTCTACAGATAACAGTCTTGAAAAAATGCAAAAAAAACATGAAATATGGGCTAACTTTTACTTATCATCATCTTATTATTTCATAAAATCAGGTAACAATAAGGAT
>NZ_BPFD01000055.1 GCF_019655335.1 Shewanella hafniensis
AAGTCGCAACAGAAAAACCAGCTAATGAATACAAAATAAACGTTTCAGGTGACACTATGTAGTTACTCATAAGGATGTCCTTACCTTAGATTTTAGCATTTGATTCAATTTCGAGCAATTAACAGTGTTTATATCAATCAATAATCTCGCATTAAGTCGACTTAAGAACAAAATAGCTAAATGTTAACAGAATTTACAAAGCATAATCTCACCCTGCCTCACTTGAGGCGAATAGGCATACCTAGTCCTATGACTTTGTTCATCACTTGGGGTGATTTCGGTTTATCCCCGTGCTTACGGGGAACAGAGTTGCACCGACAATAATTGTTGAGCTCATATCGGTTTATCCCCGTGCTTACGGGGAACAGACAGTTGCAAACCCAAGAGTTTACCCAAATGGCGGTTTATCCCCGTGCTTACGGGGAACAGTTTAGCATTGAAAGAATGGAAGGTTAAAGTTGCGGTTTATCCCCGTGCTTACGGGGAACAGTGCTTGCTGTAATTCGAAATGTTTTAAGTACGCGGTTTATCCCCGTGCTTACGGGGAACAGGCTAACAAATTCAATAAGCCCGAAATCAATCCGGTTTATCCCCGTGCTTACGGGGAACAGGCGGGGAGTACCACTTCACGGACTAAACCGCCCGGTTTATCCCCGTGCTTACGGGGAACAGCGGGAAAGCGTGGAGTGAGCGCAGTCAATGCGCGGTTTATCCCCGTGCTTACGGGGAACAGTCTTCAACCTTTTTCTTCGAGTTAGTTATCGACGGTTTATCCCCGTGCTTACGGGGAACAGTGCCGGGCATTGCTGTGACTGTAGGCGCGACACGGTTTATCCCCGTGCTTACGGGGAACAGTTATCATCGGTTACAAAACCAAACGAAACCAACGGTTTATCCCCGTGCTTACGGGGAACAGGGTTTTGTTGTATTCAGTGTCTATTGTATTGGCGGTTTATCCCCGTGCTTACGGGGAACAGTAGATGAACACGGTGTTAGGAGTATGCCAGTGCGGTTTATCCCCGTGCTTACGGGGAACAGCCATCCATTTGATACTCCGATTTTCCGCTGAGCGGTTTATCCCCGTGCTTACGGGGAACAGGGCTTTTCGCAGCCAGATACCATTGCAATGGCCGGTTTATCCCCGTGCTTACGGGGAACAGGGATTGAGGAAGTATCAAACGTATCTCGCGGACGGTTTATCCCCGTGCTTACGGGGAACAGGATTCGCAGTTGTATTCACAGGCATTAGTGAACGGTTTATCCCCGTGCTTACGGGGAACAGCAATTGTGTCATGGTGTTGAAAATATGATTGACGGTTTATCCCCGTGCTTACGGGGAACAGATTATCAAAGGTAAATAACCATTGAATTTTTGCGGTTTATCCCCGTGCTTACGGGGAACAGATCAAAGCAATTCTCAACAATAAATACTCACGCGGTTTATCCCCGTGCTTACGGGGAACAGTTTACTGGCAACGGTGGCATAGGTGATTTCAACGGTTTATCCCCGTGCTTACGGGGAACAGTTCAGGAACGCTAGCGTAATCCGCTCCTGTTACGGTTTATCCCCGTGCTTACGGGGAACAGCCGTTCCGAATGATACTGCTCCCATTACCTTACGGTTTATCCCCGTGCTTACGGGGAACAGGCGGTTAGAGGTATAAGGACAACTCAATCAAGCGGTTTATCCCCGTGCTTACGGGGAACAGTTAATTTCGGCAGTTCCTGTTACGTTCGCCGAAGGTTTATCCCCGTGCTTACGGGGAACAGCTTCTACTGATGCAAAGAATTGAAACGAGCGACGGTTTATCCCCGTGCTTACGGGGAACAGACCCAAGGAGGCGCTCACGCACGTTTTAACGGCGGTTTATCCCCGTGCTTACGGGGAACAGCCGTTCAAACTGAGCAGCAACGAGACGATAAGCGGTTTATCCCCGTGCTTACGGGGAACAGCATAAAAATGGACACTCTACTGAGCAGAGGGGCGGTTTATCCCCGTGCTTACGGGGAACAGATTATCAACCAACTGAAGCCGGACTAGAATTACGGTTTATCCCCGTGCTTACGGGGAACAGGACAGAATGACTAACCGCTCACAAATCCAAAACGGTTTATCCCCGTGCTTACGGGGAACAGACTAAAAGTATATACCTGATTTATAATAGAAAAAAGTGCCTGCTTTTTTCTACCAATTTTTCCGGCTTGTTAAAGAGCTAATTGGCTAATTGCTTTTTTCTGGCTCAGGCAAAAAGGTAACCAGTCTTAACCCATCAAAATCAACAGGTTGCCGCCGGTTATTGCCGTAGGTAATAAAATCAAATCCTGATTCAGTATTAGTAGCCCAGGCCATTACCACATTGCCGTCTTCAGCCATGCCTTCAACTTGTTGCCACAGCATTTCGCGCACGCGCTGCCCTACATCGCCAACATACACACCAGCTCTTACCTCCAGCAACCATACTGCCAAACGTCCGCGTAACCTTGGTGGCACCGCTTCTGTTACGATCATGCACATACTCATTTAGCTACTCCGGTGTCCGGTATCGCCAATTGAGGGCGGCTCAGGTAATGCTGGCGGTTGCGCATCGGGGTAAGGCTCTGGCGGGGTAATTTCACCGGCGGTCAGTATTTCCTCTATTAATGGGATTAACCGTTTTAGTGTTTTATCGGTGCGAAATAAATCACGACAGGCTAAACGAATTTCTTTTTCCGGCGCGAAAGGGCTTTTTGCTGCAATGCGAAAGGCTAAAGGAATCACGGTATCAAATTTAATAATATCAGCGATATCGTAAACGAAACTCAGTGGTTTACCGGTATGCAAATAACCTATGGCTGGCGCATAACCTGCGGCCAGTATCGCCGCTTCCGTAATGCCATACAGACATGCTGTAGCAGCACTAATACATTGGTTGGCTATGTCACCGGCTTCCCAGTCTTTTGGATCATACTTGCGGCCATTCCACTGCACACCGTACTGTTTCGCAAGTAGCTGGTAGGTTTGCCGCACCCGTGCGCCTTCGATACCGCGTAGCTGATCCACACTGCGCCGCTGTGGGGCTTCCTCACCAAAGCGAAGTTCAAACATTTTACGCACTACTTTTAAGCGCAGTTGTTCATCCAGCGCCAGCTTGGCCTGATACAGCAATTTGTCAGAGCGCGCCCCGCCCGGCTGGCCAGCTGAGTAAAACCGCACCCCGCCCACACCAACCCAGGTAATTAAGGTACCTACCTCTGCCGCCAGCTTCATCGCAGCATGTGAAATACGCGTACCCGGCTCCAGCATTAAACAGGCGATAGAACCTACCGGAATATGCATCCGCTCGCCGTTTACTTCATCTATCACCACAAAGGCGCCGTCTTTCACATCGATACGGCCCATACCAATAAAAAGCATTGAGTTACGCTCTTTTAGCGGTATAGGTTTAAGCGGAATAAAGGCCATTAGTTACCGCCGTCACTGTTTTGCAGCTTCGAGAAAGGTAACGCCTGGCGGCTTAATATCGTCATTTGCGAAATGGCCAGCGCATTCAACTGCTGCAAGCGCTCTGTTGCGGTAATGCCTTGCTGGATTAAATAGGCATTCATCGTTTCCAGATTAGCCAGGCACACCAGTTGATGAACATTGGCATGATCACGCATATTGCCTTTTGAATTTTGGTTTTGCTCCCGCCATTGCCTGGCTGTAACGCCAAACAGCGCCATATTCAACAAATCGGCCTCGTCTGCATAGACATGACTGATTTGCGCTGGGGTTAAGGTATCAGGGATCAGGTTTTGTTTAATGGCATCGGTATGAATAAGGTAATTTACCTTGGCCAGGTTACGCCGGATATCCCAGCCAAGCTGCTGGAATTCTTGTTCTTTTAAGCGTTGAAACTCTTTAATCAAATACAGCTTAAATTCAACTGAGATCCAACTGGCAAATTCAAAAGCGATGTCTTTTTGAGCATAGGTACCGCCATAACGGCCCGCCTTGGAAATCAGCCCGATGGCACCGGTTTGTTCAATCCACTGTTTTGGCGTTAAAGTAAAACTGTTCAACCCTGCTTGCTTTTTAAACCCGTCGAATTCGACGGGTTTAAAATCGGGGTTGTTAAGTTGCTCCCAAATTCCCAAAAACTCGATGGTATTGCGGTTACGCAACCAGTTACGAATTAAATCATCCGTATGACTCTGGTTTTTATAGCGAGCAATATCGGTAATACAGATATACTCAATTCCCGCCCTCGTATCAGTCGCAATTTGTTGATCCAATACTTCGAGTTTTGCTGCCATGGTTATCCTCCGTGAGTTAGGTTATTACACCCGGCGCAGTAACATCAGGCCGCAGCCAACGACAACAAGCCACAGCCCATAGCTTTCGCTGGGCCAATACCTTGCCTAAGCAACTCAAATAAAGCTTGGTTATCCAACACGGTAAGTACACCTTCAAAACAAACTGGTTGAATTTTACCACCCATATCTTGCTTACGAAAAAATAATGCAGGCTCTTGCCAAACCCTTGCTGTTTCAAGCTCAGCAACACCAGCAAATTTTCTTAACAACCACTTGAGCTGTTCTTCTTCGTGAATTAACGGCACACGAATACTTTTAGCTTCGCCATTTTTATCAAGCCGCTTAGAGTCTTTTATGGCTTTAACGGGGTTAGCACGCAAGCGAAACCGTAACCTTGCCCCAGCGGCTATATTTTGCGGCATCGGCTTGCTAGCAATCACCTCAGCGACAGATGCTGACTGTGGCTGCTCCGCAGATAAAAGCAACGCCATCGCGCCTTTACCTCGTTGCTGCTCTTCCACCCGAAACAAGAAATCCCGCTCATCAGTTGGCCGGTCAGGAAAAAGTTGCCATAAGGCCCGATGCAGCTGATAAGGATCTTTAGCCGAGAGCCAACCAATCCATACTTTACTCAAAAACATTATGCACCTCCCTGGATCACAAACCATTCTCTGGCTGCGAACTGACGCGGTAGTGCTACTATCGGCTCATCACGTACCCAGTAGCGTCTATCATCATCGTTTATCGCTTCTTCACTATAAATGACTCCCCGACCTTCAAACTTAGCTAACGCTTGTTTAGGATCAACGGCTTCACAGTTTGCTACATACAACGGGTAAGTAAGTGGGCAGCTTCTCCGTCCAAGATAAGGCGTAAAATAAGGCTTTTGCACCGCGTTGGTGAGTTGTTGAAGTGTGTAAACACTATTTTCCGCACACCAAACCGCCACTGTAAAATGCGCATCACACAGATATTCCCGCCAGGTTTGAATGGTATCGTGGCTTTTTAAACCACGATAATCTTCTCGCGCATTTTGCACTGTGTGATAGTCGGTCAATTTCACTGTCGGTATTTCTTTGCCTTCAACAGCATGGCTATCGCAACGCACCGCAAAACGCACACTGTCAGCCAGATTTTGCAGTGCTGTTTTTTCGCTTCGCCGTATTCCAAAGCACGCCCCCAATAACCCAAGTAAGCCACTACGGGTAGGAAAACTCGACGTTGGTCGGGTACCTTCAAATGTCGGCTGGCCCCAAGCCTGCATCGGGCCTGATAAGCGCAATATCAAATAAGGCTTCATCTTTATTAGCCCTCGCCATTATTTTTAATCCAACTTTTTAGCTCATTAAGGGATGCTTTAATTTTCACGTCGTCTGGTACCGGAGCATCAGCTAAAGAAAATTGTGCTACCGCGCCCGACAAACCGTAGCCCTTAGCAACTCGCTGCCAGTACTCACTGAACTTTTCAATTGACGGTTTTTAAAAAGCCATCTTTATCTGCTCTTACCGGCGCTTCAAAAGCATTTGCCAGCGATATAGGAACATCTGAGAAATTTACCATCACTAAATCTGCCGGGTTAAAAGCGGCAAAAGTGCGTTGCTTGGCATTCGGTGTTTCGGTGGCCAACAAATGAGCCAAGTGTGCAGCAACTTCCAGAGCTTTACTACGGTCTACTCCGCCTAAGTTTTCTTGCAGTTGTGCCAGATTTAAACTGGCATAACGATAAAATACACCGGCTGAAAACTCTTGTGTATCCAAGTGCCCTGAGCCAAGAGGTTGAAGATCATCTACAGCAGTAAACCAATCAATATCTGAATCAACTGTATGTGTGGTAATTGCATGGGCAATGGACATAGCACCATCAATTGTACTCATCAACCCTGACGTTGCCATTCTGCCTGAAAGCGCAATATCTGCGGTATTCCCGCATGCTTTAATTAAAGCCGAAGAATCATCTTTTATGGCAGAACTAATCTTCTTGAGGAAGTACTCATCTTTTATTTCTTCGTCAGTTTTTCTTGGCTTAGCCTTGGTTGGTTTCCGGGTCTGCTCTTTTGAAATCAGCTTTTGAAGTTGTTCCGACTCTTTATCCGATAAAGGTTCGCTGTAGATTTTCTTAACAAGTTCCAGCGGCGTTGTTGCCTAAATGAATGAACCTTCCGTCTCAGATGCGATCAGATCCTGTGAATACCACGCAGGAACCGCTATCAGATGGGCAAATCTAAATCTCGCATTACCAATTGGCCGGAATATAACAAGGCGTTGACCAACCGAGGCTCACTGACTTTTTGGATAGACGAGCAGGCGCTCAACCTCTGGTGTCACACTGAACACCATGGTGGTCGAGGTCGGGGATTTCAATACAGTGACACGGCGATAGAAACCGCCTTAATGCTCAAAGGTTTGTTTAATCTCCCCTTGCGAGCACTAGAAGGTTTTCTCAACTCAGTGTTTAGTTTGATGAGTCTGCAATTAACTTCACCTGGTTACAGCTGCATCAGCAAGCGGGCAAAGACAGTCAAAATTAACTACCGCCCCCCTTGCCGAGGCGCGATTGCTCACTTAGTTGTCGATGCCACAGGACTGAAAGTATATGGCGAAGGTGAATGGAAAATGCGTAAACATGGTAAGGAAAAACGCCGAACTTGGCGTAAGTTGCACCTTGCGATAGATGCGGCCACACATGAAGTCATCGCAGCCGAAGTCAGTTTAGAGAGTGTGGCAGATAGTGAGGTTCTCCCAACGTTATTAAACCCACTAAGGCGCAAGGTAAAACAAGTGTCAGCTGACGGTGCTTATGACACCAAAAAATGTCATAAGCTGCTGAAACGCAGAGGGTGTAAACCTACGATACCGCCGCGAAAAAATGCAGGTTATTGGGAAGAAGGTCATCCCAGAAACGAGGCCGTCAGCGCTCTGAAAAGTGATGAACTCAAACAATGGAAACAAGAGAATGACTATCACCAACGCTCCCTGTCAGAAACAGCTATGTATCGTTACAAGCAACTGATTAGCCCGAAATTGAGCCTGCGGGACTACAACGGCCAAGTCGGCGAGGCACTGGCTGGTGTGAAAGTGATGAACAAAGTCATAGGACTGGGTATGCCCTGTCTCTTCTACACAAATAATTAGTAAAAAAACGGAACTCTCTTGACTGCCGATGATCTGATCATGCAAATTCATTTACTTCACCATTTTCCATGTCAATTTTTAACCCGAGCCAATGGGCAGCCGATCACTTTCATCATGCTGAGCTAGGTGATAAACGAAGAGCGGCAAGGTTAACCGTCGTTGCTGAACATATGGCGGTTGGCAGCGGCAAATCGGTTGCCAGATCATGTAATGGTGAAGATGCCAAACTCGAAGGAGCCTATCGATTGATCCGCAATGATAATGTTAGCCCATCTATGATCAGAGTCGCCGGTTTTGCTCGCACAACCCAAGCGGTTGAAAATGTGGATGAAATACTTGCTCTAGAAGACACAACAGCCCTGAGTTATAAGCACAGTGTGGCGCCTGAATTAGGGAAATTAGGTAAACCTACAGATAAGTCTCGTGGGTGGTGGGTTCATTCTGTCTTGCTGCTGGATAGCTATACTTCTCGGACCTTGGGCTTGATCCACCAAGATTGGTGGTGTCGACCTGACAATCCCAACGAGGCCGATGAAAAAGAGAGCGGTAAATGGGCCGATGCATCTTATTTTACGCGACAACGCTTGCAGTCTCACATGTCGAGAGTGATCTCAGTGTGTGATAGAGAAGCGGATATCATGAGTTATTTAGCGGATAAACAGTCACATAGTGAACGGTTTGTGGTGCGAGCAAAACATGCCAGAAACCTTGTTGATTCCGAGGCTAAGCTGTTTGAGCACATGGACAGCCATCCCGTTACCGGCGGATACACCATCACCATCCCACAAAAAGGGATGAAGGAAGCCAGTGGTAAAAGCAAGAATCGTCCTTCGCGAACAGCCAAGCTCACTCTCAAAGCCAGTGCGGTGAATGTCAAACATAATGGCAAAGAGCACTTGCTTAATGTGGTGTATGCGCAAGAATGCCATTCGCCCCAAGGTGAAGCGGGTTTATCTTGGATGCTCCTGACCAGTGAGCCGATTGACACGCTGGCGCAGCAACTTCATGTGATTGATATTTATACCACTCGGTGGCGGATAGAGGACTTTCATAAAGCGTGGAAAACTGGCGCGGGGGTAGAAAGATTACGGATGACCTCGCCAGATAATCTTGAGCGAGCGGCCTCTATACTTTGCTTTATCGGTGTGCGGCTACTGCAACTAAGGGAAGTGATGAGTCTGCCAGTCTATCTGAGAAAAAGAGGCAAGGTCGAAGCAGCCCTGGGCATGGAAAATCAAAGCAGCAGCAGTGTTTTTGAGGATGATGAATGGCGAGTACTGATGGCGCTCTACAAGCCAAGGGCGCACAAAGGCAAAGAGGCACCAAAGATGAAGTGGGCCTATCAGTCTCTGGCGAAATTAGGCGGCTTTAATGATAGCAAGCGCACGGGAATGGCTAGCTGGACCACGATTTGGGAAGGATGGGATGATCTTCAGGCTCAAGTAAAGGGCTATCGATTAGCCAAAGCCCTTTTTGAAGCCGGAAAAACGCTATGAGATCTGATCAAGAGACAGGGTTATGAGTATCGAGAAATCTAAAAAAGTACTGCCCAATTTATTTTCACAGCACCAACACCCAGCACTTGTGAGACTGCTGGCAAATGAAAAGGTTAAACAGTGTGTCCCGCAGAACCGCACCTCCGCCTCTTTTGTTGCACTTCAAGTAGCGTTAAATGAAAGCACTATTCCACATGTCATCAGCACATTAAACACGCTTACACCTTCATTATCTTACCCAAAGTATGCACGATGCCGTATTACGCAGGCTCATCAAATTCAAGCTGCAAAACAAGCAGAATCCCCAGTTGTATCTAAAATGCAACTAGCTCACTTAACGCAACTCTCTCCCAGTGCGATTCATACCTCAGATATCGGAAAAGGATATGAGTAATGGGAAAGCTACAAGCTAATGCTAAAAGTCATAGACTAAAAAATTCCGGCGGTGTCATGCCCGATAGACTCGGTACTAACACAGCGTTAATGAAGATGTTTTACCAAGCCGAAAAACAGAGTCATGAAACCAACTCAGGCAAATTATTAGTTGTTTTGTTGTATTTGTGGCTTACTCAGCAGTTAGATGACTTTCTCCTGCACGCCAATGAAAAGCCTCTCACAGTAGATGATATTCCCGACTGCCACAAAGTGAAAAACAGTGATACATGCGAAGCACATCGATTCAAAAATCATAAGTTTGAGGATGGCAAGTCCTGGACCTATTACGCGCGTGCAACCATTACTCAAAACGGCGAGAAAAAATTCGAATGGCAACCCATCCCTAATAGCTTAATCCACATTTTCAAACCCTTCGTTAGCAATCACAGCTATAACGTTTCATGGCTAACGGCAGCTGAAAAACAACAATTGCTTAATCTGCTCATGGCCAAATGGCGAAAACCTGCTGAGATCGAACACTTTCCAGCAATAAGAAAGCAATTGTTTTTTAAGTACATAACAAGTTGTATTCGCACAGATAATAAACTGTCTAGTTTAACTAAATCATTATTATTACCTACTGATATACGGCACCATCGCCATGCCGCGGTTTATCAGCAAAAAAACAGTGAACAAGTTCGCGCTGAGCTATTTCACGCACAAGATCGGTATCTCAGTCGATTATTCACTCATGCAAACTCTCTAGGTGTGAGCAAACTGCTGACACTCACATTCTCGTCGAGTTCAAAAGTAGGTAAAGCCACACTTCCCAACATTTCGCTATTAAATGATAACGCCAAAAGAAACATTCCTGCTGACATTACAAGCTCAAAAGTGGGTGTGAGTTTTCATAGTAAATGGGTTGGTAACGACTTAGAAAAATACGCAGACGAGTCTGTGTGCTACGGCAGTAGTCGACTTATACCCGAGAGTGAGATTGTTGCGATTTTTCGTCATCTTCATGACGAGATAACTTCATCTAAGCCTGAAAACAAAGCTGGTCAAGCCGCTTTAATTCATTATCACAATCTCTGCGCTAACCATACTGCGCTGTTATTTATACTGCTTACGGGCATGCGCCCTACCCATGCTATCTCTATCAATAAACAATCACACTATGATTACCGCCGCACGACAGTATCTGATAAAGGCTTTCAACGCGAAATCAGAATTTGTGACTATCTGAGACAACAAATTCTGCATTACATCTCGTTGCAACAACAACTCAGTTCCAAGTTGAATGTGATCAATGATCTTCCCTGGGCATGGAGTTTATATAATGCAAATAATCAAGCGACTGCAATATCAGCAAAATCGCTGCGACAATTTTTACATCAAAGAGCCAATGGCATTGTCCCCTATGTGTTGCGTCATCAATTTGCGCAAAGTGCCGCTACCAGCATTATACATAAACTGACAACACACCAAATTGATCGCTTAATGGGACACGCGGAGTACGGTGAACATCTGGGCAGTGACCATACATTTCCAGCAAGCATAAAACAACAAGACTTATTTCTTGATAGTCTGCCGGCTCGATACGGCTTAAAGGAGTTGAAATATGTCTAGTTTATTCAACAAATTAAACCCTGTTGAGATTTACAATTATCACCAACGTCAGGGCTTGTCAAACGCTGGCATAGATGCCATTAGCTGGGTGATCAGCCAGTGGCCGAACCCAACACTCAAAGCCTCAAACCTTTCAGCTCAAAAGCCGACTCACATATTAATCAGCCAACCCAATAGTCGTGAAATCACTCTTCAAGATTTACAAGTCATCAATAAAATCATCAGATCTGTACCTACAGGCAAGCAACGTCACTATAAACGTGCGCTAGAAGCCATTATTGTCTACCTCAAAGAAGCACTGAAGTGGCAAACTCCTGAGATTGAAAAGCTGCCTTGGCCAGATCCTGATTTAAGATGGTATGAACGCATCACCGCTCAAGCAAATGATGCATTTAAACTGCAAGCAGAGTATGAAAACGTCAAAGCTCAGTTCTTGCAACAGCGCTCCGCACTGTCAGCTGAGTTTATGGCATTGATTATTGCACTTGAAATTGCGCCACTAACCATTGCACATCTCGTCAACATCATTAACGACAAAGAAAGCATTCAGCGTATTGAAAGACAAACATATCTTAATATCAAACACTTAGATAAGTCATCTAATCAAGACGATCTACCGAAATCAAGCCGGTATCACCTGCCCTTATTTGTCTATCAATCATTGACGGAATATCAGGCATATTCGCATAGCAAGCTAACTAAAAAGCAGTTGCTAAAAAGATTAGAAACCTTATTAACGTCATTCTCCATATCAACTCAGGTCTCTCGTCATTACCAGCACCTTTTTCAAGCCGTTTGGCACTATCGCGATCATGCCGTTCCTACATTCTTAAAAGATATTAGTTACCCAGAACGTCATGTCGCAACCCCTTTAGTCTCGGTTGACAAGAAGGACCAACAACGACAATTAGTGAGAATTTATGGCATCGATTATGACGAAATGGCAGTTACCGCAATACCTAAAGCCAATCAAGCCTCGAAGAAATGGCCGCACCTCGAACTGCAAAATAATCGCAATAAGATTACAGAATGTGTCCATGACCTTAGTCATTGGCCTGTAGACAATATCCTGCCAACAATGCTCTATCGATACACGTTAGAACTCATCAATTTCGGTGGGGTAAAAAAGCAAAAACTCGCAGACAGCACCATCAAAAAATACTGCAATATTCAATTAAAACTCACGAGCCCGCTCAGTTATGACCAAGCAATAGACCAAGAACTACTACAACAATGGAGCCACAACATTTATGACAATTTAGCGACTGAAACAGAGCAACTGATCATGCTGTATTTTTTTCGCTTTATGCGTCACCAATCACTCACAGACCATTTAGACATTAGCCAGTTCGAACCACCACTCAGCCCTCCAGGTGTTGATCCATTTCGGATCTCAATAGAACAGTTGCATGAAATCGTCGCAAAGCTCATCGCGCCGCCCTACGGGGGGTTATTGCAGAGGTTATTTTGCGCAGTCACTGTCATTATCAGCTATTTCGCAATGTTGCGCCGAGGAGAGTTACTGCGTCTTCGTTTAAAGGATGTATTTGTTGATCCAGCGAATAAACAATTGTTTCGTTTCAATATCACAAATACTAAGGAGGGGACGACCAAAAGCAAACATTCACGCGTCGTCTATACAGTCATACCGGAAGAATTCGCGATTTTAGTCAGAATTGTGATAAAAAACAGTGAGCTTTGTGAACCTCACCAGCATTTGATCGGCTTCACGGATGAGCCATACCATTCACGGCAGTTGCAATACTTATTACCTGCCACTAAATGCATCAAAGCAATATGCGGCCAGCAAGCGCGGTTTCATCACCTGCGTCATAGCGGTGTACATTTATTTATGCTGCAAGCACTGCACCTTGCATACAATCTGCCGCCACAGCAAACCACGAATACAGAGCAAATGAAACGCTTACTCCATGATGACGTGCTTGCTGCGCGATTTGACTATTGGCTTGAAGGGCAACCATTTTCACTGTGCAATGATGGGATTTTGTTAGATGAAATGACTCGTCAAATCGGACACGAGTACTATGCAACAACTCGATGGTCCTATCTGCACGATATAGACTGGCTTTACCCATTCTATCGGCCAGGCTTTGGTGAATCACAGCCTCGAGAATTCTCGCATAGTGAATTGCGATATTTGCTGGGGTTAAAAAACGACTCAAATGATCTATCACGTCAACTCGCTTTAATCAGCCCTGATTACCAAGCAAAAGACATTAACCAGAAGCGTCAAAACCACGTCTTACTCACAGAGACAGCACTGAGACAACATCTATTTAAGACGAATAAAAATAGTGTCGCCCAAAAGCCGCTCAGCGATTTTCATACAGTCTCGATTGCACAAGACACCGTCAAGTATCATCAAAAATGGCTTGGTAACGCCAACAAAATTTCTCATGACTTTCTTCAATATCTATTTCTTGAAATGCGAAAAGTAAAAGAGGTTAACTGGCCGTTATTAAGCCAAATCTCGCAATCTCCAGGCAAATATCAATTCTTGCCAATGACCAAAGCGCAAATCACAGCACTCAGTAATTTGCCAGCAATCGTGCTAAGCAACGGCATACATCCAGCATTAACATTAACCTTGGCGTGTAATGTCAAAAATGCACGACATTTTGCAGCAGTATTTCGTCAGCCACTGTGGCGCTGGTTAGCGCCCAGCTTTGTGTTAACCGTGAATAGAAAAACAAAAATCGACATTCTATTAAACAGGTTAAAAGACCATTTTGCTCAATCGGGTGAAACAATAACGCTTCAAAAACAACCTGTTGGTCAAAGCGAACTGACCATCACTCTGACGCCCAAATTGAGTGAAACCAAACTAAACCCTCATAAGCAGCACGCTAAGTTAGTGGATCTGCAATTTGTCGTTCAACAAACACAGCTATATCTCTCACACTTTCAACAGAACAACTAGGTGTATTATGTCAAAGATATTAATCCCGAAAATAAAATCTCCCTTGTTTATCAATATGATAAATGCACTAGACAAACATCATTCGGATGCATGTATCAGTGTGTTTATCGACAGCGATAACAGCCGTATGCTCCTTATTGGTGGTGCCCCTGGTCAATACGGACAAATTGAAATACCTCTCGAAAAAGGCCATGGTTTGAAGAATGCTGAATTCTCAATCCCTTTCGATTTTTTCATGTGCATGAAAGAGCAACAGCAAGAGTTTAATACCCTAGCCAATCAGTATATTTTTGAGCTCAGGTACAAAAATGGCAAATACATCAATATCGAGTATTGTTTATTACTCAGAGACGACAAAAAGATTGATGATTCAATACATTTCCCAATGTCCCGTTTTGAATTAGACGCTGCTCATGAAAATCATATTCAATATCAGGTGGCCAATACTCAACGTGCTTATCATGAGCTGAACGGACGCTCGATTGTTGACATTATCAATTCAACCAATTCACTCATACCTTTTGATTTTGTTGAATTTAGAAAAAATGAAAAAGAGATCCGCTTCCAGAAAAATGGTGAAGTCACGACCAAACGATTACAAGACAATATCGACTTACCTCATACCCTCCCCTTGACTGAAGCCGCAAGCCAAACGCTTAAAACGCTGTACATGAACTCTGAAACAGGCAGCATAGCGTTTAGCTTAGAGGGAGAACTACTCACGTTTAAAACTGACCAGCACACGCAAAGTATCTCTCTGGAAGGCATAGAGCAATTTCATCGAAAAATAACTCAGGAAAGCACGTTACTCCTTGAATTTGCATCTAATTTATACGATTTCAAACAGTTAAATAACATGATCTTAAAAGAAACCAGCGTTAGATCGCTCAATACTGCGATGCTACTGTTTGACAGCAACAGGTTATTCTCATGCATGTTGCCCGGACGTCGGGAGTTCATTCGCGAAGTCAGCGTTAAACACCTTCATAATCACAACGCATTATTATTTTCCTATTCGCCTCGCACTCTCAAAGACATGAAATTAAAAATTTTTGCTAAAGGAGGCGAGATCCGCATTACGTTAACTCAAAATCAAAATGGTGAACTGAAACTCAATTTCTTTGATAAACCAGAAGATATGTCACCGTTTGATAGCCTTAACTTAGTATCAGAACAATCACAGTTAGCTGCATATCAAAAATTGAAAAACGAGTACCTGAACACTTACGATGACCGCTACATTTTGCCGCCATCGCGCCAAGGAGAACTCGATTTGTTTGCCGAACAACCAAGCGATGTGCCAGACGAAATTGATACTCCAGTTAATGACATAGAGTCGCATGCGCAATACACCGACACGACAGAAAACCAAACAGAAGATAAACTCAAGAACGCTCGTGTTTATTCGCCAACGACTCATCCTGATTTAGCACCTAAACCGAACAATAAGCATTCCGAAAACATCACAGAAAACAGTGGCGATTTAGCCAATATCGATGAATATGGGTTTGCCGATGATTAAGTAAGCTCTCAAACAGTAAACTGAATACGGTTGCGTGTGGTTGTGTGTGAAGTGGGGTAAATGACGGCAACAAGCTTACGCTAAAATGCTCAACAATTTTCATTGGTAAATGGTCAATTTAAAAAGCACAGCAATTTAAAATAAACCACTGGACAAATAAACAGTATTGGTTATATTGATAGGTGTGTTTTTAACCAATAGTTGGCAAACTGCAACTATTGGAAGGGACATTTCAGGTTGAGTTGCGCGATGTAAAAGTGCGGTTAACCTAATAAATAAGCAGTTGGGAGAGAGCGGCTGCAACCACTCTCCCCCGTACCGGCTGCACTAGCTATTAACACAGACCCAGCCGATTGCGAAATTCTAACGAATTCCATCGGATAGGGACAGTGCTATTTGATGGAGGCCACCTATGGCTCATATTCGTGTACGTCCCAATGGGCGTATTCAGTTCGACATGCATCTTTATGGCTGCCGTTTTCGTGAAGGCACAAAAATGCTGGCCACACCTAAAAACCTTGCAACTGCCAAGACAACACTCAAAAAAATGAACGCGGAGATAGACTTAGGCTGCTTCCAATACCGTGACTATTTCCCCAAAAGTAAAAAAGTCGCTCAATTTGAGCAGTTGCAGCGTGAAAAACATCCTGATCGTGAATATCCATTTTTCAATGATTTTGCTTATCAGTGGTTTGAACGCAAAAAGGCGACGTGGAAAAATAGCTATAGAAACACCATGCAAAACGTTTTAGATAAGTATCTGATCCCACAATTTGGCAATACATTGATGAATGAGATCACCCTATCGCAGATCGATTTTTATCGTCAGCAGTTAATGCAAATGGTAAAGGCAGATAATACCCGGCAATTATCTAATCGGCGCATTAATAACTTACTGTGGCCCATCGTCTCCATGGTAAGCCTCGCGGCAGAAGAATATAAATTTGAATACCCATTGAGACGCTATCGCTCACTTAAAGAAGAAAAGGCTGAGTCTCATCCGATGACGATAAAGGAGGTTAAACTTTTCCTATCCCACGTCCCTCCCGAATGGAAAGATTACTTCATCATTCGGTTTTGGACCGGCATGCGCAGCTGTGAAATACATGGATTAGAGTGGCAACATGTTGATTTTAATCACCGCTTAATTCGCATACGGCAAAACTGGGTGAATGGTGAAGTATGTGATGTGAAAACACCAAAATCTAGGCGTGATCTTAAGATGTGTGACACGGTATACGATGCCTTTAAACGCATTAAAAATTTGGCATTGTCAGAGTCAGGCTTTGTGTTTACTGGCAAATCAGATGCGCCACTGGATACCCATTTTGTTAGCAAAAAATTATGGTACCCGACACTCATTAAAGCGGGACTGAAACGTCGACGAGCTTATGAAACTCGTCACACCGCGGCAGTGCTGCATATCGCAGCCCTAGAAAATCCACTGTATATCTCACAAATGCTTGGCCACAGTGATACTCGGTTATTATTTGATGTCTATGCACCTTATGTTGCAAACGCATCTCGAAGCGATGGCAACGCATTTGATAAACTCATGCGCAACGAAAACATGCTGTAAAACCCCGTAAGTTATACTCAACTTGAGTTGGCTGATATCATGTTGTTTAAATCTGGTAACGTTATCACTGACTATGACAGAGCAAGAAACAGAAATTGAAACTCAAGCGGTCACCTATGCGAAAGCAAATCGTACTCGGATAGCTCGAGAACTGACCGATTTAGACAAGTTTCCAGCTGATCAACAACCTGTGTCTATTTTTATGTGCGGCTCTCCTGGCGCTGGAAAAACCGAAGCTTCAAAAGCGTTTCTTGAAATGTTTGATGAAACGGGAATTATTAGGCTTGACCCTGATGAGCTAAGAGTCTTCTTCCAAGAGTACACTGGTGAAAATTCATTCCTCTTTCAGAAAGCTGTCAGCCTTATTGTTGAACGAACCCTAGACAGAATTTTTAACAACAACCAAAGTTTCATCTTAGATGGTACTTTTTCAAACTTTGATATCGCTTGTAAAAATATCGAGCGCTCACTAAAGCGAAATCGAGCCGTGCTCATCATCTTTGTTTATCAAGAACCTACACTAGCCTGGGAGTTTGTCCAAGCAAGAGAAAAGCTTGAAGGCAGACGCATTTTACCTACTACATTTATCGATCAATTCTTAAATTCGCAAGAGGTAGTCCGGCAAGTCAAAGCCAAATATGGCGCGGCAATCAAGATAGATTTACTGATAAAGAACAATGATGGTAGCACTCGTATTTACCATGATAACATTACGGATGTTCAGCATCATATAAAGAAAAAATACTCTCGCACAGAATTAATAAGACTGCTAAACTTGCCACCTGAGCCTATTTTTTAGGCTGTTTTATGTGAGAAATCTATGTCGACCAATACAGCTAAAATTAATGTTACTACATCCAAGCTTTCAGCCTTTGTTATGAACGCAAGTTCAGCAGAGAAAAAACGTGTGTATACTCAAGTTATCAAGAAAGCGACTGAGTCACAGAATAAAATGATTATTGAAGCCAAATCCATGGCAGTGTAATTCATTGGTTTTGTGAATAAAGCCCCGTTAGGGGCTTTTCCTATTTCCTCTGCATCATCACCAACACTCTTCAAGGTTCATTCCCCCTCTCGTGCTGCCGGGTGCGTAGATGATAAACCTCCTTTAGCTTACCAATCGTCACATGGGTATAGACTTGTGTTGTCGAAATATCTGCATGGCCTAGCTGCTCTTGGATATAGCGAATGTCGGCACCATTTTCTGACATTACGGTAGCGGTGGTATGTCGATACAAATTACATGCACTAGGTTTATCAAATTAAATTAGATCCTAAAAGTACTCTGACATCAATTACGCGGTGGTTTTTAGACCGCTTGCACTATCCACTCGACCGTTTTCCTAAGGCCTGAATCAAAGGATTCGAGTGGTTGCCAACCTAATTCACGTTGAATTTTACTCGCGTCAATGGCGTAGCGCACATCATGGCCAGGACGATCAGCAACATGTTGTATTAAATCACGAAACCCCATGCCACTCATTGTCAGAGACTGCGGATGAGTGGGCACTAACTCTTCTAAGAGATCGCAAATTCGCTGCACCACAGCAAGATTAGTGTATTCATTTGAGCCTCCAATATTATAGGTTTCCCCTAGTTGTCCTTCAGTGGCGACTAAAAATAACGCCTTAACATGATCATCCACATACAACCAATCCCGCACCTGCTGGCCATTGCCGTAAACGGGCAGTGGTTTTCCCAATAACGCATTATTCACCATTAAAGGGATCAGCTTTTCAGGGTATTGAAAAGGGCCATAGTTATTAGAGCAGTTAGTAATAACTATCGGTAAACCATAGGTACGATGCCAGGCGCGAACAAGATGGTCCGCCGATGCCTTGCTGGCAGAATAAGGAGAACTAGGATCATAGGCGCTGGTTTCACTAAATAGCCCCGCCTTTCCAAGGGAGCCATAAACCTCGTCGGTGGAAATATGGTGCAATCGAAAACGGCGCTGTTGTGCTTGCCCTAAAGTTTGATAATAACTACGGCATGCCTCGAGCAGTGTGTAAGTTCCCACGATATTGGTTTGAATAAACTCCGCGGGCCCATCTATTGAACGGTCCACATGGCTTTCGGCCGCTAAATGCATCACAAGATCGGGTTGGAATTGCTGCAACACCTGGTCTAACCTTGCCCTATCGCAAATATCTGCCTGCACAAAATGATAGCGCTCACTATCGGCAATAGCCGCTAAAGCCTCTGGATGACTGGCATAGGTTAACTTATCGACATTGATCACGATGCACATCGTTTGCTCAATCAGCATTCGCACTAATGCCGATCCAATAAACCCTGCACCACCGGTAATGAGTATTCGCATATCGCCTATCCCAAAGTAAAAGGTTAGAAAAATAAAAAGCCCGAAAGTATACAACTTTACCTGTAGAGCAACGTGACCTTTTTAAGTACGGGGTGCAAGAAGAATGCTACCTGTGCAAGGCGGAGCGAACACAGAGGCGCATGCGTGCCATTGATTGACGATAAACATCACGCTTAGCTTACCGTAAGGAGTGAACGATTCAGGCATTGTTCGGTAACGGGTTAAGCATCAATAGCGCTTCATCTAATGATGATGTGCACCCTAATAAACTCACACATTGCTATAGGTTTTTTCAAATAAAATTCAGCATCTTAAGCATAAATCACTTTAGCGCTGAGACATTTACTTTGCTAAAAATGGCCATTTGAGACACTTCCCTGCCCTCATTATTGTGCTGTCGCAGGGTTGTTGATCGACTGTTGTCTTATCAAATACTGGTTGATAACGGTGTACACGCTCAGATCTGCTCTGACAATTACTCGTTTTTTCTGACGACTCCGTCAGATTAGATTTGAGCTAAATTGAGGCTGTTCATAATTCTGTGTCAGGTTAATTTCACAGATCGATATGGTTTTCTAAGCGCCCCTCAAAATGGATTGAGAGCTGTGATAGCGTCAAATTCCAATTTTGGATGGGGTGAGTCCAGCGCTCAGAGGCCTTCAATATACCCGCGTAAAGCAGCTTGAGTAAACTGTTCTCGTTAGCAAAACCGCCCTTCGTCAAGTGGTCTGATATTGAAGCGCTGTTTATTGCTCTAGGGGCTGACATTGAAGAGCGTGAGGGGTCTCGAGTTGGTGTGGTGCTGTTTGGTGAAGTTCAGGTATATCACCGCCCACATCCTCAGAAAGAAACTGACAAAGACGCAGTGATAAGCATCAAAAAATGGTTAGAAAGGAACGGGGTGAAAGCATGAAAAATCTTATGATGATCAACGGGGTAAAAGCCTTTATTGATTATGATCCAGACGCTGAAACATTCCGTGGTGAGTTCGTAGGCTTAAACGGCGGCGCGGATTTCTATGGTGAAAGCGTCGCTCAATTGGAAGCCGAGGGCACGAAGTCATTAAGCGTTTTTTTAGAGATGTGTCAGGAGCGTGGCATTGAGCCTTACAAAAACTTCTCTGGCAAATTCAACGTTCGGATCTCGCCAGAGGTTCACGCTCGACTTAATGAAATTGCGCTATCGCAAAGCATTAGTTTGAATGCAGCGGTAGAAAATGCAGTCAATGACTACATTGCACATTCAGCGTAGGACGGAAAATTGTTCCTCGTTTTGCGGGGATGCAAGTGTTGGCATATAGCTAATGTTAAACGGGGTTCACCATGTCAATTAAAGCATGGGCTTGGCAATCTAATTCCTGACTTGCATCTGCACCCAGGCAGTCGTCGCTTTGCGGCGTTCTAGATCTTAGCTTCTAAATCGCCTCTACCGCCATTTTCAGCACGACACTATCCTTTGGCATTAATGCTATACGAAACCCGACTCCGCTAAAAACTCGATTAATCAACTCAACACCGTTTTTACCTTTATCACTTTCGATATCAGACAATGCTTTACGGCTAACGCCAACCATTTTGGCATATTGGTCCTGGCTCAGTGATAACAACTCAACTCTCAGCCATTTAAGTACTTGACCTTGAGTCTTTTTCCCCGAAAAGAGATCCAATGTAGCGGCTAATAATAAATCTTCCCTATCTTTAAGGGTCAAAGGCTTTCGATTAACCGAAATTTTTTTTCGACCACCTCTGCCTTTTGTTTCAATCGAATCCGTTGCAACATTAGATGAAACCGTCATAATAGCCCCCATTGCTGCATTCTCGCTTCTAACGTGGCAAAACCAATTCCCGAATGCGCAAGAATCGATTCTGGCACACCCCGCTGACGTAAACGTTGCTCAAGACCAAGCAAACGAGCAGCGGTTTCATTCAAAGCGCTCATTAACTCATTAGGCGACAGTAAATCAGATAAATGTTCTGCAATTGCAGGAAAGTTATACACGCCACCTAACTCCATTCCCTCACCCCAGGTAAAGGTACGAGTGATCATCTCATAATCTGCTTTCATTGGCGCAAAATCATAAATGGGTGCCAGCTGGACGCGGTTTCCATACTTGATAAAAGAGGTATTTCGGCCATGATTATCTGAATTTCCAAAGGCAATATTTAATAAATCTCTACGTACCCATTCAATCACAAACGCCTCAATGCCACTCTTACCTTCAAGCTCAGCCTCAACGTCGAGTAGCGTCCTGGTATTACCATAATTTTCTTTTTTATTAAACGCGGCCAAAAGCCGTCTAATCACATCGGCATGTAGCAAAGGCTTTGCTGTCGGCTCACCTAAAATGGCATAAACCGACTCCATGCCATAACTCACCATTGCTCCCGCCTCAACACCGTAATCAAAGCGTGGCAACCATAAAGAAGGGCCACGTTCAGCTTCAATAAGCTTCATCGACTCAACGGAAATAGTCTCAAAGCCCAATTGTGTAAGCTCATGATAAAAATGATACTCTGCTCGCAAAATATCGCCATCCAGAGTGGTTTTACCCCTTGGAAACTTAACTAAATAAGGCTGATCGAGATTACGCGGATCATCTTGAAAGGTATCAATCCAAACATCTTGCTGCGCATTTAATCGCACTAATAACTTAGGTGCGGCCCCGCCTGCGCCGGAAGCGCCACCTGCTGCTGCACCGCGAGACTGGGCATACTCAATAAAATCAATCTGCAACTCACTGACATCAGCGATACTAAAGGTAACAGGTAATGATCTTTTAGCCTTTTCAGGCACCGATTCTTTTATACGTAAGTTGCCAATTGGCGCGATAGTTCCATATTTCAACAATTGGAAATCACGTTCCAAATTAGGCAAATCCTGCAATCCAAGCCGCTTAACCCAATAATCCCGGCTGGAACCTGCTGGCATAATATCTTCTAAAAAACGATGCCAGTGAGGGCTTCGCAACGGGATATTATCAACGGGTAACGATACACTCACTGCAGTTTGCGCAAATTGATGGAAGTAAGACGTGACATGTTCAATCTCATAATTTAATACACATGGCCCGCCAGTGCCCTTATCTGGCGCATAAAACTCCACCAAAGCAACATCACGCCATTCTCCGGCAATGTTCATCTGCACCGTTAAAATTTGCATTACCTAACCCCTAAAAGCAGACGACAATTAATGAACACTATAGCACTCAAAAATAGATAAAACAGCTAATTAATGCAACCTACAGTACTCAGTAATTAAGAAAAATACTAATTAATGACACCTAAAAAACGCAAAAACAGTCAGAGAAAATAAGATGGGAGGAAAAGCAAAGACGTTGACGGTTGACTGAACGCTCGCAAGCTCACCGTCCGGGCGGAGCCCGTTCAGTAACCTGCAGCGGTAAAACGGCGTTCCTAGATGTATGGACTCCCTCCCACTAAGAGGATACGGTCTTAATCGATTCAAAGATTAGCCAAAGGAGTCCATACATCTCGAGCAACGCTCCAGCTTCTGTTATATGCCAGTAATCAAAAAATCGATAGCCGCTACGATCTCATCCCTGAAACTACTCAACTCATTGACAGGCTCACGTAAAATCTTCGTTAGTACACTTGCCATTTGGTGAGTTAACATCACGAAGTCGCCCTCATCGATATGGATCACAGGGCATAAATGCCTAGGGGCTTTTTTCTCCAATAGTTCGACAGGTGTTAGCGGAATAACTAACCGAGTATTCAAGATATTAAGCAATTCACTTTGAACATCAACAAAGTAAGGATATGCAATTGCAGTGCTCTTATCGTGGTTTTGGTATAAGGCAAACTGTGACATTAGAATACTCGGTAAGAATCAGAAAATAAGCCTTGTTTTTCAACCAATTCATTGCAAGCGTTAATCGCTTGGGCATTTTGTTCTAACCATTCGGCTTTTAGGCGATGCTTTACTTCTTTCTCAAGAGCCTTTTCCATTGTCGCTGAAAGATTTATGTTCAGGCGTTTAGCTTCCGCTAATAACTCACTGTTTAAGCTTAAATTTGTAGCTTTTTTGTGTACTTGATTGCTATATTTGTTTCTCATAACAATAACCCATGCGCGTTGTTTGTGCGCATAAATTATAAGTATGGATAGGATATATAACAAGCCATCAAAGATGGCGCTGAGTGTATCTATAAACTGCAGCAGTAAAACAGCATTCGTAGAATGCTTAAGCGCATCGCTACTAGAGTCTAAACCCTAGAGCCACGTAGTGGCGTTCTAGCAGTTGCGTCGCAACGCCAAAGCGTCTCCCAGCCGAAGGCCGTCCTTTTTGCTGCGCCTTATATGCTATATACTCCCCCTGTATTCATTAAATCGTGCAATGGGCCTATGCAACAACTAAATGAAAGCATTATTTGATGTTCAGTTTGGTGCACTCTGTGCCGTCATTGCAGGGGCTCGTGGTTGGACGGACATTCGTGAATACGTTCTGGGTCACCATGAATAGTTTCGCCGTCAACAGTTAGATGTAATATTTGGCGAGGATGCCTGCCAAATTTATCGGGAGAATGCGGCATAAAATGTCGCTAATTTGCATCATATGTCACTGAACATGCTACGAGCTACACCTCAAGCCCATACCGATTACCGATATACTTTTCAACGACCTGCTTCATTGCAATTAACATCTTACTATTGAAGTCCCTACCTCCTGCAAAATCAAGATATTCACTATATCGATTTGATTCTCGGCACAAACGCTGTGAAGTTCCGCCCTGAAAAACCAAGTTATCGAGTACCCTAGCTTCATCCAGTGCATACAAGATGTCGTAATGAAGAAGTTCTTTCTCAATGACAGGGCGCATATCCTTTGCGCCTCCTTGTTCCACAGCTTTAAGTTACTTTTATCCTACGAGTTTAGAAAATCAAAGCAAAATAAACCAACTACTTTTTTATAGCACCTAAAGGTGTTGTACTGAACTCTTCATGGCTACTAGAAAAAGGGTATAGTTTACAATTACAAGATCGATACAAAAAAGTCAGTGGTTCAAATCAGTTGGCAGAGGCGCTTTGATACGTAATAAGGATCTGTTGATTATTAATTGAAATAAGTTGAGCTACGCTGCCGTAAGCTCACCATTAAACGTTAAACGCTGATTGTTTCATGGTTTGCTCGGCTCGGCTGACCCCTAGCCGTTTAGCAACGGTTTGCCATTGCTTAACCGCCATTAATACTTCATCGTAAATTTGCGTGGCTTGGGTTTGCGAAAGTCGGAAGAAGTCTTTTACGTCAAAGGCTAATTGGTAGTCTAGAGCGTTGTCTGTATCGGTAATATTCAGATGCAGGCCATGCTTACCCACTATCGGGTTTAAATCATAAGCGGGTGATAACTTCCAACCATTCTTTGTTAATAAAAACCCATGGTTACGCAGGTGATCATCCGTGTTGGACACCGCAATATTAAACACGATACGTCGCCATAACTGTGCTAAATCAGCTTCGGTTTGCGCACCACAATTGGAAATAAATTCAGCAATCTCTAAGTAGCTGGCACCTTGAAATTGTTCACCATCATAGTATTGAAGCTGTGTCATGGCCGATGAAAAATGCAGTCGCTTTTCGCCATCGCGGTCAAACCGTTTTGTTAAAAAGGTATGGTGCTGTGACGAAAACTGCTTGATCTCACTTGGAAACATGTCAACACCTGCCGCCAAAGCCAATTCATAACAGACCATCTCCCATGCGCCCACGTCATGGGTATCATTTAGATTGGGAAACTTTGCAATCCACAAGTGGCCTTGTTCATCTGTGACACAAGCCTTGGGCCTTGCACCACCTAATGATGAGCCTGGAGAAATCAGCATTTTCAACCAGCGATAATACTCGTCACTGTCGATGTCATCGTCTTTTTCAATCTGCATGGCTGCGTGCTCTAGCTCTCGCAAAGAAGCCATTGGCGGCGCAGCAAATTCAGAATTGTCGTCCAAAAAAGCATTCGAGCCTGCTCGCTTAAATCGAATACCACCCATCCGGTAAGAGTCGTGCACGCCCAACAGGTAATCCAATTCGTTTAATCGACTTGTTGCTCGAATGCCTTTGCGCGCATCAATCGCCGCACGCCGTTGCATTAAAATACGTCCCCATCTATCAGGCGATGAATCAAGAAATGCGCGAAAGTTTTTATCGGCTTCATCGCTGTAGAGTTCACCGGAGTGAAGCGTCAAGATTGGATCAATTTGCAAGCGACAGGCTGAGGTTAAAAATGCTTTATCGTAGGCAAAACTAAACACGCCACCTCGGCTTGAATCGCTATAAGTAAGCCGCCCTATTAGCAGTGGCGCTTCGATTGGCTGCCAGTCGGCATAGACTTCGACGATTTCACGGCTCATCTTGAACCTTCCAGCAATTTTATGTTTTGCAGCTTGATACCCACTTCATCATGAGCGGCCATTTCCGCAAAGTTGCTTTCCATGCCAAGTACGGCCATTACTTTTAAGTAAGTGCCTATGGCAACGCCCGGATCACCTGCGAAGACTTTGTTCACGGTTTTATGATCAAAACCAGTACGTTCACACAGCAGCTTTTTTGTAAAACCACGTCGTTTCATCGCCAACAACAAGTCCTCACCAAAATGAGTCAGGATTTTGCGTTGCTTTGGAAACAGTACATTGTGTAAATCACGCTTAGCCACATCACCAACCAAAGGGACTATATTCCCACTATTCAGCCATTAATGGGAATATAGTCCAACTTTGAAATCAAAGCAACTCTAACATGTGAAAGGCAGGACTATATTCCCACTTTACTGAATATTATAGGATTTATATCCAACTTTTAGGTTTAGATTGCGCGTTGGCCAAAGCGATGATGTGAATCCCTGAATGTCAAAGGCAACCAAATCACACTTTTCTGTGATCTGATCCAGTAGTTCTGTACACCGCGCTAAGTGAGTAAAATCACATAACGAGGTGCCTATGACAACTAAAAAGAACCGTAAGACTTATACCGCAGAATTTAAAACCGAAGCCCAGAAACTGGCCGAGCGTGTTGGCGTGGCCGAAGCAGCACCGCAGTTGAAGCTATACGAAACCCAGATTTACAACTGGCGTAATGCATCAGAGAAAAAATCCACTACCAGCCAGCGTGAAGCTGAACTAGCGGCCGAAGTAGCTAAGTTACGTCGCCAACTGGCTGATCAGGCTGAGGATTTAGCCATCTTAAAAAAGGCCGCAACCTACTTCGCGAAAAATCAAAAGTAGCTGCATTTGAATTTATGCTGGAGCACCAACACAGGTTCCGCCTGCTGCGCATGGCCGCTGTGTTTGGTGTATCGCGAAGTGGGTATTATCAGTGGCGTCGTACCGGTGAAGAACCTGGCGAGAAAGCCCTACGGCGGGCCGCGCTGGACGAGAAAATCAATAAGGCTTTTACGCAAGGTAAGCAACGTGACGGTGCGCGCCGTATTCAGGTTGCGTTGGCTGAAAATGGCGACCATGCAGACCTGAAAACGATATTGAACAGCATGAAAAGACAAGGGTTAAAAGCCAAAGCAGCTCGTAAGTTCAAGGTGACCACAGATAGCAACCATCAGTTGCCAGTGGCCCCAAATTTGCTGGAGCAGAACTTTAGTGCGGATGCGCCCAACCAGAAATGGGTAGGTGACATCACGTATTGTGTGCCCGGAGTTCAGCACTAGCATGGAATGCTTTAATGAGCCACGAGTCTATCTGAAATACATGAACACTACGGCAGGAGCTACATTGTTTATGGCACTATCTGGTTGTGCAGATAGTTGAGTCTGAGCGGCAGTGACTTATCGTATGCTGATAAGGTGATGTAACTCGCTGACAACGGGGAGTGAGGCGAATTCGTTAAGCCAAGATGCTCCTCTAGACTAAGTATTGGACGGATGAAGAACATGAACCGGTTAACCCGCATCTATGGGCTGAAACGTCGCCATTGCCTACACGAATTAACAGGCAATATGGTGCTGCAATAGTGCTAAATGTATGGGCACTATTGCCGAATTAATGAGTAATAAATATGTACATATCAATGGATAAACGTTAAATCACAATTCTGCGTTTAAGCATCATCACCTTACAGTACGATAAGGTCAAAGACTGCGATCGGCATCCACCCCAATATGTTTGAGTTCAGGTAGATAAACCGGGGAAGGTTTGTTTTGAATGCTAAGGGAGCATGACCCTGATGACAAACAAGCTGGCGGAGTGTTCGTAGTAGTCTGAGATGGGGAAATCCCATTACATGGCGAAGGGACACAGTTTAATTGATTTGCGTCAGCAAATTACCTGACCTTAATGAGGTGAAGACCTTTGATAATCAGCGAACAGCAACGTAAATTAGCAACATGGACAGCAACCGATAAAACGCGTCGCGTTAATCGACTGCTGCGCCTTATCAGTCACCCGCATTGGCTTCGCCAAGCGGCTGAAGTAACGCTTTCTTCAAAAGGTGCTAAAACGCCTGGTGTTGATGGAATAACAAAGATTCATATACAGGCTTATTTGGCTGGTTATCTTGATGAGATCAGAGATGATCTGCTGTCAGGTAACTATCAACCGATGCCTGCTAGACGGATCTATATTCCCAAGGCCAATGGAAAGCTACGTCCTTTAGGTATACCAACGCTTAGGGATAGAATAGTTCAACGTGCCATGCTCATGGCAATGGAGCCGATATGGGAAAATGATTTTCATTCGTTGTCCTATGGCTTTAGACCAGAGCGCAGTGTCCATCACGCCATTCGCACGGTTAAACTACAAATGACCGAATCCAATGAGCCTAGTGGTCGCTGGATAATTGAAGGAGACTTATCAAGCTATTTTGATACCGTTCACCATCGATTATTGATGAAATGTGTTCGTAAACGGATCAACTGCCGTCGATTTAATGATTTGCTTTGGCGCTTCATTAAAGCTGGACATATTGAACGTAACCTATTTTGTGCAACAAGCGAAGGCGTACCACAAGGTGGTGTAATTTCTCCGTTATTGTCAAACATAATGCTTAATGAGTTCGATCAATATTTGGATAAATGTTACTTGAGCAAGAAAGCCCGTAAAGACCGCTGGTACTGGAACCACAGTATCAAAATCAAGCGAAAACCTGCGGTTGAGGAAAACAGACAATGGAAACCTGCCGTTGCTTATTGCCGTTATGCTGATGACTTTCTAGTGATTGTCAAAGGCAATAAACAACAAGCAGAGGCAATTCGGGACCAATGTCGACACTTCCTAGAAGGTAAGCTGCAACTCACGTTAAATATGGATAAAACTCATATTACACATGTGAATGACGGTTTTATATTTCTCGGACATAGGATCATTCGAAAGCGTGGACCTAATGGAAATATGCGAGTGGTGTCTGGTATTCCAAACGGTAAAGCCAAAGCATTTTCTCATTCATTGAGTCAGGCTTTATCAGGAGATCATAGCTGTAGCAAGATAGACAAAGTGGAACAACTCAATCGCAAACTTAAGGGTTGGGCACAATTTTATCGACATACTGATTACACCGCGAAAGTTTACAGCAAAATTGATCGTATTATTTTTCTGGAAACTCGCTAAGTGGTTGGCTAGAAAATATCGTTGTTCTATTAAATCGTTAATGATGAAATGGATCAAACGTCCAACACCAAATCAGGCGACGACATGGGTATTATTTGGTAAAAGCAATCGTGGAAATTTATGTGGCGCGTCACTATTTAGATTAGTGAGTAGTCCTAAATTACCCTTTAGATGGCGATCACCAGAAGCAAACCCCTACCTCAGAGATGAAATTAGAAATACTGTCACGTCTCGCTATAGCGATGTTGCCATGGCTGTTAGCCACAATTAAGCGGAGAGCCGTATGCGCTGAAAGGTGCACGTACGGTTCGGAGAGGAGAAGCAGAGAAATAGTTCGACTACGCTCTGCCTCTTACTCTACTGCTAACCAACGAGGGCTGGCTCTATCTGGCCAGAAAACTATGAATTAAAGAAAGTAGCTTAGTGGCGTGTCCAGTGTTGCCGGATCAGATCAGGAGTGGAAGTACCAACTTTACTTCACACTGCAAGCAAGGTCACAGGTGTTGATCTGGGGCTGTTTCATTTCGCCATCGAATCGAATGGCAAAAAGATAGCCAACCGAAGATTTGTAAAGCGTGCTGAGAAAAACCTCAGACGTAAGCAGCGTCAGCTATCAAGAAAAGCAAAAACTAGATTGATGGTCGCCAAATGCCATGAAAAAGCAGCGAATGCTCGCGCTAATTTAGTAAATCAGACTATGTTGATTAAGTTCAGCTATGCTGCCGTAAGCTTACAATCAGTTTACGCCGCCTACGACTGCCGTTGGTTTCTTTGGCTTTGTCCTGCCCTGTACATATCCAGCCGTGTGAGATTTTGGTTGCCTGAGTCTGAGTTAAATGGGCAATTAACTCTGCGGTTTGCTCAACAGATTACAGGCTTTGTGAACCGCGACATTTTCAGACTTGAGCTTCTCTGACAAGGTGTAATCGGCAAGGTGACGGCGGACCGTTGATTCATTTATCCGTAATGCTTGAGAAATCATTGCCGCGGTCCAGCCTTCAGATGCAAGAAGTACTGCTTTAATGCGGTCACAAACAAGCCCGTCACGCGTTTGAGCATGCAGGGTCTCTAGGACTTGTTTTTGGTCAGGAGTAGTCTCGTGACAGCGACCTTAATCCTCATGTCACTGAAAATCAAGCATCTTCATTGATCACGAGTATAGGAGGGTTGAGCCATATCTGATTTCCTCTTCTTAACTGACCAATACTCGCACTTTTGCGAGCACTTCATTTAGCACTGCAACGGGAGCTTTTTCGATATACTTGACGTCCCTTGCTGCGTAGTCAATCGTCTTGACTTGTTGACACAAAACAACACCTTTGGTTTTATCGGTATCAACAGCAACCTCGAAACCATGACCTCTAACCCTAGATGTTATTGGTGCGACTAAAGCAAGTTGAATTTGCTTGTTGAACGGCTCAGGCGAAAGTACCAGCGCAGGACGATGATGAGCCTGCTCGTGTCCCGCAGATGGGTCAAAATCAATCCACACTATGTCACCTCGTTTTGGGGTGTAACTCATTAGATTTCTTCCTTGCCTACAGGTGACGAACTCAGCCATTGAGTATCTTCTGAATCAAGTTCAAAAGACCCTTTTGGACTGGCACTTAGCAACTCATCAAGTGTGAATATTGGGGTTGCTGGGCTCATCACAATACACCCCTGAACAACCTCTATTTCAACTTGATCCCCCATACCGAACCCTGCCTTCTTCAGCACGGCAGCAGGGATAATTGCTCCGGCAGAGTTCCCCCATTTTTTGATACTGGTCTGCATATTAACCTCACCAACCATGATACATTGTTTAAACATGCTACCACCAAATATGGGGTTATATAATGTATAACTTCATATTAAGGTGCAATATCGAGTGCTTGGCTGATAGCTCGTGGATCAACATCAAGATACGGCCAACCCAGCAATTCAAGAGTTCTAGAATTAAAGGCGGCTGGACGGTCATTTCTGCTTATGGAAGCTGCGTAAGTTTCGATACTATCGAGCAGCGGCTAACGAAATAAAAAGCATCACCTTCTAGGGCGGTGAGAAGTCACTCAGTATCTGGATAAAAATGCCGTAATGGTTCCATTTGTTGATGAAGGATGCGGAGGATGTAGATCCCATAAGTCTGTTTTTTATCGGATAGCGCGGAAAACCTCGCCGTTCAGGGCGATGATGAATAGCGCAACGGCGAAGCCGTTCTGAGGGCTACGCCGGAGTTTGTTGCTGCTCAATATACTGCCGGATGATCTCAATTGGCGCACCACCACAGCTCCCCGCAAAATAACTGGGCGACCAGAG
>NZ_BPFD01000056.1 GCF_019655335.1 Shewanella hafniensis
GTGTTGATGAAAACATTTCCAAAATGAATAAAGTCCCTTCTTCTCTTGTTTTGGTGATGGCCAAAAGCCTAAATAAAAATTATTAGTTTCATAAGTATTTGATTTTAATATGGACTCCGCATATTCAAGACGACCTGCTATATATTTATTAATGCCTCCGGTAGTCGTTTGGTTTAGGCCGTTAAGGTATAGCTTTACGTCAGAGTTGATGTGTAAGATTTTCGCAAAATCTTCGTCAAAAGATTTTTTACTTGTATTACTTTCTGACTCTAAGGCAAATGCTATTTTTTGTATGAAGGAGTTTTTTGTTTTTACAATGCAGCAATCTAGTAGCCATTCACCAGGTTTCTTTACGAAATAATCATCCACTTCTATGGTTTTTAATGCGTGCTCTGCATCAAAAATAGTTTGGTGTATGGACTTAGAAACCTCATGAACAAAAATTGTTGATATGAGTTGATTGGATATTGTTTCCTGTTTGTGGAATTTTTCCTTCGCGTTATAGAAGCCAACGTTTATAGCTTGTAATAATTTTTGGTCCATCGTTGTCTCGGTATTTTGGAAAGAGCTTAATGCGAAAAAATTTGGCCATCCATTTTAGATCAACAACATAATGCACTTTCGGTTTGTCTACAACTTATACGAACTAAAATGGGGTAAATGAGAGTCATCAAAAGTTGAAGGGCTAAAGCTAAGGCATAAAATTGAGCTAATTCATTAAAAAATGGTGTATTTGGCACTGGGCCAAAAGGCGTCATCCAACCAAATCTAAAACTTGGATAGCCCTTAAATACTTCGTCAATCGAAAAGGCCGGTGGCAATTTCACGGTTGGCAGAAGCTCTTGGGGATGGATTGTCAGTTCAATCTCTTCCAAATAGCCAAAGTGCCTATCGAGAGACATGTGAAAATCCGAAGTTCAGCAACCCCATTTGACCCTCAATACCAAGAATACTTGGCGAAGAGAAAGTCCAAAAGGCTAGCTCGCAACTATTGGAATGAACCTGCTCTGACTGCTTTATAAGTTGTTGGGTATCAAACGATGCTTTTGTGGAGGCTTGAGCCGTATGCAGTGAAAGTTGCACGTACGGTTCTTAGGGAGACGGCACTTGGTAACAAGTGTCGTCCACCCGACAAATATGTGCAACCTGTAATATTACGACCTGTCTCTATTGGGAAACTAACTCGAAAACATATTGCTGCTCCTGCTTTTCAGCTTTCCCAATCCCAAGTTCTGGTTAATCCACAACGCCATGCTAATTGATCATGAATATGGCTCATGTTGTATGTGAAATAAAACCGTTTTTGTTCATGTGCCGAACCACGTATAAATGACCCCAAGCGAAATATTAGACAAGCTTGAAGTTGCACCCTAGCTAAGCCATCAGGACTTAAGTCATCGGCACTTAAGGTAAATAGAACCTCAGACAGAACACGAATGATGTCTATCAGAGTCCGGTCTAGAAGCGAGAAGCGCAGGGCATAAACTCAGGTTTGAAATCAGACAATGGGATACTGGATCACTATGAATAAGCATTTTACATTTACGATTAACAGCATTTGTCTTGATGAAAATTATCATCCCTCAGACAAGACGCGTATCACCACCAACTTTGCTAATTTGGCCAGAGGCAGTCATCGCCAAGCCAACTTACGCAATGCGTTAAAGATGATTGATAACAGTTTTAATGCCTTAGCGCACTGGGATAACCCTAAAGGCGATCGTTATAGCGTCGAGCTGGAAATCATCTCAGTTAATCTGGATATTGACGGCAGTGGTCAAACTTTTCCATCGATTGAAGTTTTGAAAACCAATATTGTTGATCATAAAACCAATAAACGTATTGAAGGCATTGTCGGTAATAACTTTTCATCTTATGTACGCGATTATGACTTTAGCGTATTACTGGCAGAACATAATAAGGGCCAAGCCAAATTTAGTATTCCAGATGATTTTGGTCGTCTACATGGCAAGCTATTTCAGTCTTTTGTTAATTCTGATGCTTACAAACAGAATTTTAATAAGCCACCTGTTATCTGTCTCAGTGTGTCGGATAATAAAACCTACCATAGAATTGAGAATCAGCATCCCGTATTAGGGGTTGAATATCAGCCAAATGAATCGTCTTTAACTGAGCAATATTTCAAAAAAATGGGCTTACAGGTG
This sequence comes from Shewanella hafniensis, assembly GCF_019655335.1. Taxonomy (GTDB): domain Bacteria; phylum Pseudomonadota; class Gammaproteobacteria; order Enterobacterales; family Shewanellaceae; genus Shewanella; species Shewanella hafniensis. The sequence goes on from NZ_BPFD01000056.1 coordinate 2,166, forward strand.
CGCTATTTTATGCCGCCCAATAGTGTGGCGCCGTTAGCTTTTTATTTCTTTGGTGATTTACTCAATGATTACACCCATCTTGAGTTGATAAGCACCATCAGCACTATGGGAACTTTTCAAAAAATCTATCGCCCTGAGATTTATAACGCCAATGCTGTTGCAGGGAAATGCTATCAACCCAATTTGAAAAACTTGGATCATTCACTGACTCAAATTGTTTATGACCGAGCAGAACGCAGTCAGCTGGCGAATGAGCAAGGCAAGTTTGCAGCGGAGCACTTTATCAAGCCCTACCAAACGTTTTTTGAACAATGGTCTGCTAATTCCGTTTAGTCGCTTTGCGTTTAATCACTTTTCTTCGCAGAACGGCTTTAAAGCCACGTCCAATAATTAATTCAATACGGCATCATTATCATGACAACAAGACTTAATAAAAACCTGATTAACAACGGACTGCTACCAACTTCAACTGCGGGCAGTTTGCCTAAACCTTTATGGCTTGCAGAGCCTGAAACACTTTGGTCTCCATGGAAATTGCAAGGAGAGGAATTAATTACAGGTAAGCACGATGCACTGCGTTTGTCATTACAGGATCAACTACACGCAGGGATTGATATTGTCAGTGATGGCGAGCAAACGCGGCAGCATTTTGTCACTACGTTTATTGAGCACCTCAACGGCGTTGATTTTTCAAAACGTAAAACCGTGAAAATTCGTGATCGCTATGATGCAAGTGTGCCCACGGTTGTCGGCCCAGTGAGCCGCCAAAAGTCGGTGTTTGTTGAGGATGCCAAATTTTTACGCAAGCAAACCACGCAACGGATTAAATGGGCGCTGCCTGGCCCAATGACCATGATAGATACGCTTTATGATGACCATTATAAAAGTCGCGAAAAGCTTGCGTGGGAATTTGCCAAAATTCTTAATGAGGAAGCCAAAGAATTAGAAGCGGCCGGTGTTGATATTATCCAATTTGACGAGCCTGCTTTTAATGTGTTTTTTGATGAGGTAAACGATTGGGGAATTGCCTGTTTAGAAAGAGCCATTGAAGGCCTTAAATGCGAAACGGCGGTACATATTTGTTATGGCTACGGCATTAAAGCCAATACAGATTGGAAAAAAACTTTAGGCTCAGAGTGGCGTCAATATGAAGAAGTGTTTCCTAAACTGCAAAAATCGAATATCGATATTATCTCGCTTGAATGTCACAACTCCCATGTGCCAATGGAGCTACTTGAACTCATTCGCGGTAAGAAAGTCATGGTCGGCGCGATTGATGTTGCCACCGACACGATTGAAACTGCAGAGGAAGTGGCTGACACTCTACGAAAAGCCCTCAAATTTGTTGATGCCGACAAGCTCTATCCTTGTACCAACTGCGGCATGACGCCTTTATCCCATCAAGTCGCAAGAGGGAAACTCAATGCCTTGAGTGCAGGCGCAGAGATCATCAGAAAAGAACTCTTGGCGTTAAGATAAGACGCGTTAAGTGTTGCTGTATGTTTTACAGCAGTATGTCTTATAGCGGCATAAGTCTAGCTTTGTTGAAAGGGTATCGACGTCGGTATTAAAAAAACGGGATTGGCAAATAGATGCCAATCCCGTTTTCATTTCTAAGCTAATGCATTTAGTGCTTACGGTTAGTGCTTACATTTAGTGCTTACATTTAGTGCTTAGGTTTATACATTGTCTTGGCGCTTATTCACCAAGCACTGGCGTGCGCGGAGGGAGCATGCGCTTGCTGCCTGTTGCCTCGAATGCACCTGCAAACTTAAGCAGGTTATTGTCGTCATAGGCACGGCCCGCGAAGGTTAACCCCACTGGCATACCAATATCGGCCATCACGCCCATAGGCACAGTCACAGTCGGCACGCCTAAGTGACGAATTGCTAGGTTACCGTTAGCGACCCAAACCCCGTTGCTCCAAGCGATATCGGCTGAGGCCGGATTCACATGGGCATCGGCGGGGCCGACATCGGCCACGGTAGGAAACAGCACGGCATCAAGCTTAAGCCCGTCCATCCAGTCTTCGAGATCCAGCTTACGGGTCTTCTCTAAGCCACGCAGACCATCGGGAATACTGTTGATCTGATCGAAGGATTTAAGGCCACGCTTAGCCATGTTGACATACTCTTCCATGCCAGCCGCTAAATCACCCTCACGGTTTGGCAAGGTGCCGAGGTCATGGGGGAATATCAAATGTCCCACCACATCTTCAAGCTTGTTGAGTTTAGGGTCGTTGTTCGCCCGCAGGAATTCATCGAATGCCCAACCCGAGAGTTCCCATAATTCATCATGGAGGAATTGTGGTGTCACTATGCCACGGTTAAACACGGTCGGCGCGCCAGGGCGGTCGCCTTCGCAATTTGACACCAGCGGAAAATCGACTTCAATCACTTCCGCACCAGCGGCTTCTAGGGCTTTACGCGCCGCTTCCCATAAATCGATAACCGATTGGCGAGTATGGATGCGTTGTCCCGTTGGCCCACCGATACCTGGGTTTTCGCTGGTTCCCGCGAGCTCATCTTTGTTGATGTACATGCGTGGTACGCCAAAACGCTTACCCTTAAGGGTGTCGGCGCTAGCGGCGAGCGCCAGATAGGATTCTGGGCGAACGCTAGTAGCTTTAGGGATTTGAACCCAAGGTTGCAGGCGCCAGAGGTCGCCACGGGTGATAGGATCATCGGCCACAATCACATCGAGCACTTCGAGCATATCCGCCATAGTGCGGGTATAAGGCACGACCACATCCATGGTTGGGGTTAATGGCCAGTTGCCGCGCACCGAAATGACGCCGCGAGACGGTGTATAGGCACATAAACCATTATTGGACGCAGGGCCACGGCCACTCGACCAAGTTTCTTCGGCAAGACCGAAAGCCGAATAACTTGCCGCTGTGCCCGTGCCCGCCCCATTAGAAGAGCCCGAAGCGAATGGGGCAGTAAGATATTCAGCATTGTATGGGCTTTCAGCGCGGCCATAGTGACCACGCTGCATACCGCCATTGGCCATAGGTGGCATATTGGTTTTGCCTAGGCAAATAGCACCCGCAGCGCGTAGGCGCTCGACGGCGAAGGCATCGTACTGGGCCACTAAATCCTTAAAGGCTGGGCTGCCAGACGCCGCCGTCAGTCCCTTCACTAAATAGCTGTCCTTAGCGGTATACGTAATACCATCGAGCGGGCTTAAGGTTTCGCCACGGGCACGACGCGCGTCCGACGCCTCGGCTTCTTTGAGCGCATCGGGATTGTGAACCACTAACGCATTCAACTTAGTCTCAGTGGCAGGACCATCGTAAGCCGCCACTCGAGCCAAATAGGATTTCACCAACTCAACCGCAGTCGTGCGGCCGGATTCGAGTGCTTCACGCTGCTCGGCAATAGAAACTTCAGTGACTTCAAACATCTTACGCCCTCCCGCTGAAAGCTAATTGTGGTGTAATAACAGTGACATCAATCGTCATGCTGTTCTCCTTGGGTTACTTTCCAGCAGGGATTTGCTGAGTAATACAATGGATATTGCCGCCACCTAATAAAATCTCACGGGCTGGCACACCCACAATCTCATGCTCTGGGAAGATTTCCTGCAGTTTTTGGGCGGCGATATCATCGGTTGCAGGATCAAGCAACGGGAACACGATGCGATTATTGGTGATTAAAAAGTTCACATAAGAACCCGCTAAACGCTCACCCGCCGTGCGTGGCACGCCAGTGCCTTCTGTCACGCCCAGTGATTCCTCTTCGGTGCAATACAGCGGCCCCGGTTGTGGCAACAGATGGATTTTTAACTTACGGCCTTGTGCATCCACGGTATTTTGCAGCACATCTAGCGCAGCTTTTGAGCGAGGATACTGGGGATCGGTTTCATCATCAGTCCAGTGTAAAATCACTTCGCCTGGGCGAGCAAAACAGCACATGTTGTCGATATGACCATCGGTCTCATCCATATACACGCCATCTTGCAACCAGATAAACTGCTTAACATTCAAATAGTCACGCAGTAAGTCTTCAATCTGTTCTTTCGTCAGATCTGGGTTGCGGTTGGCGTTGAGTAAACATTCGGCACTCGTCATACAGGTGCCTTCACCGTCAACATGGATAGAACCCCCTTCGAGGATCAGCGGCGCGCTGTAACGGGCAAACCCATGTTGCTTAAGCATTTGCTGTGCAACTTGTTCGTCCTTATCCCATGGGAAGTACAAACCACCGTTATGGCCGCCCCAAGCGTTAAAGCCCCAGTCAACGCCACGGCATTCGCCATTATCATTCACAACTACGGTTGGCCCAGTGTCACGCGCCCAGCAATCGTTACTGTCCATTTCAACCAAAGTGACGTGCGATGGCATCACTTTTTGAGCTTCAGCTAAAAAGGCTTTAGGTACACCCATATACACGGGCGTCGCGCCACCAATGGCATCGGCCACTTTAGCAAAGGTCGCTTGAGCATAAGCGCCTGCAGAGCGCCAGTTATCAGGACGATATGGCCAAATCATCCATACGGCTTGCTGCGCCGCCCATTCGGCGGGCATATAAAAACCATCTTGAGATGGCTTAGTCGTTAACGGCGTGGTATCCACAGTCGCGTTTGTCATGAATTTTGTCTCCAGTAATGCTTAAAAACGATAAGGGTGTGCGTCCTAACATCGGACGACAGAATCGAAATATATCTAACATCAATCAAATGAATAAATTGAAGGACCGCATTTATCATGTGCATAGTTTGGCCGAAATTGTCAGGTCTTCACTCGGTGAGTTTTAGCTTCATTGAAATATTGCTGCGTATCTTATCATTTAAGATGGCTTGCGCTAAATACTTGTATGCAGGACATAGATGAGAATTTTTAGGGGAGGAAGCTTGTCAATTTATTGCTCACGAGATGAATGAATTACGAAATGGAGCGAATACTCTTTAGTTAAAATAAGTCTTAGTTGAAATACAGCACTAAAATCTGATCTCAGCATCAAAATAGCGCTTTTATTTTACCTAGCTTATCATCATCGCTTTATTGTAGCCTTTTGCTAAAAAACACTGCGGAGGCGTATTTTTTGTTCTTTCTCAATATTCGCCCGTTGCAGTATTTATCTTTAAAGGATATCAGCATGACTTCCCACACGGCGCCATTAACCTCATTTTCTACTGAACCTTCTATCACTGAAATTTCTACAACGGAACCTTCTACTACGGGATTTTCTATAACAGATGTTGAGCCGCTGCTTAACATTATGGAAAAACTGCGCGACCCACAAACAGGTTGCCCGTGGGACAAAGCGCAAACCTTTCAAACTATAGTGCCTTTTACTTTAGAGGAAGCCTATGAAGTTGCCGATACCATAGAGCGTTTAGCCTGGGATGAGTTACCCGATGAACTGGGGGATTTATTATTTCAAATCGTATTCTATTGTCAGCTTGGTAAAGAGCTGGGGTTGTTTGATTTTGCTACTGTGATTGAGAAAATCAGCGACAAGTTGACCCGCCGTCATCCCCATGTGTTTGGTGAGCAAAATCCGCAAATAGGCGATAGCGCCCAAGCGATGAAAGCCAATTGGGAGGCGATTAAAGCGACTGAACGCGAACAAAAGGCGCAGCAAGTGGCGGGTGAAACCCAAGCTGATACTGTGGTTTCTGCGTTAGACAATATTCCGCTTACCCAACCCGCGCTGTCGCGCTCAATCAAAATTCAGCAAAGAGTAGCGCGAGTTGGGTTTGATTGGGCAGAGCTTGAACCCGTGGTCGCAAAAATTCACGAAGAAATCGATGAAGTCTTGCATGAAGTGAATCAACCCGAGCAAGACCAAGCGAAAGTGCAGTCCGAAATGGGCGACTTGCTATTTGCCGTAGTGAATCTAGCTCGTCATCTTAAGGTTGATCCAGAGCAAGCGCTGCGCCAAGCTAACCTTAAATTTGAACGGCGTTTTCGCGGCGTTGAGCAGTTAGCAAATGACAGCGGTAAAAGTATGCAAGAGCACACATTAATGGAGCTTGATGCCTACTGGGACCAAGTAAAAGCGACAGAGACGAGATAAACGGCAAATTATCCCGATTGGTGTTTGTCGAATCGCGCCGCCTTTGGTATACTACTGCCCCGTCCTAGTGCTTTCTTACAAGCACGTATTTTCAAACTCATTTTCTCAGGTTCAGCATGACTACAAGGTATATCTTCGTTACTGGTGGCGTGGTTTCATCACTAGGTAAAGGCATTGCAGCAGCATCATTAGCTGCAATTTTAGAGGCCCGCGGTCTCAATGTAACCATCATGAAACTGGACCCTTACATTAACGTTGATCCGGGTACCATGAGCCCAACCCAACATGGCGAAGTATTTGTTACTGAAGACGGTGCAGAAACAGATCTCGACTTGGGTCACTACGAGCGTTTCATCCGTACTAAGATGAATCGTCGTAACAACTTCACTACCGGTCGTATTTACGAAGAAGTATTACGTAAAGAACGTCGTGGTGATTATTTGGGCGCAACCATTCAGGTTATCCCACACATCACTAATGCGATTAAAGAAAAAGTATTAGCCGGTGGCGAAGGCCATGATGTGGCTATCGTCGAAATTGGCGGTACTGTGGGTGATATCGAATCTTTGCCGTTCCTAGAGTCTATCCGTCAGCTCGGTGTTGAGCTGGGTCGTGATCGTACTCTGTTCATGCATTTAACCTTAGTGCCTTTCTTAGGCGCGGCTGGCGAAGTGAAAACTAAGCCAACTCAACACTCTGTGAAAGAACTGCGTTCTATCGGTATTGCACCAGATGTGCTGGTTTGCCGTGGTGATCGTGCGATTCCTGCGAATGAAAAAGCCAAAATTTCGCTGTTCTGTAACGTCGAAGAGCGTGCGGTTATTTCATTAAAAGATGTTGATAGTATTTATAAAATCCCAGCTTTGTTACGTTCGCAAGGTTTGGATGACTTAGTAGTTAAGCGTTTCGGCTTAGAATGCCGCGAAGCGGATCTGTCTGAGTGGGAAAATGTGATTTATCAAGAAGCTAATCCAAACGGCGAAGTCGTTATTGGTATGGTGGGTAAATACATCGAACTGCCAGATGCCTATAAGTCAGTTAACGAAGCATTAAAACACGCTGGCCTTAAAAACCGCGTATCAGTGACCATCAAGTACATTGACTCACAAACCGTAGAAGCCAAAGGCGAAGAAGTCTTACAGGGCTTAGACGGTATCTTAGTACCAGGCGGTTTTGGCGAGCGTGGTGTTGAAGGTAAGATACTGGCGGCAAAATTTGCCCGTGAAAACAATCTACCTTATTTTGGTATTTGTTTAGGTATGCAAGTTGCCCTGATTGAATTTGCGCGTAATGTTGCCGGCATGGCTGATGCACATTCAACTGAATTCAATAAAGAAACACCATTCCCAGTCGTGGGTTTGATCACTGAATGGATTGACGAAGAAGGTAACGTCGAGCAGCGCCATGAAGCGTCTGACTTAGGTGGCACTATGCGTTTAGGCGCTCAATTGTGTCATTTACTCGATGGTTCGAAAGCGGCCCAAGCCTACAAAGGGACTAGCTGTGTAGAACGTCACCGTCATCGTTACGAAGTGAACAACAAATACAGAGAGCGTTTAGAACAAGCTGGCATGATCTTCAGCGGTTTGTCTTCTGATCGTAAGCTGGTGGAAATGATCGAATTAAAAGATCATCCATGGTTTGTAGCAGGTCAATTCCATCCTGAATTCACCTCAACTCCACGCGATGGTCACCCATTGTTCGAAGGGTTTATTGCTGCGGCAAGTGCGCATCAAAAACGTGATCTGAAGTAAGAATATTTGAGGCCGGACCCGCGACAGTGGGGCCGGCCTTTTGCTACACTCATCGCTACTTGAAACATAAGAACTTAATACCTCTGGGTATAAACAGCATGCGTATCAGTTGCATCTGTATGGACGCAAACCGTAAATGGAATTTTGTTATTTTCTGCGGTATGTGACTTCCATTTATTCCCATAGGTATTGGTTTTTTCTTTTATCTTTAAACTTAAATCGAGGGTGTTATGGCTAAGATTATTAACGTGATTGGTCGCGAGATTATGGATTCTCGTGGTAACCCAACTGTTGAAGCCGAAGTGCATTTAGAAGGTGGTTTTGTCGGTATGGCTGCGGCACCTTCTGGCGCATCGACCGGTAGCCGCGAAGCGTTAGAATTACGTGATGGCGATAAGAGCCGTTATTTAGGCAAAGGCGTATTAACGGCTGTTGCTAACGTAAACGGCGTCATCCGCGCTTCATTATTAGGCAAAGATGCCACTGCACAAGCTGAGCTTGATCAAATCATGATCGACTTAGATGGCACAGAAAACAAAGACAAGTTAGGCGCAAACGCGATTCTGGCTGTGTCTTTAGCGGCTGCTAAAGCAGCAGCAGCATCTAAAGGTATTCCTTTATACGCGCACATCGCTGAATTAAACGGTACACCAGGCCAATATTCTATGCCTGTGCCTATGATGAACATCTTAAACGGTGGCGAGCACGCGGATAACAACGTTGATATCCAAGAGTTTATGGTGCAACCCGTTGGCGCGAAAACCTTCCGTGAAGCACTGCGCATGGGCGCTGAAATTTTCCATACTCTGAAAAAAGTATTGCACGACAAAGGTCTCAGCACTTCTGTGGGTGACGAAGGTGGTTTTGCACCTAACTTAGCCTCAAACGCTGATGCGTTAGCTGTTATTAAAGAAGCGGTTGAATTGGCTGGTTATAAGTTAGGTACGGATGTGACCTTAGCGCTAGATTGCGCTGCATCTGAATTCTACAAAGACGGCAAATACGATTTAGCGGGCGAAGGCAAAGTATTCGACTCGAACGGTTTCTCTGATTTCTTAAAATCATTGGCTGATCAATACCCAATCGTGTCTATCGAAGACGGCTTAGACGAGTCAGATTGGGATGGTTGGGCTTATCAAACTCAAATCATGGGTGACAAGATCCAATTAGTGGGCGACGATTTATTCGTTACTAACACTAAAATCTTAACTCGTGGTATTGAAAACGGTATTGCTAACTCAATCCTTATCAAGTTCAACCAAATCGGTTCATTGACTGAGACTTTAGCGGCCATTCGCATGGCGAAAGAAGCCGGCTACACAGCGGTGATTTCACACCGTAGTGGTGAAACTGAAGATTCAACTATTGCTGACTTAGCCGTAGGTACTGCTGCTGGCCAAATCAAAACCGGTTCACTGTGTCGTTCTGACCGTGTTGCTAAATACAACCAATTGCTGCGCATCGAAGAGCAATTAGGTGAAAAAGCGCCATACCGTGGTTTGAAAGAGATCAAAGGTCAGGCGTAATTTAAACTTTGATGTAAAAAGGCCACCACTTGGTGGCCTTTTTTGTTGTACTATCTGCTGTATATTTTTTTAATCCAAGATACTGACGCTAATTCCTCCATGAAATTTTTTGTCATTGCACTCATAGTGCTACTCGGTTTGCTGCAATTTCGTCTTTGGTCGGGAGATAATAGTCTTCCTGAATATTTCGTCCTGCAAAAACAAATTGCGGTGCAGCAAGAAGGTAACGCCAAACTCAATGAGCGTAACCAAGTGCTGAAGGAAGAAATCATCGATTTGAAAAGTGGTACCGAAGCCATAGAAGAACGTGCGCGTAACGAACTTGGCATGGTCAAAGAAGGTGAAACCTTCTATCGCGTCGTGGGTGGTGATCGCTCAGTATCGAGTCCATCCCAGTAATATGGAGTTAGGATGTCAGAGCTAGGACATTTAGATCTTGGATTAAGCGAACAATCCAATCCAGGCAGTCAATCTGAGCCGGTAATGCAAACTGAATTGCAGCGCCAAGCTGAGCATAGCACTCAAGCTGTGGTGGCTATCGTTCCCGCTGCGGGCATTGGTAGTCGCATGGGCGCCGACAGACCTAAACAATATCTTGAAGTGTGCGGCCAGAGTATTCTCGGCCATACTTTAGATAAGCTGTTGTCTCACCCGCACATTTCCCACGTCATCGTTGCCTTACATCCGAATGATACTATCTTCAATACCCTGCCACAGGCCGCACATCCTAAATTGACCACAGTATTAGGTGGCGGTGAGCGCGCAGATTCTGTGTTGGCGGCGCTGCAAATTGCGCCCGAGCACAGTTGGGCCTTAGTGCATGATGCGGCAAGACCTTGTTTAACCGCGACGGATATCGACAAGCTACTCGCATCCAGAGTGCAATTTCCCCAAGGCGCTATTTTGGCCATGCCAGTGCGCGATACCATGAAGCGCGCCAATAAACAGGGTGAAATCAGTGCCACTGTCTGCCGCGATAATTTATGGCATGCATTGACGCCGCAGTTATTTCAGGCCGCGCAACTCAAAGATTACCTCAATGCCGCTCTGGCGGCAGGTGCGGTAGTTACAGATGAGGCTTCGGCGATGGAATGGGCGGGCATTTCACCCGGACTTGTTTCGGGCCGTGCTGACAATATAAAAGTGACGCACCCCGATGATTTGGGATTGGCCGAACTGTTTTTAATGCGTGCCGCAAAATAGTCATAATCAAAGTAAAATAATACGTTAGGAATATTAAATGAAAATCCGTATCGGCCATGGTTTCGATGTGCATAAATTTGGCGAAACACGCCCGTTAATTTTGTGTGGTGTGGAAGTGCCCTATGAAACAGGTCTCGTTGCTCACTCCGATGGTGATGTGGTATTGCATGCGATTTCCGATGCTATCCTCGGTGCGCTAGCGCTGGGCGATATAGGTAAACATTTCCCCGACACAGATACCGCCTATAAAGGTGCCGATAGCCGCGTATTGTTACGTCATTGCTATGCTTTAGCGAGGGCAAAAGGCTTTGTGCTAGGGAATCTTGACGTCACTATCATAGCGCAAGCCCCTAAAATGGCGCCGCACATTGAGGCAATGCGCCAGATATTGGCCGCCGATTTAACCGCGGAACTTGACGATATTAATGTCAAAGCGACCACGACAGAAAAGCTAGGATTTACCGGGCGTAAAGAAGGTATTGCGGTAGAAGCCGTGGTATTGATGACCCGTAAACACGATTAACTTAAGAGTAAAAAAGTCCCATGAGCGAATTACATTATCTGTATGGCAAGCCTTTAGGTACAGCAGATCTAAGAACCCACAATAGCGATTTTATCGTGAAAGAGATTTTGCCTTTTAGCCCTACGGGTGAAGGTGAACATCACATGCTGCATGTACGCAAAGAAGGGCTAAATACAGTACAAGTCGCTGAAATGATCGCTAAGTTCGCTAAGGTGCATCCAAAGGAAGTGACCTACGCTGGGCAAAAAGATAAAAATGCCATCACAGAACAATGGTTCGGTGTGCGTATTCCGGGCAAAGAAACGCCTACTTGGAAAGATCTCAATAGTGAGCGCTTGACTATATTGTCGAGCAGCCGTCACAGCAAAAAACTGCGAATTGGTGCTTTAGTCGGTAACCGTTTTATTCTTACCCTTAGAAATGTCACCCAAGTCGAAGACATTATCAGCCGCATCGAAAAGGTCGCTCAAGTGGGCGTGCCCAATTACTTTGGTGAGCAACGCTTTGGTCACGATGGTAAAAACTTAGTATTTGGTCGCCAAATGATGGCGGGTAAAAAAGTCAAAGATAGAAATAAGCGCAGCATGTACCTGTCTGCGGTGCGCTCAAATCTGTTTAACACTGTGGTGTCATACCGTTTAGCCAACCATGGCACTAAGCCGCTAGCAGGTGATTGTGTGATGTTGGCGGGCAGTAAAAGCTTCTTTGTTACGCCTGAATGGGATCTCATCGTGTTGAAACGTCTGATTGAAAAAGACATTCAACTGTCAGCACCTTTATGGGGCCGTGGCATGATGCTACCCCAAGGTGAAGCTGCAGCAGTGGAAACCTTGGCCATGAGTGAATTGGCCGACGATTGCTATGGCCTTGAACATGCGGGATTAGAACAAGAGCGTCGTCCGTTACTGCTTGAGCCCCAAGGTCTGAAATACGAACAAACCGCCGATGGTCTTGTGCTGGAGTTTGTGCTGCCTGCGGGTAGTTTTGCGACATCTTTATTAAGAGAGTTAGTCAATTATCAAGATGTTAAAGAGCAGCAATGGCAAGCGACACTAGTGCAAGAGCCTGCGCTCGAGGTAACGAATACCCACGTCGCAGCAGAGACTAACCCTGAAGCTGCGCCTAACACTGAAGCAGAGTCATGATCCGCATTTTAGTGAGTAACGATGACGGGGTTAATGCGCCGGGGATCAAAGCCTTAACCGAGGCGTTGACCGAAATTGCGACTGTATTAACAGTAGGGCCTGATCGCAACTGCTCCGGCGCGAGTAATTCATTAACCTTGACTAATCCATTAAGAATTAATAGGTTAGATAACGGTTACATTTCAGTTCACGGTACACCGACCGATTGTGTGCATTTGGCTATCCGAGAATTGTACGATGGTGAACCCGATATGGTGGTGTCTGGCATCAATGCGGGCGCGAACATGGGCGATGATACCTTGTATTCAGGGACGGTTGCTGCCGCGATGGAAGGGCGCTTTTTAGGTTTTCCTGCGGTAGCGATTTCGCTCAATGGCCGTAAATTCGAACATTATCAATCGGCGGCGATTTATGCTCGGCGGATAGTTCAAGGTTTGTTGGCCCAGCCTCTGGCAAAGGATCAGATCTTAAATGTGAATGTGCCGGACTTGCCGCTTGAGCAAATTAAAGGCATTAAAGTGACCCGTCTCGGCGCTCGTCATAAGGCTGAAGGCATAGTACGAACCCAAGATCCCGCAGGACGCGAGATCTTCTGGCTCGGCCCACCAGGACAAGAACAGGATGCCACTGAGGGCACTGATTTTCATGCTGTCGCCAATGGCTATGTGTCAATTACGCCTTTGACGGTTGATTTAACTGCCTACGGACAACTAACGGCATTGCAAAATTGGGTAGATAAAATATGACTCGAGTTGCCTTAACATCGGCGGTGAACTTAGCTAAAAAGCTTCATGATGCGGGGATCCGTAATCAAGCCGTGTTAAAGGCGATATCGTATACGCCGCGGGAAATGTTTCTCGATAATGCGCTAGCCCATAAAGCTTATGAAAATACCGCTTTGCCGATTGGCCAAGGGCAAACTATCTCTCAGCCTTACATCGTCGCCCGTATGACCGAACTTTTACTGCATAAGATGCCCCAGCGCGTATTAGAAGTGGGTACAGGTTCGGGTTATCAGGCAGCCATTTTAGCGCAATTGGTGCCGCAGCTTTGTACTATCGAGCGAATAAAAGGCTTACAAATTCAAGCCAGACAGCGCTTAAAACGCTTAGATTTACATAATGTGTCGTTTAAATATGGCGATGGCTGGTTAGGTTGGGCGAATCGTAGTCCGTTCGATGCCATTATGGTGACCGCTGCCGCTTCAACCATACCTGAGGCCTTGTTGTCTCAGTTAGCGGAGGGCGGAGTCTTAGTCCTGCCTGTCGGCGAAGACACCCAACAATTGATGCGAATCACTCGTACAGGGGAACGTTTTAGTTCGGAAACAATTGAAACGGTTAAATTTGTCCCTTTGATCAATGGAGAGTTAGCTTAACCTTGTGTTGTGCTAGTGTCCTTACTGAATAGCTTGTTTTGCATCGAGGGCATTGTTTTTTCATCATAAACAGTAATACAGCCTCACCAAGGAGTTTTTATTGTTGAATGCGGGTTTAGTCTTAAACCTCTGCTTTATATTTCTGCTTGCAGGCTGCAGCTTTCAGGCCAGCCGACCCGCGCCCGTCGAAAACATTTCCCATAGCTACTCTAAAAACAACAAAGGCCACATTAAATCTAATTCATATAAAGTTAAGAAAGGTGACACGCTTTACTCTATTTCGTGGGGGGCTGGAAAGGATTTTTCTGAAATAGCTAAACTTAATCAATTAGATAACCCTTATACAATTTACCCCGGACAGATTTTATATTTAACGAATGCTAAGTCGAGCAGTCAGTCCAAATCTACGACTTTAGATGGAAAGAAAACGAGTTCCTCGGGTAATAATCCTAGTAAAACTGATAAAAAACAATCAGATAATCGAGTTTCTCAAACAGACGCTAAGTCAAGTAATGATCTGAAAAAAACACTTGATCAGAAAGCTAAGCCCGCGTACCTTGTAACAAGTTCCCAACAAAACGTTAACTCAATCATGGTTCCACCGACTTCGACACTACCAACCAGTGTGAGTCAGTGGGAGTGGCCAGTAAGAGGGAAGTTAATCGGGACTTACTCTGCCAATGAGCAGGGAAATAAAGGCATTAAGATCGCGGGAAATCGGGGAGATATCATCAAAGCTGCTGCAGATGGGCGGGTGGTATATGCAGGAAGTGCTCTTAGGGGTTACGGTAATTTAGTGATTATTAAACATAGTGACGATTACCTTAGTGCTTATGCTCATACGGACAAGATCTTAGTCAAAGAAAAGCAACATGTCCTCGCAGGGCAGACAGTTGCGAAAATGGGCAGTACAGGTGCCAATCGGGTAATGTTACATTTTGAAATTCGTTACCATGGACAGTCTGTAAACCCACTTACTTATTTACCCAAACAATGATTGCTTGGGGCCTTGTTGGCAAATGGAGGATAGGAAATTGCACTAATTCAGCAGTTTAATCAGGTTTGGGAGATTTAATCATGAGCCGCATAAAAAGCACTGCCGCAGAAGCACTAGTAGATTTTTCCGTAGAAACCGTTGACTTCGATCTTGAAAAAGAAGAAGTTGCATCCGACTTAGTTCAAGAGCTAGGAATAGAGCAACAGGTTCAAGATGACCTGCAAAAAAATCTTGATGCCACTCAACTTTACCTTGGTGAGATTGGTTTTTCCCCACTGCTTAGCGCAGAAGAAGAAGTTTACTTTTCCCGTAAAGCCTTAAAAGGCTGCGCAAAATCCCGTAATCGCATGATTGAAAGTAATTTACGTCTGGTCGTAAAGATTGCCCGTCGTTACAACAATCGTGGTTTAGCACTGCTTGATCTTATCGAAGAAGGCAACTTAGGTTTAATTCGTGCCGTTGAAAAGTTTGATCCAGAAAGAGGTTTCCGTTTTTCAACCTATGCGACTTGGTGGATTAGACAAACCATTGAGCGCGCCATTATGAATCAAACTCGTACGATTCGTTTGCCTATTCATGTTGTTAAAGAACTCAACGTTTACTTGCGTACCGCTCGCGAGTTAGCACAAAAACTCGATCACGAACCAACGGCAGAAGAAATTGCTGAAAAACTACAAGTGTCGAGTGCAGATGTCAGCCGTATGCTGAAGTTGAATGAGAAAATCACCTCTGTTGATACGCCTTTGGGGGGCGATAATGACAAGGCGCTACTGGATATTTTAGCCGATGACGATAACGTTGGCCCTGACTATAAAGTGCAAGATGAAGATATTTCTAATTCAGTGGTTAAATGGCTCAATGAGTTAAACACTAAACAAAGAGAAGTGTTAGCCCGCCGTTTTGGTCTGTTAGGTTATGAACCTTCTACACTCGAAGATGTGGGGGCTGAAATCGGTTTAACCCGTGAACGTGTTCGTCAAATCCAAGTGGAAGCATTAAAACGCTTACGTGATTTATTGGGTTCTCAAGGTTTATCTGTTGAAGCGTTATTTCGAAACTAATAAATTAGAAACTAATGATTTAGAAGCTAATATAAATTGTTCGTTGATCTTAATGCCTAGCTCCTAGCTAAGGTCTAGTCGATAAAAGTAAAACGCCCACTCAAGAGTGGGCGTTGTTGTTTCTAGTCATTTGTTACTGATCATATTGTTTAGCGAATATCACCCACTCGCAGAGCTTTAGCTCAGACGTTTCAGCTCATAGAGCAAATCAAGTGCCTGTTTTGGCGTTAAGTTATCGGGATTAATATTACTTAACTTAGTCAAGGCCGGATTTTCAATTGGTTCAGGTAACGCGAGTAAGCTTTGAATAGGCGTCCTCGTTCCTTCAGCTTGATGATCGCGGCTTTCTAATTGCTGCAACTTATGCTTAGCGGCTTTAATTACCTTATTTGGCACACCGGCAAGTGCCGCAACTTGTAAACCGTAGCTTTTACTGGCGGCGCCTTCTTGTACCGCATGCATAAAGGCGATGGTATCATCGTGCTCTATGGCATCAAGGTGCACATTGTAAACACCTGCCATTAATTCAGGTAACTGAGTTAGTTCAAAATAATGGGTGGCGAATAGGGTCATAGCGCCGACTTGCTGGGCTAAATACTCTGCCGCCGACCAAGCAAGCGATAAACCATCATAGGTGGATGTGCCGCGGCCGATTTCATCCATTAACACTAAGCTACTGGCGGTGGCGTTGTGTAGAATGTTGGCGGTTTCTGTCATTTCGACCATAAAGGTTGAGCGGCCAGAGGCCAGATCGTCAGAGGCGCCAATACGGGTAAATATGCGATCGATAGGGCCGATCAGTGCGCGATCTGCTGGTACGAAACAGCCAATGTGGGCCATCAGCGTGATCAAAGCGACTTGACGCATGTAAGTCGATTTACCGCCCATGTTGGGTCCGGTGACAATCAACATACGTCTTTGATTGTGCAAGGTCACTGGGTTAGCGATAAACGGTGTTTGACTCACACGCTCCACCACGGGGTGGCGACCAGCCTCTATCTGTACGCCGATATCTTGGCTCAGCTCTGGGCAAGTGTAACCTAAGGTTTCGGCGCGCTCGGCAAAGTTACTCAACACATCAAGCTCAGCTGCCGCACGAGCAAAAGCTTGTAATTCATGCAACTTAGGTAGAATAAGATCGAACAACTGTTCCCATAACTGCTTTTCGAGTGCCAGCGCTTTACCTTGGCTCGAGAGCACTTTTTCTTCGTACTCCTTAAGTTCGGGCGTGATATAACGCTCCATATTCTTAAGGGTTTGACGTCGTTGGTAATTGAGTGGCACTTGCGAGGATTGCAAGCGGCTCACTTCGATGTAATAGCCGTGTACACGGTTATAGCCGACTTTAAGGGTGTTAATACCAGTACGTTCTTTTTCTCTGGCTTCGAGTTGTACTAAGTAATCGCTTGCACCTTCGCTCAGACCGCGCCATTCATCTAATTCGCTGTTGTAGCCTTCACGGATCACTCCGCCATCGCGGATAAGCATAGGTGGATTATCGACTATCGCGCGCTCAAGCAGGGCTTGTTCAACGGGGAACTCACCTAAGTATTGACGTAATTGAGTCGTGTGCGGCGCGCTTAGGGTACTTAAACTCTGTTGTAATTCAGGTAGTAAGCCCAGCGCTTGACGTAAACGGGCAAAGTCCCTAGGTCGAGCGGTACGCAGCGCGAGTCTTGCCATGATACGCTCAATATCGCCAAGTGCCTTTAATTGCTCATGCAAACCTTCGTGGGCGGCAGTATCTAGCAGTTCAGTCACCGCCTGTTGGCGTGCTTTGATGTGTTTTGGATCTCGCAGCGGCTGATGGATCCAGCGTTGCAACATGCGGCTGCCCATAGGGGTTGCCGTGTTATCCAATACTGCGGCTAAGGTATTATCGCGACCTCCGGCAAGGTTTTGAGTGAGTTCTAAATTACGGCGAGTTGCCGCATCGAGCACTATGCTATCGGTTTGATTAAAGCGGGTAATAGCATTGATGTGGGGCAGGGCAGTGCGCTGAGTGTCTTTGACATATTGCATCAAACACCCCGCAGCCTGCAGTGATAAACGCGCATCTGCAATACCAAAACCATGCAAGTCTTTCGTGCCAAACTGGGCTAGTAGTAACTTAATGCTAGTATCGTAATCAAATTCCCACTCGGGGCGACGGCGTTTGCCTTTAAAACCGTTTAGCAGAGCAAGTTCACCAAAGTCTTCACTGTAGAGAATTTCAACAGGATTAGTGCGTTGCAATTCAGCTTCTAATGACTCTCGCGTCTCGAGTTCGGCAATCACAAAACGTCCAGATGAAACATCTAGAGTGGCATAACCAAAACCGACTTTACCTTGATAAACTGCGGCCAACAGATTGTCTTGGCGTTCCTGTAGCAGGGCTTCATCGGTTAAGGTGCCAGGCGTGACGATACGCACCACTTTACGTTCAACAGGCCCTTTAGAGGTTGCGGGGTCGCCAATTTGTTCGCATATTGCAACGGATTGACCAATTTGAACTAATTTCGCTAGATAGCCTTCCACTGCATGGTAAGGCAGTCCTGCCATCGGAATAGGATCGCCACCACTTTTACCGCGTGCCGTAAGTGAAATGCCTAACAGCTCAGAAGCACGTTTAGCATCGTCATAAAACAACTCGTAGAAGTCACCCATGCGATAAAACAGCAACATGTCATGATGTTCTGCTTTCATGGTCAAGTACTGACGCATCATAGGAGTATGTTTTTCTAAATCATCGGTATCAATTACATTCATTAAATCGTTATCGTCCGTTGTGACTGCCTAAAGGCGATACAGTTTGTGTGGTTACAGGGGATTAAGCGCTAGAGAAGCAGAAGACTGCTATACAATTTTCAGCCAAAAAGACCACGCAAAATTTGCTGCGCCAATCTTAGCAATAATTTACCGAAAATTGAGCCCTTGATGACGGATATTCGTCAAAGGGATGCGATATCAGATTTGATATTCGCTAAAACCTTGGCCATATTAAAAATCCCATGAGCTAAAAATAATTCAGTCACAGGTCTTGATACTGTATGATTGTACAGTATACTAGTCAGCAGAATTAAGACGAAAAGCGCGGCTTTTTGAATTACCCGTTTGTAAATTGAATATTACTTTTGACAGCTTAAGGCATGTCTTGATGAGGGAACTGGAATGAAGGTCGATCCAAATAAAGAGAAAGCACTTGCTGCGGTATTGAGCCAAATTGAGAAGCAATTTGGTAAAGGCTCCATCATGAAGCTGGGCGAAGATCGCTCTATGGATGTTGAGA
The DNA here is from genome assembly GCF_019655335.1 of Shewanella hafniensis. GTDB lineage: Bacteria > Pseudomonadota > Gammaproteobacteria > Enterobacterales > Shewanellaceae > Shewanella > Shewanella hafniensis. The sequence continues at coordinate 21,044 of NZ_BPFD01000056.1, forward strand.
CCATTTCTACCGGTTCTCTGTCTCTGGACGTTGCTTTAGGTGCTGGCGGTTTGCCAATGGGTCGTATCGTTGAGATCTATGGTCCTGAATCATCAGGTAAAACGACACTGACTTTAGAAGTCATTGCCGCAGCGCAACGTGAAGGCAAAACCTGTGCCTTTATCGATGCCGAGCATGCACTTGACCCTATCTATGCTAAAAAATTGGGTGTAGATATTGATAACCTGCTGTGTTCACAACCGGATACTGGCGAGCAAGCGCTTGAGATTTGTGATGCATTAACGCGCTCAGGCGCAGTTGACGTTATCGTAGTCGACTCAGTGGCAGCATTAACGCCTAAAGCTGAAATCGAAGGCGAAATTGGTGATTCTCACATGGGCTTAGCGGCACGTATGATGAGCCAAGCCATGCGTAAACTTGCAGGTAACTTGAAGCAATCTAACACTTTGCTTATCTTCATCAACCAAATCCGGATGAAGATTGGTGTGATGTTCGGTAACCCTGAAACCACAACCGGCGGCAACGCACTGAAGTTCTATGCTTCTGTCCGTTTAGACATTCGCCGTACTGGTGCCATTAAAGACGGCGATGAAGTTGTCGGTAACGAAACTCGTGTTAAAGTGGTGAAAAACAAGGTTGCAGCACCGTTCAAACAAGCCGAATTCCAAATCCTTTATGGCCAAGGCATTAACCGTACTGGTGAGTTAGTTGACTTAGGTGTAGCGCATAAGTTGATTGAAAAAGCGGGCGCTTGGTACAGCTATAAAGGCGATAAAATCGGCCAAGGCCGTGCCAATGCGGGTAAATATCTGACTGAAAATCCAGCGATTGCCGCTGAAATTGACAAGACATTACGTGAATTATTGTTAAGCAATCCAAGTGCACTTGCGGCATCGGATACTGATAGCACGGAAGATAATGTTGATTTAGAAACAGGCGAAGTATTCTGAGTCAGTCAGCCCGTCAAATCGCGGTCGCGCTGTTAGCGCGCCGCGATTATTCCCGCTTACAAATCCGCGATAAATTGCTCGAGAAAGGCTTCGACCTTAACGATATCGAACCTGTACTCGACGCTTGTGAATCCTCCGGTTTTATCAATGATAATCGCTATGCTGAATTATTGGTGCGTAGCCACATTAGTCGAGGGCACGGTGCTATCCGTATCCGCCAAGCGATAGCGCAAAAAGGCTTGTCTAAAGATTGTATTGAAGCGGCGATAACCAATAGTGATTGTGACTGGTTTGAGCTAGCAAAAGATAAAGCCACCAAAAAATATGGTGTTCCCCGCGTAACAGAAGTGAAGGGCTCTAAAGCTCGGGATCTTATCGCGAAGGAAAAGGCCAAACGAGTGCGCTTTTTAATGGGCCAAGGCTTTAGCTACGATCAAATCACTTACGCATTAGATTCAGATCCCAATGATCTCGACGACGATGTTTAACCGCCATAATTCATCGATTTCGATTAAACCTTAAGACTGCAAAGCTCCTTTAAATATCACTCAATAGGCTTAGTACAATTAGGTTTGATATCGAGTTAAATTCACTCGACACTGGCCTTAATCGCGCAAAATTCATATCCTCATCAATTACCCTTTACCCTTTCCATTTTGACTCTAGCCACTCTTACGTGGGCTTTAACGCACTTTATGCAGTGTTGGTTATTCTTAACTTAGCCCACTAGGTCTACAAATAACCGTCTTGCCTAAAGTGCGTTAAATCTCCGCTGAATTCTGTATCTTGAGGTTGTTTGGGTATATATCACCAATCAAGGCTGGTCGTCCTTCCTCAGTCTGCTTATAATGCTGGGCAAATAGAAATACGGCTAGCCTAAGGCGTAGCTGGTAATGCTTACCCAATTCAGGATGATTTCATGTATCAAACTACAGCAGAGCTTAGAAGCGCTTTCCTCGAATTTTTCCGCAGCAATGGTCATCAAGTTGTGGACAGTAGTTCATTAGTGCCAGGCAACGATCCCACACTTTTATTTACCAATGCAGGCATGAACCAGTTCAAGGACGTGTTTCTTGGCATGGACAAACGCAATTATACGCGTGCGACCACTGCTCAACGTTGTGTACGCGCCGGTGGTAAGCATAACGATTTAGATAACGTCGGTTATACAGCACGTCATCACACCTTTTTCGAAATGTTGGGTAACTTCAGTTTTGGTGATTATTTCAAGGAAGAAGCGATTCGTTTTGGCTGGACATTCTTAACTGAAACGTTAAAGCTGCCAAAAGAACGTCTGTGCGTCACGATTTATCAAACAGACGATGAAGCCTTTGAAATTTGGAATAAAAAGATTGGTGTTGCCGCCGAGAATATTATCCGTATCGGCGATAATAAAGGTGCAGCTTATGCGTCAGATAACTTCTGGCAAATGGGTGATACTGGTCCTTGTGGCCCTTGTACTGAAATTTTCTATGACCATGGCGATCACATTTGGGGTGGCCGTCCTGGCAGTCCTGAAGAAGATGGCGACCGTTTCATCGAAATCTGGAACATCGTTTTCATGCAGTACAATCGTCAAGCATCAGGTGAAATGCTGCCTTTGCCTAAGCCATCGGTAGATACTGGCATGGGGATTGAGCGTATCGCCGCGATTATGCAAGGCGTACATTCTAACTACGAAATCGATATATTCCGTACTTTGATCGCTAAAGCGGCAGAAATCATCGGCGTAAGCGATTTAACCGAGAAGTCACTGCGCGTCATTGCCGATCATATCCGTTCATGTGCATTCCTTATTGCCGATGGCGTTATGCCGTCGAACGAAGGCCGCGGTTATGTGCTGCGCCGCATTATCCGCCGCGCAGTTCGCCATGGTAACAAGTTGGGCGCGACCGAAGCTTTCTTCTATAAGTTGGTTCCATCTTTGATTGCGGTGATGGGCGACGCGGCTAAAGGGTTAGCTGAGACGCAAGTCATTGTTGAAAAAGCACTGAAAGCGGAAGAAGAGCAATTTGCTCGTACGCTTGAACGTGGTTTAGGTATTTTAGATACGGCCTTAAACGAGTTGAAAGGTGACACTTTAGACGGCGAAACCGTATTTAAGCTGTATGACACCTATGGCTTCCCAATGGATTTGACCGCTGACGTCTGTCGTGAGCGCAACATCATTGTCGATGAAGCAGGTTTCGAAGTCGCCATGGCTGAGCAACGTAGCCGCGCCCAAGCTGCTGGTAACTTTGGTGCAGATTACAACGCAGCGCTGAAAATCGATGCTGAAACCGCATTCACTGGTTACACCGAATTAGCGGGCCAAGCTAAGGTCACCGCGATTTATCTAAACGGTGAGTCAGTGACGGCTATCAAGGTGGGTGACGAAGCGGTTGTCGTACTCGATGTCACACCTTTCTACGCTGAATCTGGCGGTCAAGTGGGCGATAAAGGCCAACTGGTCGCGAGCGGTGTTGAGTTTACGGTAAACGATACGCAAAAGTATGGTCAAGCAACTGGCCATCAAGGTGTATTGGCTACAGGTAGCTTAAGTGTTGGCCAAGTTGTTGAGGCGAAAGTCGACAAAAAACTGCGTCACCGTACTCAGTTAAACCATTCTGTTACGCATTTACTGCATGCTGCACTGCGTCAAGTGCTCGGTACTCACGTTTCGCAAAAAGGTTCATTGGTTGATCCTGAGCGTTTACGTTTTGACTTCTCACATTTCGAAGGCGTAAAAGCCGCTGAATTAAAAGAAGTTGAAGAATTAGTTAACACTCAAATTCGTCGTAACCATGAACTTAAAACCGCTGAAATGGGCATAGATGAAGCTAAAGAGAAAGGCGCTATGGCGCTCTTTGGTGAGAAATATGACTCACAAGTGCGTGTTGTGACTATGGGCGATTTCTCTATTGAATTGTGTGGTGGTACCCATGTGGGCCGCACGGGCGATATTGGCTTGTTCAAAATCACCTCTGAAGCGGGTATTGCAGCAGGTGTTCGTCGTATCGAAGCCGTGACTGGCGCCGCAGCTATGGCTTATGTTGCCCAGCAACAAGCTGAACTGGAAGAAGCAGCAGCCTTATTGAAAGGCGATGCCAACTCAGTGGTCGCTAAGTTAAAAGCCCAGCTCGACAAAATGAAGCAACTTGAAAAAGAAATGGCGCAGCTGAAAGACAAGCTAGCTGCCGCAGCGAGTGCAGACTTAGTGGGCGATGCCGTTGTAGTTAATGGCGTTAACGTACTGATCAAAAAATTAGACGGCGTTGAGGCAAGTTCATTACGTGGCTTGCAAGATGAATTAAAACAGAAATTGAAATCGGCCATTATCGTGCTTGGCACCGCACAGGAAGGGAAAGTTAACCTGATCGCCGGTGTGAGTAACGATCTGATCGGTAAAGTCAAAGCGGGTGAGCTCGTCGCTATGGTCGCTGCACAAGTGGGCGGTAAAGGCGGTGGTCGTCCTGATATGGCTCAAGCGGGCGGTAGCCAGCCAGAAAATCTGGATGCGGCATTGGCTCAAGTATTACCTTGGATTACTGAGCGTCTAGCTTAAGAGGTTGCTGTGCCCCAAAAACGAAAGCTTAGTGGTAGCAAGCTTTTTGTGAAAAAGTTCGGCGGTACTTCGGTGGGTTCTATTGAACGTATCGAAGCGGTCGCTGAGCAGATTACAAAGTCAGCTCACAATGGTGAGCAGCAAGTTTTAGTTTTATCCGCGATGGCGGGTGAGACGAATCGCCTGTTTGCACTGGCAGCACAAATTAATCCGCGGGCCTCGGCGCGCGAGTTAGACATGCTAGTATCGACGGGTGAGCAAGTGAGTATTGCTTTGATGTCGATGGCGCTACAACGTCGCGGCATAAAAGCGAAATCCCTTACGGGCGATCAAGTGCAAATTCATACAAATAGTCAATTCGGCCGCGCCAGCATCGAGCGAGTTGATACTGAGTATTTGCAGTCTTTGCTTGCCGATGGTGTTGTGCCGATCGTTGCTGGGTTTCAGGGCATCGATCCTCAAGGCGAAGTGACCACCTTAGGGCGCGGTGGTTCAGATACCACAGCTGTGGCCTTAGCGGCAGCGTTAGAAGCTGATGAATGCCAGATTTTTACTGATGTGGCAGGGGTATTTACCACAGATCCGAATATTGATAGCAGTGCCCGTCGCCTCGATGTGATTGGGTTTGATGTGATGCTCGAAATGGCAAAGCTCGGCGCTAAAGTACTGCATCCCGATTCAGTTGAATACGCCGAGCGTTTTCGTGTGCCATTGCGAGTCTTGTCGAGTTTTGAAGCTGGGCAGGGGACGTTAATCCAATTTGGTGACGAGTCTGAACTCTCTATCGCCTCGCTAGTCCAAGGTATTGCGATTAATAAGTCACTGGCAACGCTGACGATTGAAGGGCTGTTTACTACCAGTGAACGCTATCAAGCGCTGTTAGGCTGTTTAACGCGATTGGAAATCGATGTGGAATTTATTTCTCCATTGAGGATCCACGAGGATGATCCTTCGGGTCGAGTCAGTTTTATGCTCGCTGAAGCTAAGGTCGATACTTTGCTTAATGAGCTCGAAGGCTTAAGCGAAAGCCTCGCACTCGGGCCATTGATTATCGAACGGCAACGTGCAAAAGTATCTTTAGTTGGCAAAGGTTTACAGGCAAAAATGGGATTATTGACTAAGATGTTAGAAGTCTTGGGTAATGAAACTATTCATGCTAAGTTACTCACGACGTCAGAGAGTAAATTGTCAACCGTTATCGATGAAAGGGACTTACACAAGGCGGTTCGGGCGTTACATCACGCTTTCGAGCTAAATAAGGTGTAATTAAATAACCGTTTGAGTATTGAATACTATTAATTTGTACTAAGCTGACCTTATAATAAGCCCATCTACCGGATGAGTGCCGTGTGTAAGCTGAATTAAGAAATAAAGGAGCTATCGAATGCTGATTTTGACTCGTCGTGTTGGCGAAACACTGATGATTGGTGATGAAGTCACAGTTACAGTGCTAGGGGTAAAAGGCAATCAAGTGCGTATTGGTGTGAATGCACCAAAAGAGGTTTCTGTTCATCGCGAAGAAATCTACCAACGCATTCAATCTGAAAAATCAGGTACACCATCGGAAGGTGGTAACTTTTAGTACCTTGTTTTGGCAAGCGTACTACGGCAACAGAAGAGTCAGTTTTTTAACTGGCTTTTTTATTTTTTAGGCCGAAAGATTGGCGTAAATCAATACATTGGCTTGATATAACAGCAATGTGATTAAAAACAGTTCAAATGGAATCTGTTTCGGAAAAAGGGTTTGACTTATTTTCGTCAAACAGTAATATGTGCGCCAAGAAAACGGAGAGGTGGCCGAGTGGCCGAAGGCGCTCCCCTGCTAAGGGAGTATGGGCTTTAACTCCCATCGAGGGTTCGAATCCCTCCTTCTCCGCCATTTCTTACCGATAGAAAACAGTGCGCGTGTAGCTCAGCTGGATAGAGTACCTGGCTACGAACCAGGCGGTCGGAGGTTCGACTCCTTCCACGCGCACCATTTTTTATTGGAAAAGTAAACTTAGATACAAGTCGCGCGTGTAGCTCAGCTGGATAGAGTACCTGGCTACGAACCAGGCGGTCGGAGGTTCGACTCCTTCCACGCGCACCATTTCTGCATTAGTTAATCTTTAACTCATCAGTTTTGAATTTCAGTTAGAAATTTTGTAGATAATTGCTTATAGCAAAATGTTAAAATGCGCGTGTAGCTCAGCTGGATAGAGTACCTGGCTACGAACCAGGCGGTCGGAGGTTCGACTCCTTCCACGCGCACCAATTTAGATTAATATGATTTCGGTCGTATTAATGTTTACCGTTTTAAATGCGCGTGTAGCTCAGCTGGATAGAGTACCTGGCTACGAACCAGGCGGTCGGAGGTTCGACTCCTTCCACGCGCACCAATTTAAGCTAATATGATTGTGATTTTTTCAATTAAATTAGTGTTTTACCGTTTAACATGCGCGTGTAGCTCAGCTGGATAGAGTACCTGGCTACGAACCAGGCGGTCGGAGGTTCGACTCCTTCCACGCGCACCAATATAGTTAACGAGACACGTCTTGTTGATTTAAAGCGTTAAACGCGGAGAGGTGGCCGAGTGGCCGAAGGCGCTCCCCTGCTAAGGGAGTATGGGCTTTAACTCCCATCGAGGGTTCGAATCCCTCCTTCTCCGCCATTCTATTCTCTTAGTCGAGGGGAATAGAATAAATTTGCGAGATAAAAGTGCTTATCCTAGACTCAATCATGATTGGATCTATTAGAAGTACAAAAATGAATTTGCGCGTGTAGCTCAGCTGGATAGAGTACCTGGCTACGAACCAGGCGGTCGGAGGTTCGACTCCTTCCACGCGCACCAAATAGATAAGCCCTGCAAGCAATTGCAGGGCTTTTTTATTTTTAAATCTGTGGCGGTTTGACCCGTTTTGGCTTTCTCCGCTTCTGCCTAATTCTCTTGGTATCACCATCTTTTGCTTTATACCAATCACATGAAGTATTTAATCAGTTCAGAGCCTCACAGCCATCTCAATCCAAGGCGCATTGGCGTAGAAATGGAAGTCAATGCTGCACGGGAGTGGTATGTCTATGAGGCATCCTAAGGGCGGCAGATGTTAACGGCATGGCAACGCGCCTCATGCTGCGTTCAAGGCTTTCGACAGAGACCACTATGCTTTCAAGCCTTCGCCTTGTCTAAAGCGCGTTGAACTCCCAATGAATAAATAGATATTTAATATTATTGGTGTTAGATATGCGTGTAGGTGTCACAGTGTCAGTATTGAGCGTCTTAGCTGTGGTTTAGTATCCGTTTGAGGAGAGCTATCAAGTAGACCGTGCTGGACAGTTTAAGGGCTTTACCTGTAATAGCACGTTCACTATAGACTTAAAGCGATTAGTTTATAAATCCATCAAGGCTGCCGAATTGAACACATCATTTATTATAGGAGTATCGTGGTCCATTATCCTGAGGCGATATTTAGTAGTGGCACTGCAATATTAGTAGGATTATCAGGATAGAAATTCTTGGTGATAATTTTGAGCCGCTTACGTTTTTGACTGAATGATTCTGTTCATATCATAAGTCCAAATGACTATGCTAACAATTACATAACTTATTAAGTGTAAGTTGTTTTACTTCCATGGATAACTTGAAATTTACAATTCTAATTAACCATAGGCTGCTGCAAGATTAGGATTTTTTCGAATGGATCATTATTAGGGTATTGGTGAATTTTTTTATTCGAATTCAGGTAGTTTGAGTTAAATCTGTTAGACTGGAAATGTAATGCTTAGACAGTACTTATGAGGGTTATTATGCGAGCAAACTGGGATCTAGTATTAGAAAAGATTTTGAGCCACAGCAATTATGAAGATCTTTCTGTGTTGTTTCATTTACTGTTAACCGAAGAAGAGCGTAGTGCCATTGCCGGACGCTTAAAGGTATTTCAGTTGTTATTGGATGGGGATATGAGCCAAAGGCACATAGCTGCAGAATATGAAGTGAGTATTGCGACGATCACCCGTTGCTCTAATTACTTGAAAAATATGTCTCCCGACCATAGAGCGAAAGTTCAAAAATTGATTGGTTAGTACTCTTATGAAAACAAGCCCTGTGGACATCATTTGTGCTTGTTTCGGTAACAGCCTTAAGGCGTGATGGGCAGCTTATGGCGACGATAGAGTGACCGACGCACCAGAATATATAAGCCATAACTAAGTAAGCAGATAGCCAGAATTGGGTAAAGGTCTTTGGGAAGGAATTTAAAGATAGCCAATGCCGCTATGAGATAGATAAAAGGTAAGAAGTTATAAATCATCTCGGGAAGATAGCCCGACTTACGACGTCTTACCGAGTCAGTTCGACGGTTTTGAGAACGCATAACATAGATCCTCGCACCTAAGACGAACACTACTGTAGCCGCAACTAGGGCATAGTTGATGTCGAGTGCAATAAAACTCGAACTGCCGAGCGCCATGTAGCCAAAAGGCAAAATCTCGTAAAGGGGTTTGGTTAACATAAGCACTCCGTCGCTTAACTCAGGTTGATATAATATCTAATTGAAAATATTCATATAAAATTTGAATACTTCAATTTACCAGTCAGTTATTTATCTATTACGAATATTATAAACGCTTGCGTATAAAAAATGCACGACCTTAAATTAAGGGCGTGCATCTTCAAAGTTTAAACTATGGCAGTTCAATCGCTTAGGGGTGAGCTATTTCTAGCTCACCTTGGGCAACAATCTGTATTTAACCGCGGCAACCACAGCCGCCATTGCCGTCACAACCTGTTTTAGGTGTGTCACAGGCTTCGTGCTCTTCATGGTGATGTCCATGATCGTGGTCTGACCCACCACAACAGCCGCCAGCTTCTTCTTTGCCTGAACCGCCACAGCATCCACCGCCGTGATCGTGATCATGTCCATGGCTTCCACAACCGCCTTGGGCATGAATGTGGCCATGGGCGATTTCTTCGGCTGAGGCTTCGCGAACGTCAACGATTTCGACGCTGAAATTGAGCGATTGGCCCGCTAAAGGATGGTTGCCATCGACGATAACCACATCGTCTTTCACTTCCATGACTTGAACTGGGCGTTGACCCATTTCAGTTTCGGCGATAAAGCGCATACCTGGAACGATATCTTCGATATCACCAAAGGCTTCTAATGGCACGGCTTGACGTAGGCCATCGTGGTAAGGGCCATAGGCTTCTTCGGCACTAATAGTGACATCGAGTTTTTCGCCTTTGGTTTTACCATCTAATGCGGCTTCTAAACCTGGGATCAGGTTTTCAGTGCCGTGCAGATATAGCATAGGTTCAGAGTCGAAAGAGTCTTCTAATAGTCTGCCTTCTTGATCTGATAAACGGTAATGAATGGTTACCGCGCTGTGTTGAGTGATCTTCATATCGCCTCCAATTCGTAATGTGCGCGCATAATAACGTGCTTTTTTAGTGCTGGCGATAATTTGAAGTGGCTTATGTTAGATATCGCACAGCTTTTTTTTCGGCAGATTAAAGCCTGTTTTACGCGGTGCAGCATGTGTAATGTGATTTTTGCGCGTTAGCCTGTCAATTTGGTCTGAGTGATGAGGTAGAACAAATAACGCATTAGTTAAAAG
>NZ_BPFD01000057.1 GCF_019655335.1 Shewanella hafniensis
TTGGAGGTACTCAGGCGGCCTGATTATCAAATCACGGAGAAAGAATTGCTGGCGGCCTGGGTATTATTCGCCAATCAGTTGCTCAAATATGGCTATGCTATGGCTGATTTATGAGGGGATCCTTCAGTACGCAGCTTTGGGCGTTAAGCGAAACAAAAAAGTGTGAATACTCAAAAAGTATCCACACTAGATTCCGTTACATTGGACGGTTTTTCTCGATAAGACGATTAAAAATAGCATTCACAGATAAAGATGCGCCATGGGCAATTTTATCGGCAAGTTTCTTTCTCACCTGATAACGCATCTTGTACACAGTGCGCTCTGCGGCAAGTGACATAATCACATCATCACTGGTCGAAATCGCATCGACTAACCCTAATTCAATGGCTTGCTGGCCATACCAATGCTCGCCCGTGGCTACTTTCACTAAATCCAACTCAGGGCGATATTTACCGACAAACGCTTTGAATAAGACGTGGGTTTCTTCGAGTTCTTCTTGAAACTTCTGTCTTCCCTCATCGGAGTTTTCACCAAACACTGTCAAGGTACGTTTAAAATTACCGGCCGTATGTTGCTCATAATCGATTTCATGCTTTTTCAGCAAACGATTAAAGTTCGGCAGTTGAGCAACAACACCAATTGAACCAACAATTGCAAAAGGCGCCGCATAAATTTTATTCGCAACACAGGCCATCATATAACCGCCACTGGCAGCCACTTTATCAACGCAGACTGTTAGCGGAATATCGGCTTGGCGTAAACGGTCAAGCTGGCTGGAGGCTAAACCATAGCCATGCACCATACCACCACCACTCTCGACATTAACAACCACTTCATCGCCTTTTTCCGCGATAGCTAAAATGGCACTGATTTCTTCACGCAGTGACGCAACCTCAGCAGCATCGATACTGCCCTTGAAATCGATCACGAACACTTTGTCCGTGCTAGTATCATCAGCAGCTTTGTCTTTCGCCTTTTCTTCAGCCTTTAATTGCTTTTCATAGGCTTTGAATTGCTTCTTTGAAAGGAGTTCTTCTTTTAAGCCATGCTTCAGTTCTTCTAACTCTTCAGACAGGTTAGTGATCCTCAGCTCGCCCTTATCTGACTTATGTTTAACAGTGGAAGCCAACACCACAATAATAACCGCAACGATTGCGACCACTATCGTGACGGCTTTCGCCAAAAACATTCCATACTCGTATAAAAATTCCAAAGTGCTCTCCGTTAGGGCGTTACATCAATCAGTCAATTGCGCGCTATTCTAACAGCCTAAAGGCCCATAAAAAAACCCAGCATTCGCTGGGTTTTTCCGATTAAGCGCAGATTAGTTAGGACAAGTCGCAATGACATCACTGTTTGTCACTAAAATCGTCGCATCGCCTTTACCTGCAGTCGCAGCATAGGTTGCTACTTGAGTCTGCATTTCAACGGTAGCAGCGGCAGCCATACCATCTGTAGCGTCCGTTTCACCTGGGCTCACAATCGAACTATGGTGACCTTTAGAGAAACGCACTACGCCATGACCTTTACTGGTACTATCGACACATGGTAGGCCAATAGCAGAGATCAGCGGCTCAGTGCCCGATAATGGGAAGTTATCTACACGGTTCGGTAACACTTGATCAGGTAAGTTACCGTTGTCATCACCGGCTATTTCAATTAAATGAACAGGTAGACCCGTCGCTTTTAACGTAGCGGCATGGTTAATTGGATCAGCAGAATCCACAGCCGTTTGAACCGCAAAGGCAAACGTTGGAATAAACTGGGCATATACTGCCTGCACCAGTGCCGCATATTCAGGACTCCCCACCTCATACCCTGCTGTATTAGCCTTATCGACCAGCGCTTGGAAAGTCGCAGATGCCTTGATATTGCTAAACAGCACTGGACCAAAGGTTGCAGAACCCGCAAATGTTCCCGCTAATCCCCCCGCTGGGGCGGCTAAGGATACGGCATTGATGCCATACGCATTTGGCAAGGCATCACCCGTTGCTGGGTTCTTCATGCCAGTGCTGGCATAGGTCGCAAAATCGGTGCCGACAATGGCGCCTAAACTCAGACCTTGGGCACTGATTTTAGACACGTCAAATAATTGTGCTTCATTCTCCTTAGCTAAATCAGTAGCTAATTTATTTAGTGCAAATCGAACACCTAGATGATCCATCGTCGCTTGACGGAAGTTATCACGCACCGACAAAGTACTAGAGATATTCACGAACACCAACGGATTACCATTTTTAAAGGCATCTGGTGTACCAACTACAGCCCCAAATGAAGGGTCGGTCGCAGAGACTTCATAAACCCCATCGCCGTTAGCATCGAACGAACGCGCCCCATGCAGTGGCATATCGATGGCGATTGTTGCAACGCCCATGGCCGCATACGAACCTGCATAGGCCAGTGACATTTCTTTACCTCCACCTAAACCATGCAGGGCGATAGTTGTTGGCCAACCAGATGTAGGAGGAATAAATTCACGACCTTGCTGTTGATAAAAAGCCGCTAATCTTCCCTCATTAGGTATTGAAATCAGCACAGGTACAATTTCATAGCTTTCGATCGCTGGCGTTGGGTTGAACTTAGTCAGATGTTTGGTCTTATCCGCTGGAGTCTTCTTATCATCTAGCAACCAAGTTTTGCCCGCCATTAACGATGGATTAGCTAATGCATCGGCAGGATTAGCAATCCCATGGGCCACGGCTTGCCTACCAAAATAGTCTTGACTTAGAGTACCCGCTTGCAATGCTGATAATACTGAAACGGGGCTATCACCCAGAGCCTTCCAGCGGCCATTAATTAATGGAACAGGTATAAGCACCGGATTACCATCATTATCCAATACGGGCTTACCATCAGCATCGAGTTTATTTACAAGAACGAGCTTACCGTTACTATCTCGTTCAAAGCAATTTGTACTGCTGCATCCGCCATATAGAGGTAACTTAATTTTTGCGGTATACACATCTGCTAAACTTGAAACAACGTAGGTGGGATCATTTGGATTGGGCGTTAACTGTAACATTGCTGCCACTGTCTTACCTGTCGAGGTCGGTAACATGTCAAAACTAGGTGCATAGGAAGCATCAAGCGCCATCAGCTGTTTTGTGGTTTCATAGACGTTAGCAACAGACTGAGTTGTAAATAAGCCAGTAAAGCTTATAGTCGATAAATCAACATTATGAGCCGCAGCTATGCCTTTCTCATAACTATTAATCAAAATCTGTAGGGATTTTTGTTCTGGTAACGGTAAGCCTAATGTATCAGAATCCATTCGAACCGCTTTATAAGTGCTAGATGTAACCAATGACTCGCCTTCAGAATCTCGTATGACATTAGTTGTTGCATAAATATACGATTGACCTGCTTTCAACGGCTTAATTGGAATGATGACAATCTGTTTACCGACAGCTTTAGAAACAAAGTCTACGCCATATTGTAATTCGCTACCGACTTTACAAGCCGAAACCGATGGTTTTTGCTTACATTCAGGATCAGATGATAAAGGACCACCGACAGTGGCTTCAAACATTCTAACTGCACCGGGTAATCCAACGGTGTCTTCATCTAATGAAAGTACAACGCCCTTATGGACAAGCGTCACGTCATCAATTGGAATTGTAATGGGTGAAGTCGTAGACCAACCATCTAAAGCACCCAAAGCCATTTGAGGATCAGTGTAATCACTAGTGCCATCAGCCTTTTCCTTAGGCATATTTAATGTACCATCAACAGTACCATTAAATATTAGATCATTCGGAGTAGATAAAACTGGTGAAACCTTATTACCTGGATCAAATCCAATCGTTATACGCGATTCAGGGACGAGCGGTTCTGTCTTATCCTTGAGTTCGTTAAAACTGTCCTCACCACATCCTGTGAGGCCCAGTGCAGATGCAATCGCAACACCCAAAATGAGTCTTTTCATCTTTTTTCCCCAAATCTTGTTGTAATAGTTTTGTTTTCCCCAAGAAATTAGTCACAATAGCTTTTAAATCTGTGACCAATAGGGCTTATGTTAGCCCCTAACTTATTTCAAGTTAACGTAAAAATATTGAGTTAGCCACAAGTTTGTTACAAACATTTTAGCTATTTATAACAAAGTTTCATTCATTTGTTTGAAACATGCGTTTATCACTTCGGCGACTCTAGAAGTGGCGGGCATTCTCGCCAAGAGGAAAAAGAGACTCATGTTGGAATATCAAGCAGCAAAAGATTTACTCAAAGGCAAAACAATTTTAGTGACAGGCGCTGGCGCTGGCATAGGTCGCACCGCTGCAATTGAGTTTGCAAAGCACGGCGCCACTGTGATTTTACTCGGTAAAACAGTGAAAAAACTAGAAGCGGTTTACGATGTCATCGAACAAGCCGGTTATCCAAAACCTGCCATAGTGCCATTAGATCTTAAGGGCGCGACGGAGCAAAATTATCGCGATATGGCCGATACCATAGCCGAGCAATTCGATCATTTAGACGGCTTATTACATAACGCGAGCCTGCTCGGTGCCCTAGGCCCGTTTGAACACATAGATATTCCATCACTCGAAGACATACTCAAAGTGAACGTCACGGCCCAAGTTATGCTAACTAAAGCATTACTACCTGTGATGCGCCAAGCACCCAGTGCATCGATTATCTTTACGTCGAGCAGTGTGGGTCGTCAAGGCCGCGCCTACTGGGGACCTTATGCCTTCTCTAAGTTTGCCACCGAAGGCATGATGCAAGTCCTCGCCCATGAGTGCGATGGCACCTCGGTTCGCGTCAACAGTATCAATCCAGGTGCTACCCGCACTGAGATGCGTGCTAAAGCCTATCCTGCTGAGAATCCATTGGATCTCAAAACCGCAGAAGAGATCATGCCGACCTATTTATATTTGATGGGTCAAGATGCTAGCGCAGTGAATGGTCAGCAGTTCAACGCTCAGTAATCGCATCGCTTGTCGGGTTTTGGCAGTATGATTCTGTCCCGTCCTAAGATAGGTTGACAGTTTCTAGGCCAGCTCCAGTAGCTGGCCTTTTCTATTATGCACCTGATTGGGTGTTTCCATATCCAAACTCAGATGCGGTCTCATTTCGTTGTATATCGCTATCGATTCTCTAACAAGTCTCTTCAGCTCTTCCAGCGTTTTACATCGATAGAGTAAAAACTCCTGCTTCAGGATCCCGTTTACTCGTTCTGCTAACGCATTTTGATAGCAATCATAACCGTCTGTCATCGACGGCTGAATATGGTTGGCCTGCAGTTCATCTTGATAAACAGCTGAGCAGTATTGCGAACCTCGGTCTGAGTGATGGACCGCATTAGCGCTATAGCGCTTATCTTTGACCGCCATTTTCAGTGCTTTCACTACGCTTTCTGCTTTCATGTCCGAACTCAAGTGATGACCGACTATCTTACGTGTCGCGGCATCGGTCACTAGTGACAAATAGTGCACGCCTTGGTCTGATTCGAGATAAGTGATATCGCTGACCAGTACATGCTCGGCATCGTGTAGTCCCTCTTCCTTCAGCAGGTTGGGATGCTTCTTCATCCAATGCTTGCTGAATGTCGTTTTTGTGAAGCTTCTCTTGGGCTTAACTAGCAAGCCTTCACTTCTCAAGTAGGTAAAGAACCCGTCTCGCCCGAGTTTGATATCATGTTCAACCAGCTTAGGCTGTATCAAAGTATAGAGCTTACGCGTCCCCAATCGTGGCATATAGTTACGCCAATATTGGACCCAGTCTTTGATGACCGATAGCTCAGCGCTTCGGCTCGCCATTCGGGCGACAGCCTGATAAATACCTTGCCGTGAAATACCGACGGCGCGACATGCAACGGCAAGGTTTATTTTGCTTTGGGTTTTGGCTTGCCAGAGATACCGGATAAGTACTTTTTTCTGAGGCCGGCTCCGTATTCATTGTCCATGATATCGACCATACCATTGAGAATTTGGTTACGCAGTTTCGCTTCGGCTAACTCACGCTCAAGGCGCTTGATAGTTTCGGCTGGGGTTTCTTTTGAATGAGGCATAAGGGGATGCTGAAAGAGTTTCGACCAATCGAGTTTACCATGCTTTCTCAGCCAGACGAGTACCGTTGTTTTACCCTGAATACCAAAACGAGTCTGCGCTTGCTTGTAAGTCATTTCGCCTTTTTCAACACGTTCAACAACGCCTAATTTAAAAGCTAAGGTGTAATCGCGTTGAGTACGCTTACGGCTTGAGTTACTTGATGTTGTCATAAAGAAGTCCTCTTTATGTCAACGTATTTCAGGACGGGACATTCAGCAATAATAAAGGGCCTATTGATGGCCCTTTATTATTTTAGATATTAGCAAGATGGAACTCTGTATTAATCCATGGCAATAAGCAGCATAAAAACGCCGCACCGCTAATGTTAACTCAACAGAATTTTTGCAAAATAAATCATTGTTTTAGCTTCAGCGGCTCTGCTTGATTCATCAAGCGAATTTTGCGTATCTAGCGGTGAGTCAGCTAACTCATGGCTTGAGTAATAACTTACCCACAACTCATTTCCGTCAATCAGTACGCCCGCATAACTGGTATCGCCCTTCGATGGCAGTGTCAATAGTTCTTGAACCACGCCAGTATCAGGATGAATTTCAACTAAAGCCGTTCGAACTTGTTCATCGTATAAGCGCACCACTGCCAACAGGCGGGATTGATACATCAACATCACTGGCCCACCAATGCGCTTATCGAGTTCTTGCCATTGCCAATCGGTGAATGGCGCGCGACTGTGACCGAGTAAACCAACAAATTCAGGGCCCCAAACGGGATCGCGCCTCAAGAGACAAAAGCCGCTGTCTTGATCAAAAACAATGGCTGTTTCGTTGACATAACCTTGATTATTAAACACCTTTAGCCAAGTCTTGAACTGCACGCCATCATCGCTCTTATACAACCGAGTGTCACCATCAGGTCCTGGGCGATAGCCCACACCATAGAGCTTATTTTGATGTTCGGTTAAGCGCCATAACCAATAGCCCTTATCTGCTATCTTTAGCGCATCTGACCACAATCGCCCATCGGCTGAGCGCCAAAGATGTGATTGAAGACCCGACTTATTATGTAAGGTCCCGCCACCGAGTAAAAGCAATTCCCCTTGATATTCAATCAGTTTACCGTCGCGTAAATCAGCCTCTTCCGAACGAATAAGCGCCACGCTCTGCCACGTCTCGCCGCCATCCACTGAACGTAGAATACGCAAAGCGCCATCGGGTGACACATGGGCAGTCCCTTCACGGAAAACACAAAAAAGTGCTTCCTGAAACGCGATTAAATCGGTAAACGCATTATGGGCAGCTTGCTCCCAAATCCGTCGCACTGAAATTAGCTTCATCCATTCACTCCTCAATCCAGCTGACTCTTGTTATAACATAGCTGCAAATAACAGAAAGCAAAAAGGCCGCTAAGCGGCCTTTTTCATTGGGATAAAACAACTTAGCTGCGCTGACGCGATGGCTTAGGTTTTCCCGATCCAGTCACTTTATGCTTACGCACGGCGCGGCGAATTTTGGCACTCTTCACCTGTGCACGGGCTACGCTGTGTTTATCGGCAGCAAGCATAGTGCGGGTTTCTGGTTCTAAACCTGCCAATTTACGCAAGTAGTTAACTTGCTCCATTGGCAATTCAACCCAGCCACCCCGTGGCAGTGATTTTGGCAATTCAACCATACCGTAACGGATACGGATCAAACGGCTCACTTGCACTTCTTGGGATTCCCACAGACGACGCACTTCGCGGTTACGACCTTCGCGTAAACACACATGCCACCATTGGTTCATGCCTTCGCCGCCCGCTGGCTTGATGCTATCAAACTGCGCAGGGCCGTCCTCTAACATTACGCCAGTACGCAAACGTTGCACTGTCGCTTCAGGGATTTCACCGAAGGTACGCACTGCGTATTCGCGGTCGACTTCGTTCGATGGATGCATTAAGCGGTTCGCTAATTCACCATCTGAGGTAAACAACAATAAACCTGAGGTGTTGATGTCTAAACGACCTACCGCAACCCAGCGTGAATCACGCACTTTAGGTAAGCGATCGAATACCGTTGGACGGCCTTCAGGATCTTTACGACTACAAATTTCGCCTTCGGGTTTATGGTATGCCAATACTCGACAGATCACATCTTCGGCAGACTTTAACGAAATCGATCTCCCATCGATACGCACTTTGGCATCGGCTTCAATCCGATCCCCAAGGCTAGCAATTTCACCATCAATACTAACTCGGCCTGCAGCAATCCATGCCTCCATCTCACGACGGGAGCCATGGCCTGCACGGGCCAAGACTTTCTGCAATTTTTCACTCATTAGTATTTTGCTCTTCTGACTGTTCCGGCGTTAATTTCACACTTGAAAAAACCGCCTGCAATGACTCAGTATCCGACAGCGGCGGTAAATCCGCTAAGGTGTCTAAGCCAAAATATGCTAAAAATTCTAAGGTAGTGGCATACAACGCGGGTCGCCCCGGTACTTCTTTATGGCCAACTACTTTAATCCAATGTCTATCTGACAAACTTTTTATGATGTGACTACTAATGGCCACACCGCGCACCTGTTCAATATCGCCGCGAGTCACAGGTTGACGATAAGCAATCACCGCCAAGGTTTCTAATGTCGCACGCGAATATTTAGGCGCCTTTTCTTGCCACAGGGGCTGCAAAAAAGGACTCAAGACTTCTAAGGTCTGGAAGCGATAACCCCCAGCGACTTTCACAAGTTGCACACCTCTGTCTTGATAATCCTGCTGCAGCTCATCCAATGCAGCTTTTATTTTGTCTCTGGAAACCGTGAAATCCACCAATACAGTGTCTTTCAACATTTTCGCCGACAAGGGTTTCCCCAATACAAACAAACTCGCTTCAATAAGCTGTTTTAATTGAGTAGGATTTATCTGCATCAATTAATAGGCCTTAACGTAAATAGTTGAAAACGGTTCTGTTTGGTACAATTCAACCAATAATTCTTTGACTAATTCCATCAGCGCTAAGAAGGTGACGACCACGCCT
This sequence comes from Shewanella hafniensis, assembly GCF_019655335.1. Lineage (GTDB taxonomy): Bacteria > Pseudomonadota > Gammaproteobacteria > Enterobacterales > Shewanellaceae > Shewanella > Shewanella hafniensis. The sequence continues at coordinate 9,014 of NZ_BPFD01000057.1, forward strand.
GCACGGCCTTCTGCTACGGTAAATAAACGTTCAAATGCCGTAAAATCTTCCGAGTTCAACATGGCTAAAATCTGGCTCATGCGCTCACGCGTCGATAACTGTTCACGCTTAACGTGATGATCTTCATTGGCATCGATACGTTTGAGCACATCGCCAAAGGCGCGGGCAATTTCAAACAACGAGACTTCTGGCGGGATCATTAACGGCTTAATGTCAGGTGCTGCCACTGCTTTGGCTTGAAACACATCCCGCTCGAGCCGCGGCAAATCATCGAGTTTTTGCGACGCTTCTTTAATCACTTCATAGGCTTTCAACTGACGGATCAATTGCGCCCGAGGATCTTCCTCAACCTCATCTTCAGCCACCATACGCGGCAGCAGCAAACGGGATTTAATCTCGGCAAGCGTTGCCGCCATCACTAAGTAATCGGCGGCAAGTTCAATTCGAGCCTGAGTCAGCAACGTAATATATTCTAAATACTGCGCGGTGATTTGCTGAATGGGTAAATCGACAACGTCTAATTTTTGCTTACGGATCAAATATAAAAGCAAATCCAATGGCCCTTCAAAGGACTCAAGGAACACTTCTAATGCCTCAGGCGGAATAAACAAATCCAGCGGCATTTCGGTCATTGCCTGACCACGAATAACGGCTAAGGGTAAACTCTGTTGCGTGCCCTGCATCCGCTATCTTGCTCCGTTAACGCTGCGCTACCCAACTTAGGCTAACGCCAAACGCGCGATTATACCTGTAAACCTGCGACGATAAAACTGCCAAATGTGCACAGCCACTCGCCGCATCACTCACTCGTATCCATTAGCGATAAATCTAATGCGGCAGATTTAGAGGAAAGGCGTGATATCACCCGCGCCTTCACGCAAAATTTCGGCGCCATCTTCAGACATATCAATCACTGTCGTCGGCTTTTCGCCTAAATAACCGCCATGGATAATCACATCCACTTGATGCTCGAGCAAATCACGAATTTGTTCAGGATCAGACTCGGCAAATTCTGCATTCGGCATCACTAAACTGGTCGACATCAGCGGCGCATCTAAGGCTTCAAGCAACGCCAGTGCGATCACATTGTCGGGCACGCGAATACCTATGGTCTTTTTCTTGTCATTTTGCAGACGACGCGGCACTTCTTTGGTCGCTTTAAAAATGAACGTATAAGGCCCAGGCGTGCAACTTTTTAGAATGCGATACGCCTGATTATCCACTTTGGCGTAGGTCGCAAGCTCAGATAAATCGCGGCACATCAATGAAAAGTTATGATCGTTCTCGATTTGACGAATTCTCGCCATCCGCGTCATCGCGTCTTTCTCACCAATCAAGCAGCCTAAGGCATAGCCCGAATCGGTGGGATAAACAATCACACCGCCCGCTTTTAAGGCGGCTACAGCTTGACTGATAAGGCGTGTTTGCGGATTTACTTCATGTACATAAAAAAACTGACTCATGGTCGTTCCACCCAAGATTCCGATTGCCAGACCCAATCAATACCTTGGGGCTGATACAGATTTTTACCTAATTCGATCCAATTACTTGGAAAGTGAAAATCACTCCCTATCGATGCAAGCAATTGATTTTGTAAGCTCAAGGCCACAAGGTTGGCCCTGTCGTCTAATGTTTGCTGGCCAAGTACCACTTCCATGGCATCTCCACCCGCTTCTTTATATTCGCGCACTAAGCGCTTAAGCCACTTTGCCGATAACTTATAACCACTGGGATGCGCCAACACAGCTAATCCACCCGCGTTATGAATGATATCGATGGCGCTGGCCATATCACCCCAATTATTGGGGACATAACCGGTTTTACCACGGGCAAGGTAGCGTTTAAACACGCTAGGCATATCCACAGCATGACCATTTTCAGCCATCCAACGGGCGTAATGTCCACGACTCAATGCCGCTTCTCCCGCCAACGCCTTGGCACCTTCGTAAGCGCCTTCAATACCAGCCTTGGCTAATCTATGGCCAATTTCTTGAGCGCGTAATTCACGTAACTCACGCTGGTTTTCTAAAAATGCTAATAAAGCTGGGTTATCCGCATCGAAGTTAAGCGCAACTATGTGGATATCATAACTGTTCCAGCGAGTAGAGATTTCTACGCCAGAGATCAATTTCAACGGTTCTGCTTGCGATTGATTAAAGGCACGGGCTTCGGGTAAACCTGCTACCGTGTCGTGGTCAGTAATCGCAAATAACTGCACGCCCTTTTCAAGGGCTCTAGCCACCAATTCAGACGGAGTTAACTGACCGTCGGATGCGGTCGTGTGGCTGTGCAGATCAGCCAATATGCTTTGAGTATTCATGGGGCTATTGTACGTGAATTTGTTAATAAATGCGCTGCTATCTCGCATTTTGTGGCTGTGTGACTTAAATTTTCTGCGTCATTAAAGTGAATAAATCGCAGAAAATGAAAAATATTCAATTGACATTAGACCCCAGCTAAGGTTTTCTATACACCAATTACTGAATTAGCGAGACCCTTTTGAATGACACACATTAATGCTTCATTAAACATCATTTGGTGGTGGCACTTCCCAACTTAGCGGGTGGTGTGAAGCTCTGTGCTCATTTGAAAGTGACCAGAATCAACAAGAAGCCCGCAGAAATGCGGGCTTTTTTGTTAGGTGCGAAAAATGTCGGCAGACTCGGGTAACAAGATTAAGAAAGCGAGATAACTCATGATGTTAAAGACATTTTATAAGGTAGCTGGAGTATGAACATGCCCAAACAGACATTCGCACGCTCAAGCACACTCAAGGCGGCATTAACCTACCACAGCGATCCACTGCGCTTGTATCAGCACATTACCCAAGATGCGCCCCATACTATGTTGTTGGAGTCGGCCGAAATCGACAGTAAAGATCATTTAAAAAGCATGGTGATGACCCATGCCGCCATGATGATCCGCTGCGACGGTTATCAACTGACCTTTACCGCACTGACCGACAATGGCGCGAGCTTACTTGCTCCCATCGCACTTTTTTTCAGTACAGCAGCCAATCTAGTCCGTGATAACTTGACCTTAGTGGTGACGCTGCAAAAAGACACTAAACTGCAGGATGAAGATGCACGCTTAAAATCTACCTCGCCACTCGATGGCCTGCGGATGTTTATCCAACAAATTGATTGTGGCACTCATACTGACAGCCAAAGTAAACCCGCCTTTGAGGATCTGTTTTTAGGTGGCGTGTTGGCCTACGACTTGATTGATACCGTCGAACCGCTGCCAGCCGTGCCGAACCATGATAATGATTGCCCAGACTACTTATTTTACCTCGCTGAAACCTTAATCCTTATTGACCATAAACTAAAACAAGCCGACATCATTACCCATAATTTCAGTCGTGATTCAGCCCAGCATACCGCCATCACCGCAGCGCTGAGCGAGCGAGTTCAGCATCTAAGCACACAATGTAAAGCCCTCGGTAATTCACCTGCCGATGTGCCGACACTGGTCGCCATCGACGCGACTGAGCAAGTCAATATTTCCGATGAGGTGTTTAAACAAACCGTGATCGATTTGAAAGAACACATTATTGCGGGCGATATTTTCCAAGTAGTGCCATCGCGTAGTTTTAGTTTACCTTGCCCGAATACCTTAGGGGCTTATCGCGCCCTGCGTCTAACTAACCCAAGCCCTTACATGTTTTATTTCAGGGGCCAAGATTTCACGCTTTTCGGTGCTTCACCCGAAAGCGCGCTTAAGTACGAAGCCAGCAGTAATCAAGTCGAAGTCTACCCGATTGCCGGCACCCGCAAACGCGGAAAAACCGCCACGGGCGAGATTGATTTTGACTTAGACAGCCGCATTGAACTTGAACTGCGTTTAGATAAAAAAGAACTGTCAGAACACTTAATGCTGGTCGATTTAGCTCGCAACGATATCGCGCGCATCAGCCAAAGCGGCAGCCGTAAAGTCGCTGAATTATTGAAAGTGGACCGTTATTCCCACGTGATGCACCTCGTCAGTCGCGTAACGGGTCAACTGCGCCAAGACTTAGATGCGCTGCATGCTTATCAGGCTTGTATGAATATGGGTACTTTAGTTGGCGCGCCCAAAGTAAGCGCATCACAACTGGTTCGCCAAGCGGAAAAAGCCCGCCGCGGCAGCTACGGCGGCGCAGTCGGTTACCTTAATGCCCTTGGGGATATGGACACCTGTATTGTGATCCGCTCGGCCTTTGTCAAAAATGGCACCGCCTTTATTCAAGCAGGCGCGGGCGTCGTCTTTGATTCGGATCCCCAAAGCGAGGCTGACGAAACCCGTCAAAAAGCTCAAGCAGTGATTTCGGCAATCAAAATGGGCGCTGGACTGCGAATCAATGAATCGCCAGTAAATGACGCGTCAGCTCAATCCACTTTTGTGCAATCCATTTCAGTACCATCTAAATAGGAGCCAAACATGAAACTCTATCTACTCGATAACTTTGACTCCTTTACCTACAACTTAGTGGATCAATTTCGCAGCCTAGGCTGTGAAGTGGTGATTTACCGCAACGATGTTGCCGCCGACTTTATCGCTGAAAAACTGCTTAACGAACAAGAACCCGCAGCCCTAGTGTTATCACCCGGTCCTGGTGCGCCCCATGAGGCAGGCTCTATGATGGCGCTTATCGCCAAAGTCGCCGGTAAAGTGCCTATGCTGGGTATCTGCCTCGGGCATCAAGCTATGGTGGAATATTACGGCGGCACAGTGGCACGCGCGCCTTTTGTGGTGCACGGCAAGGCAAGCCCGACTTTCCATGATGGCACTGGCGTATTTGCCGGTTTGCCCTCTCCCCTGCCCGTTGCCCGTTATCACAGTCTGGTCGCCACTCACGTGCCTGATTGCTTACAAGTAATCGCAACGACTGACGCTATGCCGATGGCGATTCTGCACCCTGAGCACAGAGCCGTTGGCTTTCAGTTCCACCCTGAATCGATTCTGACGACGTTGGGCAGCACATTGCTCATTCAAACCTTAGCCTTTCTTACCCAAGACATGACAACAGGAGTAACCGCATGAGTACCAACCCTATTCAGCCTTTACTCGACGTTTTATACCAAGGTAAAAGTTTAAGCCGCGAGCAAACCGCCGAACTTTTTGGCGCGTTAATTCGCGGAGAAATGAGTGAAGCAGCGATGGCGGGAATGTTAGTTGCGCTGAAAATGCGCGGTGAGACCATTGATGAGATCAGCGGCGCCGCCGATGCTATGCGCGCCGCTGCCAAACCTTTTCCTTGCCCTGAGCGAAACAACAATCCGCTTCATAATGGCATAGTTGATATTGTTGGCACGGGTGGCGATGGCTTTAATACCATTAATATTTCCACCACTGCGGCCTTTGTTGCCGCGGCGGCAGGCGCTAAGGTCGCCAAACACGGCAATCGTAGCGTGTCGAGTAAATCGGGTTCATCGGATCTTTTGGCGCAATTTGGCATCGACTTAACTATGTCGCCAGAGACTGCCAGTCGTTGCCTCGACGCATTGAATCTGTGCTTTTTGTTTGCGCCCCACTACCATGGCGGGGTAAAACATGCGGTGCCCGTAAGACAAGCACTGAAAACGCGCACCTTATTCAATGTGTTAGGGCCGCTAATTAACCCCGCACGACCTGAATTTATGTTACTTGGCGTGTATAGCCCTGAGTTAGTCTTACCGATAGCGAAAGTATTAAAGGCGCTTGGCACAAAACGCGCTATGGTAGTGCACGGCAGCGGTTTAGATGAAGTCGCGCTGCACGGCAACACCCAAGTTGCTGAGTTAAAAGACGGCGACATTATTGAGTATCAACTCACGCCCGCCGATTTAGGTGTGCCTTTAGCGCAGATAACAGACTTAGAAGGGGGCGAACCCGCGCAGAATGCCTTGATTACCGAGTCAATTTTAAAAGGCCGTGGCACTGAAGCACACGCTAATGCGGTCGCCATCAATGCTGGTTGTGCTTTATATGTCTGTGGAATTACTGATTCAGTCAAAGCCGGAACCTTACTTGCGCTCGCTACCATTCAAAGCGGCAAAGCCTTTGAATTGTTAACCCAGCTCGCAAAAGTCAGCGGTGAAGCCCTAGTCAACGGTCAAGAAAGAGGAAGATAAGCGAATGTCTCAAGTAGAAGTGACTCCAACAGCAATGACTCAAGACCTGCGCACTCAGCCAGAGGCAGCCACAAACGCTATGCCAAAAAGTAATGTGTTAACCCGTATCGTTGATACCAAAACGGCCCATATTGCCGCCCTAAAGCTGCGTTTCCCTGAGGCGAGTCTATCGCCAAAAATCTCTGACCGCAGTTTATTTGCCGCACTCAAGGCACCCAAGGCGGGTTACATTTTAGAATGCAAAAAAGCCAGTCCGTCCAAAGGGCTTATCCGCGATGTGTTTGATGTAGAAGCCATCGCCGATATTTACGGTAAATATGCGGCGGGCATTTCGGTATTAACCGACGAGCAATTTTTCCAAGGGGATATGGACTATATCCCTAAGGTGCGCGCTCGGGTCAACCAACCAATTCTGTGCAAAGATTTTTTTGTGGACGAGTACCAAATCAAACTCGCTGCTCACCAAGGCGCCGATGCGATTCTGTTGATGCTGTCCGTGCTTGATGATGAACAATATCAACATCTAGCGAAAGAAGCCGCTAAGTATCAACTCGATGTACTGACCGAAGTCAGTAACGAAGAAGAACTTAAGCGCGCCATCGCATTAGATGCGCCGATTATCGGCATCAACAACCGTAACTTAAGGGATTTGAGTACCGATCTCGCCACCACAGAAGCCTTAGCGCCACACATTGGCAGCGACCGCGTGGTGATCAGCGAATCTGGCATCTACAACAATGAGCAAGTACGTCGCCTAAGTCCGCTGGTTGATGGCTTCCTTGTCGGCAGCTCGATTATGGCTGAGGCTGATATCGACTTGGCCTGCCGTAAATTGATCTTCGGTCACAATAAAGTCTGCGGCCTCACCCGCATGGAAGATATTAGCGCCGCGGCAACATCAGGCGCTGTCTATGGCGGACTGATTTTTGCTGAAAAATCCCCACGCGCCTTAACCCTTGATGCCGCAGAACAACTGCTCAGGGCGTATCGCGCATCCGATGCCCCCGCCATTGAATTTGTCGGCGTGTTTGTTAATACCGCGCCAAGCACTATGACCGATATCGCCGCCAGTTTGCAGTTATCTGCCGTACAGCTGCACGGCACAGAAACTGAACTTGAAATCGCACAGCTCGCTGAGCGACTTGAGGAAGCGGGACTCACCACCCAAATATGGAAAGCCGTCAGCGTCGATGCGCAAACGGGTGAGCTTGGTAACATACCTCAGGGAGCATCGCGATATCTCTTTGATAGTAAAACGGCAGGTCAATTTGGCGGCTCGGGCCAAGCCTTTGATTGGCAAAATATTGATGTGAAGTCCTTAGGCCAGCAAAAGGCCCATTCCATGTTGGCGGGCGGACTCAACGCCGACAATGCGGCCAGTGCCAATGCCCAAGGATTTTACGGTTTAGATTTTAATTCTGGCCTAGAAACCGCCGCAGGGATTAAATCGGCGCAACTGATCCAAATGGCTTTTACCCATTTACGTCTTTAGCCTATCGCGCTAAGCAAGAAGCCCTAGATGCAGTTGGTGCTCGACAAGCGTGATGCTCGACAAAAAATATGAACCTATTAATGCCAGTGGCCAAATAGATAACGGCTCAGTTAACACTATTACGCGGTTAACACCAAGAAGCGGTTAGCACCATCAAGCCACTGACAAACTGATTGATAAGATAAGGAAAAAGGTATGTCAAAGTTAAAGCTTAACCCTTATTTCGGCGAATACGGCGGCATGTATGTGCCACAGATTTTAGTGCCAGCCCTTAAGCAATTAGAAACTGCCTTTGTGGAAGCGCAGGAAGATGACGACTTTAAAGCCGAATTTACCGATTTACTAAAGAACTACGCGGGTCGCCCAACAGCACTGACCTTAACCCGCAATTTAAGCCCTAATCCTATGGTGAAAATCTACCTCAAACGGGAAGATTTACTCCACGGCGGCGCCCATAAAACTAACCAAGTGTTAGGCCAAGCTCTGCTTGCTAAGCGTATGGGTAAAAAGGAAGTTATTGCTGAAACCGGCGCAGGACAACACGGTGTTGCCACCGCCCTTGCCTGCGCGCTATTAGGCTTAAAATGTAAAGTCTATATGGGTGCTAAAGACATTGCGCGCCAATCACCGAACGTATTTAGAATGCGGTTGATGGGCGCGGAAGTTATTCCTGTCACCTCAGGTTCTGCCACCTTAAAAGATGCCTGTAACGAAGCGATGCGCGACTGGTCTGGCAGCTACGAAAAGGCCCACTATTTGCTCGGCACGGCCGCGGGGCCACATCCGTTCCCAACCATAGTCCGTGAATTCCAACGCATTATTGGCGAAGAAACCAAGAAGCAAATGCTGGAACGTGAAGGTCGCCTGCCCGATGCGGTTATCGCCTGTGTGGGCGGCGGTTCCAACGCCATCGGCATGTTTGCTGACTTTATCGACGAGCCAAGTGTCGAACTGATTGGCGTCGAACCTGCGGGTAAAGGCATAGACACGCCAATGCACGGCGCGCCGCTTAAACACGGTAAGACAGGTATTTTCTTCGGTATGAAAGCGCCTTTGATGCAAGATAGCGAAGGCCAAATCGAAGAATCCTATTCAATTTCAGCTGGATTAGACTTCCCATCCGTTGGCCCGCAGCACGCGCATCTTAATGCCACAGGCCGCGCCCGTTATGAATCCTCCACCGACGATGAAGCGTTAGAAGCCTTCCAACAACTGGCTCGCTGTGAAGGGATTATCCCCGCATTGGAATCGGCACATGCTATCGCCTATGCCGTGAAAATGGCGCGCGAGTGCACCAAAGAAACCATTTTAGTGGTCAATCTTTCCGGTCGTGGCGACAAAGATATTTTCACCGTTTCTGACATTTTGAATGGTAAAGAGGTATAACGAACATGAGTGATACATTGACTAACACTGGCCGTTACCAAGCCACCTTTGCCAAACTCAAAGCCGAAGGCCGTGGTGCTTTTGTCCCCTTCGTCACCCTTGGCGACCCTAGCCCTGAGTTATCGCTGAAAATTATCGATACCTTAGTGCAAAACGGTGCAGATGCCTTAGAACTGGGCTTTCCGTTTTCCGATCCCTTGGCCGATGGCCCTGTGATCCAAGGTGCTAACCTGCGTTCTTTAGCCGCTGGCACGACTCCAACGGCGTGTTTTGAATTACTGGCGCAAGTGCGTGCTAAATATCCTGAACTGCCAATCGGTTTGCTGCTGTATGCAAACTTAGTTTTTGCTAATGGCATAGATGCGTTTTACGCCAAAGCGCAGCAAGCGGGTGTGGATTCAGTGCTTATTGCCGACGTACCCGTAGAAGAATCGGCGCCCTTTAGCGAAGCCGCTAAAGCCCATGGTATCGCACCCATTTTTATCGCGCCGCCCAATGCCGACAGTGAAACCCTTGCACTGGTTAGCGCCAGCGGCGAAGGTTACACCTATCTCTTATCCCGCGCAGGGGTGACAGGCACAGACACTAAAGCTGGCGTTCCGGTGGAAGAAATTCTATCCAAATTGAAAACTTTTAACGCGCCGCCACCGCTACTCGGCTTTGGCATTGCCGAACCCGCTCAAGTGAGCGCCGCCATCAAAGCAGGCGCTGCAGGGGCAATTTCTGGCTCTGCCGTTGTGAAGATCATCGAAACCCACCAGCACGATGAAGCTAAGCTACTGGCGACACTTGGCGATTTTACTCGCGCCATGAAAGCGGCGACCTAAGTTAATCAAGATTACAATCTCTGAGATAAATTACTGATTGAAATTGATAAACTAAATCACTGATTTAAATTGATAGCCTTAAGCACTAGCCTTAAGCACTAGCCTAAATAGCTAGTGCTTAAGACGCGAAGAAAGAGAAAAATCAACAGAATAAGTGGAGCACATTCGCAGCCTCACTTATTTTTCTTTAGATTGACCGACTCCTATGTTTACCCTTCCTTGCTCACCTCACTGTTGGTGTTCTTTTACGGCTCTTATCTTTCTCAACAATCACGCCTCAAACACCACATCTACCGTGACAAGAAATCAAACTGATAGCTTAGCGGTTATTTAGTCGCAGTTATTTAGTCACAGTTCCTCGGTAGTATGTCTGTATCGAAATGAAATGGACTTTATATGCAGTATCGGATTTATATTCTCGAGCTAACTCCATGTGGCAATGGTGTTGAAGGTGAAGTCGCAGGCAAATGCGACAATGGCGCGCCGATTTGGTTTTATTACCAAGGCAGCGATCAACAGGCAAAAATGCGCTTTCCGGTTAACCAATGGGTGACGGTTGAATTACTCGGCCGACTAGCAAGTGTTCAAGTTGACATCATTGAGCAAGCTCCACGCCTACCAATTCAATTGAACTTTGAAACTTCAGGACAAATCGTCGACATCAGCCAAACACCCGAAGATACGATTTACCTGTCGCACTCAAACCTTGCACTCCCCTTTGATACTGAACTGGGCAAATCCCCTATTTCGCTCGGTCACTGGGTCAATGTAACGGGCGAGCTTTGGGTAACAAATGGAATGAATTAAGTGCTGATCCCTGCGCTAACTGTGAACGTACAGATAGGCGAGCTTGGGCTTTAATGATTGCGCTTTATCGGTGCAATACCTAGAATGTCGCCGCGCGGGCTAAACTTCATCAATCGCTTAAATACCTTGCTTCCGCTATTGAACCCAATGGGGAAAGCAAATGAAGTCGATAGTGGGATTGACAGTGTTAGCCTGTGACAAATCATTCGCCTGATGAATTTCCAATAGAGGATCCGATGACTATTTCTAAATCTTTGCCCGATGACAAACCTCGTACTTTTTTGGGCACGCCTAAATTACCAGCCAAGTACGCCACGGTTGTAATGCCATTTTTTCTTTCTATTCTAATGAGTTGTATCGTGTCTGGAATTAGCACTTTCAATGGCGTTGGCGCTTCACCGCAGTTTATCGAACTCTGGCTCGGTGCTTGGCTGATCTCATGGGTGGTTGCCTTCCCGACACTGCTGATGGTGTTGCCATTAGTGCGTAAAATTACCGGACACTTTGTCGATTTACGCTAGCTTTACGATTTAGCCTTTTGAACTCGCATTCTGAGTTAACAGCCACATTTCAAAGCCGTCTTAGGACGGCTCTAGCTTAAGTTCATGCCCTTAATAAACGCGCACTGCCGCTATCCATGCCGAGATAACCGCCCTATTTACAGCTCCAGCCAATAGCAGCTTTAAGCGAATAGCTCTCTGAGAAAATACCAAGCTAAGCGAATACATCTGGGGGCAATGCCTCTGAACTCATTCATCAAAACCAATAAATCTGGGCCAATGCGTCTGAGCCTATCCATTTAAACCTAACCCACACCCAGCGCCTTCAGCGAGGCTCCAGCCTGCGCTTTACAATGGATTTACACTCACTGTTTAGCGGCACCTATCCCCATTGGACTCAGCCGACATTACCGCAATCTAAATCAATTCCCCTCGATTAATAAACCAACACAAATATCGATATAACCAACTGTATTTATAGCCTTAAAAGTCAAGATGCTCGTAATCCCCTCGATTATACGCCCCTTAATTTTAGCCTTTTTGCCAGCCAATTATCTTGCCGTCACATACGTTATTAACCGTACTTAGCCCGCTTATCCGTAAGTTAAAAGTATTAACACTCACCACCACCCAAATGAGAATGGTTTGCATTTGAATATTTTCACGTGCTAATTTACTCGCCGTTGTCGGGACAGAGGCAGCAGGAAAAATGGCCTAAGGACTGCGCTAAACATAGCTAATTAACCACAGCAAGATAGATAGCCAAACAGGCTATTTTGACTGCCGCATTTACTTGGTTTGCGTCCTTAGGTAACTGATTACTGGATCGGCAACACGCAACAGCATGCTGCCAAAGGAGGCGTAAGTGACTACTCAACAAAGGGAAATGGATCGCGAAATCTTTGATCTACTCGGCATCGGCATTGCCCCATTCAATCTTGGCCTCGCCGCCTTATCAGAACCTATCGACGGCTTTAACTGCTTATTTTTAGATGCTAAAACCAGCTTTGATTGGCATCCAGGCATGCTACTCAAATCCTCAAGACTGCAAACCCCCTTTATGTCAGATTTGGTGACTATGGCCGATCCCACCAGCCGTTACAGTTACCTTAATTTTGCCAAAAAGACGGGTAGACTTTATCCCTTTTACATTCGTGAGAATTTCTTTTTACCTCGCCACGAATACAACTTGTACTGCCAATGGGTAAGCCAGCAACTCAGCAATCTAAAATTTGGCTTTAAAGTCACTCAAGTGGATTACAACGCCGGTGAAAGTATTTATCGAGTCACAGGTTTTGATAGACGCAGTGGCAAAACCCATACCTATCAATGCCGAAAGCTAGTGTTAGGCACAGGAACAGAGCCTTATCTGCCAAAGGATTGCCCCATTCAAGATGCGCGGGTCATGCATACAGCCAGCTATATGCAGCAAAAAACCTACCTGCAGAGTCAGAGTGCCATCACTGTCATTGGCAGTGGCCAAAGTGCAGCGGAAGTATTTTACGATCTACTGCAAGACATTGATACCTATGGCTATCAACTGAATTGGATGACGCGGTCAGCACGTTTCTATCCCTTGGAATACACTAAGCTGACGTTGGAGATGACCTCGCCAGATTATGTCGATTACTTCCACGAACTAACACCGGAAAAACGCTGTGCTTTGATCGCCAGTCAAAAATCGCTCTACAAGGGCATTAATGCAGAGCTTATCAACGACATCTATGACTTGTTATATCAAAAGCGCTTGATTGCGGATTTCCAGTGCCAATTGATGACCAATGTGGCGTTAACCCGTATTCAAACTGACCCAGATGCACTCAAATTACATTTCCAGCATCAAGAACAAAATGCCCCTTTGAGCCAAACCACGGGCGCTGTGGTATTAGGCACTGGCTATCACTACCGTTTACCTCAATTTATCAAAGATATAAAGCAACAGATCGAGTTCGATGATGCAGGACAACTTGCGGTACAACGCGACTACAGCATAGATATTCGCGGGGATATTTTTGTCCAAAATGTGGGTTTGCATACCCATGGGGTAAGCTCACCGGATCTTGGCATGGGCTGTTATCGAAACGGCATCATCTTAAAGGCCGTACTCGGCTATGCGCCCTACCACATTGAAGAACACATCGCCTTTCAAACCTTCGATCCGGCCAAACTTGCCAATCATCAGCCCTGCGGCGCCAATGCGATTAACACACTGAATCTTAACCCTAAACATTTCCCTAAGACGTCTCCACACAGCAATAACGCTGATGCATCGCCGCATCTCTACCCAACCCAAACGCCGACTTCGAGTATGAGCGCAGGCGCGGGAACCAAGATGTCGGTCTTGATGGCGCCAAACAAGGAGGCGCAATAATGGCGAGTCAATTCAGCAGCCATTGTTTAACGCAGCTAACAGCTATTACAAGCGTCAATGGTTTCCAGTTCAGAGCGTTAGATCTCAAGCAAGACTTGCCAACACTGCAGTCTTGGTTTAACCAAGAGTACGCGCAGTTTTGGGGCATGCAGGGCTTGAATCTCGCCGCCATAGAGAACCTTATGGCAGCCACGCAGCATAAGTTTGCCTTGATAGGTGAGTGGCAGGGCAAATCACTCTTTATGGTGGAGCTCTACGATCCCGCCCACGATGAAATCGGTCACCACTATCGTGTTGCGCCTGGGGATTGCGGTATGCATCTGATTATCGCGCCGCCCGATGGTAAACCAATCAGCGGCTTATCCTTCAAAGTGATGGATGCGATAGCGCAGCTCGTGCTTGAAAAATTGGCCTTTAACCGCCTAGTGGTTGAACCCGATCAACTCAATAGCAAAATTCATCGCTTAAATAGCCGAGTGGGCATTCGCTATGAAAAAGCGATTCAATTAAGCACTAAAGCCGCGTTCCTCGGATTTTGCACTGCGGCCGAACGCCAGCTGGCATCGAACACGCCCTCTTCGACGGGCTTAGTCCAAACAACCTCAGCGCTGCCAAGCACGCTCGCGGCGCCCGTAACCTCTCCCATGACATTATCGACTCTTTAGGTGAACTAGATGAACTTACCCACAAAAGCCTTACTACTGGATCCATTGCCAACGCAGGATCATCAAACTTACACAGCGGCGGATCAACTCACCCCTTCGCTGTCGACAACCTCAACTTCTATGCCGGAGCACTTGACCCCCGCCTATTGGCAAGCGGCTAATCGGCATTTAGTGAAGAAAATTCTCTGCGAATTCATCCACGAGAAAATCATCACGCCGACCCTATACGGGCAAAAGGCGAGGCTTAACCACTATGAACTCAGGCTCAAAGACAGCACTTACTATTTTAGCGCGCGGCACTATCAGCTCGATCATCTTGCTATCGATGCAGATTCCATCCGCGTTTCAGTCGCAGGACAAGAGCAAGCCCTCGATGCGATGTCGCTGATCATTTCCCTTAAAAATGACTTAGGGATCAGTGAAACCTTACTGCCCACTTATTTAGAGGAAATCACTAGCACCCTCTACAGCAAGGCGTACAAGTTAGCGCATCAGGCGATCCCCGCCGCCACGCTGGCGCGAGCCGATTATCAGAGCATAGAAGCGGGTATGACAGAAGGTCATCCGGTGTTTATTGCCAATAATGGCCGGATTGGTTTTGATATGCAGGATTACCGTCAATTTGCCCCAGAAAGCGCGATGCCGATGCAGTTAGTCTGGCTTGGAGTCCGCAAAAACAAAACCACGTTTGCCGCCCTCGAAAACTTGAGTCACGACGCGTTACTAAAGGAAGAGCTTGGCCAGCAGTTCACTGACTTCCAACAGCGTCTTAAAACGCAGCAGCATGATCCACAGGACTTCTACTTTATGCCAGTGCACCCTTGGCAGTGGCGTGAAAAAATCGCCCGCGTCTTTGCCGGCGACATCGCCCGTGGCGATCTGGTTTATCTTGGTGAAGGCAATGAGCAATACCAAGTGCAGCAATCGATACGCACTTTCTTCAATCTTTCATCGCCACAAAAGTGCTATGTCAAAACCGCGCTTTCCATCTTAAACATGGGCTTTATGCGCGGCCTGTCGCCCCTTTACATGAGCTGCACACCGCAAATTAATGCGTGGGTGGCGAACTTGGTTGAGAGCGACCCTTACTTTACTCAGCAAGGGTTTGTGATCCTTAAAGAAATTGCCGCCATAGGTTACCACCACCATTATTACGAGCAGGCGCTCACCCAAGACAGCGCCTACAAAAAAATGCTCTCTGCCCTATGGCGCGAAAGCCCGCTGCCGCACATTGCGCCTAAGCAAAATTTGATGACCATGGCCGCCCTGCTGCACACGGATCATGAAGATAAAGCGCTGATTTCAGCCTTGATAACGGCCTCAGGCTTGCCAGCCAAAGACTGGTTGAGCCGTTACCTCAACTTGTATCTGTCGCCCTTATTGCACGCGTTTTTCGCCTACGATCTGGTCTTTATGCCCCATGGTGAAAACCTGATCTTAGTGCTGGATGAATATGTGCCGGTCAAGATTTTAATGAAAGACATAGGCGAAGAAGTCGCGGTACTCAATGGCACCTCGCCGCTGCCTGATGATGTAAAACGCCTTGCGGTAGGCCTTGAAGAAGAGATGAAGCTTAACTACATCTTATTGGATATTTTTGACTGTATTTTCCGCTATCTAGCACCGCTGATCGATGAGCAAACCAGCGTCAGTGAAAGCCAATTCTGGGAATTAGTGGCGGACAATGTACGTGACTACCAAGCTCAACATCCGCATTTGGCCGCCAAGTTTGCCCAATACGATCTGTTTAAGGACAGCTTTGTACGCACCTGCCTTAATCGTATCCAATTGAATAACAACCAACAAATGATAGATCTCGCCGACAGGGAGAAAAACCTACGCTTCGCTGGCGGTATCGACAATCCCTTGGCGGCCTTTAGGCAAAGCCATGCCTTTAAGCGCCCCAAACTTGGCAGCGCTGAGCCGAAAACACGTTAACGCGCAATATAGCGAATAGACCCGACACTTTCTGAAACTTGACGAAACGTTTGTGTGGGCCACTTGTTGGCCCGCTTTATTTAACCCCAACCTAAATGGAATTAAAGATCACCATTATGAAGACTTTCCCTCTCTCCAGCATCGCACTCGTCTGCAGACAAGCCCTCGTTAACCCAAAGCTATTGCTGTGCTCAGCCATGTTAGCCAGTGTGCCCCATGCCGTAGCAGACACTGTGGATGCGGATGGTAAAACCAAGAAGCACCAAAAAGAGATTGAAATCATCAATGTCATTGGCGCTAAGGATTTACATGACAATCGCTATAAAACCCAAGCGATGAACACAGCGACAGGGCTCGATTTATCCTATTTAGAAACGCCGCAGTCGGTCACGTCTATCACCCGCCAAATGATGAACGATCAACAGCTTAATAGCGTGATTGATGCCATGACCAGCGTTGCCGGGATCAATGCTCGCCCTATGGATAACGACAGATACAGCATTAGTGCCCGCGGCATTGCCGTGACCAGTATACTGTACGATGGCGTGCCCACCACCTACGACACCCGCTTCAACTATGGGGATAATCTCATCGACACCGCCATCTATGAGCGAGTTGAAGTGGTACGCGGCGCGACGGGACTCATGACGGGAGCCGGTAATCCCTCGGCGGCCATTAACCTTATCCGTAAACGCCCGACCCAAGAGTTTATGGGCAGCACATCGGTAAGTGTGGGCTCATGGAATAATGTGCGCGGTATGGTCGATGTTTCCAGCGGCTTAAATGATTCAGGGTCGGTGCGCGGTCGCGTAGTGGCCGCCTATCAGGATAAGGATTCGTTCCAAGACAGATACGAGCAACAGCGCACCACCTTATACGGCATAGTCGAAACCGATATTGGCGATAGCACCTTGTTCACCTTAGGGGTTGATTACCAAGATGCCACACCGAGCGGTACTATGTCGGGCGGTTTACCGCTATTTTACAGTGACGGCAGCCGCACTAACTATGATCGCGCCACTTCAACGGCGCCCGATTGGGGCTCGGCGCATACCCAGGGCCTCAACACCTTTGCAAGTCTCGAACACAGATTTGATAATGGCTGGAACCTAAAAGGGACTTACACCTATGGCGACAACTCACTTGAGTTCGATGTGCTATGGGCCACGGGCTATCCCGATCCTATGACCAATATCGGCGCAACAGCAGGCTCTATCGCCTATGTCGACGGCAGTCGCACCCAACACAATGTGGATTTACGCGCCGAAGGACAATTCCAGCTCTTTGGTCAGGAACATCAATTGATGTTTGGCTGGAATGGTCAGCGACAAGAGTTCGCCAATCCCTATTATTACCCAACTGCTGCAGTACCACCACTGGGGGATTTTCGCGATCCAAACTTCCAATATCCTAAACCTCAATGGAAGGAGGCCTATACCACTGGCTCATTTGGTGAAACCAAACAGAGTGCAGCCTATGTGGCGACTCAGCTTAATCTCAGCGATGCTTTAGCTGTCCTCGTCGGATTACGTCTCAATGAGTGGGAAACCGACCAAGATAACTTTGGCAGCCTGTACGATTTCAACATCAGTAACGAACTCACTACTTACTTCGGCCTCACTTACGCTCTGACCGAGCAATATTCGCTCTACGCCAGTTATACCGACATTTTTGCACCGCAAACTAAGCAAAGAATCGATAAAAGCTACCTAGAACCGGTCAAAGGGAAAAACTACGAAGGCGGGATTAAGGCGAGTCTATTCGATGAGGCCTTAGATATGTCGCTGTCGGTGTTTGAGATCAGGCAAGACAATGTTGGAGTCAGCACTGGCGATGTGATCCCAGGAACCACAACGCAAGTGTATGAAGGCGTAAACGGTACAAAAACACAGGGATTCGAATTTGAATCGACGGGTAAAATCACTGATGACTGGAATGTTTACTTAGGCTACACCCAGTTCACTAGCGAAGATCCTAAAGGCAAACGCATCAGTACCATCTCGCCACGTCAGCAGTTAAAACTCTTCACCACTTATACCTTTGGTGGTGATTGGCATAAATTGCAAATTGGTGCGGGGGTTAACTGGCAGAGCCGAGTCTACCAAACGGTTAATTCGCCACTTGGCAAAGTCGAAGTAGAGCAAGGCTCCTATGCACTGGCGAGTCTGATGGCAAGTTACGCCTTCACCGAGCAACTTAAGCTTAGCGCCAACCTGCACAACGCCTTAGATAAAACCTACTACAGCCAAGTCGGTCAATACAGCCAATTCCAATACGGTACGCCGCGCAGTGCCAGCTTAACCTTGGACTATCGCTTCTAAGTCAGACTTTTATTGAGATAGTTCGAAAAACCTTGTGAGCCCAAATCTTGGGCTCACAAGGTCCTCAACTATTGGACTTATCAATAATAGCGGGGCTTATCAATCACAGCGGCAATCAATCACAGCCATTAAGGAGTCATTATGGCAAGCCAACGAGGAGACACCAGACTGCAACTATTGCGCGATACCTCGCTCAACCACGACGGTTTGAATCACACCATTTTGACACTCAATCAGCTGTTACATCAGCGGGCGCCCTTCTATGGCGAGCACCTTAGCGCAACGACCTCACCCACGGGACTCAGTTTCGATGAATGGAGCTGCGCCGATACTTATCAAAAACTCATTGCGCGTTTTGCTATAGCGCACCCTAGCGCCGAAAATCAGACTGAAACTAAAACCGAAAACGAAACCGAGACGGATAAAACAGCTGCAACCAGCCGAACGCCTGCTTTCGCCAGTAAAAGCGCTTTGGTCAGTAAAAACGCTGTGCCCAGTAGAAAAGACACTCGCAAAGCACTGCATTCACTTTGGAGCCAATGGTATTTCGGCCTCTTAGTTCCGCCTATGATGGAGTGGATTTTCAACGCCCCAAAAACCGATGTAGAGACTCTTCACTGGCAGCCACAATCCGTGTTTATGCAGGTACACCCCAGTGGCCGAGTGGCCAAATTTGAATTTAAAATCGCAAAATGCCAGCCAATTACCGCTTTGACCTTTAAAAAACATCACGGCATCGAGCCACTTTCCCAAACCAACACTAAGCCAAGTATCAAGATAGACACTGAGGTACACTCGCCATTAAGCCCATATAAGCCGTCAGTTGATAAAGAACTTGTCCTACAAGGTTTTATCTTAAACTTACTGCAGCCGAGTGTTGAGCGCCTGCTCACTCTGAGCCCTGTACCCGCCAAGTTATATTGGAGCCACTTAGGCTATCTTATCCACTGGTATCTTGGGGAGCTGGGACTCACTGAGCAGCACAGTCAGCAATTGAAACAAGCCCTGTTTCGCCGCACGACCTTTTTAGATGGCAGCACAAATCCGCTGTATAACAGCATTAACTTACTCATCGAACCAGAGCAAGACAGCACAACACAGAACACTATTGCGAGAATAGCAACGAGTACAGCATCGAGCTCAACGAGTCCCAAAATCCACTGCATTCGCCGTACTTGCTGCTTAAGGTATCAACTCGCCAACACTGGCCAATGCCACGATTGCCCGCTGTTAAGTCGCTCAAAGGTTAATGTCAACGCCGCCAAGCAAACGTGAAGCTAGCTTATAAGATTAAATTGGTTTAATGGGCAAGATCGCAATCCTAGGCCCATGATGCTTTTGCCCTTATGTTGCACATGCTACACTCAAGCCCATGTCTCTTTAACACGATTAATTATGAAACAACTGCTTGATTTCCTGCCCCTCGTCATCTTTTTTGCTGTCTATAAATTTTTCGATATTTATATCGCCAGCGGCGCATTGATCGCAGCTACCGCGCTTCAATTGATCGTGACCTATGCGCTATATAAGAAACTTGAAAAGATGCACTTAATCACCTTTGCTATGGTGACAGTGTTTGGCACACTCACTTTAGTGTTCCACGATGATTCTTTTATCAAGTGGAAAGTAACCATCATCTACAGCTTGTTTGCCATCGCCTTAGGTGTCAGCCAATTGCTCAATAAATCGATATTAAAGTCGATGTTAGGCAAAGAAATGCAAGTAGAAGACAAGATTTGGGCCCGCGTAACTTGGTATTGGGTCGTCTTCTTCGCCAACTGTGGCCTAGTCAATATCTATGTAGCCTTTAGTCTGCCATTAGAAACTTGGGTCAATTTTAAAGTGTTTGGTTTAACCGCTTTAACCTTAATTAATACTGTCCTGACCGTATTTTATCTTTATAAACACCTTCCCGAAGATCAACGCAAGGAACTCAAATAATGTGGTATATGATTTCAGCTCAAGATTTTGAGAACAGTTTAGAAAAACGTTTAGCCGCTCGCCCTGCCCATTTAGCTCGGCTGCAAGCCCTCGCCGATGAAGGTCGTTTACTGATCGCTGGCCCACATCCAGCCATTGATAGCGAAAACCCAGGTGATGCTGGCTTTAGTGGTTCACTGGTTGTCGCCGATTTTGAATCCTTAGTGGCAGCAAAACACTGGGCCGATGCCGATCCTTATATCGAAGCGGGCGTGTATAAAAGCGTGGTCGTTAAACCTTTCAAACGAGTCCTGCCCTAATGAAAATAGTGTCCTTTAACATCAATGGTCTGCGCGCGCGCTTGCATCAATTACAAGCCTTAATCGACAGCCACCAGCCCGACATTATCGGCCTGCAAGAAACCAAAGTGCACGACGAAGCGTTTCCATTAGCCGACGTCGAAGCCATGGGATATCAAGTGCATTACCACGGCGGCAAGGCCCACTATGGCGTTGCTATGTTGTCTAAAGTCGCGCCAGAAAAGCTGCAAAAAGGTTTTCCAACCGATGACGAAGATGCCCAGCGCCGCATGATTATCGGCACATTTGCCCAAGCGAATGGTCGTCCGTTAACCGTATTCAACGGCTATTTCCCCCAGGGCGAAAGCATAGACCACCCAACAAAATATCCTGCTAAACGTAAGTTTTATCAGGACTTAATGCACTACTTGCAGACAAACCACAGCAACGATGAAGATATCGCCATCATAGGTGATATCAATATTTCGCCGACCGATTTAGACATAGGTATTGGTGAAGTCAATCGTAAGCGATGGCTGAAAACGGGTAAATGTAGCTTCCAACCGGAAGAGCGTGAGTGGTTAAAAACCTTACAAGACTGGGGTTTAGTCGACACTTTCCGTCAATTACACCCAGAGCGCATCGAACGTTATTCTTGGTTCGATTACCGCAGCAAAGGTTTCGATGACAACCGCGGCCTGCGTATTGATGTGATTTTAGCAACACCTTCACTGGCAGCACGTTTAGTCGAATCCGATGTCGATTACGATCTTCGCGGCATAGATAAACCCTCAGATCACGCGCCCATTTGGAGCACGTTCAAAGAGGCTTAATCAGCTAACGTTCGACCATCTTAGTAGATATAAAACATCGGCTTAGGCCGATGTTTTTGTTTGAGAGTGACTTAAACAGAATGAGATTGGCACAAGTAAGTTAAAAATGAAAGAGCGATGAGTTACAGGGGAAGCAATGACAATTAATGCGAAATGCGCGTAACGCAGTTGTCTTACTTTAGGGCACAAACGATTTAGCCTTGCCACTATCACTTCGAAATCAACTGACCGAATGATCAATATAACACCAGAGAACTACCGTCTAAGCGCTCATTCACATGAATAACGCAAACACGGCACTGAAGGATCCCCTCATAAATCAGCCATAGCATAGCCATATTTGAGCAACTGATTGGCGAATAATACCCAGGCCGCCAGCAATTCTTTCTCCGTGATTTGATAATCAGGCCGCCTGAGTACCTCCAA
>NZ_BPFD01000058.1 GCF_019655335.1 Shewanella hafniensis
GCAGTGATTTATCATCTGATTGAATTTACGTTATTAATACTTATCAAAAATTTTGGTTATCTAAATAGTCGCGGGATGTAGTTGCGTACATAACTGGCTATTTTGTTTGCAATTTATACTGTGGGTTTTTACGGCGTTGGGGCTCAAAGATCTATTATTGATTAAATGATGAATTAATTTTTCTAATGATTAATTCAAAATAAAATCATTATAGAACTGAGGGTTTCTCAGGCAGAATCTGTTTCTTTACCTAGTTGGCAGTAGTAAAGATGCATGAGACGCAAATTATTGGATTACTTTGGCTGATTGGTATTATTGCCGAGGCTATGACGGGCGCTCTGGCGGCTGGCCGCAAGCAGATGGATTTGTTTGGTGTGGTGATTATTGGCTGCGCAACGGCGATTGGCGGCGGCACACTAAGGGACATGATGCTCGGTAATTATCCGTTAATTTGGGTTGAGCATGTGCACTACCTCATTGCGATTGCGTTTGCTTCGTTGCTCACTGTCGCTATCGCCCCTGTGATGCGTTATTTATCCAAGTTGTTTTTGGCTATCGATGCCTTAGGCTTAGCCGTGTTCTCTATCGTGGGGGCGCAGAAGACCTTAATGCTGGGATTTAGCCCAACAATTGCTGTGGTGATGGGATTGGTGACGGGTGTCTTTGGCGGCGTTATCCGCGATATCCTGTGTAACCAAGTGCCTTTGATTTTTAAGAAAGAACTCTATGCGGTGATTTCACTACTGACGGCAGGCTTGTATATCGTTTTAAAAGCCTATCAATTAACCGAGTGGATTAATCTGGTTATTTGTCTGAGCGTTGGTTTTAGCTTGCGGATGTTGGCGCTGCGTTATCATTGGTCTATGTCGACCTTTGATTATCAGGCCAATGGCGATCAGCACACACATTAGATCGTAAAAAATCGTAGATAGACAATCGTAAAAAAAAAGGGCAGCAAAGGCTGCCCTGTTTTAGTGGTAAATTACTGCTGGGCTTGAAGGGTTTTTAACGCTTCAAGTGCAGCATCATAGTTAGGATGCTCGGTGATATTAGGAACTAACTCTTGGTATTGGAGTTTACCTTCGGCATCTATGATGAAAATGGCTCTCGCCAGCAAACCGTAATCTTGAATCAACAAGCCATATTTTTCACCAAAATCACGCCAGACAGAATCGGATAGCACTTTGATTTTATCTACGTTTTCTACTTTGCAGAAACGTTTTTGTGCGAAGGGTAAATCGGCACTGATGGTTAGCATGACCACGTCATCAGAAAAATGGCTCACTTCGCTGTTGAAACGTTTAGTCTGTAGTGCACACACGCCCGTATCTAAGCTTGGTACGGCACTTATCAGCACGGTTTTACCCTTAAAGTCACTCAGCATGACTGGCGCAAAATGATCATCAACCACTTTGAATCCTGGCGCCATTTGCGACAGCTTAGGTAACTTGCCTTCCAAGGTGACGGTTTTTTCACCCATAAGAACCTGGGTTTTCTCACTGGCAAGCGCATTGGGACTCATCAGCACTAAGCCATAAATGCAGCTGGCGGCTAAAAATGAAACGTATTTTTGCATTGGATTTCCTCGCACATGAATATCTGTGCCTTCGCTAATATCTATCTTTTAAGGTACGCTAAAATGCGATGCAGAACCATAAAAAAAGGCCGGCAATTGCCGACCTTTGTTATTCATTTAGAGTTATTTGCTGAGTGGCAATTCTTTGACATGAATATCCATTTGTGGGAATGGAATACCGATATCGGCTGCATCTAATGCATTTTTGATTTGCTCAAGCAGTTGGAAACGAGCCGTCCAATAATCAGCCGTTTTTACCCAAGGGCGAACCACGAAATTAATTGAAGAGTTCGCTAATTCAGCCAGTCCAACCGTATATGATGGATCTTTTAACACATATTGGTTGTTGTCTAAAATCTCAGTTAAGATTTTCTTCGTGAGTGCGATATCGGCAGAATAAGATACGCCAATCACTAAATCGATACGGCGAGTATCCATTGCTGAATAGTTAGTGATAGTGCCATTCATGATGGATGAATTAGGCGCCACAATAACCTTGTTATCTGGTGTGCGAAGTTTGGTTGAGAATATGGTGATTTCATCAACAGTACCGGCAATGCCTGCGGCTTCAATATAGTCACCAACACGACAAGGGCGGAATAACACCATTAACACGCCTGATGCGAAGTTAGACAGAGAACCCTGTAGCGCTAAACCCACAGCTAAACCAGCGGCACCGATAACGGCGACCAATGATGCGGTTTGTACGCCAATTTGGCCTAAGGTGGCAATCACTGCGAACACAAACACAATTGCCCAAGCGAGGTTTGCGACAAATGAAACAACGGTCGGATCAACTTTACGGCTGTTCAGTAATTTACGAACCAGCTTTTGCGCTACGCCGGCAAAGTATTTACCAACAAAGAAAATGATAATGGCAAATAAAACTTTTAAGCCATAAGTCACAATCAGATCCGGTGCTTGCTTTAATAAACCTTCAAGGTTTTCCATTGAATAACTCCCTAAATATACGCTAACTAAAACTATTTATTATTGACGATAAATTGTACTCGTCGATTTAAACTGCGCCCTTCGCTAGAACGGTTGTCCGCGATAGGTTCAGATATACCTTTACCCATTACGGTAAAGCGATTTGGATTAAAGCCATAATCTTCAACCAAAATACGTTTCACATTTTGAGCGCGCTGAAGTGACAACTGATAATTAAACTCAGGCGTGCCAACGATATCCGTGTGACCCACTAAGGTTAATGCGACATCATTCGCTGCTAAATATGCTTTCACTAAGGCTAAAGTTTTCCATTGCGAAAAGTCAACTTCGGCAATGGCAAATTCAAAATACACCACAGCGGTAGAAATATTATGACAATCTGCGCTGAACTCAGCATTGGGATTACTCGTACTACAATCTGCTGATGCAGTCGCTTCCACCTCGACCTCTTCAACACAGCCATTGGCCATTACTTGCGTGTCTGGCGCTGTGTTAGGGCAGGCATCTTTGATGTCAGGCACGCCATCTTGGTCAGTATCAGACCAAGCGAATACTTGCGATGTTAGGCTTAAACTTAGTAGTAATATTACCAGCTGAATCCATCGAGATTGGGAGTTTTTCACTACAAATCACCTATTGAACGATAAGTACTAGTCAAAATTACTAAAGTGATCGCATGATTGCAGCATGACCATCTTAGTGCGGTATTCTATCGACTTAGGCGTATTTCGCCAAGTGAAACGCACTCACTTGTCGACTCGTCGACAGACATATATCGGCAATATCTTGAGTATGTTTATGTTTTTATGAGTTCTAGCAACTATTCAGATTATCACTTCGCCCATGTATTCACGTTTGAAGTCAGTAAAATGCTTAGTAAGCATGATGATAAACTATACAAAATAAGCCTTTGGCGCTAGAGTCTTGAGCCCATTAAGCGCCAACCAAACCTTAAGTTGAGGACGAGATGATAGATTTACGCAGTGATACTGTTACCCAGCCAACAGCCGCGATGCGATTAGCCATGTCCAGAGCCGAAGTCGGTGACGATGTTTACGGTGATGATCCCACGGTAAATAGTCTGCAGGATATGGCTGCAGAGATGTTTGGCTTTGAAAGCGCATTATTTACCTGTTCGGGTACGCAGGCGAATTTATTGGCTTTGATGGCTCACTGTGAGCGCGGTGATGAGTATCTATGCGGCCAGCAGGCCCACAATTATAAGTTCGAGGGCGGCGGCGCCGCTGTCCTAGGCAGCATTCAACCTCAACCTTTAATGAATCAATTAGATGGCACTATTGCATTAGCTGACATTGAAGCCGCAATTAAGCCTGATGATATCCATTTTGCTCGTACTCGTTTGCTTAGTTTAGAGAATACGATTGGCGGTAAAGTGATCCCGCAAAGCTATTTGGCGGATGCGCAGGCATTGGCCTTTAATCGCGGATTAAAAATCCATCTCGACGGCGCGCGAGTTGCTAATGCGGCTGTGGCGCAGAATATCGCGATAAGTAAGATTACGGCGCATTTTGATTCTGTGTCGATTTGTTTATCCAAAGGGTTATGCGCGCCAGTTGGCTCATTACTCTTAGGTGACGAGCGTTTGATTAAGAAAGCGATTCGCTGGCGTAAGATGCTCGGTGGCGGCATGCGTCAAGCTGGGATACTTGCAGCGGCAGGTAAGCTCGCCTTAACTGAGCAAGTGCAACGACTTAGTGAAGATCATGATAACGCGGCGTATTTGGCTCACCAGTTAGCCGAGTTGAGTGAGTTCGACGTCGATTTAGCCGCAGTACAAACCAATATGCTATTTGCCAAATTAGCGCCTCAGGTTGATGCGGATTTATTGGCGAAACACTGTCGAGCTGAAGGCATTCTAATAAGCCCTGGGCGCACGATTCGGCTTGTGACTCACAAAGATGTGAGCCGTCAGGATATAGATAAAGTGTTGCGTGTTGTTAAGCAGTACTTCACTGCCTAAACGCAGCTTGTTTTTAAACCTCTAAATGCCCGAGCTTTGCCTCGGGTATTTTTTATTGGCGGGTATAACTAGGTGTTGAATTATTGAACAATTAACTGTTGATTGGTAAAAACAAGCCTTAGACCACGGGCGAAATATGTGTGCTTATCTATACTCAAAACAACAAGGTTTTATTGCTAAGGTAAATTTGGGTTGAAGCCTAATAACAATACTAATAAAGGGGTCGATTATTGGACAAATCGGATCAGTGAATTAGAAATGCCCGCACTGTGTTCGACTGTTAAATCGCTAGAAAAGCTCGCCAAGGATGACGTTTCCTCTCTCGCATTACTTGGGCGTAGCGTGATGCACGATAACGCCTTAATCTCTCGTATTCTTCGAGTTGCCAATAGTGCTATTTATCATAAGGGGAGTAGCCAAATCTCCACCGTTAGCCGCGCCGCCATAGTGCTGGGTTTCGATGCGGTGCGAAATATCTGTATTACAGCCAAGTTACTTTCAAGCTTGTTGGAGAGTAAAAATCTCGCGCCCAATGTCTATCAAAGGTTAATTAAATTGATGGCCAAAGCATTTCAAGCCGCCATGATGGCGCGGATGATGTTGAGTCATCATGACGAGGAGATGCAGGAGGAAGCCTTTATTGCCTCTTTGTTGTATCACATCGGCGAGAGCGCTTTTTGGAGTATTGGGGGCGAATTTACCGAAGAATTAGACTTAACACTCAGCCAATGTGAAACGCCCGCCGAAGAGAGAAGTGCTACCCGCGAAGCCCTTGGTGCTTCTTTTTTGCAGCTCACCCAGAGTATTGCCCGTAATTGGGGATTGGGGGAGTTGTTGATCCAAGCATTGAATTATCCAGAGGACCAGCGGCCAGATATTCGGGCTATTTTTCTTGCCGATAAGCTCTGCGACATTTTATCGCAACCCGTTCTCGATAAGCTGGAGCTAGCAAAGCGTATGACTCAAGCGGCGAGTTTTACAGGGCTAGAAGAAAATGAGTTTTTGTTGCGGATGCAACGCTGCGCGAATGCGACCCATAAGTTGGCAGAAGTGTACGGTGCTAAAGTGTTACTCGATTACTTGCCCGATCCTAAACGTATTGTCGCCGCTGAACCCGATCTACTTCCCATTCCGTTAGATATGCCTGTCTATCAAGTTAATTTGAATATTCAGTTAGCTAAGCTGCGCGAATTGACAGGTTTTGCCATTAATAAAGCAGATTTCAATCAGATAATGCAGACGGTTCTTGAAGGTGTGCTTGAGGGCGTTGGTGTTGACCGCTGCGGCGTACTATTGTTATCGCCCAGTCGTAAACAGCTCCAACCTAGGGTGATATTGGGCCGTGATGCCGATGCGATAAAACAAGAGTTTATTATCGATTTGAGTGACAAACGTGGGCTATTTCATCAAGCGATGGAGCATAAGGCGCCACTTTGGGTGGATGATCCTAGCTCCAAAAAATGGCAGGAGCAGTGCAAGGAATTGCAGGCGCGGCATGTATCACGGCAGGGGTTTTTACTTGCGCCTTTATTGATCGACGGCAAAGTGATCGGGTTTTATTACGCTGATCGTGGTCCTTCACAAAGGGCGTTTGAAGAAGTGGATTTTCAAAGCTTTATTCACTTCTCCCAATTGGCGAATGTGTGTTTCACCGTGTCTTTAAGATAGCGTTTGCTTTTAGCAGCTTTATCTTAAAGCTGCTTTTTTGAAACCGTACAATTTGAAACCGTACAATTTGAAACAGCGATGCTATCTAAATCTCACTTTTATAAATTGTACGCTTTCGAAACTGTATTCTGAGGAGTGCGGCATTATTGTTTATTTGCAGCTTTGATCTCGGCGGTGATCGATTTTGCTATCTCATTGGGGATTGGGAAACTTAAATTATATTGTGCAATTTTCCAGTTACCATCGGTTTTGATCAAAGTACCGGTTCCTCGGCTGACGCCATAGGCGGGGCTGTTTAATAATTCGTCGAACAATATGACGTCGCCATGTTGGATTAAATGCCGCTCCGTTAAATCATAGCGCCAACCTTTTGTCGGGCGGGAGTAATGTTCAAACTCCGCCATTCCCCAACGCTCTTTTGCATCCGTGCCAATAAAGATGCCGTCTTTGCGGTACAGGGCAAAATATTTATCCCAATTGGCATCGCTTGAATATTGGTTGAGTAAATCCAACACCTGAGCCGCCGCTTGTTGGTCTGGACTCGAAGCCTTTTGAGCGCTTTGGACTTGAGTGTCTTGTGTTTGAGCGCTTTGTGTTGGTGAGTCCTGTGCCTGTGCGCTTACATTAAGGCCGCCAAGCATTAAAGCACTGAGCAGTAGTCCCAAGCTAGCGCGATTAACGCTAGTGGCACTACTGTTATTTACGTGGCGATTAATATTGGAACCCTTAACTGTTAATGCAGGAATATCTTTGAGCATTTAGTGTGCCTCTACTTTTATAGGTTAATGCCAGTTTATCGGATCGAGTTGGTAAAAGCGGCTTAGTTCCCGATACAAGTCTGGATGTTGTTGGTAGAAATCCTCTGGCTTTTCAAAAAAGACTTCAGTAATGACGGCAAAAAATTCAGCGGGATTCGTCGCACCATAGTAATTAAATATTGAGGGCGTGCCATAGTTGGCGCTGTGCTGTAATTGGCTGAAAGCCTTGCTTAGCACTTCGGACCAAGTGCTGTAATCGGCATAATGTTGCAGTATCGGCGCGCCATTTGCTTGGCCGTCTTCTTGATCGAGCTGATGGGCAAACTCGTGGATCACGACATTATTACCATCGTGGGGTTCGGCGGCGCCGTCTAAGGTATTTTTCCACGAGAGTACCACTTTGCCGTATTCCCAAGATTCGCCCGCCAGCACATTACGTTGCTCCCACACAACACCGCTGGTGTCTCTATGTTGATTATTAACGATAAAGGCATCGGGATAGACCAAAATTTGTTTCAATTTAGGGTAAAAGTCCGTTTTTCGATTGAGCAGCAGGAGGCACGCCTGTGCCGCGATAGTGACTTTGACTTCATCGGTGATCTCAAAATCATCGCAGCCGACAAACTCCTTTTCATCGATGAAAATTTGGATATGGCGTTTGAGCTGTAGCTGTAAATCTGTCGGTAACGCATGGAAGTAAGGCAGTCTTTTTTTAAGAATGTTGCGCCATTCTTTTGGGAAAGGTTTGGCCGTGATCCGGCGGCGGTGCAAGGTTTTACGCCAACGACTTGAAAGTAGCCAAGCAATTGCCCCGACTCCGAGGATAAGCGTGATAACAATAGCGAGCATACTTTCCCTGTTCTAATCCTGATTATCTTAATATTAGCTAATGGGGATGAAGAGGGCTTAACTCAATCCTTTGCTGAAAAAAGAAGCGCGGTTGTTGCCGCGATTAGCGGCTAAGGGATAGACGAACGGGGAGTTAGGCATAGTGAATGGGTTGGCAGAGGAGGGCCTCGGTGCGGTTACGCCCCGTCAGTTTGGCATGATAAAGGGCTTCATCGGCTCGATTAATTAAACTATTCGCATCCAGTAGTTGCGGTAGCTGCCAACAGGTAATCCCCGCGCTGATGGTAAGTATGCCCGAATGGGGAGAGTCTTCATGGGGGATTTCTAGGCTGATGATTTTCTCCCGCAATCGTTCGGCAAATTGATAGACCTCCTCGAGATGACTCGATGGCAGCACTATCATAAATTCCTCACCACCATAGCGGGCGAGCATGTCAGTTGGGCGTTTTAAGAGGGATTTAGCGGCGTTAACAATGTTTTTCAGACATTGATCTCCGGCGACATGGCCGTACCTGTCGTTAAATTGTTTAAAATTATCAATATCAAACAGAATGATGCCAAGGGGCATATTATGATCCCTGGCATACTCGAGTTCTTTTTGGAGTTGTATGTCTAAATAACGGCGGTTGTAGCAGCCCGTTAGTCCGTCAGTTTCCGCCATTCCTTTAACCTGGGCCGCATAGCTTTTGAGTGTTTCTAATGAACTCACCATTTGCTGCAGCTCTAGGTTATCGGTGACAGGCATACGGGTGTCGAGTTTTTCATGGGCGATGGCATTCATGGCATCTCGCGTCGCCATCACAGGCTTGATAATGCCCTTAGTGATAAAGTGCCAGCTGGTGAGCCAGATGAAGAAGCAATACAAAATGCCACTGCAGAAAATCAATATGATAAATGCGGTGCTGTCACTTTTAAGCTCGCCGCCCGTTTGTTGGATTTCATTTTCGACTTGGTTAACCAGATTCTGGGTATAGGTCGCAACTATTTGCGCGGCATCGGCTTGGTACTCTAAATGCGCATTGGCGATATGCGTGCTCTTAATGGCCTTGCGGGACAGTTCAAATAGGTTATCTTCACCAACCATGGTCTGCTTTATTTGCGATAACAAATTGAAATATAAACCGGTATCCCCGTTAATCCCTTCGAGAATCGCCTCCATATTTAACAGTAGCCGCATCGCTTCTCTTTGGGTGTGGTTAAGCTCAACTAGATTGTCGATAATTTTTACTTGAGAGAGGCTGGTAAATAAGTGTTCTCCCAAATGACTAAATTGAGACAATTGCTGATTGGTATTGATGTTCACCGCAATCTTGTCAAAATTTTTCAGCTTAAGTTGACGTTCAGAATCGGCATTGATACGGTGAAATTGGGTTTGCATTTCATCGGTAAATCCCGATGCCATTGAAGTTAAATTGGCTTGAATATTTGCCGCTTGTAAATTGGCTTGAAGGGCGGAATCGGTTAACTCGCCAAGTAATGGCAACTGTTGTAAATAGTAAAGTTGAATATCTAACGCGTGATTCAATTCTTGCTTACTGACAGCAGAGGTTTCAATGGACGTCAGTAATCGGGAGTCATTAATTAGTCGTTCCCACTGCGCCGAGAGTTCACTCAGTAGACGAAGTCTTTGTTGTTCATTATCATAATGATTTAGACGCGCTGTGATGATTTGGAGTTTTTCACTGTTTTTTGCCAGTTGTAGCGCAGTGGTGACTTTTACCACATCGACGCCCACCA
This sequence comes from Shewanella hafniensis, assembly GCF_019655335.1. Lineage (GTDB taxonomy): Bacteria > Pseudomonadota > Gammaproteobacteria > Enterobacterales > Shewanellaceae > Shewanella > Shewanella hafniensis. The sequence continues at coordinate 9,521 of NZ_BPFD01000058.1, forward strand.
GTTGCTCAATTTCTGATTTCAGTTGCTGAGACAGTAGTATCGCAACAACACCATTAAACAGCGCCATGCCCACTATGATATAGAAGGCTAAAGTTATTTTTTGTTTTAGGCTTTTCAGCGGTTTAGTGCTTGTCATTAGTTTTCTTGTCAATCGCAGGTACCTCTCCATAGGTATTTTGGAGGTGTTTTATCTCTGCACTTAATTTAATAAAAATATCCTCGCTGTCAGCGGGCATGCGGCTAGCGCGATAACATGCATGGCTGAGTTCTGGGTAAATCTGTCCCATGGCTGTACTGGTAAAATGCCCAAGTTCTAACACCTTAGTTGACCAAAACATATTCGCGATATGGCTTGCTTCGAATGCCCCCGCTATGGTCCTTAATGATTCACTTTTAAATTCGTTGGTGGTCACAACATCCATACGACAGGGGTTACCGCCACCCAAGGCATAAGCGTGTTGCGCCTCATAGGTGCCCATGTATTTGATGAGCCAATAGGCTGCTTGGGGATTTTTGCTGTCATAACTCACGGCAAAAGCATAGGCGCCGTTATAGGGATAACCGCCGGGTACTTGACTTACAGCAAGGCGTGCGCCGGCAATATTTTGCTCAACTTTGAAGGATTTATGCCACAAATTATTGTAAGCGAAAGGCCACATTGCCGCTTGCCCTGTGGCGATTGCATTGGCAGCCTCATTGAAGGCAAATTGCTCGTTAGCAGGTACGGCATAGGGCATTAATTCGCGATAAAGCTTAGCGGCTTTGATGGCCTCATGGTTGATAGTCGGCACCTCAAAATGACTGATCTTTTTTTGTTCATTATAAATTGGCTGCATCCAAGCGCCGCCTAAGCTCCAGATCATGCTGGAAAATTCATCGTTAATATGTGGCTTATCACCCGACATTAGCGCCAAGCCATAAAAGTCGTGGGTTAACATTTTATCCGCCAACATAGTGCCCGCTTTACGGGTGAAAAACTGGGCTTGATCCCGTAACTCGGTTAAGGTTTTTGCTGGTGCGAGCGGGTAACCGAACTGGCTCTGAAAATGTGTTTTTTCAGTGTTATTATCGAAGAGGTCGGCTCGGTAATGATTACCCATCACATAGTTATTGTAGGGAATAGCATGGATTTCTCCATGGTAGGATAAGATGTTCAGTAGCGATGGGTAATAGGGTTCTAGGTATTTCTCCATGGCCTTTTCACCGTCGGGATCGTAGAGTTTTGCGAGTTCGACTAAAGGGACTGTGTAGCCATTGGCTGCCCATTCTTTTGCCCAGCCAGCTTCCATCGTCAGCAAGTCGTATTTGCCTGAACCTTGGAGTAAATCTTGGGTCTGCAAATTAAACATACTATCAAGTTCGGTGCTGATCACTTGCACTTTTACACCAGTTTTTTCAGTGAATTTAGGCAACATTTCTTGCGTTAAATAGTCGGTCCAAAATCCCTTTTCTGCGACTAAGGTGATGGGCGCTTTGTTCGTGAGCGGCGGGATTTGTGCCAATGAAAACTCAGCATAGCAGGGCATTAGAAACGCAGCGCTTAAACAAAGACAGATAAGTTGGTTTGGCTTTCGCAAAAAATACACCTTAACGTTACTGATTTACTGTGAATAAATAACACTTATTCATCATTCTGTACATTTAAGGATAGGTGGGATCAGCACTTATGCCGCGATTATATTGTGGTTTATATTTTAGTTTTTTGTTCTTGAGTAAAAAAGCCGATAACCCGAGCTTAGCTGAGTTACCGGAAAAGGGTGGGAGTATTGCGAAGTGTTAACGGTTTTGGCGCTGTTGTTCTCGTAATTGCCTCAGGGCAATGGGCAGCTCGTAATGTTGTTTAATCAAGAATCGGAGCAGTTTCGATTTGGAGAGCGTGCTGTCTTGCGACAAGGTCGCGAGCTGGCGAATAGCCGCTTCGCTGAGTGAAAAGGTTGCCTTGCGATAGTGAGTTTTTGCCTCTACTTTTGCTGGCGATAAGACTTCTGTCCCTAAGCTCTGTTTATGCAAGATCAGTACATTGGAATGATTCAGCCCAGTGTCAGTTGTTATGTTAGTGAACGTTTGGTCGGCGGTTTTAGCGTTCGTCGTCGCTGCTTCAAAAGCGAAATGACTGCCTTTTGTTTTATTAGGGCTTTGTCCCATTGCATATAAGTTGGCTGCCTCAATAAACTCATCTAACGAAAGCGACGGCTGTATGTTGCTAGATGGCATAGCGTTTTTCTTGAGGTCGCTGAGTCCCATTTTGCCCCCTTTGTTGAGTGGTAAGGTGAGTGGGTTGAGCTTGATGGTGCAAGCCATTATTGCTCAAACTATTATTTATCAAACCATTGTGCATCTGACCTTTACCAGTATTCTGAGGAGGCTTTGCAGGGTGTAGGTTGTCTTCTAAACTCGCGGCGCAATCGACTTGGAACAATTCACAGGCAATAGTACGGATTTCTTCTGCGGCCTTTCCGCTAGGGTCGATTTCAATCACTGATAGTCCTGACTCTTCGCTGTCATCATACAGATTACGGCAGTAGGTTATTGCATCAAGGACGTTGATATCATAGGTTTTACAGACTTCTTTGGCTTCTAGAATTCGGTTAGCTTGATTAGGTAAACTTGGGCATTGGGTAATCACAAATGAAGCCTGTAGCTTTGGGTTTATCATCTTACAGGTCGCGACGATATCGTCCATGTGGCTAACGGTTTTCAAATCGCGGCGCTTAGGTCTTAAGGGCATTAAAATGTAAGCGGCGACAGACATGGTTGCACGTAGCGCTAAGTTATCTTGACCACCACAGTCGACAATGACGACATCATAATGTTGTTCAAGACTGAGCAAGTCATTACGGATCTTGCCGTAAAGCTGCACGCAATTGATGCTGGCCAATTTGGGATTATTGTTCCTTGCCTGGATCCAATCTGATGTGGTGCGTTGGGGATCGCAGTCCACCATAATGACTGAGGCATTGCATTCTGTGGTTAGAAAGACAGCTATGTTTTGGGCTAAACAACTTTTACCGCTGCCGCCTTTTTCTCCGCCGATTAACACTATCATGACGCATTCCTTAATTCTTTTGATGACCCTTGGGCAGCGAGTTGATGAGTTGGGAGCCACACCGTTTTTGTGCTCGAAATCGAATGTAAACCTTATGTTAACCTCAGTCAATTAGCTGATTTTTGACGGTTTTTGATTAAATTGTCAGCAATAATTTTTTGTCAGTATCTGGTCATGTGCCGTTAATTTGACAAGTAATAGTTGAGGAATAATTTGTGAGTGATATTTTTAAGTTTTTATTTTTAAAAGGTTTAATTTGAGTGGTATCAAGTTACAGGCTTGTTTGTTGCAATCTATGCCTGTTCACAAAATGTGAATTCCGACTTTTTATTTCTCTATCGGTATAAATGTTAATTTTATATTGCTAAATGTTATTAATGAATCCGTGTAAAGAATCGACTTCTCAGTCGAAAGTGGTCTTGTTTGGTGAGGTGCTTGTCATCAAACTGCCAAATGCTGGCTTTATCATCTCTTAGACTGCCGTCTAAATCGCTTGCAATTTCAACCATGAGAGAAGGGATGCCAAATGGATATCAAAACTATTATGCCTATTAAGTTTGAACTCGTTGAAACAGCACCGCTATTCCATGAATTACTCAATCTGCGTAGTGCCGCTGGCCGCCCTTCAATCGGTGTTGAGCTTGCGGATGTGCAGGCACTGTTTTGGGTCTCTATCCGATTGAGTGACAATGCTGAAATGGAGCATGCTGGCGCGGGAGTCGCTAAGTCTAATCTGTTAGCTACGGCGTGTGTTTACGGTAATAAGCCTGGGCATTTGGCCATTGAAGATTTTATCGTGTTGCCCGAATACCAATCCTATGGGCTGGCGAAGATCATGCTTGAGCGAGTGATGGACTTTGTCGATGGACACGCAAGTTCTGGGACTTGTATCAGCATTACCGCCTATGGTGAGTCTGAACGCTTATGCAGTGAATATGGTTTTCAATATGCGCCATGCGCTAATTTAGGGCCAAATCTATTAAAAATTGTTGCTTAGGATTCAGCTGAGAATGTAGTTTGTGCGTTTATGGTACTCACCTTAAGTGTTGGATGACTTATGTGGACGTGTTGTATGAGTTAACGGCGACATTGATTGGCTTATGTTGTAGCATCCTTGGGATTACCGGGACGAACTGCACGAGATAACAATCTATGGATCAGCAACTACTCATCGACGCTGTAAATCAAAAAATGCCCTTTGGTAAGTACGCTGGACGTAAGTTGCTGGAGTTACCCGAGCCCTATTTGGTGTGGTTCCATAAGCAAGGTTTCCCCCAGGGCAAACTCGGTGAGCAATTAGCCCTAATGTACGAAATCAAGCTTAATGGTTTAGAAGGCATGCTAAAACCGCTGTTGAAATGAGTTCCCTTCTTTTAAGAAAAATACTGCTTTTGCGATAAGTGTTGTATTTCGTGATAGAGATTAGCGATTTATTGTTTTTAGCATGCTTTAATGCAGCATATTAGCAAAACAAAAGGAACGCAGGCATGATGGCAAAATGGGTAAAATTAGCGGCAGTAGCGACTTTAGCGTTAGGCATATCAAGTGCTTGGGCTCAAGGTGTCACCCACGAGGGTACTGTTGTTGATACGATGAACGGTGGTGGTTACACCTACGTACAGATTAAAGAAGCTGACACCACTTTTTGGGCTGCGGGTCCTCAAACTGAAGTGAGTAAAGGCGATAAAGTGGCTGTGGTTGAACAAATGTGGATGAACGAATTCACCAGTAAAACTTTAAACCGTACCTTTGATAAGCTGTTATTTGTCGGTCAAATCGATAAGAAGTAACAGTAACGAGTGCGCTAACCTGTGCGCCTCTTTAAGCAAACGGCTTCGATATTATCGAGGCCGTTTTTGTTTCTAACCATTAAAACCGCAAAATTTGAGCCTATCTTGATTAGGTTAAAAACGGCAAACTAGCACTAGTACTAGCGGTTATTACTCAGCAGAGACCACTCAAGTGACGGCGTTTGAACAGTTTGAGATCCAGCCTTACCAGTCATGTTATGCCCGTGAGGTGAGTGAGTTAGTTCATCTTTGCGTGCATAACATCACCCATGCTCGTTATTCACAGGCGCAACTTGCCGCTTGGTCTGCGGCGCCAAGATCGGCTAAACATTGGGATTTGCGCTTAAACCGCTCGAAGGCGTGGGTGGTATTAGCTAAAGACGCAGCGACAGCTTCTTCAATTTGCTGCGGTTTTATCAATGTCGAAACCCATTTTGCCCACCAAGGTTATGTCGACAGCTTATATATCCATCCAGATTATCAAGCTAAGGGATTGGGTGAGCGTGCCTATCTTGTTTTAGAAGCGTGGGCTAAGGCACAAGGCTATGCGCGCTTGAGTGTGGATGCATCTTATCTGTCTAAAGGATTGTTTACTCGGATGGGATTTATCCAAATACAGCGCAGTTATCAGCAAAAACTTGGGCAAGTGATCCCAGGCTTTTATATGGAAAAGAATATGGAACAGAATGTTTAACATTGGCTCACTAGGGGTTAACCCAAAAAGTAATGTAAGGTATTCCATAGTAAAACATTAGCTTAACGCCGTTGCGTGACTCGATTTAAGTTAAATCAGCGTTATTTAACTTAGATTAGAATACGGTTAATCTTAAGCGATTAACAATTCAAGATGGAGGGCAGAGAATGAAGATCCGACTATTTACGCCATCGGATGTCTCGCAGTTGGCGGCGATCTTTGAGGCGAGTGTGATGCAAGGCTCTGGCGAGTTTTACTCGTTTGCCGAGCGCTCTGCTTGGGCTTATATCGAAGGAGAGACCCGCAGTGAGCACTATTGGCTTGAACGCTTAAAGGGCACCACGATTTGGGTGGCTGAAGCGGATAACATGCTGGTGGGGTTTATCAATCTTAAGATAGGCGCCGACAGTGAAGTTGAAGCCGCTGCAGAAGTGGAATGTCTGTTCGTGCATCCCGAATATGCCCGTTCTGGGGTGGCCACCTCTTTGTATTTTGCGTTGTTTGAAGAAGTTAAAATTTTAGCGCTGAAACGATTAACGGTTGAAGCATCCTATCTCGCGCGACCTTTTTTTGAGAAACAGGGGTTTCGCAGTATTCGTCGTAATGAACATAAGCGCTTTTTGAATGCGGCGGATAAAGCACAGGGCCAAGCCCAAGTCTTGGTTAATTTCAGCATGACACTCGCGCTATAACTCAGCGTATCAAATCAGCGTATCAAAGTGCTGGTCTGGTTCGCTCAACGAGGCCGTTAGCACTGCTTTTATAACATCGCCTTATAACATGGCCATCAAAACGCCAATAAAAAACACTGCCAAAGATGACTTGTGGCAGTGCTTCTCGGTGAGTGCTTATCAAGCTGGCATGTAATCACTTACTCAACGGTTTGCTCAACGGTTTGCTCAATGACTTACTTAATCGTTTGCTCAATCGTGAAACGGCTGTACTGAGTGGTTCAGTTAAGCCATTCGCTCGTATTACGCCTTAGCAGACAAGTCGAACACTAATGCGGTGACTTGGCCGCTTATTGCCGTAAAGTCGATACTGGCGAGTTGGGTCAGATGTGCGCCGTCCCCCGCCGTGAGTGTTGTGCCGTTGATATCCAGCGTACCTTCAATCAATTGCACATACAGATGACGATCCGCTTGAGCGGCGCTTCTGTCCATCGTCACTTTTTCGCCTTCGCTCAACATTAAACGATATAAGGTCGCATCCTGCTGCACTTTCAGCGTGCCATTTACACCGTTTGGTGTCACCACGGCCGTCAGTGGTGAACTCTGTTCGAATGCCTTTTGCTGATAACCCGCATCTATGCCTAAGGTATCTGGACGGATCCAAATTTGTAAAAAGTGCAGCGGCTCAGTATTAGAAGCATTGAACTCGCTGTGGTAAATGCCTTTACCCGCCGACATCAACTGAAATTCACCAGCAGGTAAAGTTTTGATATTTCCGAAACTGTCTTTATGGGCGATAGTGCCAGATATCACGTAACTGATGATCTCCATGTCTTTATGTCCATGGGTATCAAAACCTGCACCCGGTGCAACTCTGTCATCGTTGATGACTCTTAGGGATGAAATCCCCATGTGCTCTGGGTCATAGTAGCTAGAGAAAGAGAAGGTATGTTGACTCTTTAGCCAGCCTAAATCTGCTTGACCGCGGTCCTGTGCTTTTCTTAATGTGATCATCTTGCTTCCCCTTTATTTGATGCGGTTAGCGAATAGGTTATCGACAGCGAACTTGCCTGCACCTGAAACCGCCAATGACACTGTGGCTGCGAGTAGGGCGAGACCAAATTCGTAACCGTTGTTGGCAAGAAACAGACCGTTGCCTATGTGTACTGAAAAAATCGCTATTATCATAGTGAATGACAATACGAGGGCGGTTGGGCGAGTCAGCAGGCCAAGTAACAGGAATAGGCCGCCGAAAAATTCGCTTGAACCTGCCATCAGTGCCATTAAGTAACCTGGCGTCAAACCTATGGATGCCATCCATTGTCCAGTGCCTTCTAAGCCGTAACCGCCAAACCAGCCAAACAGTTTTTGTGAACCATGGGCGATTAAGATAATTCCGATAGGAATACGCAGTGCCAGTGGGGCAAGACTAGGAGCTGATTTGAGTGTTTTTGCGATGAGAGTTTTCATAGGGTATTCCTTATTTCAAATTATTTAACAAGTGGTTAAGAGTAATGTTTAATCTGTTTTAACTCAGTTCTTTAATCTGTTTCTAGCGTTAAATTACTTAGTTTCTACATCCGATTTCGGTAGTGAGTTCCGCAGAACCTCTCCATTGCTAAGCAGTGTAGACTTGACCTTTGGCAAAGAAAATCGGAACATTTTCAATGTATACTTCAAATAATTTGAACGTGAGGTTTTTATGTTGCCATCTATTAGTCTTGATGGATTAATCGTACTCGATGCCATTGATAGAAAAGGCAGTTTTTCCGCGGCGGCCGAGTCCTTATTCCGTGTGCCGTCGGCGCTGACCTACACAGTGCAGAAACTGGAGAGCGATTTAGGCACAAAATTATTTGAACGTAAGGGCCAGCGCGCCGAACTGACCTTAGTCGGTCAACTTGTGCTGCGCCAAGGTCGAGAAATCCTTTCGGCAACATCCAGACTCGAAGAGGCGGTGCGTCAACTCGAGACCGGCTGGGAGTCTTCGTTAACTTTAGCGATTGATACCGTCGTGCCGGATTTACCCCTATTGCAGTTGATCGGGGAATTTACTGACCTAGGTAAGCAAGTGACTGTGAACATCAGTGAAGAGTCCTTAGGTGGCGGCTGGGATGCGCTTTATTCGGGACGTGCCGATATTGCTATTGGTGTGACGGGTGAACTGCCAAAAGGTCAATATCATGTGGTCGAAATCGGTGAGTTGGAGTTTGTGTTTGCCTTAAATCCTGCCCACCCATTGGCGCAGCACGCCGGTCCTATTCCGACCGAGGCATTACTGCAATTCCCTTCCATTGTGGTGGCTGACAGTTCGACTGCCTTAGCGCAGCGCTCGAGCGGCTTATTTGATAGTCGTCAGGTGATCCGGGTGCCGAATATGCAGACCAAGATTAAAGCGCAGCAATTGGGACTCGGCGTAGGCTACATTCCAAAACACTTGATCTTAGATGCGTTGACGGCGGGAAGCTTAGTGGCTTGTCATGTGGAAATGCCGCGCCCACCCCAAGCTGTGTTTATGGCGTGGCGCAAAGACGCGCAGGGCAAGGCGCAGGATTGGTTTACTGCGCGTTTACCGCAATGTGATTGGCAATTTTAAGCTCAGGTTTGTTTAGCGCTTTGTAAGCAGCCACTCACTTTGTTCCTCACTGCATCAATGTTGACGCCATGAGGAGCATTGGCACTTAACCCATACGTTGGCTGTGGCTGGTGTAATGCACGTGCTGTGACAGTAAATCAGACAGATTCGGTGAGCGATTTAAGAATCGAATAAAGGCCTGTGGCAACGTCAGAGACTCCATCGACTCCTGCCAGCGAGCTTGCAGCAATGGATGATAGCCTTCCTTACCCGCAGCGGTGTAAGACGTCGATACCCCGACATACAGTGATTCAGGCTCAACGGGATACCAAAGGGATTGGCTGTCCTGCTGCATCATCTCCAATCTGAACAAACGCTCGCCCAGTGGACGCCGCCCATCGTAGTAATACCGTAGGCCGTAAGTGTATGGGAAGCTGCCTGCTCCTGTACCACGGACACTGTTGTTGGTTGCCGCGTTAATCGCCGATTCGAGCGCTTGATAGAGGAATTGACCTTGAATTTCATACTTAACCAGCGGTAATTCGAAGGGCAGCAATTGCCCCATCACATCCGCTAGCGTCAACTGACCTTGGGCCACTGACTGGCGTACACCGCCGGCATTATGCAGGGCAAAGTTCACCCTAGGGTCGACAAGCTTAGCTTCTTGGAACATGCTGCGGCTGACCCAAGGCGCAATTTCACTGCCGTGGGGCAGGGCCTTAGACGGCAGGCGCGTATGGACTAAGTTTTTTGGCACTAGTGCTAAGACTTTGTTTTCCATCTCTGCGATGGCGGGTTTGTAGATGTCTCGAATAACGCCATCAATATCGGCATCGGCATCATCCCAAAGGACATTTGGATGCTGACTGAGCTGTTGGCGCACCGCTTGGTAATCTTGGTTATCGACGGTCGTGTTAGCACTTAAGATAAAGTGCTGATCCAGCATGAAGTAATTGCCGCCAGTTAAGCTCTGCACTTTACCTTCAGCATCAAATGTTATCTCGGCTAAGCCGACGACTTCGGCATATTTTCCCGCGTGCACTATCGGTGTGTTATTGATGACTTCACCGTAGGGTAGGTTGCTCAAACCTAAGGCGCGAAAATCGCCCTGTAGCGTATGCGTGTGACCGCCTACGATCAGGCTAATACCCTCGACTTCGGCCGCGAGGCGCTTATCTTGATCTAAGCCTAAGTGGCTGAGCACGATAATATGTTTGATGCCTTGATTTTTAAGGTGCTCAACCGTGCGTGCGGTTGTCGCGATAGCATCGACAAAATGAGTGTCGGGATCGGGGCGCGCGATCTCTTTCATTTGATCTAAAGTAATGCCGACAATGGCTAACGTCTTATCGTGGAAAGGCTTAAGCAGGTATTTCGCGCGTTTTTGCTCATGATCATAATCCAAGATATTAGGTAAACCACGCAGACAACCTGGTTTGTTGAGATCTTCTTGGCTTAAATCCATGTTGCCCGCAAGCAATGGGAAATCAATCTGCTTAGCAAACTCGGCAAGTCTGGCGTTACCTTCATCGATATCGTGGTTGCCAATGACCATAGCATCGGGCGCTAACAGATTGAGTAAGTGGGCGTTGGCCTTGCCTTTAAAATGGCTGAAATAAAGCGTGCCTTGGAAGCTGTCGCCACCGTGCAGGAAAACAAACGGCGTATCGGTTTGTGCAGCAGCTTGACGTGCCTTAGTGATGTGGTAGCCTATGCGGGCATAACCACCGCTATGGCTGGTTACATCAAGCTTATGCTGGCCGAGGTTAAGGCTAAATTGGACGCGGCAGGGCTCAAAATTCGAATGGGTGTCATTAATGTGCGCGAGTGAGAGTGTGTAGCTCTGTGTCATAACTTACCTCTATTACGGCGGGTGAGTATATACCCAAGCGACCTCAAAATGCGAGGCTCAGAGGGTTCTGAGTTATCCGCATTCTAAAAGAATAAAGGGAGCTAGGCTCCCTTTATATTAACAAGCACTAAACTGGCTTAGCCTTCAGCCGGATTTGGCTTCGTCATCATCGGATGCGGCTTCAAAATCACCGTCATCGGATAGGCGAATACCTTTTTGCTTCATGCGCTTAGTCCAAAGTTTACGTGCTAATTGCTGCATATCGGTCGCGGGATCGTTTAAATCGACAATCTCTAAGCCTAACATAGATTCGATAATATCTTCTTGAGTCACAATACCTTGGCTACTGCCGTACTCGTCGACCACCATAGCAATTTGGGTGTTACGTTTAATCATACGCTCAAAAAGTGGCAGAATTTTTGCGGTTTCAGGCACCACAAATAAACTCCGTTTAAGCTCACCAATCGATGCCTCTGGTGTGTAACGCTCAGCCAGCAATACATCGGTACGGGTGATATAACCGATAATATCGTCATGATCCTGATCGTATACTGGAATACGGGTAAAAGGCTTGTCACGATATTGACGTACAAACTCATTTTGAGTCAGATCCACAGGTAGCGAGAACATCACAGTGCGCGGTGTCATGATTGCTGTAACGGGCATATCACGTACCTTGAGCATTTGCGTCAGAATTTTCGACTCTTGCTCGTCAAGCTCACCGGATTCATGGCCGATTTTTGCCATCGCGCTCATTTCTTGGCGGATATATTGGCCTTCATCGCCTTTGCCCATCAGGCGAGTGACTTGCTGCGACATCCAGATCAGCGGTTTAGTGACACGCTTCATCCACGTCACGGCAACAGACACGCTCGGTGCGAGGCGACGCCAATGGTTGGCACCCAATGATTTAGGAATAATTTCTGAGAAGAACAGAATAATAAAGGTCAATACGCCCGAGAAAACACCCAACATATCGTCACCAAATACTTTCGCTGCTTGCGCACCCGCAACGGCAGCGCCAACGGTATGAGCGATAGTATTTAACGTAAGGATTGACACCAAAGGGGCTTCGACATTTTCTTTCAGTTTACGCAAGCGCGCGGCTGCGGCACTGTCAGTTTGTTCGAGTGATGCGATATAACTTGGGGTAACCGATAGCAGAACAGCTTCGAACACACTGCACAGAAAAGAAACTCCGACAGCGACAAGCACTATAATGATGAGGGTTAACATATAGGTGGAATTACAACTCCGTATTTTAGGCCAACATTAGCCCGTGGAGATTCTAGCATAGGTTAATTGAGTTACTGGCTAAAATTTATTTGCGTCTGTATAATTCGCCGCCCTGTTACAGGATCCGGTTTTGGTGTTGAGGTTAGCGATATGAGTGAAAAGAAGATCAATTTATTAGACCTTGATCGTAAGGCGATGCGCGCATTATTTGCGGACATGGGAGAGAAACCCTTTCGTGCCGATCAGCTCATGAAATGGCTATATCATTTCGGCGTCAGTGACTTCGAAGAGATGACCAACATCAACAAAGTGTTACGTCAAAAGTTGGCGGCCCGCTGCGAGATCGTTGCGCCGGAAATTTCGAGTTTCCAAAAATCGACCGACGGGACGATTAAATTCGCAATCAATGTTGGTCAAGGCCAAGAAGTTGAAACGGTTTATATTCCTGAGGATGACCGCGCGACCTTGTGCGTTTCATCCCAAGTGGGTTGTGCACTGGAATGTACTTTCTGCTCGACGGGGCAGCAAGGGTTTAACCGTAACTTAACGGTTTCTGAAATCGTCGGCCAAATCTGGCGTGTATCGCACTTTTTAGGGTTTGCTAAAGACACGGGTGAGCGTCCTATCACTAACGTAGTGATGATGGGCATGGGCGAGCCATTGCTTAACCTAGCCAATGTGATCCCAGCGATGGACATCATGCTCGATGACTTTGGTTTTAGCTTATCAAAGCGCCGCGTAACTCTATCAACATCGGGCGTCGTACCTGCGTTAGATAAATTGGGTGATGCGCTTGATGTGGCACTGGCTGTGAGTATCCATGCGCCAAATGATGAGCTACGTGACATTCTGGTCCCAATCAATAAAAAATATCCGCTGGATGAGTTTTTAGCGGGTATTCGTCGTTATATCGCCAAATCTAATGCAAACCGTGGTCGCGTGACGGTTGAATACGTGATGCTAGATCACATCAACGACAGCACAGAACAAGCCCATGAGTTAGCTAAGTTGATGAAAGATACGCCTTGTAAGGTGAATCTGATCCCATTCAACCCGTATCCAGGCTCGCCTTACGGTCGTTCATCTAACTCACGTATCGACCGTTTTTCTAAGGTGCTAATGGAGTATGGTTTTACTGTGATCGTGCGTAAAACCCGTGGCGATGATATCGACGCCGCCTGTGGTCAGTTGGCGGGTGATATTCGCGATAGAACGAAACGTTTAGCAAAAAAACGCATGCAAGAAAACCAGATTTCAGTCACAATGAATTAACTCTTTGTTTGCACAGATTTATAGGCTCGCCCATGAAGCATGGATTGCCAAGGTTTTCGTTGATTTTAACCCTGTCATTGATGACAGGGTGCGTCACTGAGCGTACTTATACTGGGACAGATATCCCTGTTTCTGAACGAAAGTTAGACAAAGTCGCCGCCGCGCGCGAGCGTTTGCAGCTCGGTTTAACCTATTTAAATCGAGGTAACTCGGAACAAGCCAAATACAATCTTGATAAAGCATTAGAATATGCCCCAGAGCTTGAAGATGTGCACACCGCTTTGGCTTATTACTATCAAACCGTGGGCGATTTAGTACGTACTGAAGAGTCGTACATGAATGCCATTAGTACCAAGGACGCCTCTGGCGATTCCATGAATAATTTCGGGGTGTTTTTGTGCCAACAAAAGCAATACAACAAAGCTGAAAAAATGTTTTTGGCCGCAATCGAAATGCCCAAATATACGCGAACGGCCTCAAGCTACGAGAACTTAGGTCTCTGTAGCCGCGAAGCTGGACAAGCAGAAAAGGCACGACAGTATTTTCAGATGGCGTTAAAGTATGACCCGAGAAGATCGGTGTCGTTGCTGGAGTTGGCAGAGTTAGAAGTCGACCAAGGTGATTTTATTCAGGCGCGAAACCAATTAGCGCGATATCACCAAGTGGCTGAGCAAACTCCAGAAAGTTTAGCGCTCGGGATCAAAATAGAGCAGGCAGTGAATGATGATGCCGCTGTGAAGAGATTTGGTATTTTATTGCTTGCCAAATTCCCAGCATCACCTCAGGCCAAGCAATACAGAGTTAATTTACATCAATGAAAGATCATGAAATCAATGCGCCAGTTGAGTCGGTAGCACCGCAATCTATCGCGCTAGATGTAACGCTTGGAACCTTATTAAAAGCTGGCCGTGAAAAAATGGGCCTTAGTATTCAAGATGCGGCGGTTAAATTGCATTTACGCCCTCGTATTGTTGAAGATCTTGAAGCCGACAATTTTACCAATATTGCCTCATCCACTTATGTTCGTGGTTATGTAAAAAACTATGCCCGTATGGTCAGCGCGGATGCGGCTTTGATTGAAGCATGTTTAGTGCGCCAAGTGCCTGTGGTGACTGAGCCTGCAATGCAAAGCTTTTCCCGTAAAACGACTTATCAAGCCCGCGATACGCGTTTAACTTGGCTGAGTATTTTTATCGTTATTGTGTTACTCGGCTCGTTAGTCGTCTGGTGGATGCAAAAAACGACTTTGTTAAGCACTATTGATCTATCTAAACCCACGGCAGAAGAGGTCGCCGCCGCGAACCAAACGCTACCTGGTGACGTACTATTGACCGAAACCGATGCGAGTCAACAATTGACCGACATCGCGGCTAACGGCTCTATGTCAATTGACGGCCCGATTAAAGATACCGATGCCAGCACTATTGATGTGAGCACTGGGCCTACTGACAATAATTATCCTCAAACGGTTGATACGAGTAATGAAGATGGTGGCTCGGCTAATGCTGCAACCACAGCGTCTCAAACGGCCTCTTCGGTAGCTGAACAGACGGTAGCTCAACAGACGTTTGTGCAACAGCCTGCAATTCAGCCCGTTGTAACTGCAACGCCTTTGCCTGTTTCAACATCGCCAGCCACAACGACCAATACTCTGGTGGCCGCTGCCGGTGAATCGATTATCAAGGTACAGTTAACGGGTGATTGCTGGATTAACATTGTCGATGCTAAAGGTAAAGCGTTAGTCGATGGTGTGAAAGGCGCTGGCGCCACAGTGCATGTGAGTGGTGTACCACCATTTAAAATTATTCTAGGTGCGCCGCAAGTGGCGACATTAAGCTTAGATGGTCAAATGGTTAGCTTAGCTGATGTCCCTAAGGGACGTGTCGCGCGCTTAACCTTACCTAAGGCTTAACGACCACCTAATGATCTACAGCACGTACCGAAATAGAGCGTATTAAGCATGTATAATGAAACTCCCATAAAAAGACGTCCTTCCACCCGCATTTATGTGGGTAATGTACCGATTGGTGATGGGGCGCCGATTGCCGTTCAGTCAATGACCAATACTAAGACCACAGATGTTGAAGCGACAATCGCTCAAATTCGTGCCTTAGAAAAAGTGGGTGCCGATATAGTTCGTGTCTCAGTACCGACTATGGATGCGGCAGAAGCCTTTAAACTCATTAAGCAAGCGGTTAAGGTGCCTTTAGTGGCCGACATCCATTTCGATTATCGCATTGCCTTAAAAGTTGCCGAGTACGGTGTGGATTGCCTGCGTATTAATCCGGGCAATATCGGCAACGAAGAGCGTATTCGCAGCGTGGTGGAATGTGCCCGTGACCACAATATTCCTATCCGTATTGGTGTGAATGGCGGTTCATTAGAGAAAGATCTGATGGACAAGTACAAAGAGCCAACGCCTGAAGCCTTGCTCGAATCGGCCATGCGCCATGTCGATATTCTGGACCGATTAAACTTCGACCAATTCAAGGTCAGCGTGAAAGCCTCCGACGTGTTTTTAGCGGTTGAATCCTATCGTTTATTGGCAAAACAAATCCGTCAACCTTTGCATTTAGGCATTACCGAAGCGGGCGGCGCACGCGCGGGTTCAGTTAAATCGGCCGTGGGTCTAGGCATGTTATTGGCCGAAGGTATCGGGGATACGCTACGTATTTCCCTTGCGGCCGATCCCGTCGAAGAAATCAAAGTCGGTTTTGATATTTTAAAGTCGCTGCGTATCCGTAGCCGCGGGATTAACTTCATCGCCTGCCCATCTTGCTCCCGTCAAGAGTTTGATGTGATAAGCACAGTCAATGAGTTAGAGCGTCGCCTCGAAGACGTGACTACCGCCATGGATGTGTCTATCATCGGCTGCGTTGTGAACGGTCCAGGTGAAGCCTTAGTGTCGCATATTGGTTTAACTGGCGGACACAATAAGAGCGGATATTACGACGAGGGTGAACGTCAAAAAGAACGTTTTGATAACGACAATATTGTCGATTCCCTCGAAGCGAAAATTCGCGCTAAGGCCAGTCAAATGGCGAACCGTATTCAAATAAAAGACACAACTGAGTAATATGCATCTGCATTTGGGCATAGATTACGCCTAATGATTTTGAGCTAGGCCCCGAAACCGACGGGGTCGTTTTACGTTTTACGTTCAAAAGCCTATAATGCGTGACATTTTTTATTAATTTAGCTAAATCGGACGAGTCGATACAGTGGCAAAACAGATCCAAGCGATTCGCGGAATGAATGACATTCTGCCAACTCAAAGTCCTCTATGGCAAAAAGTGGAAGCGGTACTACGTTCGAGCGTTAGTGCTTACGGTTACAGCGAAATCCGCACTCCAATAGTGGAAAATACCGATCTCTTTAAACGCTCTATCGGTGAAGTAACTGATATTGTTGAAAAAGAAATGTATACCTTCGCAGATAATAACGGTGACAGCTTAACGCTGCGCCCAGAAGGTACGGCATCGACAGTGCGTGCGGGTAACGAAAACGGTCTGCTGTATAACCAAGAACAACGTCTTTGGTATATGGGCCCTATGTTCCGCCACGAGCGTCCACAAAAAGGTCGCTATCGCCAATTTAACCAATTTGGCGTGGAAGTGTATGGCATAGGCACGGCGGATATTGATGCTGAAGTCTTGATGTTATCAGCCCGCCTGTGGGAAAAACTCGGTATTAGCGATCACGTGTCGTTAGAGCTTAATACATTAGGTGATCCCGCCGAGCGCGCGGTTTACCGTGATGCCTTGATTGCGTTTTTAGAGCAGCATAAAGACGCGCTCGATGAAGACAGCAAGCGTCGCATGTACAGCAATCCGCTGCGGGTATTGGATTCAAAAGATCAAAATGTCCAAGCTATTTTGGCTGGTGCACCTGAGTTGATGGATTTCCTCGGTGAAGAATCGAAGACACATTTTTCACAATTGCGTGAACTACTTGATGCTGTGGGTATCAAATACACCATTAATCCGCGCCTAGTACGTGGTTTAGATTATTACAATCGTACAGTATTTGAATGGGTTACATCGAGTTTAGGCTCACAAGGTACAGTGCTTGCGGGTGGTCGCTATGACGGCTTAGTCGCCCAGTTAGGCGGTAAAGATACCCCAGCAGTGGGTTTCGCCATGGGCTTAGAGCGCATTGTCTTGCTGCTTGAAACCTTAGACCTGAACAAAGATATTCCGCCAGAAGTGGATGTGTATGTTACTGCTATGGGTGATAGCTGTCTGGTTGAAGCGATTAAAGTTGCGCAGGAATTACGCAGCGCGCTGCCAAACCTTAAAGTGATGAGTCACTGCGGTGGCGGTAATGTGAAAAAACAAATGAAACGTGCCGATAAAAGCGGTGCAGCTGTCGCCTTACTGATTGGTGAAGATGAACTGGCCGAAGGCATGGTGACAGTGAAATATTTACGCAATGATAACGAACAACAACGGGTAGCTCGAAGTGCCTTAGGCGCATTTTTGGCTGAACTGGCCATTAAGTAATAGATCATATAAGGGGACGTGCGCGTGGAAATTTATAGCACAGAAGAACAACAAGTTGATGCTATCAAGCAGTTCTGGAAAGACTATGGAACCTCGATTTTTATTGGGGCGGTCGTTGGTTTAGGCGGCCTGTATGCGTGGAATTATTATTCTGACGTTAAAGTAGCCCAAGCGGAAGAAGCCTCAAAAGCTTTCCACGAGTTGACCACTAAATCAAGCGACGAAGCCGCTATGCTGGCGGGTGTGGCTGAGTTTTCTAAAAATCATGATCAAAAAGGTTATCAAGCGCTACTAGAACTGATCGTGGCAAAAACTGCGGTAGAAGCTAAGGATTACCCTAAAGCTATCGAAGCCTTGAACAAGGTTATTGCGGCTAAACCAGGTGCTGGTTTAGATATGATTGCCACTTTACGTGTCGCTCGAGTACAAGCCGAGCAAGGTCAAATAGACGCTGCTCTGGCAACTTTAGAGCAAGTTACAGATAAAGCCTTCTTCGCCCAGCGCGATGAACTAAAAGGTGATTTCTTAGTACGTCAAGGTGAAGTTGAGAAAGCGAAAACAGCTTATCAAGCTGCCATGGACAATGGTGGTGTGGTGACAAGCCCAGCGCTTAAAATCAAACTTGATAGCCTAAATCAGGCATAAGGGATCCCTTGATGAAGTCTTGGTGCAAAAACCTGCTAGCCGCCGGATTAAGTCTGGCCATGTTATCCGCCTGTTCGTCGAGCGATGTTGAAGACGAGCCTGTCAGTGAGTTAACTGCCATTCAGGCGACAGTGTTCCCTGAAGTAAGTTGGAGCGCCTCTGTCGGTGATGGTGTAGGTGATTATTACTCTCGCCTCGCTCCTGCCGTTCGTTATGGCAAAATATTTGCCGCCGATCGTTATGGTGAAGTCACCGCGTTTGACGAAGCGACGGGCGAGCGCGTTTGGACTAAAGATTTCAGCGAAGAATTTCGTGATAACGCCTTAGCAAAAAACAAAGGTGCGCGAATCGCCGCTGGCGTAACTGCTGCGCGTAATAAAGTCTTTTTAGGGGGAGAAAGCGGGCTGTTAGCCGCGCTCAATGCCGAAGATGGCCAAGTGTTATGGCATGTGGTTGCTGGTGGTGAGTTACTGTCTGCGCCAACGGTTGCCGATGACGTTGTGGTTGTCAGCACCAGCTCAGGTTCACTCGAAGCCTTTAACGTCGATACTGGCGCTAAGCTGTGGGTGTACGAAATGCAATTGCCAAATCTGACCCTGCGCGGTACAGGTTCTGCAGCTTATGAAGCGGGCGGTTTCTTTATCGGTACTGCCGATGGCAAAGTGGCTGTTGTGATTAAAAACAATGGTCAAGCAGCATGGGAACAGGCGATTTATAATCCAACGGGCGGTAACGAGTTTACCCGTATGGCCGACGTGGATATGACGCCGCTGATCCTTGGCGACAATTTATATGCGGTGAGTTACAACGGTAACTTAGTGTCGATGGAATTACGCACGGGTCGAGTTGTGTGGACACGTAAGTATTCTAGCTTTAACGAGTTAGCATCAGCGGGCTTAAGCTTGTTCCTTGTTGACGACCACAGCCGTATCTACTCAGTTGATAAGCGTAACGGTCTAGAGCTGTGGAGCAACTCTGAGTTAGCTAACCGCACTCTGACGTCACCAGCTGTGTATAAAGACTATTTAGTTGTGGGTGATTTCGAAGGTTATTTACACTTCATCGATCGCAGTACAGGGACGATTGTCGGTCGTGTCCAAGTGGACAGCTCTGGATTATACAGCCAGCCATTAGTGGTTGACGATAAAATCTATGTTCAAGGTCGCAGTGGAAAGTTAGCTGTTGTAACACTTCCATAGTTAAAAGTGTTATCCTTGTAGAGCCCCTGGAAGTGTGTTCCGGGGGCTTTTTATTGAAAAGTTTTTTAGAGGCAAAATCATGATCCCTGTAGTGGCCCTTGTTGGTCGGCCGAACGTCGGTAAATCCACCCTATTTAATCGCCTTACGCGCACGCGTGATGCGCTGGTTGCTGACTTTCCTGGCCTAACACGTGACCGTAAATATGGTCGAGCATTCTTATCCGGCTATGAGTTCATTGTGGTCGATACCGGCGGTATCGATGGCACTGAAGAAGGGATCGAGACGAAAATGGCCGAGCAATCCCTTGCCGCCATTGAAGAAGCCGATGTTGTTCTATTTATGACTGATGCGCGCGCGGGTTTAACCTCTGCGGATCTGTCGATTGCGCAACATTTGCGTAGCCGTGAAAAAACCACTTTCGTGGTTGCGAACAAAGTGGACGGTATTGATGCCGATTCTGCCTGCGCCGAGTTTTGGTCTTTAGGTCTAGGTGAAGTTTACCAAATGGCGGCGTCTCAAGGACGCGGCGTGACCAACATGATCGAATACGCGCTGACTCCTTATGCCGAAGCGATGGGCATAGTGCGTCAAGACGAAGGCGAAGTGACCGAAGAGCGTGAATATACCGAAGAAGAAGCCGAAGCTGAGCAAAAGCGTCTGCAAGATTTGCCTATTAAGCTAGCGATCATCGGTAAACCTAACGTCGGTAAGTCAACCCTGACTAACCGTATTCTAGGTGAAGAGCGCGTTGTGGTATTTGATGAGCCCGGCACAACCCGTGACAGTATTTACATTCCAATGGAACGTGAAGGTCGCGAGTACGTGATTATCGATACCGCGGGGGTTCGCCGTCGCAGTAAAGTACATCAAGTCATTGAGAAATTCTCAGTGATCAAAACCTTGAAAGCGGTTGAAGATGCCAACGTGGTGTTGCTTATCATCGATGCCCGTGAAGGTATCGCCGAGCAAGATTTAGGTCTGTTAGGCTTTGCGCTCAATGCGGGTCGCGCTTTGGTGATTGCCGTCAACAAGTGGGATGGTATCGACCAAGGGATTAAAGATCGTGTGAAGAGTGAGCTTGACCGTCGTCTTGGCTTTATCGACTTTGCTCGTATTCACTTTATTTCGGCGCTGCACGGTACTGGTGTTGGCCATTTATTTGAATCGATTGAAGAAGCTTATGACAGTGCCACACGCCGCGTCAGTACTTCTATGCTGACACGTATCATGCAAATGTCGCAGGACGATCATCAACCGCCATTAGTGAATGGTCGCCGTGTGAAGCTTAAATACGCGCACGCAGGTGGTTACAATCCACCAATCGTGGTGATCCACGGTAACCAAGTTAGCAAGCTGCCAGACTCGTATAAGCGTTACATGATGAACTACTTCCGTCGTTCATTGAAAGTGGTGGGTACGCCAATCCAGCTACGTTTCCAAGAGGGTGATAACCCATTTGAAAACAAAACTGAGAAGTTGACTATGAGCCAAGAGCGTCGTCGCAAGCGCGCACAAAGCCATATCAAAGACAGAAAAACCAAATAGTGTTTTTTACCAGACGCATTTGAAACAAAAGGAACCTTAGGGTTCCTTTTGTGTTTTAAGACTGTTTAATCAGGGTTTACATCAATATCAATGTCCTCTAGAG
>NZ_BPFD01000059.1 GCF_019655335.1 Shewanella hafniensis
GTATAAATAGCGCTAAGTTACTGGCAAGATTAAATATCCCACATGACAATTGGCTCAAGCTCACTACTGAGTTTGGCAAGCTATTTCATGGTCCGGTGGGTACGCTGCAAGCACTCACTGATTACTGCGAACATCTAGAAAAGCGACGACGGCACTTTGCGGCAAGCTGTCAGCACTTTCACAGCAACTAACTGTAATACTGCTTAACCAAACCAATCACTGCCCAGTTGTTTTATAGGGTGGGTTAGCATGTCTTAAATACACTATTTTTAATGAGTTAGCTCATTTTTATGCCTTAGCTTTAGCCCTTCAACTTTTGATGACACCCATTTTAGCAATTTTAGCTCGTACAAGTTGTAGACAAACCAAAAGTGCATTATGTTGTTGATCTAAAATGGGGGGCCAGATTTTTAACTGGCAAGATTAAATATCCCACATGACAATTGGCTCAAGCTCACTACTGAGTTTGGCAAGCTATTTCATGGTCCGGTGGGTACGCTGCAAGCACTCACTGATTACTGCGAACATCTAGAAAAGCGACGACGGCACTTTGCCACAAGCTGTCAGCACTTTCACAGCAACTAACTGTAATACTGCTTAACCAAACCAATCACTGCCCATTTGTTTTATTGGGTGGGTTAGTATGTCTTAAATGCACCATTTTTTAATGAGTTAGCTCATTTTTATGCCTTAGCTTTAGCCCTTCAACTTTTGATGACTCTCATTTAAGCAATTTTAGCTCGTACAAGTTGTAGACAAACCAAAAGTGCATTATGTTGTTGATCTAAAATGGATGGCCAGATTTTTGACACTTTTCAGCAGTTGGCTTCTTCTACACCTCGATTAGAGTGTCGCAGTTATTATCTGAATTCTGGGCAAAGGGGAATTAAATGAAGAGTAAATTACCATCATTCAGTAATACATCTGAAGATGCATCTGATATATTAACTGATGTATATTGTGCACCAATATTTATTTGCTCTACGTATTCTGGAGGATTGAATGTTAGGCCTGAAGATTTAATAATTGAAGGCGACTTTAATCAAAACTCTCAGAGAAGTGGAACTCTTACATTTATTAGGTATAAAGGTCAGTGTTTTGCTATAACATGTAAGCATGTTGTTGAATCTTTAGAAAAAAGAGAAGAAGTTGCTAAACAAAGATATCAGGGCCTTGGCGGGGATGGGCAATTACCAGAACAGGACATGACTGGTTTTTATACGCCTATCCTTAATACCCGACATCATTGTAACTATCGCTTTTATGCTGTGCCTCAGCCTGAAAATGGAGAAATAGATTTAGCTATTACAAGGGTCGATGAGTCATATATCAAAAAACTAGGTCGAAAACCAATAATACTCACCGAAAAGAAAAAAATACCAGAGATTGGTATTGCATCAGGCTTTTCTGAAGAGCAACGCTTGCTGCAAAAATATGGTTTTATGTATCAATTTACTTCTAAGTTTGTAAGATGCATAGCAACAATAAGAACTACAAGTGGCGGAGAGTTATTTCTATATGACGAAATATCAGAACATAATGGAGTCAATAACTTAAGTGGAATGAGTGGTGGACCCGTAATGTGGTTAGAGTATAAAAATTTTGGTTTGTTAGGTATTGTGAAACAAGGTTATGATATAAAACCTAGTCCTGGCGGCTTTAATGATAGTAATACCATATACATTAGAATTGAAAAAATCACACCGAAGCTCATCGAAGAGTGGTCTAAGCATTTGCCTGAGAGTTCAAAAATTCCAGATATGACGATAGAATTATACGCTCCACAAGTCGTATTGTGAGTGATTTAACTGGATGGAAATCTATGTCTATCTCCAATAACTAGTATTTTATCCAGTTATTAGGGGTCATAATTTTTTATAATTCTTCAATTCAGCATAAAACAACGTAAGCTAGTTTTCTTACCAGACTCATGCTAATTAAAATTATTGGTCAAAAAGGTGTTGTTACAGAAAATTGTATTCTTACCCATTCAATTTAGTCTTTACCATAAACTCTCATTCAGGGAGCTAAATTTGAATCCTTCGCTCACTGCACTTACTTATCAAGGTAACGGCAGTGAGCGTGATTGTTCTAACTGAATTAAATTCAACTTACTCAATTCAACTGAGTCAGCTCAACTCAATACACTAAATTCAACTGAATCAAATCAGCCTTTCTAGGTTAGCGCAGTACCTTGCTTAAAAACGCTTGGGTACGGGCTTCTTTCGGGTGGCTATATAGCTCATCTGGCGGACTAGATTCGACTACATAACCGCCGTCCATAAAGATCACGCGATCGGATACATCCCGTGCGAAACCCATTTCGTGGGTGACAATCACCATTGTCATGCCCTTTAGCGCTAAGTCTTTCATCACGTCTAGCACATCGCCGACCATTTCAGGATCGAGTGCCGATGTTGGCTCATCGAACAGCATCAAGTCTGGTTCCATCGCTAATGCACGGGCAATGGCGACTCTTTGCTTTTGGCCGCCCGATAAACTGGCGGGGTAGGCATTGGCTTTGTCACTCAAGCCAACCTGTGCCAGTAGGTCGAGGGCTTTGGTCTCGGCCTGAGCTGGCGTCATCAGTTTTAGACTAATGGGCGCTAACGTGATGTTTTGGATGACAGTTTTATGTGGGAACAGGTTAAAGTTTTGAAACACCATGCCCACTTTTTGCCGCAGTTTATCGACGCAGGCGTTTGGCGCTGTGATCAATTGACCCTCAATTTCGATATCGCCTTGGCTTGGCTGCTCTAACAGATTGATACAACGCAAAAAGGTACTCTTGCCGCTGCCGCTTGGGCCAATCACACTCACCACTTCACCCTGACGAATATACTCGCTAATACCCTTGAGCACTTGGTTATCGCCGAAGTTTTTATGCAGGTTGGTTATTTTAATCACTTTGTTTCAACCTCTTTTCAAATTTCGACAGCACAAACGTGAAGCTGTAGGTCAGGAATAGGTAAATAAGGGCGCAGGTAAATAAGGGCACACTGTCCTCGAAGGTACGGCTACGGATGATTTCACCGGCGCGCATCAGGTCGACGCCACCGATAAAGCCAATAACGGCGGTTTCCTTGAGGAGCACAATAAATTCATTACCAAGAGCAGGCAGAATATTCTTGACTGCTTGGGGCAAAATAATCGACTTCATGGTCATGGCTTGGGATAAACCGAGCGAACGTGCCGCTTCGGTTTGCCCTTTATCAACGGCTTGAATGCCTGCGCGGATTATCTCAGAAATATACGCGCCGCTATTGAGACCAAAGGCGATAATGGCGGCGGTGATTTTATCGACATCTAAGGCTGAAAGCACGATGAAGTAAAGGATCACTAATTGCACAACCACTGGCGTGCCACGGATAACACCGACATAAAGATTGGCGGGAAAGCGGATATACCACTTAGACGACATCTTCATAAAAGTGGTGCCAATGCCTAACACTGCGCCTAATAACATGGCGAAGAAAGTGACGATTAACGTCACCTTCAAACCATTTAATATCAGCAGTATACCTATCATGCCGTCTTCGCCAATTGGGCTAAACAGCGAGTTATTAATTGCGTCTATCATGCTGATATCACTTTATATGGGCAGAAACGAGCGTCTGATATTGGCCGTCGGCTTTCATGTTAGCCAGTGTTTTATTGATGCTCGCCAGCAGTTCAGGCTGTTCTTTTGATACGGCGAAGCCATAAAACTCAGCAGGAAAATCCAGCTTAATCATCTTTAATTCAGGATTTTTAGCCAGATAGTTAGCGGCAGGTTCGCTGTCGAATAATACTAAATCCACCTTGGCATTTTTAAGCTCCATAATGGCTTCGAAACCCGTATTAAAGGCGGTGATATTTTGGGTATATTTTTTCGACATGATGTCAGCGGTTGTGCCTAACTGCACCGCAAAGTGTTTGCCTCTAATATCTTCAAGCGTATGAATGCTATCGTTATCTTTGTTAACTAGTACAACTTGAGTCGCTTCGTAGTAAGGGTCAGAGAAGTTTACGTTTGCTTGACGTTCAGCGGTAATCGTCATGCCTGAGGCGATAAAATCAATCTTGCCTGAGTTGAGTGCGACGATCAGTGAATCGAATTTCATGTTTTCGACTTTGAGCGTCTTGCCCGCATCTTTAGCGATTTGCTTGGCTAGATCGATATCAAAGCCTTTGATTTCATCGCCACTTTGTCCGCCAACATATTCAAAAGGAGGGAAGGCGGCATTAGTGCCAACGACTAACACGTCATCGCTTTTTCCGCATCCAGCTAACAACAAGGTGGCAGTTAAGGTCAAGCCGCCTAATAACATGGATTTTTTCATTTAAGACTCTCTTGTTCGATTTCACTATCAGTGTGGCGACTATAGGCAGATGAGCATTAAGTGTCAATAATTATGCTGTTAATTTGATTAAAAATTCATTTCTATTTTACGGTTTTCAGTCGCAAGATTGAGGGGCGCTGTTTTCCTGTACAAATTTGTGTGTAAGTTGTTTTCTCTGGGTTGAATTATTGTGCTTTGGTCTATAACTATTGTTACTGTTAGGTTTTTGGCTATCTGTACTTCTGTGGTGTTTATTAGCGGCTTCTCAATGAGAGTGCCATAATTTGAACTATCGCCTATTATTCTTTGATTAAATTGGCTAGTTTAGCCGCTCTTTAACGGCAACCTTAGTTGGCGTTATTCCTATTTTATGCAGTTTAATCCTCTGGCTTATTTGATTATCAAGCTAGAAACGATATTTCAGGAGTCAAAAGTGAACTATCTCAACTCAGCATTAGTGTGTTTAGCCCTGTGCTTATCGAGTGCACTGCAGGCCGAAGAGCAAACTCAGTGGCATTACAGCTTAGGCAGCCATGATTTTGTGGTCGAGGATTCTCACACCTTAGGGGTGAATGCGAGTCTATTGTTAGAACATAAAACCCAAAGCGATATTTTGCTGACGGCGGCGCTGGATGCCTATATAGACGTAGATGTCGATAAACTCGACCCTGACCATATCCCTGTGTGGTTTAAGTCCACCTATGCTGCGAGTGGTGAGTTGTATCGCATTAATCCAGAATTTTCATTGGGTTGGCAGTTCGATTTACAGGGAAAGCGTAATACCGTTAGCTCGGTGGAGAAACAAGCTAAGGTATTTCCTGGGTTGATGGCTAACTTTGATGGACAAGAATTACAGGCCCAGTTGAAGGCGGGAGCGGGTTATTACTATCTCGAAATCGATGACGATGTGCCTAGAACCCGAGGTTACGATCGTGGCGATTTTGGCAACGGTACCTTTGCTTATACCTTTATGGGAAGTGTCGGGGCTAATGTGACGCCTAAGCTACATATGCAAGTGGCCGCGCAGACATGGCAGGACGAGGGCAAATGGTTAGAGAATCAATATCGCTTTGAGCTGAGTTACCAAACCGATTTTTGGCGGCCTAACAGCATGCTCGTGTTGAGCGCCGAGCACACGCAATACAATTTAGACCACTATGCCAAAGTCGATATTAACTCGGCTGAGTATTTGCCTATTTTGCCATGGGATAGCGATACGCTAGTGCGTTTAAGCTTAGTGATCCCTTGGTAACAGAGTGTCACTTATGAGTTAAGTGTTTCTCGACTAAAGCAATCATGGCCTCGGCCGCGAAGGATAAGACTTGGTCCTTGCGCCAAAAGAGCGATAACTCCCAGCGCAGCTCGTCACTCGCCAGCGGGATATTTACGACGCCGGGCACGCTGTAGCGCCGCGCGATGGAGCGCGGCAATACCATCACCCCAGTGCCCGCGGCGACTAAGGCAATACCGAAATCGGCTTGGCTAACGCGGGTAATGTTTTTCGGGACAAATCCGGCGTGTCGGCAGGCATTGAGCACTAATTGGTAGAGAGTGTATTCAGTTTCGAACATCACCTGAGGGTCGGCACTGAGATCGCTAAACGACAATATCTGTCGGGTGGATAACGGATTTTCCTTGGGAAGCACCACTACCATAGGATCGTTAAAAACCCGAATGCCATCATAGCCGTCATCAAAATCGATAATCCCTGTGGCCAGTTCAATCTCACCCTTTTGGATCGCCGAAGTTTGTTCTACACCGCCACGGACGAGCAAGTGCATGTCAATTTGCGGATATTGCTGGCGATACTTAGCAATAATGGGGGCAAAAATCTCGGCGCTGCCGAGCGGCGCTAATCCCAGATTGAGTTCGCCCGCAGTTAAGCTGCGCTGCGCCGTGAGTTCGGCGAGCATGCGTTGCCGCCCTGCGAGCAGGTCTTTACCGTGTCGATAAACGACTTCGCCCGCGGGAGTGAGTTTGACTTGGGTGCCGCGTTTACCCCGCTCAAGTAAGGTGAGATCGAGCTCTTGTTCTAATTGGCGCACGGCTTTTGATAACGCAGGTTGGGTGAGGTGGACTTTATCGCTGGCTTTACCAAAGCCTCCGGCATCGACGATTTCGATAAAATAGCGAATAACTTTGAGGTCCATTGGGCTTCACCTTCATATGTATTCTTAAAATTCATGTATTACATTCTTAATATTCATTTTTTTTATCAAATAAGCAAGCCTAGAATAGCCCCATAGAAAACTTTGTTCTAACCGAGAAAATCATGTCATTCTCACAAGCCGCAATACGTCAGTGTCGACATTGGGCTTTGTTATTAACCCAAATCGGCCTCTTCTGTTTACTGTCCTTCGCTTGTCACTGGTTCGCCACTTGGGCACATTCGCCTATTCCTGGGAGTGTGATTGGCTTAGGCATACTCTTATTTTTATTAGGTTTTAAGCTCATTCCCGAAAATGCCGTACAACTGGGCGCCGCTTGGTTGATTGGTGAGTTATTGCTGTTTTTCATCCCGCCTGTGATTTCGGTCATTAAGTACGAAGGTTTGTTTGAGCAATACGGCACCAATATATTGTTCACTTTAGTGATGGGCAGTGTGTGTGTGATGTTTGGTACTGGCTTTGTGGTCGACAGAGTGTTTCGTTTTGAGCGCCAACTGAACATCAAAAAGCAGGCCCGTCGCCACGCTAAGGCAGCTTAGTTATGACTGACTCAAGAGTGGTGGATTTTGTGTTGTCGCAGACCGGATTAGCCCTATTTAGTTTATTGCTGACGGTATTTTGTTACTTCGGTGCTAAGCGTCTCTATAAGTACCACAGAGTCTGGTGGTTAGCGCCCATAGTGTTAGCGCCGATAGTGATTACCTTATTGGTGTTTAACCTTAAGATCCCATTGCCAACCTATTTTGAATACACCCATTGGTTAATGGCTATGTTAGCGCCAGCAACTATCGCCTTCGCTTTACCGATTTATCGTGAGCGTAACTTGATCCGCCAATATCCGCTGACGATAGGGTTAGGTGTAACGGCGGGATTATTTCTGGGGATGCTGTCTTCTTGGCTGCTGGTGAAATTTGTGCCTCTGCCGGTGGAATTGTCTAAGAGTTTGCTGGTGCGTTCGGTGTCGACGCCCTTCGCGATGGAGGCCACTAGTGCCTTTGGCGGCGTGCCTGAGTTGACGGCCATGATGGTGTTAATCACAGGCGTGATTGGCATGCTGGTGTGTGAGCCGTTATTCAAATTTATGCGGATTCGTACTTCGTTAGGTAAAGGTGTGGCACTGGGCGCATCGGCCCACGGTGCCGGCGCGGCAAAAGCCACTGAAATCGGCCAGCAAGAGGGCGTTATCGCCAGTTTAACTATGATTTTTATTGGTATCGCTATGGTGTTAGGCGCACCCGTGTTTGCCTTGATCTTTATCTAGGCTTTGAACGCTATCGTGTGAGTTTTATGGCTTGAATTGACACACCTCAGTTTTGGCAAGTTTGCCTCTTCGGGCGCTAACACCTTCTCAGTTATGCGCCCTTTTTTTTACTTGTGACCCGTCCTAAATATGGCATGCTGTACCCAGTTGAAATACAAAGTATTCAGGATGATTACAGATGTCTAACGAGCGAGATAAACCGTTAAAAACACAACAAAGCGTGAGTCTACGTCCGGTTGATGAAACTGATCTTGAGGTGATTTTTGCCCATCAAAGCGATCCCATTGCTAACCAGCTTGCACAGTTTCCACCAAGGGATCGGGAAGCGTTTTTTAAGCATTGGCATGGGAATATTCTTGGGCAAGTCAATGTGCTAGCGAGGGCTATCGATTTCGATGGCAAGTTTGTGGGCAACATAGGCCATTGGCACAGTGACGGGCAGGCGCTGATAGGATATTGGATTGACCGTGATTACTGGGGCAAAGGCATCGCGACCCAAACCTTAGCGCAATTTTTGCCTTTAGTGAGTGCGAGGCCACTCTTTGCCGAAGTGGCTAAGCATAATCTAGCCTCCCAGCGAGTCCTCTTAAAACACGGGTTTGTGCTGACGGGTCAATTAATTCAAGAGAGCCAAGATACTGAAGCATTGCTCGAATTTGTTTTACGTTAGCCTATAACGGCTCAATCTCGGTATTTATGGCGTATGTTAATGCGTTTATACGCCATAAATCACATCTTCCAATCCTTAAAATCCCTGAACTGCAGCCGCTTTTGTTAAAAGTGTAAAAAGTCGTTCATTATTTTTATTGCCAATGATTCTACTGCCAAAACTCTCTTTTAAAGACGTAGTTGCTGTAGTAAGTCAAAAGACTGGATCTAGCCGCTTGATTATTCAAGATTAGTGACAGGTTAAGCTGGTTTTACATAAGAAAAATCGAGGAGAAACTGCTGATCTTGCAGATAAAAGTCTAATTGCATTCTATTTCTTTCACGGTAGAACTCCTATACTTAGCCAAACCTTGTGCCATAGCACAATCGATCCCTTATCTATTCAGTGAAATCTAAATGAAGATCCGTTTTCTGCTCAGTAGTTTTATCCTTGTATGCAGCAGTCTCACTGTTGCCGCGACAGCGCATTCAGCCGATTCGGCCTCTGTCACTACTAAACATGCCAACAAAAATGCACCCGCTAAAAAAGCACCTGCAAAACAGCAAGAAGTGGCATCGAGTAGCGCTATGGTGGTCGACCTTAAAACCAATGAAGTTTTATATTCGAGTAACCCTAATGCCGTGGTGCCCATTGCCTCAGTGACTAAGCTGATGACGGCCATGGTGACCTTAGATGCAAAGCTGGCGATGGACGAAAAATTAACGGTTAATATTAACGACACCAAAGAAATGCGCGGCGTATATTCTAGAGTGCGTATCGGCAGTGAAATTAGCCGTAAAGACATGTTATTGCTGACTTTAATGTCATCAGAAAACCGCGCAGCAGCGAGCCTTGCCCATCATTATCCCGGTGGGCATAAAGCCTTTATTAAGGCGATGAATGCCAAAGCTAAAGCACTGGGAATGAAAAATACCCGCTATGTTGAACCTACAGGTTTATCCTATAAAAACGTTTCGAGTGCCAGTGATCTGATTGTATTACTTAAGGCCAGTGAAAAGTATCCTATGCTAGGCCAGCTGAGTTCGACCGAGAAGAAGACGGTTACCTTTGCCAACCCAAGATACAGTTTAGATTTTCGTAATACCAATCGTTTGGTTTATAAAGATAACTGGGATATTCATCTAACCAAAACAGGCTTTACGAATGCAGCAGGGCACTGCCTTGTGATGCGTACTGAAATGGCAAAACGCCAAGTGGCCTTTGTGGTGCTCGATGCTTACGGTAAATATACCCATATTGCCGATGCAAACCGTTTACGTAACTGGTTAGAGACAGGCAAAGTCACCCCGATCCCTGCCGAAGCTAAGCAATATAAGAAACAGCGTAGCCAGCAACAATTAGCTAAGTTGAGTGAGACCTAGACTTTGACCTAGAAGTCGAGCAGGAGCATATCTCTTGCCTTAACGGCTTTATAAAGACTAAAAAACCAAAGGCCAGATGAGCAATCCATCTGGCCTTTGGCTTTTTTAATACTGTAAGTCCTTGATGATTTTTGGTAAATTCCCCGTGGTATTATTACCATAGTGATTGATGTACTCAAGGAAGAAATACGCGTGGCTGTTTTGCTAAAAAAACTTCAATTGATCTATTTTCCCTTCTTATTCATGAGCCTGTTATTTATTTCTGGCTACAGCTTAATCCATTGGCTGTTGTTGATTAAATTTGAGTTTTTTAGCTTAGATGAAGATCTGGTCAATTTGGGATTACCGCTGATACTGTCATGGATCTTGTTGGTTATTTTTCTGAGGCCAAGGCTAAAACTGCTGAAGTTTGTTAAGGATAATTCGCGCTTTTTCTATCTACTTTTCGCCGTGCAGCTCGTGGCTGTGCCTTGCATTATTGCGCAGGAGTATCTTAAAACAGCAACGGGTCAGTTAACCCAATTAGCATCGATCCAAGAATTGTATCTGCATAAAAAGACACAGTATTACCAGTTACAGCAAGCTTATATTGATAAGGCGCAAATTGGTGTGCAGCGAAAGATTGAGGTGACTGGAAAAGGTAACAGTCACTTGAATATGACGCTCTATATTGCGATGCCGATTTTTGCGAGTGGCGCCGATCGTCGCCGAACTTCTGTCTTAGCTTGGTATGGTAAAACTTATCAGCAGGAGATCAGTAATAGACTCGAACCCGATGAAAAGGAACAAGCATACAAGGCATTTTTGACTCAATCCCAACGTGAGCTTGATCAGTTTGACCCGCAAACGTTTGTTTACCTTGAACGATTAGCCCCTTCGTCGCTGCAGAGAGACTTACTTAGCGCAGCAGAGAAAAGTCCGCTTTATCAAGCAGAATACCCAACGATTTTTATGCCGAAGTTTGAGCCATTTGAAGCCCGTAATGGCCATAAACTCGCTTGGATGCTGATTTGGTTTGTTGCAGGTGCGTTAGTCTGGTTTGTGCTCTTGCTGCGGGTGAAACTGGATGAAGAGGTGCTTAAGGCTGAAACAGTTACAAAGCGTTTGAACCATGCGGGCACAATCGCCGAGCTTAATGATTTTTTTGAAATGATACGGCCCAAGCCGGGTTTTATTGCAACTCCAATTCTGATGTATCTCAATGTATTAGTGTTTATCTTTATGGCATGGTCAAGCCAACATGTTATTAGTCTACAGGGGAGTTTCCTGCTTGAATGGGGAGCTAACTTTCGACCTAAAGTGCTTGCTGGTGAGTGGTGGCGCTTAATTACGAGTACCTTTATCCATGGCGGTTTAGCCCACTTAGCGCTGAATCTTTACGGCTTGTTTTTTGTCGGTAGCTTTCTTGAACCCGTACTCGGTAAGTGGCGACTATTTTTGGCGTATTTGATCACAGGGATATTGGCCAGTATTGCCAGTATCTGTTGGTATGATGCCACTGTGAGTGTCGGTGCATCGGGCGCCATTATGGGGCTATTAGGTATACTCGTGATTTGGGCTTGGAAAAAGATTTTCCCTGAGGATATCAACTGGATATTGAATATTAATTTGGCATTTTTTGTGACCATAAGTCTGGTCGCCGGATTATTGGGTGGAGTGGACAATGCTGCCCATGTTGGCGGATTGCTGAGTGGGTTAGGCTTGGGTTACCTTTCGCTGCGCTATGCTCTAGGTGCTCAGGGGACTCGGAAGATTGAGGGCCATAGCCCAGTTAAAAAGCGTAAGCCGAGACGCAAATAAGTCGCGCTCGGCTTTGGATTTTTGAAGATTTAGGCGTGTTCAAACATTAGGAATAAGTAAACGATAAATAACACTATATGCGTCGCGCCGTGTAGGGCATTGGTGCGACCGCTGCTGAAGCTGACCTTGCAGACCATTAAACTGGTGATTAACAGCACCATGTCGGCGGGTGACAAGCCTAAATGCACTTCTTGATCTATCAGGCTGCCAATAATTAAGACTGCGGGAACGGTAAGGGCAATCGTGGCGAGCACTGAGCCGAAGTACAGATTCATCGCCCGCTGTAATTGATTGTTTAACGCCGCCTTAAATCCGCCCACCGCTTCGGGTGACAAGATCAAACAGGCCACGATAAAGCCACCTAATGCCTGCGGTGCGCCTAAGGTAGCGACACTGTTTGCATGAAACTTCTTTTAGATTTGGGGTTAAGGATAATTATTTGAGCTAGATCGCTTTTTAATCCTAAACCCCATTTCTAGGTTAGCCGTGGTGCTCGGTTTTAATCAGTTTGCCGAGTTGATCATAGTGATTCCAATCACCTGACTCTCGGTCACTGATGTAACTGCCTTCGGTGCGTTTTTCGCCATTAGGCCAAAAGCTTTGCCATAGACCTTCCTTACGATCCCTCAGATACGTGCCTTGCTCGGCTAACTTACCATTATTGTGATAATAGCTGGCATCGCCTTCTTTTTGGCCTTTAACCCAAGTTTCAACGAGTTGTGGCTTACCGTTCTGGTGATATTGTTTAACCTGACCATCGAACGAGCCTTTGGCATATGTTGCCTCTAGTTTGAGTTGGCCGTTACTGTAGTACTCCTTCGATTGACCATGGTTTTGCCCGTCTAAAAATTCAGTGCTGGCCGCTTGTATCCCATCCTCAAACCAGCTTTCCCATAGCCCAGTTTGATTGCCTTTATCCATAGTGCCGCTGAGTTTTAGTTGGCCATTATTGGGATAATATTCGGCATACGGGCCTGTTTTATCATTTTTATCATAGGTTTCGGAGCGGTAAACCACTTGCTTAAAGCTGTAAAACTCCCTAACGCCGTGACGCTTGTTTTCCTGCCAATGGCTTTTTTGTTGGATATTCCCTTCTGGAATTGCGCCATAGGTAGGGTCTTTTTCTTCGTAGCGATAATCAATCCACAGACCCGTTTTTTGATTGTCGAGATATTGCCCAGCAGCACGGCGACGTCCGTGGTAATACTCAATATAGTCACCATTGAGTTTGCCATCGTCGAAGGTTTGCTCCCGTTGTTTTAGGCCTTCGCGGTACTGGATCCATAAGCCTTGTTTGTTGCCGTTTTGATATTCGCCTTCCTCATTAGGGTCGCCATTGGCATACCAGCGGGCAAAATGGCCATCGAGCGGATAACGGCTGGCATCCTCCTTTTTCTTTGAGGCATAATGGGCGAGTTCGCGAGGTTTGCCATTGTCATAAAAGGATTCATATTGACCAACCCATTGACCGTTAATGCGTTTGCCCCGCTCATTAACAGTGCCATCCTCAAAGTAGGACTCTGATTTACCCGTCAGTTTACCTTCGACATATTCATCTAAGCTGCGCAGTTGACCGTTGCTATGGTAACGGCGTGATTCACCGTGTCGCTGCCCCTGTTGCCATTGCTCAGAAGATTGCAGTTTGCCTGCGCTATAGCGCTCAAATAGTCCATCTCGAATGCCCATGTCGTAGTGGCTTTTTTCGAGTAAATTACCTTCGGCATCATAACGCTCCGATGGTCCATGAAGCGGATATTGGCCATTTTCAGCTAGCGTTGAGTCTTGATAACTGCGCAGTTCCTTAAGTTGGCCATTGTCGTAGAAATACTTTTGCGTACCGGCAAGTTGGTTCTGCTTATAGTTGAGATCGCTGGTGAGGTTTCCTTCGGCATTAAAATATTGCTGCTGTCCATCTAAAGCGTCGTTAACATACTGTTCTTCAACTAGTAATTTACCCGCATCGTTAAATTGCTGACACTTGCCTTGGCGTTGCCCTGCCTTATATTGGCAGAGGCTAGCGAGTTCGCCATTGGGGTAAAACGTCCGTTCTTCACCATCGAGCTGATTAAGATTGAACTGACTGGCACTCGATTTAGTCCCGTCGTCGAAGAAGGTTTCCCACAATCCTTGGCGGCGGCCTTCGGCATCGAAGCGACCTGTCACAGAAACTTGCCCGTCGGGATTTTGTTCTAAATAGGGGCCGGAGAGTTGGTTGTTTGCATAGCTTTGGCTTTGGGATAAGGTGCCGTTTTCATAGTAACTTTCCCATTTACCGTGGCGCAGGTTGTCGAGGTAGCTTTCTTGGGCTTGCAGTTTGCCACTGGCATAGAAGCGTTTTACCTGCTCTTTTTTACCGTCTTTATAGTGTGTTGTTTGGGTGAGTTGGCCGCTGCTGTTGTATTCCTTCCATTCGCCCGTGGGCACGCCTTTGGTAAATTGCTGCTCCTCTGTGACTGCACCACTTAAATCGAACAGTCGCCAAGTGCCATCTTGATAACCCTGCTGATAGTTTCCTTCGATAAGCTTGCTGTTATTGGTATGAAATACTTGCCATTTACCATTAGGTATCCCCTGGGAAAATTGCCCTAAGGTATATCCTTGGTTATCGCGGACTATGGCGATATCGCCATTTAATGGCATGCCAGTGGCGAGATTGTAATAGCTGGGAATTCCGTCTTGCTGACGAATTTCGACCATCATGGAGGAGAGGTTTTGCGCGGCCTGCGCATGGAGACTCACTATGCTAGCCCCTGCAATGGCGAGGCTAATCACACGAAATGGGGTATTGAACATGCTGATTCCTTGTTCTGGGTCTTAAGGCCAAGGTATGTGCGGCCTATGTAAGAATCCTAATTTTAATTATCTATTGCGCTGTGCACTCAATGCAGTGCACAGCGTCTAGGCTTAAGCTAAAACCGAGGGAAAACATCATCAGAAGTGACCACCGGGGGTGGCATTTCCTGATTTAAAAACTGGCCATTATGGTAGCTATTAATCACCCGTATCCAGCCATGTTCCTCAAACTCGTATTGCTTACCATCAAGCCTGCCCAGTTCGTCATAATTGGCGATTTGGAGCACATAGTCTTCAGATGAGCGCAATTCCCAATGGCCGACTCGTTTACCTTGGTCGAAGCGACCATACCAATAGCGTCTTTCAGGGTTGGGTATTGGGCGGAAACCGTACTCACCATCGGTAAATATCCAATCGCCATCCTGTTCACCATTACGGTATTCGC
Organism: Shewanella hafniensis; assembly: GCF_019655335.1. Taxonomy (GTDB): domain Bacteria; phylum Pseudomonadota; class Gammaproteobacteria; order Enterobacterales; family Shewanellaceae; genus Shewanella; species Shewanella hafniensis. Next base: position 14,821 of record NZ_BPFD01000059.1, read on the forward strand.
CTTTTTCATACACTTGGCCGTTACTGGCGTAACGCTGGACTAATCCATCGGGCTTGCCATGTTTAAAGTGAATAGATTCAAGCAACTGGCCAGAGTTGGTCTTGTTGAGGTATTCACCGTGGAGCTTACCATTATCATCGTGGCTATAGGTGAGGGTGGCGTCGTCTTGAAATTTCTTCCAAGTACCTGCTTGTTTATCTTTGGCATATTGACCTTGCTCTACTAGCTGAGTTTTCCCTGTGGCAGGCTCAATTTTTACCGTTTCATAGGCGCCTTCACGCTTACCCGCCTCATAATATTCGCGGGAGAGGGTGATGACATCGTTGTAGTCGAAAGATTTTATCTGTAAACCATTCAATTGCTTATTGAGTCGCTCCTGGCGCTCGATTAACAAGCCTTTTTTGAAGGTTTCGGAGAGTGACCAGTTTTTGAGTTTGTCTTCTTCTTGAGTCTCAATCAATTGGTCATCGCGATAGCGCTGCTGTTTACGATAAACCCAGCTATTACCTTGGTATTTGCTGTCTGTGGTTTTTTTAATTTGCCCTTGTTCATCGTATTCGATAGCTTGGAGGACATCACCCTTATCGTTGGTGACTTCCTTTAATTTGATCTGACCATTTTCATAATAAGTCAGCTGCTCACCGACCTTATAATCAGCTTGATATTGGTAGTGGCGCTCGACCTTGCCATCCGGGAAGTATTCAAAATAATCCCCCTGTTTTTTATCTTTAACATAAGCTTGGGTCGAAAGCAGTTTACCAAAGCCCCAACTCGTTTCGTTGCCATGTTTGAGCCCATCCACCATGGGGATTTCGAGGTGTAAGTTGCCATTGTCATAGTATTGGGTGACACAGGTGCCACTTTTACAGACTTTGCCTCTAAGTTTGCCTTCGTCATCATAGAGTTCGCTTATGCCTACTTCTTTGCCATTTTGATAGCTCGCTTTGTAACGGATATTGCCGCCTTCCCAGTAATTCGTTTCTAGGCCTTGTTTCACGCCATTTTCATAGTGCGTTTCAACATACAGTTGACCGGTGGCAATGTATTTTTTAAGCAAGCCATGAAGTTGGCCTTGCTCGTTACGAAAGCCTTGCTCGTACGGTTTGCCATCCTCAAAGTAACATTGATACGCACCGCGAAATTGTTCGCTGGTGAGTTTGTTACCGATCTTGTTATCGGCGAGGGCGCTGGCGCAGAAAAGCATATCTTTGTTTTTGTAATAGACCTCAGCCTTATAATTGCCATCGATCATTTCAGTCGATAGCTTTAAATAGTACAAAGCCTGTTTTTCATCTTTGACAACTTTCCAATGGGCATCGAGCAGCACGTTTTCTGCATTGGCATGGGTACTGATAAGTACGAGTGCTCCAAGGAGCCGATTTACTGTAAATAGACGCATAACCGCTCCTTTTTATGGCAAAGGTTTAAAGGTGAATTCATAGGGGATATCGACGGGGTCTTTAGAGATAGTCATATAACTCACCTTGGCGGCGGGGCCTGCAATACTCAAATAACGGCCATCGACCAGCACCTCGTTTATCCGCTGCTCAGTATTTTCGGGGAGTCGAATGGTTAACAGATTGCCTTGGGCATCTTCGACCTTAAAGTAATTTTTAAGATCGCTACTCGGCTCATTGCCATATCCAGTTTGCGTCAGCCAAGACGCTAAATCGATTAACCAAGGGCGGTCGGTTACAGCCAGTTCTAAAGGCTGCCAGTGAATATCACCTTGGCAATGGATCTTGCCCTTGATCTGTTTATCGTAGAAAAACTGCCGCACGCGGTCTGGGGTCATCAAACTATAAGCAGCCCCGTTTGGGGCGTTGGGATCAAACTGCCAAGTGACGGGATTTTTACCCTCATTAAAACCTTGATCTATTTCAGGTTTGCAGGCGGTTGCTAAGGCAGCTGACATGGGAATATACAGATTATGACCATTGTCAGTTACAGGTTTTATCCCTTGGAGCGTACTGAACTCATTTTTTGCAGCATCTAGCGCCGGATTGATAAAGCTACCTAGGCCAGCGTTACCAAACTCGGTGGGAGGATTAGCCAGATTTTTGTTGTAGTCGCTAAATTGTACAAAGCGGATCGTTTTGGTTTGAGTCAACTCCGGCTGGGGTTGTTGCTCAATTAACATTAGGGTTTTAGGAATTTCATCCAGCTTGAGTAACAGTGCGTTGCTGGTGAGGTGATGGCTCTCATCGGTTCCAATCAATTGCTCTAGCAGTTCCTTTTCTGTCGCTGTTAGCCAAGAAGGATAATTACCTTCGCGACGGGCCTCAGCCATCATGCCTTTAAATTGTTGGAAAGGCAGATTAATACTCTGATCCTCACTCTGCTTTGACACGACTTTAAAGAGTTTCGCCTCGGCATCGAGCACTTGGATTGTTAGGCTGGCATCGCCAACCCTGTAAGGTGTTGCCAGCAGTTCATCCCACGACTTTTCGACTATCTTATTCGTCTGTGGGATAAGTGTTAGCTTGGCAGTAATATGGTCTATCTGTTTGAGTTTATTCGCTGTGTTATCCCACCCAGTCGCAATTATATCGGTTGCAGATTCAATCGAGGGATTATAATTCCTCGCCCAACCTTTACCGTGCTGCCAGAAGTGAATGTCAATCGGTTTGCCGTTAGCGTCATAGGCGGTTAAGTCTTCATAACGCACATCGGCTTCCACATATTGCGGACTCATATTGTGGACAAAGCGCAATTGCAGATCTTCAGGGGTATCGGTGCCCCAAGGGCCAAGATTATCTAAAATACCTTGTTGATCAGGTAATAAGGATTTTATAAATGCCTCATTATTGGGGCGATATTCCTGCGGTATATCGCTAATGCGGTACAGTTCTTTTTGCCGATCATCCCTATCGCGCTCAGCATCAAAGCTATCATCGGCATGCCAAAGCGTGCTCATGATATACGGCCTCTCCTTAGGCGCCATTACGGTTCGGTGGGTAAAGGTACGCCCTTGGCGCTCTTCCCGTTGAAAAAACGCCATGCTCTCTAACCAACCGGTTTTGCGGTTAACTTCGAACTTGCCATAGGCCTTATACTTGTCTTTCTCCCCTTGTAATACGGCGATCAACTTATCTTCACTGACCTGCTCAACCGTCCAAGTTAAGCGCCCATCCATGGGCGCATTGATGCTATAACCAACGCTAGGTTCAAGCGCTACAGGCAAGGTTGGGGCTTGTTTAAACAAGTGATTAAGATTTTGCCAGCGCTCAAATAACTCCTTGATATCTTTTTGATCCATCTTGGCTATGGGGGTCAGTTCGCGGACTTCACCATTGTTAAATTCCACATTAAAGCCATCTTTAACCAACTGAAAGATTTCATTGGACTTGCCTTTAGGGTCGATATTACTCACCGGGATCGGCATGCCATAATCGCTAATTTGCAGCAGGTTAGGTTGGATAAAAAAGCGGGCATTATGGGTTAGTGGCGTGGTTAAGTTAGCCGCCTTACCCTCTACATCTTGTAATTGGTAATCCAGCAGTAATCGTGCCTGCAACACTTTGCGAGTTTCGAAACCATCGTTGAGGCTTATGGTAGAAATAATCTGATATTCGCGATCTGTGGGTATATTCGTCGTAACCGATTCTGAGGACGTCGTTGAGTCATCGCAGGCGGTTAATAAGAGTGTGATACTTGCCACTGTCAGTGCGATTGCGGCGTGAACTGCCTTGTATTTCCCTGTGGCCATTTGTGCTCCCTTGGCTACGCATGTTATTGAAATGTAAATGTATTAATCTTGGTTTGGCGACATTATACACAAAAACTATCTGAGGCAATAAAACGACGTCATCAAAATGTGAGCTTAAAAGGCGAGTAAGCAAGGTAAAGAGACTGTCCGTGCTAATTTTGTTTGCGACGAGGTTTAGGTCAGCCTTGCGGCAGTAAAGACGAGCTTAAGCGGATAATTAAGCGGGGGATAAAGCAAAACCCAAACTAAGGCGTGCTTGATTTGGGTTTACGCTGGGAGCCGCTGTTTCTATTTCGATGCTCGAGATCAGTGATTGATACTCGAGGACAGAAAGCTGTTATCGAAAACAAGCTACAGCGAGAGGATCACGCTGGCAATGGCCGCACTCATGAGGTTAGCGAATACGCCAGCGGCAATGGCGCGAAAACCATTACGGGCGATAAACTCACGGCGCTCTGGCACCATGCTACCCAGTCCACCGATCAAAATTGCCATGGTTGAAATGTTCGCAAAACCACACAGAGCAAAAGTGACTACGGCCTGAGAATGGGCGCTCAGTTGGTCTTCGACTTTCATTAACTGGATAAAGGCCACGAACTCATTCACCACGATTTTTTGGCCAATCAGTGAGCCCGCAGTAATGGCTTCATGCCAAGGAATACCCAGCAGCCACGCCATAGGGGCGAACAGATAACCGAGCAAGAATTCGAAGCTTAACTGGTAACCGAACCATTCACCCACAGCGCCTAACATGCCGTTCAACAGGGCGATAACGCTGACAAAAGCTAGCAGAGTGGCACCAATCCCGACAGAAATCCGCATGCCAGACATAGCGCCATCGGCTAAGGCTTCAACCACATTGGTGGCGCGTGGCAGTTCGACTGAGGTGATTTCATCGGCACTGTTTTTGTCATTGTCGCTAGGCGGCATGAGGATTTTTGCCATCAACAGACCCGCGGGTGCCGACATAAAGGCGGCGGCAATCAGATAGTTAAGATCGACACCTAAAGCGGCATATCCCACTAAGGTGCCGCCCGCGACTGAGGCTAAACCACAGCTCATGACCGCGAAGAATTGCGAATCGCTCATGTGCTTTAAATAGGGTTTAATCACCAGCGGCGCTTCAATCATGCCGACAAAGATGTTCGCCGTGGCAGATAAAGACTCGGCGCGGCCTGTGCCCAGTAAACGCTGCAGACCACCACCAATAATGTTGATCACCTTAGGCATTAACCCAATATGGTATAAGGCCGAAATCAGTGCCGAGAAAAAGATGATGATACCTAACACATTGATTGCAAATACGAAGCCGACTTTACCCGTGGCGAGATCGCCAAACAGGAAACCAATTCCTTCGTTGCCATAGGCTATCACGCTCGACACGCCCGCCGTAACGGATTGCAATACGGCCTTACCCGCAGGAACGTAGAGCACTAACAGGGCAAATATAATTTGTAAGCCTAGGGCTAAAATCACAGTGCGGTAGGGAATATTCTTGCGGTTCACTGACAGTAACCAAGCAAAAAACAAGATACTAATCATGCCTAATATCGCGGTCATAAGGGGTTATTCTTTTGAGTTAAGGAAGAAGCCGCGCATTGTAGGCCGAGTCGCAGTAAGGGCAAGTCGAGGGCGTTACTGGGCTGTTACGATAAAAGTGTCGAAAATAGCAATAGTTTAAGTTGCTGTTTATGCAGGAGAATAAAAGCTATTTTAGCTACTATTGCCCAGAGGAAATAATATTTGTGCCTGTGGCAATAATCGAAATCATGCCACAGACGACTTTAGGCTGGTGTCGTAGTCAGTACTTTTTTGAAATGCAGCTTAAGTGACTGTTGCTTAAATGACAGTAGCTTAAGTGGCTGCAGTTTAAGTGACTGTCTTACCTAACCAAGGTTTGAGCTTTTTATCCCAGTAGGGCGGGTGGCCGATATGGGACTTTAAACACTCGATTATCACCTTGTACTTAGTCGGTAAATGGCGCCGCCTTGGGTAAACCACATAAACGGGCATCTGTTGCAGTGGTTTCCAATCGGGTAAGAGTTGGATCAGTTTTCCGCTTTGAAACTCATCACTGAGTAAATACGTGGCCACATAGCCTATGCCGCGCCCTGCAATCACCGCATTGCGCACGGCTTCGGCTAAATCGACACGGTAATTTCCCGCCACATGCACGGTTTGTTCTAGGTCATCCTTAGCAAAACTCCAGCGATCATAATTACGGCTTTTGCTTTGATAGATAACACAATTGTGCTGAGCTAACTCCCGCGGATGATGTGGCACGCCGTGCTTGAGCAAATAATCGGGAGAGGCGACCACCACAAAGTTCGTCTCGGCAAGGTGTTGGGCGATATAACCTTCGTTCAGCTGTTCATGGTTAGTGATCCACAGATCGAGACCTTCCTCTAGCATGTCGGCCTTATGGTCGAACAGGCTTAGTTCAAATCGTAATTCGGGATACTTTTGCTGCAACACTTCCAGTGCGGGGATGATGTGTAAGGTGCCGAAGGATTGGGAGGAACCTAGGCGAATCGTCCCGCTAATGTCGTCGCGGGCATCCAGCATCATCGCATCGGCATTTTGCGTCGCTTCAAACACTTGCTCACAGTAATGGGCAAACTGTTGGCCCGCGTCAGTTAACACTAAGGTGCGCGTGGTGCGCTGCACTAACAACAAGTTCAGCTCAGCTTCCAACGCGCCAAGCTGCTTGCTGACATAGGAAGTCGAGGTTTTTAACTTGGCCGCCGCTTGGGTAAAACTTCCACTGGTCACCAGAGTGTGGAATATCACCATCTGGCTAGCTCTATGTTGTATCACGCTAGGCCCTCTAGAATCTAAATCGCTATTTTAAGCTAGCCTAGCCCTAACCGACAGCCGTTTGTGCCAATCGTGTGTTATTTCAAACCAAGCTTACCAAACGCCAAACGTTAAAGTCAGTTGCCCTAAGTGCGATTCTTCCTTTACTCTTGAGTTAAATCTTAACACCCACAAGCTAGGGAAGACGTGTTACCTGTGGTTAGCTTGTTCAATGGAGGAATAACGATGACACAACAAGACAAGCAAGCCTTAGCAGAAACAAGTCAGATACATGCCCAGAAAGTACAACCGATACCGCAGGAAGCCTTTGACTGGTATGACGAATATGCCCACGGCATTATCGATCGCCGTGAGTTTATGGGGCGGCTTGCAGGACTGGTGGCGCTAGGGTTTACCCTGACCACGCTCACGGGCGCACTGATGCCCAATTACGCTTTAGCCGAACAAGTGTCGTTTAATGACCCCAGTATTCAAGCCAGTTATGTGAAGTTTCCTTCGCCCAATGGTTACGGTGAAGGGCGCGGCTACTTAGTCATGCCCGATGAGTTATTGCTCGCGGGCAGTGCCGCAGGAGAGCCGAAAACCTTAGATCCCACTAAAAAAGCCGCAGTGGTGTTAGTGGTACATGAGAACCGTGGCCTTAATCCCTATATCGAAGATGTGGCTCGCCGCTTAGCCGCGCAGGGTTATATCGCCTTCGCCCCCGATGCGCTGTATTCCCTCGGTGGTTATCCGGGTAATGATGATGCGGGCCGCGCCATGCAAAGCAGTTTAGACAGAGCCAAAATCGAGCAAGACTTTATTGCCGCTGCGCAGTTTTTAAAATCCCATCCCCAAAGTAATGGCAAACTCGGCGCAGTGGGTTTTTGTTTTGGCGGCTATATCGTCAATATGCTGGCCGCGACCATTCCCGATGAACTCAATGCTGGCGTACCTTTCTATGGCACGCCAGCCGCAGTGGAACTGCGTAGCCGCGTTAAAGGCCCACTGATGTTGCAATTTGCTGGGCTCGATCAGCGGGTAAACGACACTTGGGCCGAGTACGAAACTCAGCTAAAAGCCAACAAAGCCGATTATGTCGCTTATCTTTACCCGAATGTGAATCACGGTTTCCATAACGATTCTACTGGCCGATACGATAAAGCCACCGCCGAGCTCGCATGGACGCGCAGCTTAGTCTTCTTCGATACTCGGCTGCGTGGCGAGTAAAGCTGGCTTTATTATTGAGCTGATTAATGAGTAAGTGATAAATCCAAATGAGACGTAAAAGTTCACTCTGATACCTGTGTGCATTTAAGCAAAAGCCGACGCTAGCGTCGGCTTTTAGCTTAAATCTCCCACATATCTATGTGGGTTAGTCGTGTTCGAGGATCACTTCTTTTAAGCTTTGGATGGTTTTCACATCGAGATTACCGGGTTGTGTGCTCCAGGTGAGTCTTAGGTAATTGGCTAAGTCTTTAATCTGCTCGTCGCTTAACTCATCAGCATATCCCGGCATAGCATAAAAGCTGGTGGTGGCGTTGTAATGCTGGCTTTGAATGCCTTTTAGCATCACGGCGACGATATTGTGCGGACTCGCTTTATCTAAGGTGGCGTTACCTGCCATAGCTGGGGCGACATTAGGGCGACCTTCACCATTTTGACCATGGCAACCGGCGCAGTAACCTTTGTAAAGCGTATAGCCTGGCAGTTCAGGTTTATGGCCGTTAAAGGTGAGCGGATCCGGTTTAAGATCATCGTCGGTATCGAGCAGATAACTGCTCACCGCGCGCATATCATCGTCGGTCAAGTGGCTAAAACTGTGATACACCACGGGATACATGCCGCCAAAGACTGTGCCTTTACGGGAATAGCCTTCGGTAAACAGCGACTTAAGATCCTCATGGGTCCAGTTTTGCCTGTTAAGCTCAGCGGGGCGAATGTCCGATGCCTCTAAGCCTTCGATAATCGCGCCCTCAAAGTGCTTGTCCTGCTCCATGGCAAACATAGTGTCTCTTGGGGTGTGGCATTCACCGCAATGCCCTAGGGCATTGACTAAGTAATTGCCGCGGTTCCAATGTGCGCTTTTTTCCTTATTCGGGGTAAATTCCTTGGCATCGTGGGCGACTAAGTTCCAAGCTTTTAGGCCAAAACGCAGGTTAAACGGAAAGTACACATCATTGTCGCGATTGGCTTGTTTGATGGGTTTAGTACTCATCAAATAGGCATAAATCGCCTGAGTGTCGTCGTCCGTCAGCAGGCTGTATGACGTGTAGGGCATAGCTGGATAGAGGTTGCCGTTGACGCCAACACCGTGGTGCATGGCATCAAAAAAGTCCTCGTAGCTGTATTTGCCAATCCCAGTTTCTTTATCAGAAGTGATATTGGTCGAGTACACAGCGCCAAAGGGCGTTTCGAACGGCAAACCGCCCGCGAGTTCGCGCCCACCCACCGCAGTATGGCAGGCCACACAGTCGCCTATCTTCATCAGATACGCGCCGCGTGCAATGTCACTATTTGTTGTATTGCCACCTTCATCGGCAACGCTGCTGGAACAGGCGAGCAAACCTAGTCCTAAACTCAGGAGTAGATTGTGACTCAACAGATTTTTTATCCTGCTAATGTGCGGGAAATAGCGCGAGAAATGGCGCAGATTGGCTGATGTCATCACAGGGTTAGCCCCTTAGTCTTGAGGATCAGATCTTTGACCGCCGCATAGTATTTTACGTAGCCAGTACAGCGACATACGTGTTCACTCAAGGCATCTTCTACGACTTTTTCAACTTGATCTTTAGCGATAGGTTGTCGCTCTAATCGCTCAAGCAGCGCGGTCGATTCGTTGACAAAGCCCGAGGTACACCAGCCACATTGAAACGAAAAGTGCTCCAAAAAAGCCTCTTGCACTGGGCTCAGGGCGGTGATTTCGCCAAGGGAGTTTTGTCTAGCATGACCTTCGACTGTGCGGACGCGTTTACCATTAAAACGCTCGACGCCATTGATGCAGGTGCGCACCACTTCGCTCATGCCTTGCTCGTCGTCGACGATCACAGTGCAGGCGTGGCATACGCCCGCACCGCAACCAAACTTAGTGCCTGTGAGGTTTAAGTACTCATGTAGAAACTCAATCATCATCACGCCATCGGCGACTTCAATCGGGCCTACGGCTTGGTTATTAATGGTCAGTTTAATAGACTGGCTCATGCCATGGCCTCCTTAATTTTTTTCGCTGTCATAGGTAAATCGTAAAAGCGGACATGGGTCGCTTGATACACGGCTTCAATCAGCGCCGCGACCACAGGGATCATCACCACTTCGGCGATACCACGGCTGGGATCGTTATCAGATAACTGCGGCAATATGGTATGACGTTGATCCCACACGCCCACATGCCGCGCTAACGGCACCTGATAGCGATTGAGGTTCCACGTACCATTGCCAGCGCCGGCTTCAAATGGCGGTAAGCCTTCATGCAGTGCATGGCCAATTCCCATCGCAAGGCCACCTTGAATTTGCCCTTCGACTAATTCTTTAACAATCACTTTGCCCGCTTCTAACCAAGTGTGAGAACTCAGTAGCGTGACTTCGCCATTGCCTTCGTTAACGGCCACTTCAACCAAAGTGGCGCAGGGGGCGTAGTAAGTCACCATGGCATTGTTCAGTTCGGCTCTGGGATAACTCATGGCTTGACGATCGATCAAGTGATAGCCATTAGATTTCATGCTGGCTTGACGCGCTTTGATACTCATAGTCGTATCGGAAGTTGCCGCAAACGTCGCGTTACCTTCGCCGTATTGCAGCGCCAGCGCATCGAGAGCTAAACGCTCTTTGGTACCAAGAATGTCGAAATCGGCCTCGGCCCAAGCCCAGCGATTAAAGGCATGGCCCATCACGCCGACCACTAAGCCCATGTCGTGGGCACGTTTCGCGAGAATATCAAGCGACAATGGCGGAAAGCCCAAGGCGGTTAACTTGCCATCGACCCAGCGACCATCGCGGGCGTTATGCAAATTAGTTGAGCCCATTGGCGTGTTAAAATACAACTCGTTCCAAATCGATACCGCCGCAGGCCACAGGCCGTGACGATAGATCACGTCGGCGGCGATGCGGGTGACATGGCTTTGATAATAGGCCGACATAGATGCCGACGATGCCATGGCTTTAACCGGTGTCCAGCGTGGATTGGCCGCCATTTCATCTTGGCGTTGCTGCGAAATAATATAAGGATTATCGGTTTGCACTAATTGCATCGCATCCCAAATATCCACTTCGGCGAGTTTTACCTCATCGGCAAAGTTGCCGAGGGCATCGCTGACCACAACGGCTTGGGAGGTTTGCGTGCCTGTGCCCATTTCGATAAAGCCGATTTCCAGGGTGATTTTACCGTCTTTCGCTAGGCGAACCGCCGCACTTGGCGCCGCTGCGCCCGTACCATAATCTTTGGTGGCGATACCAAAACCGACGCCGTAACGCATCCCCGGATGTTTGGCCTCATAGTCCTTTTTATTCACCGCGCGGTTTTGCCACACGGGATCTTGCTCGGCCATGTCGAGCATTTCGCGGTAACGCAAAGTGCCGTTAGGGATCGCGCCTTGCGTATTACGCTGGCCGGATTCCATCACGTTGGCGGCGCGCAGTTTAAAGGGATCAACCTTCAGCTCGTCGGCTATCTCGTGGATCATACATTCCATCGCCGTCATCGATTGCAGCGTGCCATAACCGCGCATCGAACCCGCATCTGGGTTACGCGACGCATAGGCGGTGGCGATAATATCGTTGCGCGGTGTGTAGTAAATGCTTTGCATCGCCGTCGCGCCAACCGAGGTTACAGACGGAGTGAAGTTGACTCGTCCGCCGCCGTCGACTGTCATCTGCGAAGTTAAGGCTTGGATTTTTAAGGTCGATTTATCCACCGCTAAGCGGCTTTTCATGATGAACGGATGACGCTTAAGGCCAGATTGGAATTGCTCGAATCTGTCATTGGCGAGTCGGATTGGCCCTTTGGCATAAACGGCCGCAATCACGCCGTAATAGGGAAATATCGAATGGTCTTTCGCGCCAAATCCACCGCCGATATAAGGCGAGTGCACCACCAGATGTTTTACCTTGCCTGCCAGTGGGCCAGATAACAGCATGTGCACTGCCATCTCTTGAAAGTCCTGCGGCGACTGCGAGGTAATCACAGTATGAAAGGTTTGGCTAGTTGCGTCATACCAGCCGTTAAAGGCTTCGGGTTCCATCATCATAGGATCGATGATCTGGGTGCGATATTCCCGCTCTAACACTTGCCATTGTTGATTGGCTTGGGCGCTAGCAATCTGCTTATCTATCTCACCGGCATAATAAAGCCCGCGCTCAGACACTGTCCCTTTGGCATTCGGATTACCTAACCATTCTGGCTTGCGATCTTTTACGCTGGGGAAAAACAGCCCATCGTGGAGCGGGCTATATAAATCTTCTCGTGCGCCATTTTCACCTTCAACTCGAATAAGGCGCCAGCTGGCGTACGGGTCTTTGGTGTCCGACACAAACGGCGTTTGCTCACCAAAGCGCAGTAAGGTCTGATCAAATTGCAGTAAAGACTTAGCTTGCTTAAAGGCGGGGAAACTGTCGAACAACAATATCGCCACCGCATGGCCTAAGTAGTCGGCGGTTTGCCCTTCGGCCAGCAACATGTTGTCACCGTAAAAATCGGGCAGCTTGATTTTGTCACGGGCCAGATCGGCCGCTGTGATCACTTTATAGGGCTTAGCCGAAGCGGGCAGGTGGTCGAGGGAAAAGCCTTGATAAACATGGGAGGCATCGGCGGCGCGAAGGATAAAAGCGTAACCTTGCTGCTTGGGCCAGCCCTCCATGTCCATAGCGCGGTAATCACGGCCATAGACCTTTTGGCCTGTGACTTTCGCTATGCCGTCGTTACGAAACTTAGGTTTGGATTGACCATTAACCTGAGTTTGCCATTGGGCTGCCAGTTCAGGTGAGACAATTGCCGCATTCGCGCGGCTCATTTCCCACAACAAAGGGGCCGAATATACGGCAACCCCGCCAATCACACATTGCTTAATAAAGGTCCGGCGTGACGTATTAGATGGTTCCATATCTCAACCTCAGTTGTGCTTCCGTGTAATATCAGCCGCGCTGCATGGTATCGCCCGATATAAGCGTGTTGTCGATCGACTTTTTATTGATTGTTGCGACATAGCTTTGATAAACACTGAATGTAAATTTACATTAGCCACGTTAGCATGTAGGGCCGAAAATGCAAATTTAGGCGGTTAATCGCCGCAGTTTTAATCAAGCTAAATTCGTGTGTAGCGCCTGTGTTATCAGGCTTCTACAGTGATGTTCGTACTGTGATTCAACTCAGTTACGTTATGGCTGAATTTTGCTCAGTGCCCTTAGATTAGAGCTCCTTGGGCAACTCGCTCACTTGGTGCTTATTTGCGCGCCAAAATTAGGTCGCATGTAAATAGTGAGTTAATACGGCCTAGCGGCCGAGGTGAATCAAAGTCGTGGGGCTTCACCCCACACCTGACCAAAAGGGAAAAAACGCCTATTCCCCTTTTGGAAATCCCTTGCCGAACAACGTCCATGTCTAACTGCCAGTTCGCCATCCCTGGCTCTCGTTCGAAGCGCTGCTACGCAGCACTCACCCTAGCGAAGTTACATGCATTAGTTACCTGCCTCATACTCCAATAAAAATCGCCTAACGGCTCAGATGGCACATCCATGTGCCCCCGAGCCTGCGCCATCTTCCATGATGTCGCCACGGCATTTTTATCTACGTATTTCGGCAACTTCGCAGGGGAAGGTGTATTCCTTCGACTAAGGAGTTGTTGGCCAGTACCAATAAGGCTAATTCACAAATTAGTCATCACTTAACTATCTAATTTGTAATGCTAAAGTTATAGACAAGTGTACGCTATGTCGCTATCTTAGGTTTTTAACAAGGATGAGCTTTAATCGCGTACCCGCGATTCGAGTCACTTGCATCAGGACGATGTGTCTTTTCTCTTTCTTAGATACCCAACTCCTCCTGCAAATTGGTGAATATGCTTTGGCACTTATGCTTGTTGCCATAGTGCTTATTAGCATTTTGCTCAATGTTCAACAGTGGACGTTTTGAACTGGTGCGACCTTGTTTTGATTGATGGCTTGGCTGACAGGTGTTGGCGAAGTGCGGTAGCCATGGGGAAGCTTTGTCGGTTCACAAATTAGTTAACTAGTAATTTTGCGGCCTAGCGGCCGAGGTGAATCAAGGTCGTGGGTCTTCAACCCCTGATTTTCAATCAAGAGTCGACCAAGAGGGGAGCAACAGCAATTCCCTCTTGGATCTCCCTTGCCGCCTCCCAACGGAGTTGAAAGCCCCTTGTGCTCATTGGCAAATTTGCTATCGCTTCCGAAGGATGCGTCCCTGCACCTGCGAAAGCTAGCTCGGCATCTGATAGGCAGGATGCCTGAATGTCGTGAAGTGCATGGATGCACGAGAACGACCATGGCGAGACTCACGCAATTTGCCTATTCGCCCTGCGGCAACTTCGAGGGGATGGTGAACTTTTGTAACTTCGGTGTCAGTTATAAACAAATAAAAGTTATACCTATCCGAATATTTTAAATAACTTAATAAAATCAGATATATGGATGTTATTATATGAAATATGCATTTGTACCTCTTTTGTGTTTATGTCTTTCAGCATGTGGTGGCGGTGGTGGAGATTCTTCAGCAGAAACACCTACCCCACCTCCTGTCACCAAAGATCCATTGTCTAAATTTATCAATATTAAAGACCAATATGCAGGCATTGAGTCTGCAGCTCCATTGAATACAGAAACATTAGGCCAAGTGTACAAGTACATCTTTACACTCATTCCTGAATTACTACCGGACTATAATGATCAAAATGGCGAACTAGGTTCGACTTGTTCCGGTGGTGGAACGATTAAAATTTCGAATGGGAGCTCAGATAAAGAAAAAAATATTGCTTTCACTAATTGCGTTGAAGATGGCATGACTACTAACGGTAAAGCTACTGTTAGAGCAAACCGATTTTCCACCGATGGAATACTTATTGATAGTACTGTGATTTTTGAGGATGTTGATGTAAAAGGTACTTTAGGTCACAGTTTACTTGCTGGTACTGCACAATATGTAGAGCAGGACTTAACTTGTGCAAAAACTGAAGCAACATATAATTTAATGTTTTCAGATGTAAATAATAAAAAACAAGTCTTATTTTCAAATTTTAAATTTATTAGAACTGGTAATGAGATGGTTTTATGTGGAAATGATGGTTTTAGGATACAAGGTCGCGTATTCGATTCATCTTTAGGGTTCTGGGATGTCCAAACGAATGAATTATTTAAACTTAACACTATGGTACATGCCTATGAAG
>NZ_BPFD01000060.1 GCF_019655335.1 Shewanella hafniensis
TAACGCCGACGTGCAATATCTGGCTGAAGGCGAAACTAAGGTCGAAACCTTTGTGGTGTTGAGCCAAGACGGCACTGAGCACACGGTCACCATCACCATTACCGGCACCAACGATGTGCCTGTGATTAATTCTGCATCAAATGCTACGGTATCTGAAGAGGGGCTACTTAACGGTATAATTGATGTTATTGGTAATTCTGATACTACAGATGATGTTTCGGCTAGCGGCACAATAAATATCAATGATATTGATAGTGATTCTTTAACTGTGTCACTGTCTGGACCTACAGGATTATTATCTGGTGGCCAAGCAATTCAATGGAGTTGGGATCCTGTCACGCAAATTTTAACGGGTTATATTGGTACTGCAGGTGAGGCTTCATATACCGAAATTATGACTGCAACACTGACGCCACCAGTTACTGGTAGTTCAGGAAATTGGACCTATGATGTCACGCTAAAAGGTCCTGTCGATCATCCAGATACTGAGACTGAAGACACCTTGTCAGTCAATATCGGTATCAATGTTAATGATGGCCATGGTGGTACATCAACTGGAAGTTTCAATGTCACCATTGAAGATGATGCTCCAGTCATATCACCAATTGCAGCCGTGCAAACCACAACAACAAGCATTCCTGATTCATTGGTGGGCTTATTCTCACTCACAGGTTACAGCGGTAATAATAGTTCATTAGATTTTAATGGATTTACTATCAGTGCAAGAGGATTCACTTCATCAACTGACTCAAATTTAATTGATGCCGAAATCTTTGGTAGCGGTAGCGGGATAGGTGTAAGTAGTGCTGGCGCCCCTTATCATAATCTCGCGAATGAAGTCGATTTCCGTAAATTTGCAGATGGAAGTTCTGCATCTGAAGAAATCATCATTACTCTCGATCCAGGAACTATTGCCTACGGCGTAAATATCCAGTTCTCCCACATGTTTGGTGGCGAACTAGAAGTCGGTGTCGTCGAGTTTTGGCGAGATGGCCAACTTATCGCAACTCAAACATTTAGCTCAGATGCCAGCAGTGGCGACTATGCCGCCAACTTCCAAGCCTTACAAGGCGGTTTTGACACTATGGTCATCAAAGCCCTTGATAATGGCCAAGGCCCAAGTAGCGGTGATAATAGTGACTTCACTGTTACCGCTATTGAGTTTTTAGGCACAACGACTCCACCAGCAATCGCCTTTGCTTCAGGAACAGTAAGCCCTGATTGGGGCGCAGATGGTAAAGGTTCGCTCACATTACAAGGTAGTGATGAAACCAATTTATTCACTGCAACAGGCAGTGCAATTACCATAACCCAAACGGCAAATACGCTGATTGGGGTCGATGCTGCTGGTCACTTGGTATTCAAACTTGAGTTTACCCCAGGTACAGGTCAATGGGACTTCCATCAATATCAAGAGATGTTACAACCTAGCGATGGTGATATTGATTTCAAAGTAAGAGCCACTGATGGAGACGGCGATCATACAGATGGTACTTTCTCTGTTATTCCACAAGTTTATGTTGATACAACGCCACCTTCTGCACCTGAGGTGCGCATCATCGATGATGTAAATGATGACGCGTATTTGACGAGTACTGAGATAGGTAGTAATGGTGTTCAAATACAGGTCAAAATTAATGCTAGTGACTTTAATTCTGGCGGCAGTGTACATCTAGAAATCGATAATGCAGGTAATAACAGTACAGTAGACCTCATTCTTGACAATGGCGTACTGAAATTTAGTAATGGTGCTCTAGCAACAGGTTACACCTATACAAATGGTGTTATTACTTGGACAGAGCCTACTCCGACTGCAGGTCAGGCAATCTCAGTCACCGCCACTCAAACTGATAGTGCGAATAATGAATCAGCTGAAGGCACGGACAATGCTACCGTTATTGATGCGACTGACGATCGTTATACCATCGACGAAGATCAGCAGCTAACGGGTAATGTTCTTACCAATGATCAACTCGGCAATCTGAGCATCACTAGCTTCAGAGTCATGTATAACGGTATGCAAACCAGTTTTAACGCTGGGCAAACCGTTACCTTGGCCGTGGGTAGCTTATTAATACAAGCTAATGGTGAATTCCAGTTTACTCCAAATGATAACTGGGCTGGCGAAATGCCAAGTGTCACCTACACAACAAATACTGGTTCCACTGCAGCACTTGATATCACTGTCTTACCTATAGCAGATAAGCCTGTCGTTAACGTTATTCTGACTGATAATGGCATACCGCTATACAGTAACTTTAAGACTTCAGGTATCACTACCGAACAATTCCGTACGGGCGATTTTACTACCGCACCATTTAATACTGGTACGCGCACTATTGATAATACTTCCGGACAAGATCAGTTGCTCGGTACTGGGGGGAACGATCATCTTGTCAGCGCAAATGGCGGCGGTGATCTACTCGACGGTATGGATGGTGATGACATACTCGTCGGCAGTGATGCCGTTCAAGGTGACTCTCTCTATGGCGGAACGGGAAATGATGTTCTTGTTGCTGGTCTAGGTAATGACGGGCTCTACGGTGATGCAGGAACAGATATCGCCGTACTTCTTGGCAACCGAGCCGACTACATAATAGAGAAAGGCGCAGGCTACTCTAGCAATGATCGTTGGTTCAACTTCTTTGTAACTGAAAATGGCATCGGTGTTACTAAGGCCCTGCATAATGTTGAGTATGTGCAATTCAAGGATGGCATATACGCGATCAATCAAATCACAGGTGAACTCACATTAGAACAGCCTACAGCTGTAGACTATCCAATCGAAATTAATGTGTCACTTGCGGATCGAGACGGTAGCGAAAGCATCGATAGCATTCAGCTCAGTGGTTTACCCGAAGGCACCTTACTCTACAGCAGTAACGGTACCTTAATGGGGACTGCAGATGCAGACGGTAATATTCTTCTAAATCATGGCAGCGTATGGAACAGTGCATCTTTAGATGTCAATCTGACAGGATTAACATTAAGGGTTCCTGGTGAATATGCAGGTCAAGTCAACCTCGTTGTCGAAGCAGTATCAAGAGAGTCAGGTACAGACCTGACCAATACTGCAACAGATGCAGATAGCGTCATTCTTAGCTACTTCAGTGGTCATGAAGGAGAGCCTGGCGATCAAAATCTTAACTTTGGTAATGAGCACAATATTGTGGTTGGCGACTTGGATGGCAGTATTATTCTGCCAGGCCAAAACTACAATATTGCCTTTATGGTCGATAGCTCAGGCAGTATTAACGCTGATACGCTAGAGACGATGAAATTGCAGTTGGCCCAGGTATTGGAAACCCTCATAGACAGTGCCGGTGGCCCACAAAGCGGCACAGTGAACATCTTCTTGGTTGATTTTGATACTCATGCTAAGGGCAGCATCAGTGTAGATCTTAGTGACCCCAATGCATTGAATATTCTTCAAGAAGCATTAGATGATATGAGCCGCGGCGGCGGTACCAACTATGAGGATGTATTCACTACCACGGCCAACTGGTTCGCCAATGGTGATGCCCAAAATAATAGTGGGGCTACTAATCTTGCTTTCTTTATAACTGACGGCAAACCGACCTACTATAATGCTGATGCGGGTGGTAACCCAAAGGTCTACGACACATGGCCGAACAATAATGATCGTAGCTTGTCACAAGTCATCGGCACTGGCTACGTATTCGGCCAAGTCTATACCGTTAACGGGCATGTAGTGATTGATGAAAATGGTAATGTGTTCCGCGTAGAAGAGGACTTCTACAGCGTGAGCCGGAGCCCTGTTGGAGCAATGCGCCCCGATGCCCAAGGTAACAACCAGTACTATGCTTTGTCTGGTAACGGTAGTGACACCAACACTGATACAGTTACAAATTCCCAAGCTGGCTTTGCATTACTCTCGGGCCTTGGAGTTACGGTTCAAGCCATCGGCATGGGCTCAAACATCAATGAGGCTGACTTATTACCTTATGACACTGATGGTAATGTTCAAACGAATATAGATGCTGATGATCTAGCCGATGCCATTCTTGGTGACCAAGTTAACGCCATTCCAGGCTCAGATCGTTTTGATGGTGGTGCTGGCGACGATGTCATCTTTGGTGACGCGATACACTTTGCCGGTATTAGCGGTCAAGGTTACGCAGCCATTAAAGCCTACGTTGCCGATAAACTCGGTATTAACGAAGCCAGTGATGCACAGGTGCACAGGTATATCAGTGAACATACTGACGAGTTTGACCAATCTGGAACAAACGATAAAGCAGACATCTTATTTGGTGGTGCCGGTAACGACATTCTCTTTGGTCAAGGTGGCAATGATTATTTAGATGGAGGAGCAGGCAAAGATACTCTCTATGGCGGCACAGGCAACGATACCTTGATTGGCGGTGCTGGCAACGATACTCTGATTGGCGGCCTTGGTAATGACGTTCTGCGTGGTGATGGCGGTGCCGATACCTTCGTGTGGCGCTATGCCGATGCCGATAAGGGCACAGACCACATTGTGGACTTCAATGTGAATGAAGATAAGCTCGACCTGAGTGATTTGCTCCAAGGAGAAACGGCTAATACATTAGATGAATATCTCAGCTTTAGATTAGATAATGGCTCTACCGTTATCGATATAGATGCAAATAAAGATGGAGTTATTGATCAACATATTGTGCTTGATGGGGTTGACCTCTATAGCCAATATGGTGCGACTGATAATGCGGGTATTATTAACGGTCTACTTGGTACCAATGGAAATGGTTCGTTAATTGTTGATACTCAGCCAGTCACACCAGAACCTGTACAAGGAATTGCGCCACTGGACACTAATCCACACCATAATATCATTCCTTAAATAAAATCAGTTCAGATGGCCTATAGAAATATAGGCCATCATGACCGATACTTGCCATAACCATATAAAAATCCAAAGGATAAGTAATTAGGTGTCAGCTGCAGCTTCTGAAAAAATTGACCAATGGACCATTTCAGCCTCGCAAAGAGTCTTAGTGGATCCGCTGCTGGATTGTTTAGTGTTACTCACTGAGCATTTTGGCAACCCATGCTCATGCGACTCGCTTGCGGCAGGTTTACCTTTGTCAGGTGCGGTATTAACACCCGATTTATTACCTCAGGCCGCGTCGAGGGCCGGCCTAGCGGCGAAGTTATCTCGAAAAGGCTTAAACGAAGTATCACCGATATTGCTTCCCTGTATTTTGTTATTAAAAGACAAGAAAGCCTGCATATTGCGTGAACTTGATGTTGAGTCAGATAAAGCGATTATTCAATTACCCGAGACAGGTGGTGAAGAGACGCTAACCATTGAGTCGCTCGAAGCCTTATATGTGGGATATTTATTCTTAGTTAAACAAGAATACCGTGGTGACATGGGCTTTGATGTTTATCTACATGATAATAAAACCCACTGGCTAGTCCAAACCTTAAAAGATTCTGCCCCCATTTATCGTGATGCATTAATTGCTTCTGTATTAGTGAATTTGTTCGCCTTAGTCTCGCCGTTATTTATTATGAACGTGTATGACAAAGTCGTGCCCAACCTTGCCTTTGAGTCCCTGTGGGTGTTAGCGATTGGTGCTTCTATTGCGTATCTGTTTGATCTTGTCATGCGCCAACTCAGAAGCTACCTGATTGATGTAGCAGGTAAAAAAGTAGACATCATAGTGTCTTCTCGCCTATTCGCTAAAGCGATTGGTATCCCCTTAGAAAAACGCTCCCCCAGTATTGGCGGTATGGCAAAACAATTAGGCGAATTCGATAACATCCGTGAAATTTTAACTTCGGCAACAATCACGACCTTAGTCGATCTGCCCTTTGCATTATTTTTCTTAATTATTATCTACATCGTTGCCGGCGATCTCGCGATTGTTCCAGTGATCGGTGGCGTTATCATTATTGGCTTTACACTTTATATCCAACCTAAACTCAAAGCCGCTATCGAAGAAGGCAATAAATTTTCAAGCCTGAAACATGGGCATTTAATCGAAAGTTTATCGGCGCTAGAGTCAATCAAAGCCAATGGTGCCGAAGGGATAGTACAAAAAAGCTGGCAACAGATGATAGGCCACAGTGCCAACTGGCAATTAAGGTCAAAAAAGCTATCTAACTCTGTCTCGAACGTGGCTAACTTCACAGTGCAATTTACCGTTGTTTGCGTCGTCATTTTAGGTGTTTATCGCGTGGCCGATAATGCAATCTCTATGGGCGGAATTATTGCAGCCGTTATGTTATCAAGCCGTGCTATTTCACCTATGGCGCAGCTTGCAGGCCTGATGACCAGAGCAAACCACACTGCCAGCGCACTGCGTCAACTTAATGAAATCATGACTCAAGAAGATGAGTTTGAAAATAAAGGGCATTTGGTTAGCAAACAAAGACTAATAGGTAAAATCAATGCTGATCATGTCGGCTTTGCTTACCCTGGTTCAGAAAAACCAGTACTCCATCCAATGTCACTGACCATAAATCCCGGCGAGCGTATTGCAATTATCGGCCGTAATGGCTCAGGTAAAAGTACCCTTGCCAAGTTATTGGTTGGGTTATTTCAACCGACAGCAGGAAGCCTGCGTTATGACGGTTTAGACTCAGCACAGATCCATCCGAGTGATTTACGCCGTAATTTTGGTTATTTGCCCCAAGATGTGACCCTTTTCCACGGTTCGATTCGGGACAATATTTTATTTGGTACACGCCAAGTCACTGAGCACCAATTAATCCGTGCCGTACAGCTTTCTGGAGTGAGTCAATTTACCAACCTAGAAGCAGAGGGGTTAGACCAACAAGTCGGCGAAGGAGGCATGTCGCTCAGTCGCGGACAAAGACAAACCGTTGCCCTTGCGCGTGCCACACTCAATGACCCTCCAGTGCTATTGATGGATGAGCCCACCGCCAGCTTGGATGCGCGCGCGGAACAACAATTTATTCGCTCAATGCAGAATGTCAGCAAAGACAGAACCTTAATTCTTATTACCCATAAGATGCATCTGCTGCAGCTCGTCGATCGCATTATCGTACTCGAACGCGGCCATGTGGTCGCTGATGGTCCCAAGGCAGAAGTGTTAGAAAAACTCAATTTTGGCCTCGTGAATGGAGAAGCTAAAAGATGAGTAAAAATCTAACCGCGAATGACTTAGACATGGTTGATGATGTCTACGGCGCCATGATGACTGACGCCCCTAGCGGGCACAGATTAATCATATGGGCACTTGCAGCTATGGTTGTGTGTTTTTTACTGTGGGCAGGGTTTGCTAAATTAGACAAGGTCACCACTGGTTCGGGGAAAGTCATCCCCTCATCACAAGTCCAAGTCATCCAGAGTTTAGATGGCGGCATCATGCAAGAGCTATATGTACAAGAAGGTGAAATGGTAACGAAAGGCCAACCTTTAGTACGTATTGATGATACCCGCTTCCGCTCTGATTTTGCTCAGCAAGAGCAAGAGGTTTTGGGCTTAAAAACCAATGCTATTCGTATGCGCGCGGAACTCGATAGCATTCTCATATCAGACATGACATCAGACTGGCGCGAGCAAGTGCTCGTTACTAAAAAAGCCTTGGTATTTCCTGAGAGCATCATTACCGCGGAACCTGCCTTAGTTAAAAGGCAGCAAGAAGAATACAACGGACGGTTAGATAATTTAAGTAACCAACTTGAAATCTTGGTCCGTCAAATTCAACAAAGACAACAAGAAATTGATGATCTTGCGTCTAAAACAACGACATTAACCACCAGTATGCAGCTGATCTCCCGTGAGCTTGAGCTCACTCGGCCGTTAGCTAAAAAAGGTATCGTTCCTGAAGTTGAACTACTCAAACTTGAACGTACTGTGAACGATTTGCAAGGCGAACTGAATTCAATGCGCCTACTGCGCCCGAAAGTTAAAGCGGCGATGGATGAGGCTATCTTAAAACGCCGTGAAGCCGTATTCGTCTATGCCGCCGATCTACGCGCACAACTCAATGAAACCCAAACCCGCCTTTCTCGTATGAATGAAGCACAAGTGGGTGCACAGGATAAGGTCAGCAAAGCGATTATCACCTCCCCAGTTAATGGCACCATTAAAACCACTCATATCAATACGCTCGGCGGCGTTGTGCAACCAGGTGTCGATATTATCGAAATAGTGCCATCGGAAGATCAGCTACTGATTGAAACTAAAATCTTGCCTAAAGATATCGCCTTCTTACACCCAGGGTTGCCGGCAGTGGTAAAGATTACCGCCTATGATTTTACCCGCTATGGTGGTCTTAAAGGAACAGTTGAACACATCAGCGCTGATACGTCTCAAGATGAAGAAGGTAATAGTTTTTATCTCATTAGAGTCAGAACTGCAGAATCCAGTTTAACCAAAAACGATGGCACACAGATGCCAATTATTCCGGGAATGTTGACTTCGGTTGACGTTATCACGGGGCAAAGATCCATACTTGAGTACATTTTAAATCCAATTTTAAGGGCTAAGGATACAGCGCTCAGAGAGCACTAAGCCTTTTTATAAACCGGGAGGTTGGTCATGAAGACTTCAGCAAAACGACAATTTCAATGTTCAAAGATAGCCATAGTGCTGTCATTAATTCTGTTACCTTTATCGGCTCAAAGCCAGACGTTAGAGCAAGCCGTTGCACATACGCTTGATACGAACCCTGATTTACGTGTTGCCTTCAACCGCTTTAAAGCGCGCGAAGAACAAGTTAATCAAGCAATAGCAGGTTATATGCCGACGATTGATGTCAGTGGCGGCTACGGCTACGAACAAACTGACAGCGTGTCGACTCGTAGACGACCAAATGTCGGCGATGTCGATAGCAAAGGAGTTGCAGAATTAAACCGCGGAGAGTTTGGTGTTAGCCTAAAACAAATGCTCTTCGATGGTTTCTATACTAGCAGTGAAGTTGATCGTTATAGCTTTGAAGCCAGTGCAGACCAATGGGCGCTGCTTGCTGCAGCTGAAGATATGGCGCTCGATGTCAGTAAAGTCTATCTCAACTATTTACGCACCGATGAAGTGTTAAAATTAGCCGAGAAAAACCTTAACAGCCATAAAGAAATTTATGACCAGATTAAACAACGTACTGACTCAGGTTTAGGCTCAATCGCAGATCTATCCCAAATCTCGGGACGTTTGGCGCGTGCTAATGCTAACGTTATTTCTGCTCGCAACAATTTACTTGATGCAAAAGCGCAGTACATCAGAATTGTAGAGTCGGCACCAGCAGACTTAATCTTACCTGTGCCCGATGCAGAGATGCTGCCAAAAGATCTAAGCTCTGGCATTATCGCAGCACAGGAGAATCACCCCATACTCAAATCTGCAGCAAATGATATTAGTGCCGCCGAGAATGAACGTTCATCAGTACAATCTAATTACTACCCTCAAGTTTCTTTGGAGCTGAACGGTAATTGGAATAATGATGTCGGCGGCGAAGATGGTATCTCTGGCGCTGGCGCATTCCGTAGTGATGTGGGTGGCTATAGCAATGATTTAATGGCCATGGTTAGAGTAAAATATAACTTATTCTCGGGTGGTAAAGATCTCGCCCGTGAGAAAGAAACAGCATACAAACTTGGTGAAGCCAAAGAAATCCGTCAACGCGCTCAGCGCGAAGTCGTTGAAGGCGTGAATTTGGCTTGGAACGCATTTGAATTACTGGCACCTCAAAAGCAATACATCCGAGACCATGTTATAGCCGCAAAGGATACCCAATCTGCCTATGCCCAACAGTTCAATTTAGGCCAACGCAGTCTTCTCGACTTATTGGATACCGAAAATGAACTCTTCGAGGCGCGTAAAGACTATTTACAGGCAGAGTATGATGAAATCATTGCTAAGTATCGCGTACTCAATTCTACCGGACGCTTATTAGACTCTCTCAGAGTCACTAGGCCCGATGCATGGCGTGGAGAGCGCAACTATGAAGGAGGAGCTAACTAATGAAAACTATCACATTTTTTCTCAGTGTCATTCTTTTAGCTGGTTGTTCAATGCGCGATACAGTTAATATTGACGAAATGACCACAACTCAAGCCTATGATCTATCAGATAAAGATAGAGATGGGGTCATTGAGGCCCGTGAACGCTGTAATGATACCGCTCAAGGGGCCGGCATTGACAACTATGGCTGTGGCAAAATCAAAGCGATTAATGAGCGTAAAGAGTTAAGCATTTTATTCCCAAATGATTCTGCTTATATTGCACCAGAGTACTATCCTCAAATTGAGGAGGTTGCAGTATTTTTACAACAATTCCCAACGACTAAAGTGACTATTGAAGGGCACACAAGTCGTACAGGAACTGATGAACGCAACTTAGTATTATCGCAAGAACGTGCCGATGCAGTGACAGCTGTGCTAGCCGAACGCTTCAGCATAGATAGAAGTCGATTAACAGCTATTGGATATGGCCCTAGCCGCCCAGTGGTGTTAGAGCGCACTCCTGAAGCTGAAATTCGTAACCGTCGTGTCGTGGCAGAAGTCACAGGTGATGATACGGCAACAGACATGAAATGGACGATTTACTCTGTCGATGACAACACAAAATAAAGGACCCACACATTAGGTTATGAGCGGCAGACTTAGTTATAAACATTCATTATTGCGAGTCTGCCGCTTTAGCCTAATAGCGTCAGCCTTAGGCATATGCTGCCTATATGCTGCCCCTACGCAAAACCTTGATGAAGGGAAGATCACTTCAACCCTAGAAAAACGTTATGGTGAGCGTGCGGGGATGCGAGCTCGGGCTTGGTTCAAAGTATTATCGGAAGCGAGTGCACTGGATGAAAAAGAAAAGTTATTAAAAGTGAATAACTTTTTTAACTTATTCCGCTTTATCGATGACAGTAAATTATGGGGTGAGTCGAATTATTGGGCGACACCGATGGAATTTATTGGCGTGAATGGTGGTGACTGTGAAGATTTTTCAATCGCAAAATACTTCACCTTGCTCCAACTTGGCGTTCAAGAGGACAAGATGCGGATCACTATGGTCAAAGCCACAACTGTGAATCAATATCACATGGTATTGGCTTACTATGAGACACCAGCATCGATCCCCTTAGTTCTCGACAATCTCGACCATGAAATAAAGCCAGCCACCAAAAGAAAAGATCTACTGCCCGTTTATAGCTTTAACGGTAAACAGTTATGGCTCAATAAAGAGCAAGGCCGAGGCGTACTGGCGGGTTCGTCAACACGGCTAGAAAAATGGAACGATCTTAACCATAGATTAGGTGTTGACCGTCTTAGGCAACCAAAATTAAAACTGGAGTAGCACCAAAAATGACACTGTTTAGACAGATTTATTCGCTGCTTTTTAGCCTATTCTTGCTCGTCGTTGCAAGCCTTGGTTATGTGCAATTTACTGAGACTCAGAGCTTTTTAACCAAGCAAATGGAGTCTGATCTAAACAATGCCAGTACTTCACTCGGTCTAATGCTTACTCCAGCACTCGAAGCCGGCGATACCGCAGCAGCAGAAACCTTAGTGAATGTCATCTTTGAAGGCGGCTATTATCAAAATGTAAAGCTGACATGGATGGTCGATGGTAAGCAACAAGAGTGGAATAATCCTTTAAGAATTGAAGATGTACCTCAATGGTTTATTAATTTAAATCTATTTAAAACCATCAAAAAACAAAGCACTATCACTTCTGGCTGGTTACAGCTCGCGCAACTTGAAATCACCGCTCATCCAGGATTTGGTTATCATGAGCTGTGGCGAATCATGTCCAATACGATCATTGCCTTCTCTTTGCTTTTCCTCGTTGCCATTTTTACCGCAAGAATTGGTCTAACGTGGATATTAAAACCGTTACATACTCTATCGGAACACGCGAAAAGTATTGCGGCACGTCAATTCGGCCCGGACATGGCCTTGCCTAAAACCACGGAATTAAAAGACTTAGTAACCGCGTTTAACAGTATGTCGGCGCAGTTAAAACAAGTATTCCATTCCCTCGATGAAGAAGTCGGCGCATTACGTAAGAAGAACCTTGTAGATCCTGCGTCAGGCCTGCCGAATCGCCAATATGTGGTGAGTCGTTTAAATGGTTGGTTGAGTGAACCTAGCAGTGGCGCGTTATTCCTCGCTAAACTCGACTGGCTCGAAGAAGTGCACAGTAAATATGGCTATCAAGTCCGAGATGAAACCATACGAATTTTGGCTGAAAAGTTTCAGCTGCAGTTAAACGAAATCACACCGTCTGTCATAGGTCGCATTGCCGCCTATGAATTTGCATTTTTAGTGACGGATGTTGAACACGATCAAATCAGCAGATATTTACAAACGCTTATCCGCACCATCAACCAAGAAATGTCGAAGGCGGGCTGTAAGCCTAATGAAGACTTTGCGATTGGTATTGCGGAGCGTATTGGGCAAATGAATGTGTCGGATATTTTGGCCCAAGCCGACAACGCCCTTCAAAAAGCGTTACAAGAAAATAAAACTTTCCATTGGTTTGAAACCACAGAGCAGCAATTATTCACCCGTGAACAGTGGCGGGATAACCTTAGCCATGCCATCAGTAATAAGAAGTTTAAGTTTAGATGGCAACCAATCCAGTTTTGCGATGGCGATGGCATAGCGCAACGGGAATTATATTGCCAATTAGAGCTCGGCGATCAACTCGCCCATGCAGGGCAATTTATGCCTTATATCGAGCTCTTATCTCTCGGTGCCCTGCTCGATAAATGTTTGATTGAAACTGTCTACGAGCAGAAACTATTAGAGCGTAGCTATGAACCGCTCGCGATTAACTTAACCCACCAAAGTATTAACGATCCGCAATTCCATGAGTGGCTCAATCACTTCTTACGCAATGCCGCATTTATTGAGCGGATCTGCTTCGAAATCCCTGAAGCGGGCGTCTATAGCGATCTTAAGTCGTGTCAGCACTTATGTAACATCATTCGTGATAATGGTGCTAAGTTCGGCATTGACCACTTTGGCCGTCAGTTTGGCTCTATGTCTTATCTACAGGAATTAAGACCTAGCTATGTGAAACTCGATCAATCCTTCGCCTACTATGATGAGACCCACCACAATAGTGAACTGTGCCGCGCGCTAATCAACGTAGCGAAAGGATTAGATATTCAAGTCATAGTGACGGGTATTCAAGAACAAGCTCAGCTAGAGCGCTTTAACGAGCTTAGAACAGATGCCTATCAGGGCTTTATCGCCCCTCCGTTGAATCTTGATTAAGCCAAATTAAGAAGTGATATTAAAAGTAAAAAGCTCCGTAAGGAGCTTTTTACTTTTCTAACGACAGAATGGCTATATCGATACCGTTGCACATCTGTATTGCCTACATAGAGTTTAAGCAAACGCATAAACAATTTCTATATGAAGCTACATTGCACAAATACAAAAAAGTCCCTGTGTATTGATTAAGAATGCTGAGACGTTTCGACTTATCTGTTCGATGCGTTGAATTTGGTCGATACGTTGAAAGCGCGAGGATTCGACCTCTGCTTTCTGGCAATAAGGCTTCCAATGCCAATCAAGACAAGCAAACCGTAGATGCAAAAAAGCCTCAGTTATTCACTAGGAATGCTGAGGCTTTTTCACTAATTGGTCGGTGATAGAGGATTCGAACCTCTGACCCTCTGGTCCCAAACCAGATGCGCTACCGGACTGCGCTAATCACCGTAAATATTTCACTATTTACTTAACTTACATTAAGCTCGCTAGCTAAGCGAAGAATGTGGTCGGTGATAGAGGATTCGAACCTCTGACCCTCTGGTCCCAAACCAGATGCGCTACCGGACTGCGCTAATCACCGAGAATATCAATCTTTATATAAAACAAATGAAATGGGGTGACTGATGGGGCTCGAACCCACGACAACCGGAATCACAATCCGGGACTCTACCAACTGAGCTACAATCACCACTGACTTTCACTTATCTTGCTAACCTAAAAGCTCACAACTCTGTTCGGAATTGGTGCGCCCAAAAGGATTCGAACCTTCGGCCTCACCCTCCGGAGGGGTGCGCTCTATCCAGCTGAGCTATGGGCGCTCGCCTTGGTTAGCGCCGCATATACTAGGGTCAAATCCCCTTTGAGTCTATAGCTGTTTTGCACTTTTTTTACTGACTGCTCAAGTTTTATCACATTAGCTGACTTTTAAAGCAAAATGCAGCCAAAATATGACTTGGATGTTACAGTATTTCATGCTAATTATAGTGTTTGGTAAATGCAACCCTATATTTAACTAGTGAGTATCATGTTTAAGGATGAAGATGAAACTGGCCAGCCTCGTGTAAATGAAGCTGAACGCTTACGCAAAAAAATTATTCGCTTAAAACAATTAGCGCATAAGTATAAGCATGCTGAGATCATTCAAAACGCATTACTCGAAATATCCAATATTGCGACCCATGCTTCTTCACTCGAAGAATTCTATGTTGGCGTGCATAGCCACCTAAAACAACTCATCCCCGCTGATAATTTTTTTATTTCAACCCTTGATATCAGCACCGGCGAGCTTGCTATCCCTTTTTTCGCCGACGAAAAAGACGCGCATCCTGCAGAGCTTTATCCAGAACAATCATTATCAACATTATTACAGCAGGGATTAACGGGCTACGTTCTTAGAACAGGTAAGGCTTTGTTATGTGATAATGACAAAGTCAATGAACTCATTGCCGCAGAGGAAATCGTTAACTTAGGTTCTCCCTGCCATTTATGGCTTGGCGTGCCCATTAAACACGATGACATAGTAACCGGAGTGTTAGTCGTACAAACCTACGACACAAATGTCAGCTATGGGGAAATCGAACTCGAGTTGATGACCTTCATTTGTCACCATATCTCAGGAGTAATGGAACGGCTCAAGCATCAAGAACAATTAGAACAAGCCATTCAACAAAGAACCAGAGAACTCAGCCAAGCCTATGATAAATTAAAACTAGAAGTCTATGAAAGACGCAGAGCCGAACGCTTACAAAAATCACTGTTCGAAATTGCCGAACTAGCCAGTTCCAGTGCCGACAACCCAGACTTTTATGCCCAGTTACATAATGTCATTCGACATCTTATTCCTGCCAACAATTGCTATATTGCGCTTTTGGATGACACAGAAACACATCTCACGTTTCCCTTTTATGTCTCGCAATTAGCCAATAAGCACCCAGGAACTCGGCCGCTACAGGACGGCTTAACCGAATATGTGCTCAAACATAAGCGGCCACTGCTGTTAGATCAAAATAGTATCAATGCGTTAATCGCCGCTGGTGAGCTGTATTCCCAAGCACCAGAATTAAATCATACTCAGACTATGCATCAATGGATTGGTATTCCTCTCTTTATCCATGATCAAGTACGTGGTGCCTTGACGATTTACAGTTTTAGCATGACGCAGAATTACCAGGTCAAAGACTTAGAATTACTGACATTTGTCTCGCAACACATTGGTTCTGCTATTGAGAAGAAACTGTCCGCTGAGTCCTTGCAGCGCAGTTATGAAGAGCTAGAAGAAAAAGTCATCGACCGTACGAAAGCGTTAGCCGAACTCAATCAAAACCTTGAGAAAGAAATTCAACAACGTCGCAGTATGGAAGCTAAGCTAGTTCACGATGCTAAACACGATGCGCTCACAGGCTTGCCTAACCGCGCTATGTTTATGGAGCGCTTATCTCACGCGATTAAGCACGTCCGTCGCCACAGCTTAGAACAATTTGCCCTGCTCTTTATCGATCTCGACCGCTTCAAACAGATTAACGACACTATGGGACATTTAGAAGGCGATAAATTCTTAATTGAGACCGCAAGCCGCCTCAAGTCCTGCATTCGTGATAACGACACCTTAGCGCGCCTAGGTGGCGATGAATTCGTTATCTTGCTCGATAGTATTAACAACATTAACGATGCAAGAGATGTATCAGAAAGAGTGATCCAAAAAATATCCCAACCCTATCGACTCGGCACCATGGAATTTAACTCTGGCGCCAGTATCGGTATTACCATCAGTGGTAAGCATAAAGTCGATACCAGTGAATCTATGTTGCGTAATGCAGATACTGCCATGTATCAGGCAAAAGCCAATGGTAAGGGCTGCTATGTTATTTTTGATGAAAACGCCCAACATCAAGCTATACAGGATGTCGAGTTAGAGACTGAATTTAGGCATGCATTACACCATGCCGAAATCGAACTCAGTTATTTACCTGTCGTCAATTTTCACACTGCGCAAGTGTGCGCTTTAGAAAGCCGTTTGTTCTGGCAACATCCGCAGCGCGGACTTTTGCAACAAGACCAACTCAGTGCGCTTGCTGAACAGTCACACCTTACTGTTGAGCTCGATAAATATACGATCAGCATCATAGATAGCAGCTATCCCCAACTCCTCAAGCAATATGATGAATCTGTTGAATTACATGTCATGCTTTCGAGCCAACATCTCAAGCATAAGCATGTACTGCGCAGTTTGAAAAACACTCTCAAGCAAACCCAGTTAAACCTGAGCCATTTGTGGTTATTCTTCAATGAAAAAGCCCTAGTGCAGGAAACTGAAAATCATATCAATGGCTTTGAATTGTTACAGAAGCTCGGGGTAAAACTCGGTATCAGCCAGTACGGTAGCGGCTATAGTGCATTAAATAGCTTATT
This sequence comes from Shewanella hafniensis, assembly GCF_019655335.1. Classification (GTDB taxonomy): domain Bacteria; phylum Pseudomonadota; class Gammaproteobacteria; order Enterobacterales; family Shewanellaceae; genus Shewanella; species Shewanella hafniensis. Next base: position 16,609 of record NZ_BPFD01000060.1, read on the forward strand.
GTTTCTGCCAATAAAAGGCTTAAAACTCGATGCCAACCTCACCAAACAAATACAAGGCGAGCAACAGCTTAAGTTAATGTCAGCCTATCAAAAAACGGCATCAACCTTAGAACTGCAAACCTTTGTAGATGGTATTGATAGCCCTGAACAAAAACGAATTTTCAGTGAACTGGGTTATCAACTGGGTCAAGGGGCCGCTTTAGCCGACACTTTTACCTTAAGTGACACTCAACCACAGAGCTGTGCTCAGCTCGAATATGCCTAAATAAAACCAAGCGATTGACTTTAAATAACAGTAAGTGAAACGCTCACTATTTTTTAAACATATCCCTTAAGCTAGAAATATTGGCTCGCCCCGTTTGCATCCGCTCCTGCTCAGTTTGCTGTGGTTTACGATTTTCCCACACCACATCGTCTTGAGGTAACTCAAGTAGAAAACGACTCGGCTCACAACGCATGGTTTCGCCAAATTGGCGCCTTTCACGGCAGAGGGTAAACCACAGTTCACGTTGAGCCCGAGTGATGCCCACGTAGGCTAAGCGACGTTCTTCATCGACATTGTCCTCATCTATGCTGGTTTGATGGGGCAAGATACGCTCTTCCACTCCCACCATAAACACAAACGGGAACTCTAAGCCCTTAGAAGCATGCAAGGTCATCAACTGCACCTGATCGCCACCTTCATCCTCACTATTGCGCTCCATCATGTCTCTGAGCGTCAGTCGAGTCACGACCTCAGGCAAGGTCATTGGCTCATCTAATTCATCACCTGCGAGCATCTCAGTGACCCAACGATAAAGCTCTGAGATATTCTTCATCCGCATTTCAGCGGCTTTGGCACTCGTGCTGGTTTCGTATAGATAATCTTCATAATTGATCTTACGGATCAAATGCTTCACTGCCTCGACAGGCTCACCACGCTCGGCATGATCCCCTGTCTCGACGATGAAACGCCCAAACTGATACAGGGATGACATAGCCGCAGGCGGTAAATGATGATTCAGTTCAGGCTCAAAAATCGCCGCAAACATAGAAATATGCTTCTCGTTGGCAAAATTACCTAAGCGTTCTAAAGTCGATGGGCCTATGCCACGTTTAGGCAAGTTAACGATGCGCAGGAAAGCATTATCGTCATCGGGATTCACCACCAGCTTTAGATAGCCCATGATGTCTTTGATTTCAGCACGGGCGAAGAATGACGTACCGCCACTCAATTTATAAGGAATACGGTTAGTCATCAGCGCGCGTTCGAGTAACCGCGATTGGTGGTTGCCGCGATACAGAATCGCATAGTCGCCAAATTGAGTACGGCCGACAAACTTGTGCCGCACAATTTCGGCGACCACACGCTCGGCCTCTTGCTCCTCGTTGGCGGCAAATAGCACCCGCAGCGGCTCACCATAGGCAAGCTCACTAAAGAGTGCTTTATCGTAAACATGGGGATTGTTCGCGATAAGAATGTTGGCAGCCCGTAGGATCCGTTGGCTAGAACGGTAATTCTGCTCGAGCTTAATTAACTTAAGCTGCGGAAAATCTTTACCCAATAATACGAGGTTTTGTGGCTTAGCACCGCGCCATGAATAGATAGACTGATCGTCGTCACCCACTACGGTAAAGCGCGCCCGCTCACCCACTAACAGCTTTACCATTTCATATTGGCTGGTATTGGTATCTTGATATTCATCCACCAGCAAGTATTGGATCTTGGTTTGCCAGCGGGTACGCACTTCTTCATGGTGTCGCAACAATAAGGTTGGCATCAGAATCAAATCGTCAAAATCTAAAGCGTTATAGGCTTTCATATGCTGGGCATAACGCTGATACAACATAGCAAATAAGTGCTGTTGCTCATCTTTAGCAATTTTGCGTGCGTGCTCGGGAATAATTAAGCCGCCCTTCCAGTTTGAAATCGTACTGGCGAGCGCTTTAAGTAAATCTTTATCTTCATCTAACTCGTCTTGGGTTAACTCTTTGAGTAGCGCTAAGGTATCTTGATCATCAAACAGCGAAAAACCCGGTTTTAAACCTAAGACCTTATGCTCACGTTTAATGATCTCAAGCCCTAAGGTGTGGAAGGTTGAAATCCACAGACCTCTGGCCTCTTTGCGTCCCATGGACTGAGCGACCCGCTCTTTCATCTCACGGGCAGCCTTGTTGGTGAAGGTCACCGCCGCGATATTGCGCGCCTTATAGCCGCACTTTTCGACCAAGTAAGCGATTTTATTGATAATAACGCGCGTCTTACCACTGCCCGCACCCGCCAATACTAGGCAAGGGCCTGAAACATAATGAACAGCATCGTTTTGGGCGGGATTGAGTTTCATCTTTGCGCAATATCCAAACAAGTCGACAGAAAAGGATGGGATCATAGCAGAATCGGCGGTTTTAAGGCTAACAAATCCCCGCTTGGTCTGAGCAGAACTCAACCCAATAGGCATGCTTGGCCGTGATATAAGCCTCAACAACGGCTTACAAAAAGTCATTACACGTTAGCTTTACTTTTGAAACCAAACACACTGGGTTACAATCAACTCATTCAGAGAAAAGGCGGACAAGATCATGATCAATCCAAAGAAAATCGAAGAAATGGCGAAACAACTGAGCGAAAGTTTGCCCAGCGGTCTGAAGCAATTTGCCGGTGAATTTGAAGAACGCAGCAAGCAAGTTCTGCAAAATCAATTGCTCAAGTTGGATATGGTTTCCCGTGAAGAATTTGATGTGCAGCAACATGTGCTACTGAAAACCCGCGAAAAATTAGAAGCGCTGCAAGCTCAAGTCAATGAGCTAGAAAAAAAGCTCAACGCTGCAGACTAACTTAGGTTATATCTGTTTAATAAAGCACAGTGGGCGAAAACGCAGCTGTGCTTTTTTGTTTTTAACGCTTTGAGCAGTGCGTCACTTGGAGAAACAATGCAGCAACTCGCCAGTTATATTCTTGCGATTCACGGATACCCAAGCTTAGTATCGGTAGTGAACCAGTCGAGTAAAAGCCATAGCTATCAAGATAACGACCTCACTATTCATGAAGTAGAAACGCTGTATCACTTCGATAATGGCGTGGTGATCTGCCAGCAAACCGAGCAAGATCAACTCATGCTTGAGACGACATCTGATAATGTTTGCGAAGACTATTGGATAAACTATCGAGTGATAGTATCAAGCGGAATCGTTATTTCACCGCAGCAGAAATCCTTCAGTAACCTGTGTCAACAAGGATTCTGGCTCAAAATGCAACGGGATCGTAGCTCAATATAGACCTGTAAAATAGACCTACAAAATAGACCTGCAAGCCTGTGTGATTTAGACAAAGCATCAACAGAGGGAAGACGATAAGCGTGATGGAAACCGCTGTGGAGTTAATCACTTTTGAGAGCCTAATACGCTGGACATTCCTCCTGCTCGGTGGCCTACCGTTACTCACTTATCCCGGAGTGCTCCTCGCCAGTTTGATGGGACTGGCCAGTCAATCAAGCATTAAACCCGCTTTTATCACTCGATTGATGAATCAGTGTTTTCTATGGGGAAGCCTAGTTTATCCCGCCGTGTATATTCCCTGCTATCGCCTTGCTAGCAATAGCACTTCGACTTCATCCTTAATCATTGCAGCGCTGCCACTGCTGTATCTAATCTTACTGTATGGCTGCTTTCGCTTTATGGACATTCCAATTAAAACGACTGATGACTAGCACTTTTGTTGCCGTGCATATTTTTGCTTCAGGCCTTTATGATTTGCTTTAACTAACTTCCAGCGATCGCAACTGTTAAAGCAGGCGTATTCCTTGATGGCGATGTCAAATGCAGCACAGAAATCCTCATCTAAGCCATTCACCATCACGCCCTCTTCTAAGGTCAATTGCTGTAATAGCAATATGCCCGTTTGGCGATCGGCTTTCACATCCACACGGCCAACAAAAGTGTCGCGCCACAGAATCGCTAAAGAATAATAACCATACCGACGCTTTTCAGCGGGCACATAGACTTCAATTTGATAATCAAAATCAAACCATTGTTTTAGTCGTTGCCGTTGGATTAATAAATTATCGAAAGGATTTAGCAGCCAGACTTTATTAGATAATGGCGCATTGAGCTGTAATGCACAGTGATAGAAGTAACTTTGGCCTGCAACCTTAAAACTGGCTAATAACCCCTGTGAGTGCATCTCTACCAGCTCTTGGGCAACCGCTGATTTTAATCCTTTACGTAGATAGGCAATTTGCGCCGCTGTGCCAAAGGCATGGGCATAGAGATAACGATCAATCAGATAACGGATAAACTCAGCCTCTGTTGGTGCTTCAGTATTAATACCTTGTGGTAACACCCGCGCAGTGAGATCGTAAACCTTCTGGAATTTTTCCCGCCGCACTACCATCAACTCACCACGCATAAAGAGCTGCTCTAGGGCTTTTTTCGCAGGTTTCCAATCCCACCAGGCACCATTTTTACCTTCACTGTGTTCAAAATCACTGGCCTTGAGCGGCCCTTCTGCAAGGATTCTCGCCCGCACTTCCTGCATCACTTTATCATCGGGTTCAAACCAATGCTTACCGCCATTTTGCAACTGTTGTTTACGTTGCAAACTAAACCGATAATCGGCAATCGGTAAATAAGCCGCCGCATGGGACCAATATTCAAAAATCTCACCTTTAGCCAAAGCCGAATCGAGCATCTTCGGCTGGTATCCAGGCATACGGCTATGCAATACATGGTGATGCGCCCGTTCAACCACATTAATCGAGTCGATTTGCACATAACTGAGGCGCGAGATAGTCTCAGCCACCGAAGTCTGTGGCTGCAATAATCCTTGCTGCTGCATCGTTAATTGCAGCCATTCGCGGGGTGAAAAGGGATTAGACATCTCGTTTCCTAAGGTAAAACCTGCAAACACTAAGCCCAACAGACAAAACTAAGATTCTAAAAAATGCTGATGTAGTTTGTATCTTTCAAATGAGCCCCTAAAATACACCGCAAACCAGCTCATGCAGCGCGCTATTCGGATAACATAAGCCATTTATAACTTAACGGCTATCGCTTTACAGCCTTGTGAGTTACACGGCTCAAGGTAGCGCCGACCGCGCGCTGACGCCTCATTAAGGATTGATGATGAATCTCTACTATCGCCAAGCACAACTCTGCGGCCGCAAAACGGGCAATGGCACTAAGCTGCCATTTTTAATGAATATTTTGTATTCACTTGCCGCTAAAAATGGCGATCACCAGCCCTTTTCAATGGATGACATTAACGCCGTATTGTTCAATCAACATCAGTCCATTGGTTGCTCTATCAAAGCGCCGCTACCGATAGTGAGTTGGCGCACCGAAGCAATCTGGTATGAGTTATTTAAAGGTGAAGAGCTGGTTTATCTGCCCCAATGCATCATCTTTAGCAATGGCGCCATCGCCTATGTCATTGTCGTCATAGGTGATGAGTATGAGCTGCGTATTTGGCCCGATTACAGTAACCGTGAGCGGGAAAAACAGCACTGGTTTTCCCACCATGCCGTAGTCTATTCCGCCGAACTTGACGTCTTTAAGCAAAGCTTCGAAACACTGCTTAAGCATATTCGAACAGAAGACGACTATGAGGCAAAACACCCCAAATTTGGTAAAGACACCCCAATCTCAGATTTATAAACGGGATTAATGAGTATGGATTTAGCGGTAATTGCCATAATTTTGCCACTATTGATCAGCAACTTGCCCGCAACTCTTACGGGGAAATCTGTTTTAATACCCGCCGTGATACCGAGCTAACTCAGCACAATCTTAGCGGTGAAGTCTCGGTCGTATTTCATAGGGAATGAAATCCAATGTTCAGTATTATTTTCTGGGTACTCACCCTACTTAGTTTGGCCTTATTTGGTGGCGCGGCCTATTTAGTGGTGCGCGCACTCCTCAAAAAATTTAATCAAAATCAAGGAATAGACATGGAATCGCCACAGGCATTGTCCTCACACAGTAAAGGGACGTCACTCGCTAAAAACACGACTCTATTGAAAGCGTTAACCATAGGCATACTGTCGATCTTAGCTTTGATCCCATTAGGGATCATCATGGACATGACCTCAGATCGCGAAGCCCTGTACCACAGTGTTGTCGATGAAATTGGCCGTTCATGGGGCGAGCAGCAAACGCTCTCAGGACCTGTGCTTGTCATTCCCTATAGCTATTTTGTGATGCAGGAAGAAGTCAGCGCCGATGGCAAAAATCGCCATCAAGTAAAGCGTACCTATCAAGATGAATTGGTCATACTGCCGAAAAAACTCAAACTAGATTTAGATCTCAAACATGATTTCCGTACCCGCGGCATTTATCAATCCTTAGTTTATAACGCCACTTTGCAAGGCAAAGCAGATTTCAGTTTAAGTCATTATGAAATCCCCAACCTCATTGCCTTTGACAATAAAAATGCGCGCCTCGCCTTTGGTGTCTCATCAAATCAAGCCATTGATAAAGTGGATAAACTTGAATTAACGGGTGAGGCGGTCACGCTGTCAGGCTCGCTGATGTCGGGCACAGGTTTAGGCACCACTGGCGGCTTAGAAAAAGGCTTCAACCAAGGTGTACAAGTCGGTGAAGCGAGTGACTTTAGTGTGGACTTTGCGATGACACTGCGCGGCTCGCAGTCGATTAGTGCCTTACCGCTGGGCGAACAAACCCTGCTCAATATTCATGCGGATTGGCCACACCCGAGCTTCAAGGGATTATTACCCGCAGAACGTGATATTAACGCACGGGGTTTTACCGCAAGCTGGAATATCAGTCACTTAACCCGTAACTACCCGCAGGAGTTTATTAAGAGTAATCAATCGACCCTGACCGAAGTGTCGGCCAATGCGATTCTGTTCGAGCCCGTGACTCACTACGGCAAGATTGAACGCTCAGTAAAATACGGCCTACTGTTTATCGTACTGACTTTTATCATGTTATTTATTTTTGAGCTGGGGCAAAAAACCAGTCTTAGTACGATTCAATATGTGTTAGTCGGCAGCGCCATGGCCTTGTTCTATTTGCTCCTGCTGTCGCTATCTGAGCATTTAGCCTTCTTGCATGCCTATTTAATTGCCGCCTGTATTCCTGTGCTATCGGTATCCGCCTATGTCGGCAGCGCCACGGCAAGTATCAAGCGCGGTGCGATAGTGAGCATTATGCTGGTGAGTTTATATGCCGTACTGTACTCGATACTGCAACTGGAAGATTACGCCCTGCTGATGGGCACAGGATTACTGCTCGTTGTCCTGCTGATTTTGATGTTTGTCACCAGGCATCAACCCAAGAACACGGCGTAACAACGCCCTACCAATCCACCCTTGAAGACCCCCGACAGCGCCACTTTTTGCTGTCGGGATTTTTTTTGATTGGCAAAGCCATTGCCGCGTTGTAGCCTATGGCGTTTATCAAGAGGCTTATATTTTGACCCATAGCGCCTATCTTTTCCGCCGTTTAAGCTTTGCTTGGTTATTGCTGGCAAGCATTCCTGGCTTACTGTTACTGACCCAGAATCAGCTGTTCCCACTGATCGATCTGCACTCTCACTTAGCCCAAACTTTATATTGGATTACCATGACGGGCACGGCGCCCTATGGCGTAGCCACTGTGTTGTTTGTGCTGGCTATCGCCTATCGTCTTATGCCTAAAGCCCTCTTTATGAATTTGTTTTTAGCCATAGGTCTCAGCCAAGTCATTAGCTTAAGTGTGAGCCATACGCTCAAATCCTATTTCAAAGAGCCCAGACCTAATCTGGTCTTTTTGGCTGAGCAAGCACTGCCTACGAACGAGCAGCTTTCACTCGATGCCTTTTATCAATTGGATAAGCAGGGGCGCTCCGAGACAATATCCAATGCGCTCGATGGCTTAAAAGTGGCAGAGCCTGAGATGAGGCTCGATTCGCGCATCCACCAGCATTGGGAAAATGAAATCGGTTATTCCTTCCCCTCTGGACATACCATTTTTGCAGTGACGCTCGTGCTCACCGCCAGTTACTATCTACTGCTAGCTGGCTTACCTAGCCTTGTAATAGCATTATGGAGCTGGGGATTTTTGATGGGATTGAGCCGCATGCTGTTAGGGATGCACTGGCCACAAGATGTGCTGTTTTCGACCTTTTTAGCCGCCTTCATCAGCTGCTTGAGCGTGTTCTTAGTCAGTAAGCTGCGTCCACTCCCGCAAGCGCTCGTGAACAAGGCCAAACCCTAACCTCTGTTGTTGATCACCTCAACCGAGTCTCTCCAAATACTTAGGCCTAGCTAAGCACTGCCTAAGTATTTGGCCACTAAGGCCTGATAAACTCCATTAGCCTTAATTTTTGCCAACCCTTGATTAAACGTGTCCCGCGCGACTGAGTTGTGGAACACCATGCGATAGGATGTCGGTGGGAAAATAAAGTGATAGCTCAATGCTTGCTGGGTGTCGATATTGGGTTCAACAAACCTATTCAATTGGGTAAAGATATAACGGTCGGCAATCACAGTATTAATCCGGCCTAAGTACAACATACGATTCTGGCTTAATTGAGTATCGACTTCGCGATAAATCGTCTGTTGCGCTACGGCATTAAATTCAGCACCGAGCAACAAGCGAGCATTTTCAAAGGCTGCGATACTGTAGTTTTTAAGATCGGCAATACTTTTTATTTCAAGGTGTTGCGCAGCCAAGCTAATCGCCACATTGGTATAGTCGACATAATCATTAGACCAATAGCCATCGACACCATTTGCGGGATTCATGGTCATCACAGCATCTAATCTGTCTTTGTTGAAATATAAGATTTGGCGCTTACGAGAGTAAAATTTGAAGTTAACTGACTGGCCCATTTCCTTAAAAGCGGCCTTAATAATATCAATCTCAAGTCCCGATTCGGCATCTTCGATAATATAGGGTGGGCGATTTAACGCACTACCAATGGTTATCGAGGCAGAAAATGCATACGTCGGTAAGATTAATAGGCAGATTAACAGCAAACTCAAGCGCATACAGTGTCTCACTCTTATTAGTATCATAACTATAGCGGTTAATGCTGGGAGATCCAGACAGCGCGCCCTCACTCACAGTCAGTAAAGGTGATCACTCCCCCAACTTTTACAACCTGATTACTCAAGATTTTTGGCAAACTTGGCTAAGGCTGGCAAACTAGGGGCTGACCCAGCTAACCCTAAGCTTTCGATGACAGAAACTCACCCATACAAACTCGATCAACTCGATTTAACCATTTTGCGTTTACTGCAAACCCACGGCAGATTGTCCAACCTCGAACTGGCCAATAAAGTCGGCCTATCGCCGTCCCCTTGCTCGCGCCGTGTTAAAGCCCTAGAAGAAGCGGGCTATATTGCCGATTATGCAACGCGTCTGTCGGCGGATAAATTCAACCTGCATTTGACCGCGTATATCCATGTGCGGATGGAAAAACACACGCCAGCAATTCTTAATCAATTTGAAGCCAATGTACTGGCCTACGAAGAAGTCCAAGAATGCGCGCTGATCACAGGTTCTGAAGCCGACTACCAACTCAAAGTGTTAGTGCAAGATATGGCGCACTTTCGCACTTTCCTGTTAGATAAACTCACGACGAATGTGCATATCGCAGGTGTGCATTCCAGCTTTGTGTTGAAAAAGGTCAAAGACCACACGGCCATTCCCTTAAGCCATATCACCATTCAACCATAGGCTCAGTAAAAGATACGGCGTTCTGACACTCAATGTTGCGACATGACTCAGACTTATCCAGTCATAATCGCGGCTCAAGTAAAGTCATAGCATCAAAATACCCACTAAGCTTCTGCCATACGGTATTTTTTGACCATAAGATCACAATTCATTGCATTTTTATCATCGCAATTATTCACTAAAGTGAGCTCACTAGTCGTCACTACACGCAATATAGTCTCGAAAAACACAACAAGAAGAAATATAACGCCAAATTACCAGCAAAATAGGAATATAAATTGCTGATTAACATCAATTTAACGCACTAAAATTGCGTTGAACTTCTTATTTATCCGCCTAAGATACGCCTTCTTTTTACGGGAGGCACAATGCAATCGGCCAATACAAGTTCGACTAACCACTTCAGCTCACGCTTAGGTTTTATCATGGCGGCAGCCGGTAGCGCCGTGGGTGTAGGTAACATTTGGGGATTCCCCACCCAAGCGGCCACCCATGGCGGCGGTGCCTTTTTACTGGTTTACCTAGTACTGATTTTTATCCTAGGCATTCCCATGCTCATGGCTGAACTCATGATAGGTCGCCACGGACAAACCAACCCCGCCGATGCCATGGGCAAACTCGGCTTCAACACCCTAACTCGCAATTTAGGCAAGGCGATAGGTTTGATTTCCATCGTCACCGCGGGATTGATTTATACCTTCTACAGCATTCTTTCTGGCTGGTTTGTCAGCTACGCCATCGCCCCGATTGCCACAGCCTTTGGTTCGAACGATACCGCCGCTTGGTTAGTGGATTTCTCGCTGTCACGTAATCTGGTGTTCACGCTGATCTTCAGCACACTCGTGTTTCTGGTATTGCTGCAAGGCGTGCAAGACGGCATAGAAAAATGGTCGAAACGCTTAATGCCGTTATTGTTGATCATGCTGATCGCGGGCGTGACGTATATCTTTACCCTTAATGGCGCGAGCGAAGGCATTACAGCACTATTAACGCCTAACTTTACCAAGGCACTGGCGCCAGATACCTTGATCAGTGCGCTCGGACAAACCTTCTTCTCACTCACCATAGGCACAGGTGCCATGATGGTTTATGGCAGCTATTTGAGCCAAAAAGAGAATATCGCTAAGCTGACCGTATGGGTTGCCTTTACCGATAGCGGCATCGCCTTTCTCGCCGCCTTTTTAATCATCCCAGCCATGTATGTGGCCCAGCACAATGGCGTGCAGATTTTTAACGCCGAAGGCAAACTACTCGACTCAGATGCGCTGGTGTTTACTGTTTTACCCGCATTATTTTCGACCTTAGGTGACACGGCCAACCTCATCATTAGCGTGGTGTTTTTTATTCTGCTGATCATCGCCGGCCTGACTTCTGCCATTTCCATCGCCGAAGTCCCGACTAGCTATGTGATGCAAAAATTCAAACTCAGCCGCCAGCGCGCCACCTTGATCATCGGCCTATTACTGACCTCATTATCCCTATTGCTGGCGGTATTTTTTGAGACGCTATTTAGCTTCACTATTATGCTCACCACCCAAATCGCCCAGCCGCTGGTCGCCCTCGGCATTGCGATTTACTTAGGTTGGATTTGGCGCCAAAGCCAGTTACTCAAGGCGATTCGTGGACAAGAGGGTGTCGATACCACAGGACTCTTCTGGCGCATTTGGCCAAGGTACGTGAAGTATGTGTGCCCAGTACTGATCATCGCGATCGCCATCAGGCAATTTGTGTAACCCTTTAAAAAGCAAAAATCCCCGCTTAATGCGGGGATTTTTATTTAGCTATTAACAGATTAAGGCTGCTTTTGAAAACGGGCAGATTACTGTTCGATACCAACGATCAACCAAGGTGAATTGGCTTGCGTTACGTTACGCTCTAAATGCCAGATTTCCTTAATGTCCTCTTCTACGCCTTCAACGGTATCACGATAGCGGCCGCTAAATTTAACGCTCACTTCCGCAAGATTGGCATTGTGTGTGGCGCGGACAAGTTCTGCATCCAAAAACATCACTTCAGTGTGCTGCTCGCCCACTAACTCGCGGCGTTGGTTGCTGAGTTCATTGTAAAGCTCAATCGAAACATACTCTTGGATTTTGCTTAAGTCGTTTTCATTCCACGCCAATTGCAAGGTTTTGTAGTGGCTACGCGCACCTTCCAAAAAGCCGGGTAAATCAAAACCCGCAGGTAAATTAAAGGGAACTGCGCTTGTCGCTTGGCCAAAACTATTGCTGCCACTGTTTGCATTATTTGTAGCATTGGTGGCAAAACCTGTTTGTTCAGTCTGTTGGCGCTGCATATTTGGATTGGGTTGGCCAGCACCCGCGTAGGCTGGTCTTGGCTGCGCCCCCGCTTTTGAGGCCATCAGAGTACGGACAATTTTAAACAGCACGAATGCCAACAGAGCGATAATCAAAATATCCATAAATTGAATATTTTCAAAACCTTCACCCATAAACAGCGCAGCCAATAGGCCGCCCGCTAATAAACCGCCTAACATGCCGCCCATCATACCTTTCTTGCCCGGCGCGCCCGCTGGTGCCGTAGTCGGTGTGTTAGTCGCCGCTGGTTGAGCAGGCGCTGTTTGATGACTCTTGCCAATAGACTTACTACCGCCGAACTTTTTCGCTTCTGCGACTGGACTAGCAACAAAGCTAACCGCAAAAATCATCGCAAACATAATTAATAACTTTTTCATTTATAAGATCTTTGTTTGTATAACCTGTGGTATCGGCATCATAGCCGGATGACATTATATGTCAACTATCAAAAGAGGGCCTAAGCTTACAAACTTCGTTTGTTCTTCTAAATCAAAATCAAAGTCGTGGGGCTTCGTCCCTAATTGTTCAACTTGACTCAACTCAGAATGCCTCTAAAGATATGATTATTCGGCTATAAATGACGTGAGAATTGATTAAGCACTGCCATTCCAGTGACACGCAGCAAGCACATCCCTGTGTGCTCGACCGTGACATCCCTGTCACGGACGGTCACTTACACGCCAGTGCTTAATCCCGTTAACTACCGTGCATCCTGATAGCCAGAACTACCCGAAGTTCAATACCAAGATCGAAGTACCATCTAAGCAGACATAGCTTTGGAAGAGTCATTAACACAGTCACCATAGTGAAAAAAATGCATGTCCTATCATTTCTTTATGGCCAGATTTTTTTCCTACCGCAAAAAAGCAAATTCCTATAGCATTATTCATACCCATTTACACGGATGTGGCAGCGGCCAAGTCCAACAAGCGATTTATGCCCTGCAAACAGCGCAGCGCATAAATACTAAAACGTTATGTGCCTAGGCGTTTACCCCAAACTGTGAAAGTAAATTAGAAATATATGAAATTACATCATTATACGACCATCGAAAACTTAGCTTTAATTCTAAATTCTAAAAAAATTCGATTTTCTAGGTTAACGACTGTAGATGATACTGAAG
>NZ_BPFD01000061.1 GCF_019655335.1 Shewanella hafniensis
AGACGTGAAGGCTTCAAGGTACATGCTCTGATGTTCTCTATAAGAAAAAGAGAGCATAAGATCATAATCGATACCGTTCGTCAAATTGGGTTCAAAACGGTTAAAATACATTCACGATCTCACCCTGCTATGAATAGACGTCAGTTTTTTAAGCTGTGTGTTGCAGGTGCAACGACTTCAGCGATTTCTGCGCTGGGTTTGATGTCTGAAAAGGCTTTTGCTGCTGTTAGAGAATTCAAATTACTGAGAGCTAAAGAAACACGTAATAATTGCTGTTATTGCTCGGTTGGCTGCGGCTTATTAATGTATAGCCACAGCAGTAATGGCAAGAATGCAGAGCAAACTATTTTCCATATAGAGGGGGATTCTGATAACCCAATAAACCGTGGTTCATTATGCCCTAAAGGTGCTGGACTACTTGATTATGTTAATAGTCCGCATAGATTAAAATATCCTGAATATAGGGCGCCAGGTAGTAAAGAATGGCAGAGAATAAGTTGGGAAGATGCCTTTACGCGTATTGCCAACTTAATGAAAGTTGACCGTGATGCTAACTTTATTAAGAAAAATGAAAAAGGTGAGACGGTTAACCGTTGGTTGACCATGGGGATGATGACCTCATCGGCCCAAGCCAATGAAGGCTGTTTTGTAACACACAAATTTGGACGTTCATTAGGCATGATCCAACTCGATAATATTGCTCGGGTTTGTCATGCTCCTACTGCAGCAAGCCTTGCCCCGACATTTGGTCGTGGTGCAATGTCAAATCATTGGGCTGATATCAAAAATAGTGACCTTGTGATCATTATGGGGGGCAATGCCGCAGAAGCTCATCCCGTTGGTTTTGGCTGGGTCAGTGAAGCCATGCAGTACAACAAGGCTAAATTGATTGTTGTTGACCCCCGCTTTAATCGTAGTGCGGCGGTCGCGGATTACTATGCGCCATTACGCTCGGGGACAGATATTGCTTTCTTGCTCGGAATAAGTCGTTATCTTATTGAAACAAATCAAATTAACTATGAATACGTGAAGGCTTATACTAATGCGCCATTCATTGTTCGTGAAGATTTTGAATTTAACGATGGTTTATTCAGTGGTTACAACGAAGAAACCCGCGTCTATAACAAGGAATCTTGGTTCTATGAACTCGATGAACAGGGTTACGCCAAAGTTGACCCAACACTGGATATCATTCTCATGAAGATTTAAAATATCTAGATGCAGAGAATTGTGCTCGTAGAATTGTTAAAACTGTCATGGCATTACCAACAAATCATCCCTGTAGAGATGTGTTGAATAACATTACTCAATCATTTAATTGGGCAATGAGTTCTTTTGGCGGTGATAAATTTACTTCTGGAAATGACTATCGAGAACTACTTGAAAATGCAGTGGGTCTGGGTTTGGGTTCTTTTGATTTAGTTGTTATTGATGAAGCCCATAAAAGTCGAGGTGACACGAGTAGCCTTAGTCGTGTGCTTGAACGTGTGATCATACAAAACCCACAAGGTCGTAGGCTTGCTATGACAGCTACACCAGTTGAATTAGACTCCACTCAATGGAAACAGATACTTCACAGAATTCAGCTTACAGAGGATATTCAAAAACCTATACTCGCTAGTGTTGAAGACTATGCTAGTTCAGTAAGTAAGTTACGTAAATTCTGGAAGACGGATGAGCTTGTACGTAATGATTTTAAGCAAGCAGCAAAATCGTTTGAAACGTCATTAAGACCTTATTTACTTCGCAGAGATAAGCGTCAAGACACAACTATTAAAGCTTTTCATGAAATTTCAAATCAACCAATCAATGCCTATCGGAAGCAAACTGAAGTTGCCATTGAAGTTGGTGAACTATCAGAACAATGGAAACGTATAGTGTGTTCAGTTGAGGGCTTATCCGCTGCGTCGAGTATGCAACAAGACTCCGTATCTAAGCGTGCTCGCCTGACTTTAGCTAACGGGCATGGTGTGGCCGGTATTATAGATGCAGAGTCTAGTAGGGAAGAGTCTGATGAAGTGCTAGAAGTAGAAAACGTTGCGGTTGACAGCAAAAAGAAGCAACGAAGCTTATGGTGGAAAAGCAGATTACACAAGCTTATCGTAATGGTGATGAGTCTTTATACCAGCACCCAGCTATTCTTAAAATTGTCGAAGAAATTGAGAAAAACCTTAGTAACGGGCAAAAGGCATTAGTATTCGGTAAGCTAACGAAACCAATGAGGATCCTGGTTAAGTTATTAAATGCTAGAGAGATGTTGAGAAGGTTAGAGCAGGATGAGTTTTGGCCTCAAACTAAAGTGCACGACGGTAACAATGTTGATGACAGCGACTCTGAAGTACAGGCCGTAATTTTCGCAGCCAAACAACTTGATCTTAACTTGGATCTAAATGAAATAAATGTTCGACTTGAAAAGCAGTACGAGAGGCGCTCCTCTCAAATAGAAAAAGCGAAGCAGAATTTAATTAACAATATTGAATCTGTTAAAAATCAATTAGATCCGCGTTCAAAAAGCTTATTGCATGCGTTCAAAAGTGCCGCAGAAAGCGAGGAGGCGAATACCAGTTCAATTCTCAGCTTAGTGACCCGTGCTATTTATGAACTTTCTGATGCAAATGACTTTAAATTGATTCCTCAGGAAATTGCTCAAGGTTTTGTTGATTTGATGGGAGCAGTTACTGCAGAAAATGAAGGTGATGAAGACGGTGACGGTAATTTAAATACCAGCGAAGCTAAACTATTGTGGTTTGAAATTCAATCACGAATTGAAGAGGAGTTTGGTCATGTAAAAGGCGGGATGGCACGATTAATGTTTGGTGGTACTTCAGCTTCAAGTAGACGCATGCTACAACTGGGTTTTAATCGTAAAAATAGCTTCCCCAACGTATTGGTTGCTCAGTCAGTTGTCGGGAGGGAGGGGCTGAATCTTCATCAAGCTTGCCGAATAGTGTACTTACTTCACCCTGAATGGAATCCGGGTGTAGTAGAGCAGCAAATAGGCCGAGTCGATAGATTAGGTTCTCGTTGGGAAAAAGAGTTTAACGAAATGTTAGCATCTCAAGTGGAGCCGTCTGAACTGCCTTTTATAGAAGTTAAACCTATTGTATTCAAAGGGACCTATGATGAATATAATTGGCAAGTTTTGAAGATGCGTTGGGACGATCTTCGCTCTCAATTACACGGAGTAGTAATACCTGAAACAGAAAGAGATGAAGCATTCTCCGAGTTGTATGATGAGTTATGTGCTGCGGCTCCTGATTTTTCACCTCAATAGTGTAATCAAAAATATCTGATAAAAGTCATGCCTGGCCATAATAGGACCAGGCAAGATTAAATTTGTATTAATGGCTATGTTTTATTCATTTGTGATTGGATGAATCTTCTCGGATAGCATAGTTATAGCGTTCTAAATGCTCTTCAAAATAATCATGCTGGTTATAATCCCTTCTACATCTTTAAGCTTTTGATTCAGGCAACGCTCTGCTACATGCTCAAGAGTACCTTGTTTGGCTAGCTGGGTGGTTTGTGATGATTTTTAAAAACACAGATTAACTTTCTGCTGCCGCAACATCTATTAATACCTACCTCCATTCTAGAGCCATGGACGGACACACAGGAACGGTTAGAGAAGACCAATCGCTTGGTTATCAGCCAGACATAGTAAATTAGATCGTAAGTATAAATATTCAAAGATGCAGTGAAAGTTGCACCTTTTTATGAGCACTGTAACTAGGGTAGGGGTCATACCTAAATCTTCGAAAAACGGGTTTAGGCACTTGGGCACCAATTTGGGCACAAATCTGAAATGGAGGATTTAAACTACAAAGATAAAAGTGGAGAAAAATATATGAGTGAAAATTTAAGCTTGTTTGAATTAATGTTATCTAGAATTGAAGAATTTAAACCTAGGCGCAGAATTAAAATAGCATTATTAGTTAGATAATTGATTTACAACAAGAAATGGTACACCCGAGTGGACTCGAACCACCGACCCCTACCATGTCAAGGTAGTGCTCTAACCAACTGAGCTACGGGTGCATCGTAAATATTAACTTGCTATTCAAAAGCATTGCGCCTTGGAACGAGCGCTATATTAGGGGCATAGTGCAGGGCTGGCAAGCAAAAAAATCAAAATTATCGTCAAATGGTGAATTGCTGTGCAACTTGTCCAGTGTTTCAACAAAGTTATTGATATAACGGCAAGTTAGACTTACTGAGCACGTCAAACCACTAAGACATAAACAAAACGGCGAGCTTAATGCTCGCCGTTGCTTTAAATCTTGCCTATCCGATTAGTGATGCACACTGTCGCCTTCAATTAGGCTTAAATGCACACCATGTTTTTGGATGTAACGCAGTCGAATGAAAAATAGCAGCGCCGCCGAGGTGAGACCTGCAATCAATCCGGTCCAAAAACCGTGTGCGCCCATGGCAGGAACGATATGATCCGTATAAGCCAAGGTATAGCCGAGTGACATACCTATGCCCCAATAGGAAAACAGCGTGATATAAAAGGCACTGCGGGTATCTTTATAACCACGTAGGGCTCCGGCGGCAACCACTTGAACTGAATCCGATAATTGATACAGTGCCGCCATTAACATCAAGCTGCCGGCTAAAGCGACCACTTCAGGATCACCATTATAAAGCTCTGCAATTTGGAATCTAAATATGACGGTCAAGACTGCAGTTGATAATGCAAGGGATAGCGCTAACCATAAACCCACTTTGGCGACCACTGCAGAAATATCAGCACGATCGCGACCCAAGTAGTAGCCAATTCTAATCGATACTGCGATACCAATAGACAACGGCAGCATAAATACAATCGCAGAAAAGTTCAGTGCTATCTGGTGACTTGCCACCACAGTTGCACCTAATGGGGCGAGTAACAACGCAATAATGGCAAATAAACTCACTTCAAAAAACAGCGCCATTGCTATCGGCATACCGAGTTTGGTCATTTTTTTCATCGTTTCAAAGTCAGGACGATGAAATTTACTGAAAGGAGCTAAGGCCGCAAATTTCTTATGTACTTGCATATAAATAGTCATGGCAATCAGCATGGCCCAAAAAACCAAGGCAGTGGCAATACCGCAGCCAGCACCGCCCATCGGAGGTACGCCAAAGTGTCCGTAAATAAAGATGTAGTTGGCGGGTATGTTCACCGCTAAGCCGACAAAGCCAATGACCATAGTCGGTAAAGTGTAAGAAATCCCCTCACTACAGCCTCGTAGTACTTGGTAAAGCACAAATGCAGGGGCGCCCCATAAAATACCGTCGAGATATCCAATGGTTAAGCGGTATAATTCGGGTTCTAAATCCATATGGCCAAGTACAAAGGGCGCTGATGCGAGGAAAATCATCACGCAAATGCCGCCAATGATGGCAAGATAGGCCCCTTGAAAGGCTAAAGGTTGAATGGCTTTTTGATTATTCGCTCCATTGTAGTGGGCAAATAAAGGTGTAAAAGCCATCAGCAAACCTTGGACGAACAGAATAGCGGGTAACCAAAGACTAGTGCCGACCGCAACAGCGGCCATATCGACCGCACTAACACGGCCCGCCATGACGGTATCAATAAAGCCCATCATGGTTTGAGTGACCTGTGCTATTAGCACTGGCAGCGCCAATTGGATTAAACGTTTGGCTTGATAGCCTGAATGATTCATAAATACAGCCTTTAACGATTAAGCGAGCAAAAAATGTTTACAGGTATAGTTCAAGCCACCTGCGAGGTGGTTGCAATACATAAGAAAGATGGCCTAAATACCCTTGAGGTAGCGTTCGAACCTGATTTGCATGAGGGACTTGCGATTGGTGCAAGTGTGGCAAATAACGGGGTATGTCTAACTGTGACTAAGGTGGTTGATGATAGGGTATTTTTCGACGTAGTGGAAGAGACCTTGCGACTGACGAATCTGGCTAATTTGTCGATAGGTCAAAGCGTTAATGTTGAGCGTTCGTTAACTTTCGGTAGTGAAATTGGTGGTCACATTCTCTCCGGCCATATTCATACTAAGGCTAAAGTTGTCGATATCAGCCACACAGAACAGCATTATGATCTGACACTGGGCATTGAGCCTAAATGGATGGATTACATTTTTTATAAAGGTTTTGTTGGCGTTAATGGCAGTAGTTTAACGGTTGGCGAGGTGAGTGACTCCGGCTTTAAGTTACACTTAATTCCCGAAACCCTAAAGCTGACCAATTTAAGTCAGTGTAAAGTGGGTGATGAACTCAACATTGAGATCGATAGCCAAACACAAGTTATCGTCGACACAGTCGAGCGCGTGCTGGCTAGACGTTTTAACGAGCAAGCCTGTTAGGCTCGTTTCATCATCGCCTTTAGTACAATCTCATTTAATATATTTGCTCGTCATCCGAGTCGATATACAGCTCCACGGTACGTCTCGACTCATCGATATGTAAGCGTAAATGAATGGGATTACAACAAATTCGACAATCATCGTAATAATCTTGATCTCCGCAGCTGGCATCAATACTGATATGTTGGTGGTGCCCGCAGTGGGGACAAGCAATCACTTTGTTCATGACTCTCATAGTGTAACTCCTTATACCTAATAGAAGAAAGCCACAATAGAATAGAGCGAATCATTCAGTTCACTCAGCACAGCTAACACTTAGTCGGTATCGCGCCTATTGTTTAGCGCCTTGATTTTGTTCAATCTTAAGAATTCATTATGTGCGTCATCATTCGAGTGGTGTCTATTTAAGGGCTTCCTATTTGAGTATACAACAGAGTGCTGTGCGCATACTTAGATGAAGTCGGCCTCAAAACCCAGCATGATAGATCTTATGGTTAAATGCTTTTCTTAGTGGAGCAATAACGCTTTTAGCATTAATCCTTAACTGTGACTAAATCTTCTATTGCGCTGCTGTGTAACACACCATCGCGGGCATTTTGTGTAATATCTAGGGTTAAACGCTGCATTTGTTGCACAAGTTCACTTTTAATATCAACGAGTAATACTTGAGTATCAATCTGAGGTTCATTTGTGGTTAACACCTGCGGCTCAGGTAAAGCGCTTGTGTTCGTGAGTGCCACAGCCAATAAAATGCCGTTCAACATATCAACTCCCTGTCATGTTTTCAGTGATGACTAATAAACTGGCGCCAGAATAGGGGATTTAGATGACCGCTAAGTTACCAAGACACTGCAAAATCATGAATTTGCTTTTTGTTTCTAATCCCAATTCTGGTCAATATGCTTGCGCCTTTTAGCTACAATCCCTTAGAATAAACGCCCTGCTACGCAAGGCGGCTAAGACTCCTGTACTGTCTTAACCTAGCGAGCATTTCTCTTACATTAACTAAAACCAAGTGGCCCTACGTGTGGGTCACCACTGGAAAGGACATTTCATGCCTGTAATTACACTTCCCGATGGTAGCAAACGCGAGTTTGCCCATGCTGTATCAACCCTCGATGTTGCCGCCGATATTGGCCCAGGTTTAGCGAAAGCTTGTATCGCTGGCCGCGTTAATGGCGAATTAAAAGATGCTTGCGATCTCATTGAAACCGATGCAGAACTATCAATCATTACCGCCAAAGACGAAGAAGGTGTTGAAATTCTTCGCCATTCTTGCGCGCATTTATTAGGTCACGCGATTAAGCAAATGTGGCCAGAAACCAAGATGGCGATTGGTCCTGTTATTGATAACGGCTTCTACTATGATATCGACCTTGAGCATAAGTTGACTCAAGATGACATCGACGCGTTAGAAAAGCGCATGCTTCAACTGGCCAAAACTAACTATGACGTAGTTAAACGTGTAGTTAGCTGGCAAGAAGCGCGCGATACCTTCGCAGCGCGTGGCGAAGATTATAAGATTGCCATTCTGGATGAAAACATCAGCAAAGATGCAACGCCTGCGCTGTATCATCACGAAGAATACACAGACATGTGTCGTGGACCGCACGTACCGAACATGCGTTTTTGCCAACACTTTAAATTAATGAGCATTGCCGGCGCTTATTGGCGTGGTAACTCAGAAAACAAGATGTTGCAACGTATCTATGGTACCGCTTGGGCAGATAAAAAAGCCTTGAGCACACACTTAACCCGTCTTGAAGAAGCGGCTAAGCGTGATCACCGTAAAATCGGTAAGCAGCTCGACTTGTATCACATGCAAGAAGAAGCACCGGGTATGGTGTTCTGGCATAACGACGGTTGGAGCATCTTCCTCGAATTAGAAAGATTCATTCGCCGTAAGTTAAACCAATACACTTACCAAGAAGTGAAAGGCCCATTAATGATGGACCGCGTGTTGTGGGAACGTTCTGGTCACTGGGATAAATACTCAGAAGCCATGTTCACGACCAGCAGCGAAAACCGCGAATATGCTATCAAGCCGATGAACTGCCCAGGCCACGTGCAGATCTTCAACCAAGGGTTGAAATCTTACCGCGACCTGCCATTACGTATGGCAGAGTTTGGTTGCTGTCACCGTAATGAACCTTCTGGTTCTTTGCACGGATTAATGCGCGTACGCGGCTTTACCCAAGATGACGCCCATATTTTCTGTACTGACAGCCAAGTCCAAGAAGAAGTGAGTGCCTGTATCCAGATGGTTTACGATACATACGCCACCTTCGGCTTTGAAAATATCGTGGTAAAACTGTCGACTCGTCCTGAAAAACGTATCGGTGACGATGCAATGTGGGACAGAGCGGAAGAAGCACTTAAGCAAGCGCTGCGTGACAATAATATTGAATTCACTATTTTGCCAGGTGAAGGCGCGTTCTACGGACCAAAAATCGAATTTACTTTACACGATTGTTTGGACCGAGCGTGGCAATGTGGTACTGTGCAGCTCGATTATGCGTTGCCAAGCCGTCTTGGTGCAACTTATGTTGCCGAAGATAACAGCCGTCAGACCCCTGTGATGATCCATCGCGCTATTTTAGGCTCTTTGGAACGATTCTTGGGTATCTTGATAGAAGAATATGCAGGACGTTTCCCAACTTGGTTAGCCCCAATGCAAGTTGTCGTGATGAATATCACCGATAAACAGGCTGATTATGTTGAAGAAGTCGTAAAATTCTTCAAAGAACAAGGTATTCGAGCGTCTTTTGACTTGAGGAATGAGAAAATAGGCTTTAAAATACGCGAGCACACCTTAAGGCGTGTCCCTTATTTGTTGGTCGTTGGCGATCAAGAAATGGAAAATAAGGAAGTAGCGGTGCGTACCCGTGATGGTATCGATTTAGGTAAGATGCGACTTGAAGATTTCGCCACTAAAATCCATCAACAGATTTCGCTCCGTAGTCTCAAATTGTTGGAGGAATAGGTCATAAAGATCAAAAAAACAGCAGGGCGTCAGCCGGCCCCTAATAGAATCAATGAAGAAATCACAGGCGTACCAGAAGTACGTTTAACAGGCATTGATGGTGAAGCTATTGGTGTGGTAAGCATCAGAGATGCTCAGAATTTGGCAGATGAAGCAGGTGTAGACCTAGTAGAAATCAGCCCAAATGCTGAACCTCCAGTATGTCGCATTATGGACTACGGTAAGTTCCTTTTTGATAAGGCTAAGTCAGCCAAGGAACAAAAGAAGAAGCAAAAGCAGGTTCAGGTCAAGGAAATTAAATTCCGTCCTGGAACTGACGAAAACGACTATCAGGTAAAACTACGCAACCTGATACGTTTTCTGGAAGACGGGGACAAAGCGAAGATTACGCTGCGTTTCCGAGGTCGCGAAATGGCACACCAAAACCTGGGTATGGATCTATTGAACCGTATCAAGGCTGATTTGGACGAGTATGCGGTTGTTGAATCTTTCCCGAAAATGGAAGGCCGACAAGCAATTATGGTGCTAGCGCCTAAAAAGAAATAAGTAGGGCAAAACTTAAAGTAGCAAAGGTCTATGGCCTTTGCTCGCCTTGCTTTTTATTAAACATCCCAATGCGGAGTTTTAGAAATGCCTAAAATGAAAACAGACAAGGGTGTAGCAAAGCGTTTTAAGAAAACCGCTAATGGTTTCAAGCGCAAGCAAGCACACTTACGTCACATTTTGACGAAAAAAAGCACTAAACGTAAACGTCACTTACGTGCCAAATGTTTAGTATCAAAAGCTGACGTTCCAGCAATCGCGCGTCAATTACCTTACGCTTAATTTAGGAGATTAGAAAATGCCAAGAGTTAAGCGTGGTGTAACCGCTCGTGCTCGTCACAAGAAAGTTTTAAAACTAGCTAAAGGTTATTATGGCGCTCGTAGCCGTACTTACCGTGTTGCTGTTCAAGCAGTAACTAAAGCTGGTCAATATGCTTACCGTGACCGTCGTCAGAAAAAACGTCAATTCCGTCAACTTTGGATTGCACGTATTAATGCTGCTGCTCGTCAAAATGGTCTGTCTTACAGCCGTTTCATCAACGGTCTGAAAAAGGCGTCTATCGAAATCGATCGTAAGATTTTGGCTGACATCGCTGTATTCGATAAAGTTGTATTTGCAACTTTAGTTGAAAAAGCAAAAGAAGCGTTAAACTAAGAAATTAGTTTGTTGCTGTAGAGAAGGGACCATTTGGTCCCTTTTTTTATGTGTCATTTTTAGCTAAAAAAATAGCAGGCTAAGCCTGCTATTGGTTGAAAAAAGTTTTGAGTTTAATTACTTTTTAGCGTCTAAATAACGCTCTGCATCGAGTGCGGCCATACAGCCTGTGCCAGCAGAAGTAATCGCTTGACGATAATGTTGGTCCATCACATCACCACAAGCATAAACACCTTCGATACTGGTTTGCGTGGCGTTACCTTGCAAACCGCTCTGTACTTTTAAATAACCGTGGTTCATTTCCAGCTGGCCTTCAAAAATACCGGTATTAGGACTGTGACCAATGGCGACGAACACACCAGCAACGGCTAAGTCAGTGATCGAGCCATCTTTAGTGCTCTTCATCTTCAGGCCGTTCACCCCCATAGCATCACCAACCACTTCATCCATGGTTTGATCTAAATGAAGGATGATGTTGCCATTGGCGACTTTGTCCATCAGACGGTCGATTAAGATTTTTTCTGAGCGGAAGGTGTCTCGACGGTGGATCAGATGCACTTCAGCGGCAATATTGCTTAAGTACAATGCTTCTTCAACGGCAGTGTTACCGCCACCGATCACAGCGACTTTTTGATTGCGATAGAAGAAACCATCACAGGTCGCACAGGCTGATACGCCGCGGCCCTTGAATGCTTCTTCTGATTCTAATCCTAAGTAACGGGCTGAAGCGCCAGTTGCTATGATCAGCGCATCACAGGTGTACTCACCGTTATCGCCTTTCAAACGGAAAGGGCGCTCAGTTAGAGTCACTTCGTTGATGTGATCGAACAAGATTTCAGTATCGAACTTTTCAGCATGCTTCTGCATACGTTCCATCAGCGCTGGACCGGTTAAGTCATCCGCGTCACCTGGCCAGTTTTCAACTTCAGTCGTAGTGGTTAATTGACCACCTTGCTGCATACCTGTGATCATCACAGGTTTTAAATTAGCACGCGCAGCATAAACTGCTGCGGTATATCCTGCTGGGCCTGAACCCAAAATCAATAAGTTACAATGTCTGACCTGGCTCATTTTTATCTCCGTGCCTTTAGCAAATTGCAAGGATTGTAGGGAATTTACCTGTAGGGGTAAAGTGTTGGAGGGTGATTCTTTTAGATTGCGCTAATCGAGTCAGTGCGCTTTGGTATTCAGAGTGTCAGTTTTACTTTACTGTGGCGAAATAAACACCTTGAGAGGGCATCACTAGCGAAAGCACGGGACAAGTTTGCATACGGGAGAGATTATCGATTCTCATGCTTGAGCTTTGGTTCTGGCCAATAAAAAATCGGCCTCAACAGAGTCGAGGCCGATTTGGATCATTTGCTAGGTAAAGCAAATGCAATGTTACATCGAAAACTTAAGCTAATTAAACGCTTATGCCAGTAATGAAACTGGAGAGGTGAACGCTAAATTCAGGGCGTGAGCCACTTCCTTACAGACCACTTTACCGTGCATCACGTTTAAGCCATTGAGTAAGTGCTTGTCTTGTAACAGCGCTTCTTTATAGCCTAAGTTAGCTAACTTAAGAATATACGGTAGCGTTGCATTGTTAAGTGCGAAAGTGGAAGTACGAGCAACCGCACCTGGCATGTTCGCCACACAGTAATGCACAACATCATCAACGATATAAGTTGGATCTTGGTGAGTGGTTGCGTGTGAAGTTTCAACACAACCGCCTTGATCGATTGCTACGTCAACGATGGCACTGCCAGGCTTCATACGTGAAATCATGCTACGGGTAACCAATTTGGGTGCCGCAGCACCTGGGATCAGTACGCCACCGATCACAAGATCGGCTTCAATAACATGACGTTCAATTGCATCAGCAGTAGAGTAAATGGCTTTTACGGCAGAGCCGAATTGCACATTTAAGCGACGCAGTGCATCAATGCTACGGTCAAGTACAACCACATCAGCACCCATGCCAACCGCCATTTGTGCAGCGTTAGTACCGACCATACCGCCGCCAATGATCACGACTTTAGCAGGTTCAACACCTGGAACGCCGCCCAGTAACATACCGCGACCACCAGAAGATTTCTCTAATGCCATAGCGCCAGCTTGGATGGACATACGGCCAGCAACTTCAGACATAGGGGCAAGTAAGGGCAGGCCACCACGGTCATCAGTCACAGTTTCGTAAGCGATACATACGGCACCACTTTTAATTAAATCTTCAGTTTGCGGTAAATCTGGCGCAAGATGCAGATAAGTAAATAAAATCTGATCGTGTCGCAGCATAGCGCGTTCAACTGCTTGAGGCTCTTTTACTTTTACAATCATCTGCGCTTTAGCAAAAACTTCAGCAGCAGTCGCTAAAATTGTGGCGCCAGCATCAATATAATCTTGATCTGAAAAACCAATACCTGTGCCAGCATTTGTTTCTACAAAAACTTTGTGACCTTTGATCGCTAACTCGCGAACACTAGAAGGAACCATACCGACACGATATTCGTGGTTTTTAATTTCCTTGGGAACACCAATAATCATCTTTGAGCCTCAATTGCCTGAAAACCCACTTTTAATGGGCATAATTGTTATTTTATCGTGACCTGAACGTGATTAATTCAGGGATATCTAGTATAGTATCGGCGACGCAGTTTATGCTGCTGAACTTTCGGCATACGTAGAATAAAATGTTGTTTTAGTGATAAAGCAAGGTTAAATAAATGGCATATAATAAAAAGAGTCCTGTAAAAGACTTGGATCGCATCGATCGCAACATTCTTAATGAATTACAACTTGATGGCCGCATTTCTAATGTGGAATTATCAAAAAGAGTCGGACTTAGTCCAACTCCGTGTTTAGAAAGAGTGAAACGACTCGAAAAGCAAGGTTATATCAATGGCTATACCGCATTGGTCAATCCTCATTTCCTGGGTGCATCCCTACTGGTATTCGTGGAAATCACCTTAAGCCGTGATACTCCCGAAGTGTTTGATAAGTTTAACCGTGCAGTGCAGTTACTCGACGACATTCAAGAATGTCATCTGGTTTCAGGCGATTTTGACTACTTACTGAAAACCCGTGTTTCAGATATGTCAGCTTATCGTCGCTTGTTAGGTGAAACCTTGTTGAAATTACCTTCTGTTTCCGACACGCGCACTTATGTTGTGATGGAAGAAGTTAAGCACACCAGTCGCGTAGCGATAAATCATCTACTCTCAGATATCTAAATTACCCTGATTGTTTGGTTTTACAATAAGGGGCTTAGGCTCCTTATTTATTGGTCAAGTCAGCACACCTATCCCGTTTAACACCTATAGCGATTAACCTTGTCATTGCCCTTAAGTTCGCCAACTTAGGGGCATATTTTTGTGGCATTTTTAAGCAGAGTTGTTAACGGAAGTGATTGTGTAATAACTCATTCCTCTCCAAAAGCACACTTAAACATCCCAATAGGTTAATTTTTGCCAATCATGGCCATTTCTGCACAGAAAAACAGGCTAATGTGCTCCACATTTAGTGGGATTCTGGTATCGTTAGCCCACCTGTTTTCACTTTTTATGGATTACGTCGTTTGTCTCAAGGAAATAGTGTACGCACGCTCACTGGCCTGCAACGTCTGCTGGAAGGCGGACTCATCATTTGTTGTGTCCTCGCCACTTATATTTTACTCGCATTGACGAGTTTTAGTCCGTCTGATCCCGGTTGGAGTCAGTCGCATTTTCAAGGCGACATAAAAAACTGGACCGGAGCTGTAGGGGCTTGGATAGCCGATATTCTGTTATATTTCTTCGGCGTCACGGCTTACATTATGCCAATCATTGTCGCCTCGACCGGCTGGCTGCTGTTCAAACGCGCCCATCATTTGCTCGAAGTTGATTACTTTTCAGTGGCCCTGAGATTGATTGGTTTTTTGCTGATCATCCTTGGGTTTTCTGCGTTGGCGAGTATGAACGCTAACAACATCTACGAGTTTTCGGCAGGCGGAGTGGCGGGTGATGTCATAGGCCAAGCCATGCTGCCGTATTTTAATAAACTCGGCACCACCTTATTGTTGCTGTGCTTCTTAGGTTCTGGCTTTACTTTATTAACTGGGATCAGTTGGCTGACCGTGGTCGAGAAAATCGGCTTAGTCTCTATTTGGATTTATAAGAAACTTAAATTATTACCGCAAGCGATGAAGCGTGAGCGTGAAACCGAAGATACCCGTGGTTTTATGTCTGTAGTCGATAAGTTTAAGCAGCGCCGCGAATCACAATATGTGCTTAAAAAGCCGCCAGTCGTTGAAACGCCAAAGGTGCGTGAGCGTCATATTGGTCGCAGAGCCGAAATAACCCCAACCTTGTCTACTGCCGCAGATGAAGGGTTTATTACCGAAAGCATTAATACTGAAGAAGCTGCGCCGCAAAAAAACAAGCTATCGGCACTCGCAAAAATTTTGAGTTTGAATGGCAGTAAAAGTAAAAATGCACAAAGGGTTGAACCTCAAATCGATCATGATGATTTGGCCGCCCATGGCAATTTTGAAGCGCCGCCTTGGTTAACCGAAGCCCAAGATGCAAGACATGATGGACAAGAAAGCGCCGATTTCAATTCGCAGGCATTCGATCACGACGACAATGAGCCAGTTTTTAACAGCCAAAACTTTGCGGAAGATGATGATGAAAGCTTAGGCTTTACCGATGATGACGTCATTGATTTTGATACTAAAACCTCAACGGGCGCTGTGAATCAAGCCCAGCGTAAGCAGCAAGATCAAAAAGCGAAAATTGTGGATGGCATAGTGGTGCTACCCGGGCAAGATGATAAACCCGCACCGAAAAAGCCCATGGACCCCTTACCCAGCATCAATTTGCTTGATGTGCCTGATCGTAAAAAGAATCCGATCAGCCCAGAAGAGTTAGAACAAGTCGCCCGTCTGGTTGAAGTGAAGTTAGCTGATTTCAACATCATCGCCAATGTGGTGGGGGTGTACCCAGGGCCTGTGATCACCCGCTTCGAATTGGAATTAGCGCCTGGCGTTAAAGCGTCAAAAATCTCTAATCTGTCAAAGGATTTAGCCCGTTCACTGCTAGCTGAAAGTGTGCGCGTAGTTGAAGTTATTCCGGGTAAGGCTTATGTCGGACTCGAATTGCCGAATAAATTCCGTGAAACCGTGTTTATGCGCGATGTGTTAGATTGCGCCGCGTTTACCGACAGTAAATCCAATTTAACTATGGTGTTAGGCCAAGATATCGCCGGCGATCCTGTGGTGGTTGACCTTGGTAAAATGCCGCATTTGTTGGTTGCGGGTACCACAGGTTCGGGTAAGTCAGTGGGCGTAAACGTGATGATCACCAGCTTACTGTATAAGTCGGGCCCAGAAGATGTGCGCTTTATCATGATCGATCCCAAAATGTTGGAATTGTCTGTCTATGAAGGCATTCCACATTTGCTCTGTGAAGTCGTTACCGACATGAAAGAAGCTGCCAATGCACTGCGTTGGTGTGTGGGCGAGATGGAACGTCGCTACAAGCTAATGTCTATGATGGGCGTGCGTAACATCAAGGGCTATAACGCCAAAATTGCCGAAGCGAAAGCCAATGGCGAAGTGATTTTAGATCCTATGTGGAAGTCATCCGACAGCATGGAGCCTGAAGCGCCTGCATTAGATAAGCTGCCATCGATTGTTGTCGTGGTCGACGAATTTGCCGACATGATGATGATTGTCGGTAAGAAAGTTGAAGAGTTAATTGCCCGTATCGCGCAAAAGGCCCGTGCCGCAGGCATACATTTGATCCTGGCAACCCAAAGACCGTCAGTGGATGTGATTACTGGCTTGATTAAAGCCAACATTCCGACACGTATGGCGTTCCAAGTTTCATCGCGTATCGATTCGCGCACCATTTTAGATCAACAGGGCGCTGAAACCTTACTCGGGATGGGGGATATGTTATTCCTACCACCGGGTACTGCGGTGCCAAACCGTGTCCATGGCGCCTTTGTTGACGATCATGAAGTTCACCGCGTTGTTGCCGATTGGTGCGCACGTGGTAAACCGCAATATATCGATGAAATTCTTAATGGTGCCAGCGATGGTGAGCAAGTCTTACTACCGGGTGAAACGGCAGACACCGATGAAGAATATGATCCACTCTACGATGAAGCCGTCGCCTTTGTGACCGAAACTCGTCGCGGCTCGATTTCAAGCGTACAGCGTAAATTTAAGATTGGTTATAACCGTGCAGCGCGCATTATTGAACAGATGGAAGCCCAAGGTATTGTTTCGGCTCAAGGCCACAACGGTAACCGTGAGGTCTTAGCGCCGCCGGCACCAAAACATTATTAAGCCGCGCTGAGGCGTGGCTTTGATACACCCAAGGGTTTTACAGGGTAAGGAATAAAATGAAAAAACGATTATGCGCTGTGTTGTTAGCTTCACCTTTACTATTTAGCGCGGCAGTATTTGCCGATGATGCGCAGCAGCTCAGAGACAAACTGATTGGTACTGCATCACTAAAAGCCGATTTCAAACAAACCGTCACTGACGTGAATAAAAAGGTCATTCAGACGGGTTCTGGTATTTTTGCCTTGGCGTATCCTAATCAGTTTTATTGGCACTTAACTCAGCCAGATGAATCGCAAATTGTCGCCGATGGAAAAGATTTATGGATCTACAATCCCTTCGCCGAAGAAGTGGTCATCATGGATTTTGCTGAAGCCATTAATGCTTCGCCTATTGCTTTGTTAGTCCACCGCGACGATGCGACTTGGTCACAGTATGCCGTGACCAAGCAACAAGACTGCTATGAGATCAAACCTAAGGCGATTGATTCGGGCATATTGTCCGTCAAGGTGTGTTTCAAAAATGCCCAGTTAGCCAACTTTAATGTTGCCGATGACAAAGGTAATTTGAGCCAATTTGATTTGAGCAATCAGCAAGCGATTACTGATAAAGACAAAGCGCTGTTCAGCTTTGTGCTGCCTGACAATGTCGATGTTGATGATCAACGTCGTAAAACAGCGCACTAGGCGATAGCGTGAGCAGTTTATCCTTTAATTTCGCCCCCGACTTTCGTCCCTTGGCCGCACGCATGCGGCCAAGAACGATCGCCGAGTACATAGGCCAAGCCCATTTACTGGGTGAAGGCCAGCCGCTACGCAAAGCATTGGAAGCGGGACGCGCCCATTCCATGATGTTGTGGGGGCCGCCGGGCACAGGAAAAACGACCTTAGCCGAATTAATCGCACATTATTCAAATGCCCACGTTGAACGCATCTCAGCGGTCACCTCTGGCGTCAAAGACATTCGCGCGGCGATTGAGCAAGCGAAAGCCGTGGCCGAATCCCGTGGTCAACGTACCTTATTGTTTGTCGATGAAGTCCACCGATTCAATAAAAGCCAGCAGGATGCCTTTCTGCCATTTATTGAAGATGGCACTGTGATCTTTATCGGGGCGACCACTGAAAATCCATCGTTTGAAATCAACAATGCGCTGCTCTCGCGGGCACGGGTTTATCTTATCAAGCGCTTAAGTCATGATGAAATAGCCCACATAGTGACTCAAGCCTTAAGCGATACCGAGCGCGGCTTAGGCCAACGCCAATTTGTGATGCCAACCGATGTGCTCACCACACTGGCGCAACTTTGTGATGGTGATGCCCGAAAAGCGTTGAATCTTATCGAGTTGATGAGCGATATGCTCGCCGATGGTGGTACTTTTACTACTGAGATGTTGATCCAAGTGGCGGGGCACCAAGTTGCCGGATTCGATAAGAACGGCGATCAGTTTTACGATTTAATCTCAGCCGTCCATAAATCAATTCGCGGTTCAGCACCCGATGCGGCGCTGTATTGGTTTTGTCGAATATTAGAAGGCGGCGGCGATCCGCTGTATGTCGCAAGGCGCTTACTGGCGATTGCCTCTGAAGATGTCGGCAATGCCGATCCTGCGGCGATGACAATCGCACTGAATGCCTGGGATTGTTTTCACCGTGTTGGCCCCGCCGAAGGCGAGCGAGCAATAGCGCAAGCCATTGTTTATCTTGCCAGCGCGCCTAAGAGTAACGCTGTGTATACCGCATTTAAGGCCGCGCGTGAGTTAGCTCGCGATACTGGGCAAGTCGAAGTGCCGCACCATTTACGTAATGCACCGACTCAATTAATGAAAGACATTGGCATGGGAGCGGGGTATCGATATGCCCACGACGAAGCCAATGCCTACGCCAGCGGTGAAAATTATTTCCCCGAATCCCTACAAGCAGCACAGTTTTATTTTCCAACTGAGCGAGGATTCGAGAAGCGGATCAAAGATAAGTTATCGCAATTAGCCCAATTAGATCAAATCAGTGAGAACAAAAGATATGAATAACATCCTATTAGTGGCTTTCGGTGGATCAATAGGAGCAGTTTTACGCTATCTTATTTCAATATTCATGATCCAAGTATTTGGCAGCAGTTTTCCTTTTGGTACACTGTTGGTTAATGTTATAGGTTCATTTTTTATGGGCGTAATTTACGCTCTAGGGCAAATGAGTCATATCAGCCCTGAACTCAAAGCGCTAATTGCTGTTGGCCTATTGGGTGCTTTGACAACGTTTTCGACTTTCTCTAATGAAACCTTGTTGCTGATGCAAGAGGGGGATTGGCTGAAGGCGATTTTGAATGTGGTGTTGAATCTAAGTCTATGTTTATTCATGGTGTACTTAGGTCAGCAACTGGTTTTTTCTCGCATTTAACTATTAAGAATATATCACATGTTAGATCCTAAATTTTTGCGCAACGAATTAGAAGTTACCGCTGAGCGACTGGCCACCCGTGGCTTTATGTTAGACATAGCTCACCTTACTCAATTAGAAGAAAAGCGTAAGTCACTGCAAGTGGCTACCGAAGAATTACAAGCGTCGCGTAATGCCATCTCCAAATCCATTGGCCAAGCTAAAGCCCGTGGTGAAGATGTTGACGCTATCATGGCGCAAGTGGGCGATTTAGGTTCACAGCTGGATGCCAAAAAGATTGAACTGGCGGCCGTGCTCGAAGAAGTGAATGCCATTGCCATGTCGATGCCCAACCTGCCAGATGAATCCGCGCCAATCGGTGCCGATGAAACGGAGAACGTTGAAGTTCGCCGCTGGGGTACGCCACGCACGTTTGATTTCCCCATTAAAGATCATATCGATTTAGGCGAAGGCTTAAAC
The DNA here is from genome assembly GCF_019655335.1 of Shewanella hafniensis. Classification (GTDB taxonomy): domain Bacteria; phylum Pseudomonadota; class Gammaproteobacteria; order Enterobacterales; family Shewanellaceae; genus Shewanella; species Shewanella hafniensis. Next base: position 19,673 of record NZ_BPFD01000061.1, read on the forward strand.
GGTTTAGATTTTAAAAACGCAGTGAAAATCACAGGCTCACGTTTCATCGTAATGAAAGGCCAAATTGCCCGCTTAAACCGCGCCATTGGTCAGTTCATGTTGGACTTGCACACCACAGAGCACGGTTATACCGAAGCCTATGTACCGTTATTGGTTAACGAGGCAAGTTTACTGGGCACAGGTCAATTGCCAAAGTTTGGTGAAGACTTGTTCCACACAAAGCCTGCCACCGAAGAAGGTCAGGGCTTGAGCCTTATCCCAACGGCCGAAGTGCCATTGACCAACTTAGTGCGCGATAGCATTGTTGATGAAGACGAGCTGCCGATTAAATTAACCGCGCATACCGCATGTTTCCGCAGCGAAGCGGGCTCATACGGCAAAGACACTCGTGGTCTGATCCGTCAGCATCAATTCGACAAAGTAGAAATGGTGCAAATCGTTAAGCCTGAAGATTCAATGGCGGCGCTCGAAGCGCTAACTGGTCATGCTGAAACAGTGTTGCAGCGTTTAGATCTGCCGTACCGTACTGTGATTTTATGTACTGGCGATATGGGCTTTGGCTCAAGCAAAACCTACGACATCGAAGTCTGGTTACCGGCACAAAACACTTATCGTGAAATTTCTTCTTGCTCCAACATGAAGGATTTCCAAGCCCGTCGTATGCAAGCGCGTTACCGCGTGAAAGCAGACAATAAGCCAGCGTTACTGCATACCTTAAACGGTTCAGGTTTAGCTGTGGGTCGTACCTTAGTGGCTATTTTAGAAAATTATCAAAATGCCGATGGTAGCATCACAATCCCAGAAGTGCTGCGTCCATACATGGGCGGCTTGACTCAAATAGGCTAATGGAACGCAAAATAATACTATGGATAAAGGCCAGCGCTATCTCCGTTGGCTTTCCTATACCGCTGTCATTGCAGTATTTTTTGCGGTGATGTTGGCGACCATAGGCAAAGCCGTCTGGGTTGTGTTAGAAAACGTCAAATAACCCTATTAACTTTGTTCAAGTAAAAAGAAAGGCATGTTTCCTAAGGGAACATGCCTTTTTTGTTTGTGCCATGTTTATGTTTAATGCTCACATTTGACGCTTACGTTCGATATTGAGCTAAGTATGATGACTTAACTTATACGATTAAATGCATTTAGCAGGCTTTGGCAAGCCCGCAATTTTGGTGGCTTGTTTTGCTGGCCCAATGGGAAACAAGGTATATAAGTACTTGGAATTACCTTTATCTGGCCCTAAAGCTTGGCCAATGGCTTTGACTAATACGCGAATAGCAGGGCTCGTTTTGTATTCAAGATAAAAATCGCGAACAAAGTTAATCACTTCCCAATGGGCGGGCGTAAGCACGATTTGCTCTTCTGCCGCCAATAGTAAAGCCATATCCGGTTGCCAATCGTTGAGATCTTTTAAATAACCTTGATGGTCACGGGCGATTTCTGCGCCATTAAATTGCAACGGATTTACCACGTTATCACCTTGTCATGGAGTAATGATTGAGCCACAAACTCATTGTAATCGATAAGCGTCACGTTCTTTAAACGCTCGGATAGGCCGCGAGCGATGACATCGTCTTTTAAGACCATCAACTTGAAGGGCGATAATGCCATTGCCCATTGACGCAGCAGTAACGCGTTCACGCCATCGCTCGATAGTAGAATCGCATCTTCCTTACAGGCGTAACGTAAGCAGAGTTTCAATGCACTATCTCGGCTGGGAGATGTTTGAATATGATGTAAAATCATCAGAATACTAAGACCTCATCAACCTGTTTTAAATGGGCAGCGATGGCTTCATCGTTGACTACAGTAACAGGAATAGACAATAAACTATGGCTTAAGCCGTAGTCGGCTAAGGATTGCTTACAGACAAATACCGAGTCGATATCGTACAGCGGCAGTGCTTTAAAGGTGGAGATGTAATCTTTAGCGCCAATAAGCTCAGGTTGTTGATCTTTAATCAAATGCAGCACACCTTCATCGACAAACACTAAACTCACTTCTTGCTCAAAGCTGGCGCTCAGCAGGGCGAGATCTAAACCTTCGCGGCCACGAACAGTACCGTGTGGCGAACAGCGAAATAGGATACACAATTTTTTCATAGTCACCCTGAGAGTTAAAAACTGATCAATCGATCGGCCGATTCAATGCCGGTGACAAGCTCGCCTAAACCGCCCATGATAAATGACTCACCCACATTCCAGTGGCTCAGGCCATTCTCGCTGGCATCTTGCTTGCTCACAATCCCACGGCGCAGCGCTGCTGAAACGCAATTAACTAACGGGATCTGATGCGATTGCGCGAGCTGTTTCCAGTCACTGATCACATCGTTTTCATCGGAGGCGGGTAAGCTTAAATCTGTGGAGTTATACACGCCGTCTTGATAAAAAAACACACAGATAATCTGATGCCCAGCCAAAAGTGCCGCTTGGGAAAAGCGTAAGGCGTTAACACTCGCCGACGTGCCATAAGCGGGCCCGTTCACTTGGATAATAAATTTGCTCATTTAAAATAAAAATGGCCCTAAAAGTAGGGCCATTCTAACGCAAGTTAAGCTAAAAATCGCTAACTAGGATTAGTCATCGTTGCCTATGCCCATAAGGTGCAATAGCGCGATGAAGAGGTTTAAGAAATCTAAGTATAATGAGATAGTTGCGCGAATGTAGTTCGTCTCGCCGCCGTTCACAATACGGCTAGTATCAAACAGGATAAAACCCGTCATCAATAATGCAATACCTGCGTTAATCGCCATAAAGGCCACGCTGTTACCCATAAAGATGTTAATTACGGCAGCGGCAATCACCACAATCAAGCCAGCAAACAAGAAGCCACGTAGGAAAGAGAAATCTTTCTTAGTGGTGACCGCATAGGCTGATAAGGCAACGAAAATCACTGACGTTAATCCCAGTGCCTGCATGATCAGCTGCGGGCCGTTTGCCATACCCGCGTAGTGATTCAGCATGTAGCCCAGTGACGCGCCTTCCATACCCGTAAAGGCAAACACCCAGAAGATACCCGCTGCAGACTCGGCTTTACGTAAAGTGACGAATAGCAAGACTAGGCCACCAATCGATAAGCCGATAGACATTAATGGACTGATATTTAATGCCATTGCCAAGCCCGCACACAGGGCAGAGAAGGCCAATGTCATAGACAACAGCATATAAGTGTTTTTAAGAAGTTTGTTCACTTCCAGTGTTGACGCACTCGTCGAATATAAGGTTTCTTGGGTCATGTTGATCTCCGTTGACACATTTCCGAACTGATCGTTTTGATTTTTTACAGCACACTAAGTTCCCGTAAAATCCTAAAACGAACTTAACTGCATTCATGATACCGTACCTGAGATACGGGTGAAAGTCATAGAACCATGAATAACAAATTGTTAATCTTAAAAATTTTGCCTCGCCACACATATCAATCTTAAGTGCTAAGCGTTTAGCTAAGGTTGGCGCTATCCGTATATTTATACAATAAGCACATGAATTCGGCGTTAAAACTGAATGGGCTTGATAAATAGGCCTGCTGAACTTACTGCCAATTCCAAGTTCAATGCCGATTTCAAAGACAAGTCCGATGCTAATTTCAATGCCAAGTATAGGGAAGAGATCAACATATTGAGTTTAAACCAAGCTTAAGCCAGCCACTCTTTATGCAATTTTTCGGTGTCACCCAGATATTCCAGCACCCAAGCGAGCGCGGGCGACATCTTGTCGGCATTCCACGCGAGGCAACAAGGGCTGGTCTGTTTCGGATTTTCTAGCTGTTTCTCAACCAGCGCACCCGCTTTAATAAACACGCTCGCTAAATGCACTGGCATATAACCAACACCTAAACCTTCGCGGAAACAGTTAATGGCGCGGATCCAATCGGGTACAACGAGGCGGCGTTGATTTTCGAGCAACCAAGTCATGCGTTTGGGGATTTCCCGCGAGGTATCTTCTAGACAAATCGAGGGGAAAGGGCGCAGTTCATCGTCGCTGAGCGGGCGGTCAATATTGGCCAATGGATGATTTTTGCTAACTAAAAATGCCCACTCAATATCGCCCATGTCTTTATATTGGTATACGCCACCGACTGGAATTGCGGTTGTGGCACCAATGGCGATATCACTGCGACCCGTGGCGAGCGCTTCCCAAACCCCGTTAAAAACCTCAATGCGAATAATTAATTCAATATCATGGAAATGACGGTAAAAGTCAGCAATCAATACGCTGATCCTGTCGGCGCGGACGATATTATCCAGTGCGATGGACAAGGTCGGTTGCCAACCGTTTGCTACGCGCTGCGTGCCACGTTTCATCTCATCCATCTGCGTAAGCAAGGTTCTGGCTTGCTTTACAAAATGCTCACCCGCAGGCGTTAAGGTTACGCTGCGATGATGACGTTCGAAAAGAATGACGCCGAGTTCTTCTTCTATTTGCTTGACCGCGTAGCTCACGGCAGAGGGCACTTTATGCAGCCGATTCGCCGCTGCGGTGAAACTTCCTACACGAGCCACAATATCAATGAGTTCTAGCGCTTGTTCTGAGAGCATAGCTGACGTCCATTCCGATGAAAATAATTGATAGCACAAGTCAAAAATAAACGTTTCCAATAGATTTAACAAGTCATTAGACTGCACGCTTTAGTCAATCCGACCCGAATATCTTATGAAAACTTCTAGTAACGCCTTTGTAAACATAAAGTTCTTTATGTTTCTATTCTATTTAGCCATGTTGAGCATGCTCGGTTTTATTGCCACTGACATGTACTTACCTGCTTTCAAAGCAATTGAAGGCTCATTTAGCAGTACCCCATCAGAGGTGGCGATGTCGCTGACCTGTTTCCTTGCGGGTCTTGCCCTAGGCCAACTACTTTACGGCCCCTTAGTCAATAAAATCGGCAAACGTTGGGCACTGATTTTTGGTTTAGTGGTGTTTGCCATTGCCAGCGTGTTTATTGCCAACAGCGATTCTATATTCATGCTCAATACCGCGCGCTTCTTCCAAGCGATTGGCGCCTGTAGTGCAGGGGTTATTTGGCAAGCGATTGTGGTTGAACAATATGATACCGATAAAGCCCAAGGTATTTTCAGCAACATTATGCCACTGGTTGCATTATCGCCTGCATTAGCACCGATCCTTGGCGCTTACATTCTGAACGAATTAGGCTGGCGTGCAATCTTTATCTCTTTGTGTGTTATCGCTTTTCTACTGATATTGATGACCTTGTACTTTGTGCCAGGCAAGCGTCAGCATACGCACAGTGATCATGCTGCAGTATCTTATGGGCAAATTTTGAAAAACACCCGCTATTTAGGCAACGTCGTGATCTTCGGCGCCTGTTCCGGTGCTTTCTTTGCTTATCTAACTGTATGGCCGATTGTGATGGAGATGCACGGTTATCAAGCGACTGAAATCGGGCTAAGCTTTATCCCGCAAACCATTATGTTTATTGTCGGTGGTTATGCGAGTAAGTTACTGATAAAACGCATTGGCGGGCATCAAACACTCAATATCTTGTTGTCGATTTTCGCAGCCTGCGTTATTTCGATCATCATGCTCACGCTGATTTTCCCAGCGAGCACGATTTTCCCACTGCTTATTTCGTTCTCGATTTTAGCCGCAGCTAATGGCGCCATTTACCCGATAGTTGTAAATAGTGCACTACAGCAATTTAGTCAGAATGCCGCTAAGGCCGCAGGATTACAGAACTTCTTGCAGATAAGCATAGCCTTTGGTGCCTCTAGCTTAGTCGCTATGTGGGCAAGCCTAGGTGAAGTAGCGATCGGCTGGGGTATCCTATGTTGCGCTATCTTAGTTGTGGTCGGCTATGTACTTAAGAGCCAACAAGAGTGGGGCGATTTTGCCAAACATTTTACTAAGCCAGATCCCGCACGTGTCGGCATAGTGGCCGATGTGAAGCAAAATCCAGCGGATTGAGTGTAATAGCAACAATTGACGCATAATTAAGAGTTAGTGCTTTACAGTCAACACACTTACTTATATTATGCGCATCGTTCGGAGGGGTGGCAGAGTGGTTTAATGCACCGGTCTTGAAAACCGGCGTGGGTTTATAGCCCACCCAGGGTTCAAATCCCTGCTCCTCCGCCATATTAAGTCAAAAAGCCGCTAATTAATTAGCGGCTTTTTGCATTTAAGCCATTTGAACCCTTGGCTTCCTGATTCAAATAGCAGCTCCCACGCCATATTTAACGGAAAAGCCATCAGCAATGATGGCTTTTCTGTTTATAAATTTTTACCCGGGTTCCTCATTCAAAGCGCAATGCCTGCGTCATATTCCACAAGAATGGCCATCATTACACTTTGGGTAATTTGTGTTGGATCATGGCCAGCGCAAAGAAGTTCCAGTCTGCATTAGCATAGCTACTCACCAGATCCCGCAGGATTGTCGGTTCGCCGGCGTTATCCACCTGTTGCGAAATTATAGGCAAATTCAGCGCATTACAGTAATCCTGCCGCTCCACCACAAAAAACTGCTTCTTGAAGGGGAGTAGTAGTGTGCCTTCAGCTTGTGCATTAAAATCACGCGCGGCTAAATAACCTGTAAACCAATGATTGAGTAGCGTATCGCATTGCTTAGTGTGGAATAAGTTTCCCCAATCATCCCCGAGTATGGCTTGACCCGACAGGACTCGCTGGCAATGATGAAAATCGATAAACCCTAGCTCACGTGCGATCACTTGTTGGCAATGCTTAAGCTGGAGATCTGAGTGTAAGATGCCCAACTTCGCCATTAAGGTCGCGACTCTTTGCTTGGCAGACGGCTCATCCTGCTGACAAACTTTGAGCAGCTTTTTAGCGCGAATTTTGGTTTCATTTAATGCGATGGCGCTTGAGTCTTTCATCTTGGCTAACTTCATTTTGCATTACCTCCATGACTAACTCGATTTGCTCGCGGCACGTGAATAAAAGGCCAAATACTGATGATCAATAAACTCAAGAGACAAGCTAAAATGTCCGCGATTGGAAAGGCCATCCATAACTCAATCAAAGCGTTTGGCATGATATTAATGTTTAATGCACCTGTGATAAATGAAATATCTGTAAAGGATAGTTGAGGTAATAAGACCAGCAGGGGCAGTAATAAACCATAGATTTTTATCCCAGATAATAGCAATGAAAGCTTAGGGCGATTTGTGCCTTGATACACAACAATTGCGATACCTGTGATCCCCGCCAAAGGTAAGGCGATAAACGTCACACTCGAAATCTTAATACAGGCGGCAATGAGTGCGAGGTCATCGGTGAAAATACCAAATACTGAGGTCGGTAATGCCATAAATAAGATAGTCACTACACTCAGATAACAGCAGGTCAAGACGATGCCCCATTTAGCACACGCTAACACCCGAGAAGATGCCATCGCCCCATAGTTATAGGCACTGATCGTCTGTGCTGCACTGGTGAGAGCCATGAGCGGCAGGGCGATAAAGATATTAACGCGGCCGATCAAACCATAAGCGCTGATCATGTACGCGACCTCATTCGCCGCTAGCGTATTTGGCACTACATTGGCCAAATTACTGACTAAAATATGATTTACCAATGAGATCACGCAGGCAATCCCAAGATATGACAATAATATCGGGCTACCCAAGCCAAGAATCGCTTTTATCTCAGTGAGATTGAGCCTTATCAGCTCCATTCTAAAATAAATAGGCTGGGTAGCTTGCTTGTGAAACGCCTGTTTACTGGTAAAACGGTTATTTGGGACAAAATAAACGACGGCGATAAATAGACTCACACATTGACCCGCCACCGTTGCCCACGCAGCTCCGCTCACGCCCATCTCCAATACGGCAATAAAGAGTGTATCGAAGAGGATGTTCATGACCGCCGACAACAAGATAACCAGCAGCATCACCACGACTTTGCCTTGTGCTCTGAGTAAATCGCCGCTAAGGGATAACAAAAAGGTGAACAGGCTAAAACAGAGAATGGGTTGTAGATAATCTATAGCAGCTAAGGCAAGTGTTGAGCTTACCCCAATAAATGCTAATAAATTATTAAGCTGGGCGAGTGAGACGACAGTGACAATCACGCCGCAACATAGGGCTAACGCAAAACCGGTATTCGCGATTTGACTCGCCTTATTAAACTCGTTTGCCCCTAAAAATCGGCTCACTAAGGTCGCCGTCCCATTTCCTATCATGCAGGCTAAAGCGAAAATCATCATTTGTAACGGGAAGGCAATCGTTACCCCAGCCAATGCATCGGCGCCGATGTATTTCAAAATAAAATATGAGTCGACTAAGTTGTAGCTGCCGCTGAGCATCATGGCGAAGGCCATAGGTAATGCAAAACGCAAATACAAAGAGGGATAACTAACGTACCCAAAGACTCTGTTGACTGAGATCTTGACTGAAAGCCTGAGTGAGATTTCCCGTGAGAGGGCGTTTCGGTGGCTGCCAAGGGCACAATGTCAGCAGGTTCAACATTGATACTGGCGGGTTTGAAAGTGTTAGCCGTTGCATGTTTCACAAACAATTCTCCTAAGTTTATTGGCATTCCGCTAAGCCAAACTTATTTGATTGCTGTGGGTTCGATATGAAATCGATTCGCAACACTATTAATTTATCAGAGTGATATCATCTTTCGCGGACACCGTCTGATGTCAATTACCAGATTCTAGTCGGGAGGCAAGGGCGCATTGCAGTTCTGTATAGTCAACAAGACCAATATTTAAAAGTGCGCGTAAAACCAGAATCATGGATGAGTCACTAATCAATAGCGCAATCCAGCTACGCAATGACATACAAAGCATCAACGAGTTTCTACTGAAAGGCTTAGCGCCTGAAGATGCTCAACTGCAATTAATGGCTAAATCTTGCGTGTTATTGGGCGAACTGGACGACACGTTAGAACAACTTAAGGAAGCGGCATCATGCAAATAATCCCATACGCTGGCGGTATAACTTTTGTTGATGGAGAAGATAAACCAGATTACCAATGTAACTCATGCAATAAGCCATTTTGGAAAGACAATTTTGATAGTGTTTTTATCGTGTGTGAACATTGTGGCGGAGAACTTAAAGACGTGAACCGTTAGACATGCCTTAATGCCGATAACGACACATTATCGGCCCCTAATACCTTCCACTCAATACTGCGCACAATGTATATTATGTTAAATGAAATTGATATTCTTTATATTCCCCCGTTTGTTTGTTGTTCGTGGCCACTCAGAATGAGATTTGTAAGCGTCCGGGCAAGTACATCTTCAGCTTATATCGTTGAACCTCTATCTTAACGACTGACCATTTCATCAGGAGTTAATATGGCTAAACGTTCCCATGAAGACTGGGCAGCTTTGATACAACAGC
>NZ_BPFD01000062.1 GCF_019655335.1 Shewanella hafniensis
AAGAATTTGCTTGGTGACAATAGCCTTGTGGAACCACCTGATCCCATCCCGAACTCAGAAGTGAAACGCAAACGCGCCGATGGTAGTGTGGGGTCTCCCCATGTGAGAGTAGGTCATCGCCAAGCGCTTAATTTAGCTTAATGTGCAAACGTTAAGTTAAAGGAGCGGTAGTTCAGTTGGTTAGAATACCGGCCTGTCACGCCGGGGGTCGCGGGTTCGAGTCCCGTCCGCTCCGCCAACATCAAGACGAAAGCCTCTACAGCAATGTAGAGGCTTTTTTCGTTATGCAATTTATTTCTATTGTCGCGGCTTCTTTTGCAAGGTTCTAGCCCACCCCCGCGTCGCGTTCATGAGTTCATCGTCTCTACCTGTATAGAATGAAAGTCTTTTTAAAGGTTGCAACTCATTCGTAGTAAACTTAAATCTCAACCTATTTTTGTCTAAGTTCGTCCCACTTTATCCATATTATGTCTTTCACGCACTGAATGACGCTTGTGCGCGACTTGGCAGTATTGACCTGTGACACTGATCTCGGACAAATTAAACGGTATAATGCCTTATGTCTTTCATGAGTAACGAAAATGAATTGTCGTCTTGGGTGTGGTGCTTGCTGTATTGCGCCTTCAATTAGCAGCGGTATTCCTGGTATGCCAAATGGTAAGGCTGCAGGTGAACGTTGTGTGCAGTTGAGTGATGCCAATTTATGTTTGATCTTCGGCTCGCCCGATCGTCCTGCGGTTTGTAGTGATTTCGATGCATCGGAAGATGTGTGTGGTCATTCAAACGAAGAGGCGCTTTGGTTGATTACCCAACTCGAAGCTCAAACCTCTCATTAAGTTTATCGCTGACAGGTGAAATATGCAGTTAACTCGTTATACCGATTTTGGCGTTCGAACCTTGATGTATTTGGCGGTTCAGCCAGACAGAACCACTTTATTTAGAATTGCTGAAATTACTCAGGTATTTGATCTGTCTCCAAATCATGTCTCTAAGATAGTGCATCATTTAGGCAAGATGGGTTACCTCGAAACCATTCGCGGCAAGATGGGCGGTTTCCGTTTGGGTAAGCCTGCGAGTGAGATTAACCTAGGTCAGTTAGTTCGGGTGTTAGAAAACTCGTTAGCGCCGATTGATTGCAGTAAACCTTACTGCCGATTCACGCCAGCTTGTAAGTTGAAAGGCGTGTTAGCACAAGCAGTTGAAGCCTATTTGAATGTGCTCGATCAATATACTCTGCTGGATATTGTGAGTAATAGTGATGAGTTACTTGCCTTGCTGCCTGACATGTCTATCTCAGTGTTACAGCTGGATTAGTTCCATTTTTGTGTGCAATGTCGATGGGGAGTAAGCTTGATGCTGGTACTAGATCAATCCCCTCGGTTTTTAGTCTTTGTAGATTGGCCTTTAAGAAGCGCATGGTTTCTGGATAAGGATGGGCAATCGCCACTAGGTTACCTTGAGTATGTGCCTGACTTATCATTAAGCTAAATTGTCTTTCGAGTGCTTTTGCACTGATGTCATTGTCTAAAAACAGTTGGCGTTTTAATAACGGCACACCTAACTGATCCGCTGTCTCTCCTGCCTTAGTGAACCTTGTTGTCATGCTATCGACAAAATACAAATGCTTTTGCTTGAGGGTTTCCATCACCCACAGCATAGGATCATCGAGTTGAGTCAATAGGCTCCCCATGTGGTTATTGGCACCTTTAGCAAAAGGGACGCTGTTAATCGCATCGACAACACTGGCGCGGATTTGTGCCTCAGTCATAGTATTGGTCAATCCCCCCAGCCCTAACGCTTTACCATTAAGCGCCTGCATAGGCAGATGCAGCATGATTTCGTGGCCCTTTTTATGGCCAGCATTGGCGAGTACTTTACCAAGAGGAGTATGAGGCAACACTGAGAGTGTCACTGTGCTGGGCAGTGCCAGTACGGCCTGATCGGTATGACGATAACCAATGTCATCAATAATGAGGGCAATCTGGGCAGCATGACTTTGAGAAATGCTTAGGGCCAATAGGGCCAAGGAATAAAGTAAGCGCACAGTTTCTTCTTATTCGTCATGATGCTGTATCCATGCAATGGCTGAGGTCACTTGATGATCTTGGGCCAGAGAGGCATGGGCGGATAGGGCGTCGATTATAGCCAAATTCCCCGCGCCGGAACCAGTTTCTGCGGCAATTTTTATGTCTGGGACGATTCCTATGTTGTGAATGTTTTCACCTTTGGGGGTGTTGTACTGAGCAATGGTGAGTTTTATCGCGTTACCGTCATCTAAGATAGGGATCAGGCTTTGTACTGTACCTTTACCAAAACTGGTCTCGCCTAACAGCTTAGCGCGCCCATTTTCCTGCAGTGCGGCGGCGAGCACTTCGGATGCAGAGGCCGAACCTTTGTTGATCAACACTAGCATGGGCACGTTAGTCAGCATGGTTTGTGGCGAGGCATAGTAGTCGGAGTTGGCATCGAAGAAGCGGCCAGAGGTTGAGACTATGCGGCCCTTAGCAAGAAATAGGTCGGCAATTTTAACGGCTTGGTCGAGCAGGCCGCCGGGATTATTACGTAAATCTAAGATGAGTCCGGCGAGCGGTTTGTTTTGCCATTGGCTAAGTGAACGCACCATATCTTCGGTCGAGTTTTCTTGGAAACTACTTAATCTGACATAACCAATATTGCCATCAAGCAGTTGAGTGGTGACAGATTCGATAGTGATAGTACTCGGCTTGAGTGACACCTCAAAGGTTGCATCGTCATTGCTGTGCTTGAGCACTAGCTTAATACTTTGATTGCTTAGGCTATGTTTTTTTATCTCGGCGAGAATATTGGCGAGGTTCGTCTCGGTCGCCAGTGTGTCGTTGAGCTTAACGATAATGTCGCCCGCGCGTATTCCCGCTTGTTCTGCAGGGGAATGGGCGAAGGGAGCGATGATGTTGATGTGGTCATTTTGGGTTGCGACTTCGAAGCCGAAACCAAAATATTCGCCGCGATTGGAGTCTTTGAGATCGAGTAATTCTTGGTGATTCAAAAAGCTGGAATAGGGATCTAAGTGCTCAAAAATACCTTTGATTGCCGCTTGCACTAACTCTTCTTTCGAAACGGTTTTTACGTAATAAGTTTCAACAGTTTCAAGCACATCTTGCAGTAACGGATAGTCAAAATCGCTGCGATAGGACTTAGCATTTTCTTGACCAGAGAGGCTGATGGATAGGCCCAAAGTCAGGCCTAATCCAACGCAACTGATATAGCGGATCATGTGTTTCATAGCCGTCCCCTGTGATGAGGGGACCGTTATGATTAGCGACAGTATTTCGCTGGATCGACGGCTTGCCCCTTGTGCCTTATTTCAAAGTATAGGCCAGCCTCGCTCTGTCCACCCGAACGTCCGACTAAAGCTATCGCTTCGCCGCTTTTTACCATGTCGCCAGGGCTTTTTAATAGGGTTTGAGCATGGCCGTAAAGGCTCATATAACCTTTGCCATGATCGATAACCATCACTAAACCAAAACCACGTAACCAGTCGGCATAAATAACCTTACCACCTGAAACGGCTCGAATATTTTGCCCTTCTGGTGCAGACAACATAGTGCCTTTCCACACCACTTGGCCGGAACGTTGACTGCCAAAGCTGGCACTGACGCGACCTTTAGTCGGCCATTTGAGTTTGCCACCTTGTTTACCAAAACCTTCCATTGAAGGATTGTCTTTCATGGCCCGCAGCGCTTGTTCTACCACGCGCTTTAAGCTCGCCTCTTCAATTTGCAACTGTTCAAGTTCTGCGCCCTTAGAGTTTAAAGTACGTTGCAGCTCTTTGATGGTCAGTTGTCGCTGAGCTTGCTCTTGGCTCAAACGTTTGGCTTGGACCTGTTGTTCGGCCACGAGTTTGGTTAATTGCTTTTGCTTAGTCGTTTGCGACACCTTGATCTCATCTAGCTCGGTCAAGGTTTGCTTTAATTCGTTGATCGACTTCATCCGCGCTTTATTGAGGTATTGGTAATAAGCCAACATACGCTCGATAGTGGCAGGACTTTGCTGATTGAGCATCATCTTAGTGTAATCGTGATTACCGGCAAGATAGGCGCTCGACAGCTGTTTCGACAGTGTCTGTTGCTGAGTCACTTTTAGCGTTTCTAACTCATCTTGACGTTGTTTCAGCTCGGTCAGTTTAGTGTCGATTTGCGCTAAACTATTTTTAGTGCTGTTGACTTTTTTGGCCGCTGACGCAATCGCTTCTTCATCGCTACGCAGCAATGACAGCAATTTTTCTCTTTGCTTACTTGTGGTTTTTAATGCGCTTTGTTGTTGATTTATTTGCGATTGGATTGATTTCAACTCGGACTGACGCTTCTCCAAATCAGAAGCGTTGGCCGAGAAAGATAACATCATAAAGCCAGCAATAATGCTGGCTTTAACAAGGAGTCGAGTGCTCACTAGGTAACGGTTACTCTTTAATGTGGATTAAGGGCTTGCCCGTCATCTCTGCTGGTATGGCTTCGCCAATCAAGGTCAAGATGGTCGGTGCGACATCGCTGAGTTTACCACCTTCATCTATGGTCGCATCGCGGCCCACAAAGACGAAAGGTACCAGTTCACTGGTGTGGGCTGTGTGCGCCTGACCTGTGGTTTCGTCAGTCATTTGCTCGGCGTTACCATGGTCGGCGGTAATAATGCATTCACCTCCAACCTTCGCCAGTGCATCCACTACACGGCCGATACAAGCGTCAACTGCTTCACAGGCTTTCACGGCGGCATCGAAATTACCCGTGTGACCGACCATGTCGCCATTGGGATAATTACAGATGATCACGTCGTACTTGGTTGATTCAATCGCCGCCACTAACTTGTCGGTGAGTTCAGTTGAACTCATCTCAGGCTGTAGATCGTAAGTCGCCACTTTAGGTGAGTTGATTAGGATGCGATCTTCACCTTCGAATGGCTCTTCTTTGCCGCCGTTGAAGAAGAAAGTCACATGGGCATATTTCTCAGTTTCAGAGATTCGCAGTTGAGTGCGACCTTGTTTCTGCAGCACTTCACCTAAGGTATTCATCAAGTTTTCAGATGGATACGCGATAGGTGCTTTGATGTCGCCGGCGTACTCAGTCAGAGTGACAAAGTGCATTTTCGGCACTACAGCACGCTCGAAACCATCGAAGTCTGGGTTGATAAAGCTACGGGTGATTTGACGGGCACGGTCGGCACGGAAGTTCATAAATATCAGTGCATCGCCATCTTGCAAGGTGGCAACTTGGCCGTCGGCATCGGTAATTGCCGATGAAGAGACGAACTCGTCGTTCTCGTTACGCTCGTAAGCCGCTTCTAATGCTGTAACGGCATTGTCGTATTGGAATTTGGACTTGCCTTGGGTGATCAAATCGTAGGCTTGCGAGACGCGATCCCAACGATTATCCCTGTCCATTGCAAAGTAACGACCAATAATCGAGGCGATACGGCCATGGCCTAATGTAGTAAACAGATCATCAAAATGGCTCAAGCTGCCTTTAGCGCTGCGCGGTGGTGTATCACGGCCGTCGAGGAAAGCATGCAGATAAACCTTTGTCGCGCCACGGGCAACGGCCATGCGGCACATAGCTTCGATATGCTCTTCATGGCTGTGAACGCCACCGGGAGAAAGCAGACCCATAATATGCACTGCGCCGCCGGCTTTAATGGCTGAATCAACCGCATCGCACAGGGCTGGATTTTGTTCAAACTCATGATCTGCAATGGCTTTACTGATACGAGTGAGTTCTTGATAAACCACACGGCCAGAGCCTAAGTTAATGTGGCCAACTTCAGAATTTCCCATCTGGCCATCAGGTAAGCCTACATCTAAGCCAGAACCTGAAATCAAACTATGGGGATATTGAGCGTTGAGACGGTCGAGTACCGGAGTGTTGGCGTGGAAAATCGCATTGTTATGCGTGTTTTCACGGTAGCCCCAGCCATCGAGGATCAACAACGCGAGCGGACGTTTAGCTGTCGTCATAGTGATACCTTTAAGTTTTATAGAAGCGATAGAAATCTGAAATTGGTCAAATATTACTACGTTAGCTGGGTATGAAAAAGCGCTTTACCCCGATTAAGGTCATCGAATCACTAATTCGCTCGATTCTGTGAGTGGCTTGTGACAAGTGCTGGACCAATTGCGCTAAAAGTGCGATCTCGAACTGTGACTAAACTGCTGCAATCTGCCAAGGCAATCGGTATACTCTGTGCCCTTATCGAATTTTCGCCATTTATGCGGGCAATCATCATGCAAGAATATATCGAATTTTTTAAAGCTCACTCAATGCTCAGTCTGGCTTGGGTGGGATTATTTGTTGTGCTTGTTGCGAGTCTCATCAAATCGAGCATGTCAAAGATCAAAAGTATTTCTCACCAAGAACTGACGATTATGGTGAACAGACAGGACGCTAAAGTGGTTGATGTGCGCTCAAGTGATGAGTTCCGCAAGGGGCATATTGTTGATGCAATTAACGTTACGCTAGCAGATATTAAAAATAATCAGATATCTGCCCTTGAAAAGTATAAAGCGAGTCCCATTATATTGGTATGCAATGCTGGCATGACCTCGTCTCAAGCCGCTCAGCTTTTGAGTAAGCAAGGTTTTGAAAACCTGTACAACTTGAAAGGTGGTATGGGTGAATGGCAGGCAGCAAATATGCCTGTTTCAAAAAGCAAAAGATAAGTTGTCGGCGGCAGTTATGATTTAAGCTGCACTCAATCCACCGGATAGTGCAGTAATAAAGTCATCATTGTTTGGCATACTGATCCTGCGGTCGCTAAGGGCTTAATGTAAGTTTTTAGACTGGTTCGATCGATACCCGAATATGGGTGAAAGTTGGGATGATACCGAGATCTGATACAGGCCTTGAGTAACATAAGCCCCGGGCCAATTTACATTCAAATAGTAATTGGCTTTCAAATAATAATTGGCTTTCAACGAAAAGCCGATACAACATTGATAGGATAGGTAGGAAATTATGGCTGAAGTAGCAAACAACGAACAACAAGCCCCACAATTCAACATCCAACGTGTTTACACTAAAGATGTGTCTTTCGAAACGCCTAACAGCCCAGCTGTATTCCAAAAAGAATGGAACCCAGAAGTTAAGTTAGATTTAGACACGCGCAGCGCTAAATTAGCTGACGATGTGTATGAAGTTGTCCTGTCTTTAACGGTAACGGCACAAAACGGTGGCGATACTGCTTTCCTATGTGAAGTACAACAAGCTGGTATCTTCTCTATCACTGGTCTGACTGAGCCACAACTGGCACATTCATTAGGTGCATACTGCCCTAACATCCTATTCCCATATGCTCGCGAAACCGTGGGCAGCTTAGTCGGCCGTGGTACTTTCCCACAACTGAACTTAGCACCAGTGAACTTCGACGCGCTGTTTGCCCAATACGTGCAACAACGTCAAGCTGCTGCGACTGCACCAGCTGCCGAAGAAGCTAACGCTTAATTACATGAAAAACTCTGCCGATATCACGGTATTAGGGGCGGGCTCTTATGGCTCCGCCCTTGCCATTTCTTTAGCCAGCAATGGTCATAAGACCTTGTTATGGGGACACGATCCTGCCCACATGCAAACGCTCGCTCAAGACAAGTGCAACCAAGCGTTTTTGCCTGGTATTGCGTTTCCTGATTGTTTACAGATCGAAGCCGATTTAGCCAAAGCCTTAGCTGCCAGTAACAATGTGTTAGTGGTAGTACCAAGCCATGTGTTTGGTACTGTGCTTGAGCAAGCTAAACCGTTACTCCGTAGCGATGCGCGCATCGTATGGGCAACGAAAGGGCTCGAACCTGAAACCGGACGTTTGCTGCAAGATGTGGCCCGTGATGTGTTAGGTGAGCAATATCCGCTGGCGGTGTTATCTGGGCCGACCTTCGCGAAAGAATTAGCCATGGGTTTACCTACGGCCATTTCGGTTGCGGGCACTTGTCCTACTTTCACTAACGATCTCGTTGAGCTGTTACACAGCCCTAAACGTTTGCGGGTTTACGCCAACGACGACTTTACCGGACTGCAACTTGGCGGCGCGGTAAAGAACGTGATCGCGATTGGTGCGGGCATGTCTGACGGAATCGGCTTTGGTGCCAATGCCAGAACGGCCTTGATTACCCGTGGTTTAGTCGAATTGACGCGTTTAGGCGAAGCCTTAGGTGCCAATGCGGCCACTTTTATGGGCATGGCGGGGTTAGGCGACTTAGTGTTGACCTGTACCGACAACCAATCCCGTAACCGTCGTTTCGGATTAGCCTTAGGTAAAGGTTGCGATGTGATGACAGCACAGGCTGAAATCGGCCAAGTGGTTGAAGGTTATCGCAATACCAAGGAAGTGTTTACCCTTGCGAAACGCCTTGGGGTTGAAATGCCAATCACTGAGCAGATTTACCAAGTCTTGTACCAAGGTAAATCGCCCGTCGATGCTGCGAAAGAATTGCTCAGCAGAGAAAAGAAATCAGAAACGCCTACGCAATAAACCGCGAGCCGTGATGATGCTGAATAAAAGAAAGGGTGCTAAAATAGCGCCCTTTTTTATGCACGGAAGTATTTATCCCCGGTCGCCATGGATGGTGAAAGAGGGGATTTGTGCCTAACGTTTGAGCTTATCTTTGCTCCGTTTAGCGGTTGCTGACTTGCTTGCTAAGGGTTCGCGAGTCAGCAAACGGCCTGTTGGCAGCCAATACCAATCAATTTATCTGTGTGGAGTAAGATCGTGAAACATCATGATGTCATTATTATCGGAGCCGGCGCCGCAGGATTAATGTGTGCAGCGACCGCAGGTTACCGTGGCCGTGATGTACTCGTACTCGACAATGCCAAGCAAGCTGGGCGTAAAATCCTCATCAGCGGCGGCGGGCGTTGTAACTTCACCAACCTTAAAGTCGAGCCCGCTAATTTCCTTTGTGGCAACCCGCACTTTGTTAAGTCGGCACTCGCGCGTTATCCGTCGCAGCAGTTTATTGAATTAGTCGAGCGCCACGGCATTGAATACCATGAGCGCGATCACGGCCAATTGTTCTGCAATGACTCGGCCAAAGAGATAGTCACTATGCTATTGACCGAGTGTGAATGGGCGGGCGTGACGATTAAGCTGCGCACCGATATTCTGGCCGTTAAAAAGACCGAAGCAGGTCGCTTTGAACTTAACACTTCTAATGGTGAACTGAGCTGCGACTCATTGGTTATTGCCACGGGCGGCTTATCCATGCCAAAGCTGGGCGCCACGCCTTACGGTTATCAACTAGCCGAGCAATTTGGTCTTAAAGTATTGCCAACTCACGCGGGTCTGGTACCGTTTACCTGGCACAGTGAAGATAAAATTCGTTTCGAACCTTTGTCGGGCATAGCCGTACCGAGCCGCATTACCGCCAAAGATGGCACTGCGTTTAGCGAAGCGCTGCTATTCACTCACCGTGGCTTATCTGGCCCCGCCATTTTGCAGATTTCCAACTATTGGAAAGCGGGCGAAACCATAGAAATTGATCTCTTGCCGAATATGGATTTGGCGCAATTGCTAGAGCAACAGCTCGCCGCACATCCAAAACAAAGCCTGCGCAACACCCTCAGCCAATGGTTGCCTAAACGGCTGATCGAAGTGTTATTCGATGAAGCCCTGTTGAATAAAGCGTTAAATCAGCTAGTGCACGCTGAGCGCGCAACACTGGTGGATGATATACACCACTGGACAGTATTGATGAACGGCACCGAAGGCTACCGCACCGCCGAAGTGACCTTAGGTGGTATTGATAGTAATGAGCTGTCATCCAAAACCATGGAAGCCAGCAAAGTCGCAGGACTCTACTTTATCGGCGAAGTCATGGACGTAAGTGGTTGGTTAGGCGGGTTTAATTTCCAATGGGCCTGGGCATCCGGCGTTGCCGCAGGACAAGCGGTGTAGCGCATATCTTGCATAAGAGTGATGAAATTAAAACGAAGACTATGTGAATTCAACGAAGACAATTTTTTTGTATAAATTGATAGAATCTACCTTATAACATTGATTTAAAAGGTAAAAGGAACATCTTCGTTTTTATGGGGTTAAATAAAGCTGATTATCAATGTTTCGTCTTTTTCCACTTTGCCGCTAATAGCTTATTCGTTCGGAAATCGACCACATTTGGAGCGTTTTCAATTTGAGCTGTTGCTAGCGAATAGTCCGGTTTCAAGACCAGAAAATTTGCACTTAATTGTGCATACAGCTCTCTACTTCCGGTTGTGACAGTGTCAAATTACAATTTTGGATGGGATGCGTCCAGCGCTCTGATGTCTTCAATATACCCGCGTAAAGCAGCTTGAATAAACCGTTCTCGTTAGCAAAACCACCTTTGGTCCGTTCAACCCGTCGCTACAATCCATAAAAAGATAATGAATAGACTCTGCTCGACAGCTATATCTGAGTGAGTGTGATGGATCCCCAGCGGTACGGATCACGTAGGCTCATACTACTTGAGCAATGCAGCAAGATGCTGATTGAGGTCGTTTTGCATGACGTTAAGACGCATGACTATGCTGTCAAACGATGTCGGTGTGGTAAAAAACATCCCTCCAGCAATAGCTCGGGCGTGATCCTTTGCTATCTCGTCTAATCTTTTAGGTGTTGGGATAAGTGTTAGCTGTCCTTGAAGGATTTTTTCGTAATCGACGCCTGGGTTTGCGAAGCGGTATTTTTTCATCTCGATGACGGCCAGCATCGCCTCTGGCGTATTATAAGGATCTGCAAATCCCATCCTTAACAGGCAATCGACATCATACCAATGTCGAGCGAGTCTGTTTGGATTAGGCTCCTTTTCTTGGGTAGCAAATTGATGGAGTGCCGTTAATTTTTCCCAAAGAATAAAGTCTCTCTGGTATGCCATCACTTTTGCTTTGGGCAATGCCAGGGATTGGAAGGCCGTAATGCTATCCATGTAGCATGCGACATCGATGACTTCCGTTGGTTTGCCGCGATTTCTACCACCAAATTCTAATAGTAAATGATCAAGTTGATCGTCATTAGCGCTATGGGTGACTCGCGGGAAATGGATATCAATTTTTTCACCATGAGAGTCAGGCTCAACGTTGGCGCAGAGCCCTGCTATGTTGTACTGGGCGAATCGAGCATTCAGTGTTTCAACTAAGTTATTGCTCCACTGCACTAAGCGTTTTTGTTGTGCATCTCTAAACTTTCTATTTTGGCTAGTGCTTTGAGTGCTTGTTTTCCACGCGGTCAACTCATCCTCTTCAGATAACCCAGATAAATCAGCCCAGTGGATAGATAAGTCAATGTCTTCTGAGAATCGCTCAATAGCACCCCAACATTTACTGAGAGCGGTTCCACCTTTAAAGGCAACAGAGCAGTCTCCGAGCGGCCTTTCGTCGTAGAGTAGGCGGAGTATTTCTGCTACCCAAACATCCTTTTCTAAAAAATTTGCCACTAAGCCATGTTCATGTTGCTGAGCGGCATATTCAAACATGCCGGCGAGTTCTGCATGTTTGGATTTATCTGCATACCAGTCAAAAATGCTCATCATCTGAGGTTGCTCTCTAGTTGATGTAACTTGGAATGCCACATTTTCAATATTGGGCTGTTACTGAGTTTTCGAATAACCTCAATTGCTTCATTTTCGCGAAGATTTAAACGCTTTATTGCCATAAGCAGGGTCGCGACAGAAGTGTGTTCCGGCGATAAAGAGAGCAAGCCTCTCAATAAGGTTCCCTCTGGCTTATTTATCCACTGTAATTTGGTTTCTGTCGTATGTTTGACTTGTACCGTTTGATGACCAACATGGAACTCACGACTGGGTCCTGTCGTCCAATATACGGCTTTAACGGGCGCTTGCGTTTGCATGCCAAGTCGATAAGCCGATTCGAGTCCTTGAGGCGCTATTTTATAGTGATGAGTCCGTGCCCATGTCTGCGCGACGTCTTCTGCCTTTGCCGTAATCTTGATAGACGGAATGCTAGGTAAGGGTTTGGGGCGGGAATAGAACCCCTTTGCCACACGAACCACTTCCCCTGTTTGTGCTAGTCGGCTCATTGCCTTTTGAACAGATGTCGTCGTGCCTAGAGAATAAAAGTTCTCTATAGAAAATGGGACGCCTCGTTTCATTCGAGATAGTCTATTGGCAACTAACGCTGAGACTGACAAAGCTTTAATCCTGACAGATATTATTAATGTGAATTTATTGTAGCTCATTAATGATATGGTTTACAGCTAACTTTGCGTCAGGATAAATTTGATTAGATGGTATTTGTGGAGGGCGTATGATTGCTGAAGAGTTAAGCGCAATTGATGCAAGGCTGGACGAGTTAGCAAGAGAGCGTGAAATATTGTTGGCAAGACGCTCTATATTACTCGACGCTGATCTTGGCACATTGTACTGGTGATCTGCCCTTTCTGTTTAGGTTGGCCACTCTACATTAAAATAAGAAGCAGCAGATGTTAAATGAGCCATGTTTATGTGTAAAGTAACTGATTTTGCTGAGTTAGTTGCTATTTGACGTTCTTGCCATTGAGTTGAACGAGTTAGGTGTAATGTATAGAAAAATTGAAAAACGATACGTGTTTTTCTCCGTCATGTATAATTTTTGAGGAAAATTACACATATTGAATCTATTAAGTATAAAAAAGAGCGAAATTTATCTATATAGACTCGTTTGTTTTACTTACTACTGGCGTCACTAAATATTTAGAGCAACTGGTCGAGTACGGATTTTTAACGAAACAAAAAGTGGGGCGCGCTAATTATTACATTAACGCCCCGCTGTGCCATTTGTTGATCGCCCACAGCTAAGCTGAGTTGAACCAATAGCGGCATTGACTATCTTGCAATGCCAGCCGTCCAACTAATTAATTTAACCAATTGCCAGTTTGGTTTCTGCGTAGCGCAGTTTTTTCACCCTTGGATTGGCAAGAAAGTAGGCGAGCATGAGTGGGCCGAGGCGTCCCATGAACATCATAAAGATGATGATGGCTTGGCCTAGGCTAGTTAAGTTACCTGTCAAACCTCGGGACAAACCGACAGTGCCCAGTGCGGATATGGCCTCGAAGACGATATCGACTAACGGCGCTTTCTCGCTTAATACCAGTATGAAAATGGCCAGCCAAGATACGACCAAAGAGATGATGGTCAGCGCTAAGGCTTTGCTGACGGTATCTTTTGGGATTTCCCGTTTAAACACATAGATGGCTTCGTCGCGACGTAAATAACCATAAGTGGCCAAAATCAGCACCATAAAGGTGACGACTTTAATGCCGCTGGCGGTACTGAGGGACCCACCGCCGATAAACATCAGCACGAGTATGAGTAAGGTACTGGCGTCTTCGAGTTGGTCAATCGCTAGGGTATTAAAGCCTGCGGTGCGCGGGGTTACGGCTTGAAACCAAGAGGCCAACCATTTGCCTAGTTCGCTTAAGGGCGCCAAGGTGTTGGGGTTGTTGTACTCAATAAAGTAAATCGCAATCACGGCGACCGTGTTGATGACAATAGTTCCAGTAATCATCATGCGGCTGTAAACGGTGAGTTTTGACCAACGTTTGTTCCTGCGCAGATCTATCCACACCGAAAATCCTAAACCACCAATGATAAATAAACCTGTGATGGTCAGGTTGATCACGGGATCGGCCACATAGGGCATTAAGCTATCTGGGCTTAGGGCAAAACCTGCGTTATTAAAGGCGCTAATGGTATAGAAAAAGCCGTGGAATAAGCTAGTTTGCCAGCCCAGCTCGCCGCTCCAGTAGACAGATAAAATCAGCATGCCGACGGCTTCAACCAATAGCGAAAACACTAGCACGGCTTTTGCGGTCGAGACTAATGTCGAGGTATCTGTTTGATTAAACGCCTCTTTTGCAACGGTTTGCTGCAGAAAGCCAATCTTACCGCCCAGCGCTATTAGCGTGACAATCGCAAAGGTCATCAAGCCTAAACCACCGCATTGAATTAACAGTGCGATTATCACTTGGCCAAAGGGCGTGAACACACTGCCAGTATCGACGACCACAAGCCCTGTTACTGTCACCGCCGAGGTGACGGTAAACAGACTTTGTAGCCAAGTAATGGGCGACTCGGTGGCGATGGGCAGTTTAAGTAAACATGTGCCGACGAGGATCAACAGAGCAAAGCTTGCACTTAAAATAAAGGGCGGCGCGCCAAAGAGTTTTTTGCCGCTTTTAGGAGTGTGCTCTAGGGTGAGCGAAGGATGCCATTGAACCACCTTACACCAACCTTGGCGCGAGCTGTTTTAACTCGGCACGGCTACCGCAGAGGAATAGGGCATCTTCTGTGTGCAAGGTAAAATCGCTATCAATCTTGCTAAATACACTTTGCTCTCGTTTGACCATTAACGGCGCGACTTTGCCCTTAGGGCTGCGTTGCACGTTGATTTGCTCATCAGTGTTTTTCTCTTGCAAGTTCCCCAGCAGTTGGCCAACAGTGGCTTGATGCAAATGGGCTTTAATGTGGATTTCAACAATATAGAGCCCGTCGCCGATGGCGAGAAAGTTATTCACCATGGGATAGTTTAGCGACTGGGCGACGCGGACCCCCATATCTTCTTCAGGGTGGATAATCCGAGTAACATCGAGTTTAGACAATATGGTGTGGTGCGCCTTATTACTGGCTTTAACCCAAATGTTTTGCACGCCGAGATTTTTCAGTGCCAGTGTGCACAGCAGGCTCGATTGCATATCAAAACCGATAGCGACAATCACAACTTCGCTACTGGCAAGATCGAGTTCCCTTAGTGACGCCTCATCGGCGCAATCGCAAATTACGGCTTCGGTAAGAACTTCTACATATTTTTCAACAGCTTTATGGTCATTATCGACACCAGTGACCGTATGACCTAAGTGGATCAGTTCTCGGCTCACTGCGACGCCGAAGCGGCCTAATCCGATGACAGTAAAATGTGCCATTTCATATCCTTGTGTGGTTGAACTAAAGAGTGAGGCGAGCTGGCCTAGGGCGGGCCGAGGTCAGTGAGCCGATACCCTAAGCCAGGCTCGGTTTTGATCAGTTGTTGTTCGTCACTATCGTTAAGTTTTTTGCGCAGTTGGCTGACTAAAATCCGTAGATAATGGCCATCTTCCTGGTGAGTTTCGCCCCAGATATTGCGCAGCAGGTCGCTCTGTTTCAGCAATTGCCCAGGGTGGGACATTAACTGAACGAGTAGGGCAAACTCCTTTTTGGTGAGGGCGATTTCCTGCTGGTTAAGCCAGCATTGATGGCTGCTCTTTTGTAGAGTGAGCGGGCCAAATTGCAGCATATCGGCGCCGCTTGAGGTATCCACAAGGTCGCGAACCAACACCTTGATGCGAACGATTAATTCCCTGATCCCAAAGGGCTTACTCAGGTAGTCGTTAGCACCTGCCTCGAGTAGGCGGATTTTTTCTTCCTCCTGATCGCGGGCGGTGAGTACTAGCACAGGGGTCTTATCCTGTTGGCGCAGCGCATGGAGCAACTCGATGCCATCACCATCGGGCAGGCCGAGGTCGAGCACGATAAGGTGCGGTTGATGGCTGCGGTACTGTTTGAGCGCCGTGGCTATGCTGGTGGCGCTTATGTATTCAAAGCCTTCCGCCTCGAGTGAGATCCGCATAAAGGTATGAATTTGCGGCTCATCATCCACGATTAACACCTTGTAAGCCATTTATACATTTTCCTTCGTTATCGGTAATGCGATGCGGATCAGACTGCCTTGGGCAACATTTTCGGCACTGAGACTCCCGTTATGGGCAATAATAATGCCTTTGGCGACAGGAAGGCCCAATCCTGCGCCGCCATCGGTAGAAGGATGTTGGCGGTAAAACAACTCGAAAATCGCCTCCTTTTGAGATGGGGCTATGCCTTGTCCTAAGTCTTGAATATCGATGCGCAGCATATCTTGGTGGCGATAGAGATTGACTGTTACAGGTTGGCTGGTGGGTGAATAGTGCAGGGCATTGTCGAGCACATTAAAAATCGCTTGTTCAATCAAAGAGCTGCAAATCATTAATGGTGGTAGCTCTGGCTCACTGTGAATTTTGATCCTAGGTTGCGCGGTTTGAAAGCGGGCGATAGTGCGCTGTAACACTTCGCGCAGATTGGCTTCGTCTAGGTTAAATTTGAGTGCACCGTGTTGTAACTTAGTGGCCTGTAACAGGTTTTCGATATATTGATGCAGACGATGACTCTCGGCGGCCGCGCTATCAATCAGCTCAGTTTTTTGCGATGCACTGAGCTTAGGCATGTATTCCTTCAGGGTCGTTAAGGTGCCGATAATGGTCGAGAGCGGGGTGCGTAAGTCATGGGAAACCGACAATAAGATGCTGTTGCGTAACTGAGCCTGTTCGAGTGCCGCTTGCTGGCGGCGATAAAGTTCGGCCAATTTGCTGGTGGTGAGGGCGACAAGTAGAAACACAGTTAGATTGAGAATGTCCTCAAGATTGAACATCTGTAGCGAATAACGCGGGGTGGTAAACAGAAAATTAAAACTGGTCGCCTCAAATACAGCCGCAAAATAGGCAAAGTTGGCGTTGCATTGCAGGGCGATAGCGACCACAGCTAATTGTAAGATCAGCAGTACGGCTATGGTGGAGCCAGCAAAATAATCGATAAAAGCGCTGCTGAAAATCGCGATAACTAGCACTACGCCAGTAAAAAATGTTGGGTGCGAACGCCAGTAATTAGTCATGGTAGCCGCTATGGATGAAGTCATGGATAGAAAGACGCATATAAAGAAAGTGTCTGTACTCTAGCAAAGCCATTTTAAGATAGCGCGTAAAAAATCCGTAAAATTTATAGCCCTGTGAGTAGCTTAGCGTGCAGTTTACTCGGGATGTTCTCGCACACTGATATCAAGCTGCGAGCTAATAATCAGGCTTACCACATAGACTCATGGGGTAAGCCATCCTAGGCGTGGGCAGTTATCGGATTGACGCTAATGGGCTAGCTATCAAGTATTTGCCTGCCATTATTTAGCTGAAGATCACCAAGGTATCGGCGGTGGCACTAAGCGCTTGCCGTTATAGCCGGGCACAGTATCAAAATGTGTCGAGTGGGCCTCCCAATCAGCTTGGGCTTTAGCGATTTCGTCTTTGCTGTGGCCGACAAAATTCCACCAAATACTGACAGGGTCGGCCAGTGGTGCGCCGCCAATCAACAGTATGCGACAACCCGCGTCGAGTTCGACTGTGACGCTTTCACGTAACATGCCCAGATAGGCGAGATCATTATCATTGAAACTTTGGTCATCGATACGGAAAAAGCCTTCGAGTGGCATGAGGGCGTATTCAAAACTCGGGTCGAGAGTCAGGGTAAGCTCAGTGTTTTCGGCGGCAAATAAATCCATCGCCACTATCGGCGAGAAGTGCAATGTGGGCGCCTGTTGCTGCTGCCAACGGCCAATCAGCAGAGTGAAATCAACGCCCGCATTGTGCCACGTCGGGAGTTCAGGATAGTGATCGAACCTCTGGCTTGTGTCTTTATGCTCAAGCGGTAGGGCAATCCACAGCTGCGCCGCGTGCAGAGTGCTATGGCCTGCTACGGACTCTTCGGTGTGGGCGATACCGTGTCCGGCGGTCATCAAGTTAACTTGTTTAGGGCGGATCACTTGGGCGCTGCCGAGACTGTCCTTGTGCATGATTTCGCCTTCGAGCATCCAAGTAAAAGTTTGTAGCCCAATATGTGGATGCTGGCTAACGTTTAGCTCAGGGCCATTGGTGACTGGGCCAATATGGTCGAGGAAACACCAAGGGCCGATAAGACGACGCTCTTTTTGTGGAATAGCCCGTGCGACGGGAATGCCGCCAACATCACTGATTTTAGGGGAAATTCGTTGAACTTGAATGCGGCCATTTTCAATTGGGCATTCCTTAGGGCCACCATAAAACTGTGCTTGAACTTCACTCATGTTCGCTCCTTATTCCTTGGTGAGGACACACTTAGTTAGTGTTTATCTGGCATGCTGAACTGGTTTTAGATCTCATCTTGTATTTGAGCCGAAGGTTTTAGCTTCGGGTATTCCCGTGGATTTTGCAAATCGTCCTTCAATAGACTTTGTTAACCCAATTCAAACGTGAATCTGTGACTGAGGCCGCGTGTATGGGAGTTTTTGCTGTCCTTTACTTTAGCAAGCCTGTATTTATGTGGGGCATTAGCGTTTGATGTTTTACTCGAGCCGTAATAGCGGATGAGTTCTGGGTTAGTCTCGGTGATTTTTATCCTTCACGCGTTAAGTCAGATCTGCAAAGGGGAAAGCGTGCTCGAAAATCAAATGATGTTACTGGCGGTATTTGAACGGGCAGCCTTGATGCTGATGACCTTGTTCTTTTTAACCCGCACTCGACCGTTCCAGCGTTTATTCCAAAAGCGTAATCACACTCCCGCAGAGCTGGTCTCTGTGGCGGCGATATTTTGCTTATTTGCGGTGTTCAGTACTTATACCGGCATTGAGGTTGAAGGCGCGTTGGTCAACGTGCGGATTATCGCGATTATTTCCGGCGGGATATTATTTGGCCCTTGGGTTGGTATTCCCGCGGGCGTGCTGTCTGGGCTGCATAGATATCTGATTGATATGGATGGTGATACCTCGATTCCGTGTTTAATCGCCAGCATTATTGCCGGCCTTATGGCGACCTGGATTTATTATAAATGCCCCAAATCTAAGTTGTGGATTTATGGCATTGTGGCGGGCATGTTGTGCGAAACGCTGACCATGTTGTTGATTTGGTTGCTGACAGAGCCACACGAGGTGGGCGTTGAGATAGTCAGTCACATTGCCTATCCCATGATTGCGGGCACTGTGTGTATCGGACTGATTATTAAGCTAGTGCAGGACCTCGACGATGAGAAAGAGCTTATTGCCGCTAAGCAGGCCAAGCTCGCGCTGGATATTGCCAACAAAACCTTACCTTTCTTCCGCAAAATTGACCGCCATGCCTTAGAGCAAGTGTGCGCTGTTATCCGTAATGAGATCCATGCCGATGCCGTGGCGATTACTGATACTCGCGATGTATTAGCCTATATGGGCGTTGGCAAAGATTACTACGAGGTCGATGGTCATCAAGCGATTAGTGAGATGACGCAAAGGGCGATAGAGCTAGATCAAAACATTATTAACAACGACTTACGCCAATATCATTTATCGGACTTTCATTCGGTCATCATAATCCCGCTGCGTGAAAACGGCACGGTAAGCGGTACGCTGAAGATTTATTATCGCAATAACTATCGGATTACCAGCTCGCTACGAGAGATGGCGGTGGGCTTGTCGCAGTTGATTTCGACCCAGATGGAAGTGTCGCGTATCGAGCAACTGCAAGAGATGACCCGTAAGGCGGAGTTCACTGCGCTGCAGAGCAAGATTAACCCGCACTTTTTGTTTAATGCCCTCAATGCGATTTCTTCTTTGATCCGTATTCGGCCGCAGCAGGCGCGGGAGTTGATTGCCAATCTGGCCGATTATCTGCGCTATAACTTAGCTAAAGGCGATGAGCTAATTGATATTCAAGAAGAAGTGAAACAAGTCCGTGATTATGTGGCCATTGAGCAGGCGCGTTTTGGCGACAAGCTTGAAGTGATCTTCGATGTTGACGATGTGCATTTTTGTGTACCTTGCCTCCTGTTGCAGCCGCTGGTGGAAAACGCCATTTTGCACGGCATTCAGCCGCGCAGTGCGCCGGGCAGAGTGACCATAGAAGTGAAAAAACTCGATGCTGGCATTTGCGTGGCCGTGCGTGACACTGGTTATGGCATCAGCCAAGAGGTGATAGATGGCGTCGCTGCGGGTCGTATAGAAAGCAGTAGTATTGGACTGACGAATGTGCACCAGAGGGTGAAGTTATTGTACGGCGAAGGGCTGCAGCTTAAACGGCTGGAGCCGGGGACTGAAGTCAGCTTTTATTTACCGGAAAATGAGGCGCAAGTATGTTAAAAGCCATCATAGTTGAAGATGAATATCTGGCCCGTGAGGAGCTAGAATATTTAGTGAAGAGCCACAGTGAGATAGACATAGTGGCAAGCTTTGAGGATGGCTTGGAGGCCTTTAAATATCTGCAGGATCATGAGGTTGATGTGGTGTTTTTGGATATCCAAATTCCGTCCATCGATGGCTTATTGCTGGCGAAGAATCTGCATAAATCGACCCATCCTCCCCATGTGGTGTTTGTCACTGCCCATAAAGAATTTGCGGTAGAAGCGTTTGAGCTCGAAGCCTTCGATTATATTCTCAAACCCTATAATGAGCCGCGGATCATCAGCTTATTGCAGAAAATTGAGCAAGTTGGGCGACAAGCGCCAAAGCCGCAACATGAAGCGGCGAGTAATGCCAGTCGTACCGTGAACTTAGTCAAGGGTGAGCGGATTATCGTTACGCCCTGCGAGCAAATTTATTATGCCGAGGCCGATGAAAAACTCACTTATGTGTACACCCGCACCGACCGTTATGTGATGCAGATGACCATTAGCGAGTTTGTCAGCCGCTTGCCCGCCGAGGGCTTTTTCCGCTGTCACCGTTCCTATTGCGTCAATATCAACAAGATCCGCGAAATCGTGCCTTGGTTCAATAGCACTTACCTGATTAGGTTGCATGATTTGTCGTTCGAGGTGCCCGTTAGCCGTAGTAATATTAAGGCTTTTCGACAGCTGATGAGGCTGTAATTGTCATTCATTCCTGCAGATCTGTATTTCATGCCTTAATTGATCGGCGCGAATCGCATCTCTCTTATAGTGGACTCAATTCCTGATCCCCTAAAGCGAGATGCATCATGACTAAAGAGATGAACCGTACTCGGTACCTGACCTTAGTTGGTACTATTATCACCCAGTTTGCACTCGGCTCAGTTTACACTTGGAGCCTGTTCAATGCGCAGTTGGCCGTTAAGCTCGACGAGCCTGTCAGCCAAGTGGCGTTTGTATTTGGTTTGCTGAGTTTGTCTTTGGCCGTGGCTTCTTCCATGGCGGGCAAATTACAGGAACGCTTCGGCGTGCGTAATGTCACCTTAGGTGCAGGCCTATTACTCGGGCTGGGATTCTTACTCACTGCCCAAGCCAGTAACTTGATGATGCTCTACCTGTGTGCCGGGATTTTAGTGGGCTTTGCCGATGGCACTGGCTACTTGATGACCTTGTCTAACTGCGTGAAGTGGTTCCCCGAACGCAAAGGGCTGATTTCGGCGTTAGCGATTGGCGCTTATGGTCTAGGTAGCCTTGGATTTAAGTACATCAACGTGCTGTTACTCGAAAATACCGGCCTTGAAACCACCTTCCAACTGTGGGGGTTAATCGCCATGGCGCTAGTTTTGTGTGGCGGCATGTTGATGAAAGATGCGCCAGCACAATCAGCCGCAAGTCAGCAAGCCGAAAGCCGCGACTTCACCCTCGCTGAAGCCATGCGTAAGCCACAATACTGGATGTTGGCGCTGATGTTCCTGTCCGCCTGTATGAGTGGTTTGTATGTGATTGGTGTAGCGAAAGATATCGGCGAGAAGATGGTCGACTTGCCTGTACTGGTCGCCGCTAATGCGGTTGCGGTAATTGCCATGGCGAACCTCAGTGGTCGTTTAGTGCTGGGTATACTGTCAGACAAAATCCCCCGCATTCGGGTTATTTCGCTGGCGCAGATCATCACTCTAGTTGGTATGGTGTTACTGTTGTTTATCCCTTTGAATGCAAACTTGTTCTTCGTCGCGGTTGCCTGCGTTGCCTTTAGTTTTGGTGGCACTATTACTGTTTATCCCTCACTGGTGAGCGACTTCTTCGGCCTGAATAATCTGACTAAAAACTATGGGGTTATCTACTTAGGTTTTGGTGTCGGCAGTATTATCGGTTCGATTGTCGCCTCGTTATTCGGTGGCTTTATTGCGACCTTCAACGTGATTCTAGTCCTGCTGGTGGTGGCGTTAGTGATGTCATTAACCATACGTTTGCCAGAGCCTAAAACTCCTGCGTCAGCCAAGAAAGCGACTAAGAGTACACCGCGCTTAGTGAGCATGACGGCCGAATCTGCATAGGCGTAAGCTAAGCTTTTCCTCTTTAGCCAAAAGCTAACATAAAAAATCCGCAGCCAAATGGCTGCGGATTTTTTACTTTTTTATCACCTCAACAACAGGTAACTTGATAGCCATAAGGCGTTATTCAGGATGTGTTGATGTTAACGGACCCTCTTTTTTGGTTGGTGGCGATACCCGCAGTATTGATTACGGGGATTTCTAAATCCGGTTTTGCGGGTGGCGTGGGCGGCTTAACTGTCCCGCTATTGGCGCTGGCCATTAGCCCTGCTACAGCGGCGGCAGTCATGTTACCACTGCTGATTTATATGGATTTTTTAAGCGTACGTTCTTGGTGGGGGCAACATAATTCGCGTCATTTATGGATATTACTGCCCGCGGCGATAGTGGGTATTTTTATCGCTTATCTGTTGTTTGATAGGTTGAATGAAGAATATTTACGGGCGATTTTAGGCTGTGTGTCCCTCGGTTTTGGTTTGTATGGTTTGATTCTGGGGGATAAAACCCAAGCATCACCTTCACCTCTGGTTGGACGCTTGTGTGGCTTAACTGCGGGATTTACTAGCTTTGTTGCCCATGCAGGCGGGCCGCCACTCAACGCTTATTTGTTGCCGCTGCGCTTGGCTAAGGCGGAGTTTTTAGCCACGGCAGTGGTGTTTTTTGCTGTGGTGAATCTGGTCAAGCTTGTCCCCTACAGTTTGCTTGGGCAGATTAACCAAGAGAATATTTTAGTTTCTCTGCTACTGGTGCCGCTGGCATGGTTAGGGGTAAAGCTAGGTTTGTTTATTCAAGATAAAATTAACGACAGGTTATTTAAACGCATCATCTTGATTTTAATGGTGCTGGTGGGCGTGCGTTTATTGTGGACGGCGTTATAGTTTTAAGCTTTGGGTTAGATTAGTCTGCTAGAGTGCGCGGGTGTTGGGGTGTTTTGATCCCCAGCCGCCCTGAATTTACCTGATAAAAACTCAAAATTACGTTACTGTGAAATCTGCCTGCAATGAGTTTGAAGCTATGAAACGATTACTGATAGTTATCTTAGCCTTAGGCCTTGGCGCTTGTGCGAGCGCGCCAGAACCTAAGCCTGTGGTAAAGCAAGTTGAACCTGTCTCGGTTTGGAACGATAGCAATATCTCCGAACTGCATTCTGAGTGGCGCGGTGTGCCCTATCGTTTAGGTGGTGGCACTAAGCGGGGCATAGATTGCTCGGCCTTTGTGTCGGTTGCCTATCAGAAGATGTTGGGTATGACGCTGCCGCGCACGGTTGAAGAACAGCAAGCCCTAGGGAAACCTGTGCCGCGAAATCAACTGCGCAAGGGCGACTTGGTATTTTTCAAGACAGGTTGGAGCACGCACCATGTCGGCATTTATGTGGGCGACGATAATTTTCTCCATGTTTCCACTAGCCAAGGGGTGAAGATTTCGAGCCTGCATAACAGTTATTGGGCGTCTAAGTATTGGAATGCAAGGCGAATTTAGCACATCTTCTTTATGCACTTTCTTTTATGCGCTTTCTTTTATGTACTTGGGCTGATGAGTTAGCGGAGACAATATGTCCTTAGGGCCTGCGTTATCCCAGAGTGACCCTTTACCGACTTCTGTTTTTCTCGCCATTTTCTCGGCCGTATTCTTGCCCATGTTTTTGGCGGCGGTCGATCAAACCTTACTCGCCACGGCGACGCCTGCCATAGTTGAAGATCTTGGCGGCCTGCGCCAAGCTTCGTGGATCACTATCGGTTATATGCTGGCAATGGCCGCTTCTGTGCCGATTTATGGCTGGTTAGGGGATAACTTCGGTCGCGCGAAAATCCTGATGATCGCCATAGTAATTTTTGCGCTGGGCTCCATCGTTTCGGCGAGTGCGGGCACTATGGATCATATGATCGCCGGACGTATCTTGCAGGGCATGGGCGGTGGCGGCTTGATGAGTTTGTCTCAATCCTTGATTGGTGAGTTAGTCCCCATTCGGCAGTGGGCGCGTTTCCAAGGCTATTTTGCCGCCATGTTTACCCTCGCCAGTGTCGGTGGCCCTGTCATTGGCGGTTTTGTGGTGCACGCTTATTCGTGGCATTGGCTATTTTGGGCAAATATTCCACTAGCCATGCTGGCGGTATGGCGACTTAACGGTTTGCATAAGCGCAGCGTTAAACCCGTACGCCAAGGCAAGTTTGATTTAGTGGGCGTGGTCTTGTTTCCAACCATTATCACCGCACTCTTATATTGGTTATCTGTGGCGGGACAAGAGTTTGCTTGGCTTTCTGCGACCAGCTTAGGCTTTGCCGTTTTTGTGGTGTTAGGCATTTTAGGCTTGTTATTGTGGGAACGGCGATTGGCGAGCCCGTTTCTACCGCTCGATTTACTGGCGAAGAAGGCCGTGTATATGCCATTACTGACGGCGGCGCTGTTTGCGGCCTGTTTGTTTGCGATGATTTTCTTCCTGCCGATTTATCTGCAGGTGGGCTTACACACCAATCCCGCCAAAACCGGTTTGCTGCTCTTGCCTATGACCTTCGGTATTGTCACTGGCTCGACAATAGCTGGGCGACTGTTAAGCAAAGATGTCGCGCCTAAGTGGTTGCCGACCTTTGGTATGGGTTTAGCTTTTATTGGCTTGTTATTGATTAGCTTTGTGCCGCCTAATGCCAATGTGATCGGCGGCTTAGGTGTGTTGGTCGGAATAGGATTAGGTACTGTGATGCCGAGTGTGCAGCTTGTGGTGCAGAGCGTGTCGGGCAAGGCGCGACTCAGCCAGATCACGGCCATGGTGTCGCTGTGCCGTTCTATGGGCGCCGCTATTGGTACTGCGCTGTTTAGTGTGCTGCTTTATAGTCTGTTACCACTCACGGGTTCTGAACTTGGCATCGCTGCGATTAAAACATTGCCGACAGAGGTGGTGCATCACGCCTTCCAATATGGATTTATGGCCGCCGCGGGTGTGGCATTGTGTGCCGCGATAGTCGGTTTTCTATCTCCTGCGACGGCATTAAAAGATCACGATAGCGAAACTGCGCATTAAGCCTAGATTTGCAGGTGCACGACCCATTTAAGCCGTGTACTATTTGCGCTGAGCCGTATTTTTGTGGCCTTATTCGATTCCAGGACATAAGCATGACAACAACAAAACACTGGACCCTAAAGAGCATAGCCAACGAGTTGGGTGTCTCTAATGCCACAGTATCGAACGCGTTTAATCGCCCCGACCAACTATCGGAAAAACGTCGTAACGACATTTTGGCCGCCTGCACTAAGCTTGGGTATTTCGGGCCAAATAAAGCGGCTCAATCCCTACGTAAGGGCAAGTTCGATACTGTCGCCTTGGTGCTGTCGGACAGCGTGGAATACATGGTGTCCGATCCCGTCGCCAGTAAATTTATGAAGGGTGTGGCTTCGGTATTGGAGCAAGAAAAACTCAATTTGCTGCTGTTTTCGGGCAGCTCAGACAGCGTGAATGCGGTGGCCGACTTTGTGGATGGCTTTATTTGTTATGGTCGCCCGCGCAATGCCCTGTTGGCCGAGCAATTAAAGCAGGTAAAGAAAAAGGTCGTCACGGTCGATTTTGATATCCACCGCAATGCATCTGTGAGCATAGACAATAAGTTAGCTGCCTATGAAGTGGCGAAACTGGCATTGCAGTCGCCCGCGGACAATGTGGCCATTTTGGGGCTACGTTTGCTCGATACCCACTTAACTTGCCGTGTGTATGATTTGAATTTGTTAGAAATCGACACCTCTGTTGCCCATCAAAGATTACAGGGTTACTTGCAAGCGATTGAAGAAGTGGGCGTTGTACTGGGGCAGGACCGCATTTGGAATATCCCCGAGAGCAATGCCGACTATGCGGCGATAGCGGCAAAAGAAGCGTTGAATTCGACTCCACGGCCGAATGTATTTTTATGCATGAGTGACTTAATCGCCTTGAGTGTGCTCGGTGAGGCGCAGGCCATGGGGCTGAGTGTTCCTGAAGATGTGCGAGTAGTGGGCTTTGATGGTATAGATGAAGGCACACGTTCAAATCCGCCGTTAACGACCGTCTATCAATACTCTGAGCAGAAGGGCCGCAAAGCGGCGCAAATGTTTGTTAGTGACGCCGTGCATGCGGAAGTCTTGGGCTATGAATTACGTCTCGGTAAGAGCTGCTAATCGCTACATCTTTTAACTAAAAAAGGCGCAATGAATGCGCCTTTTTGCTATCTCAAAACTATGCCGCTTAGCTTGAACTTAAACCCAAGCTCAAGCCCGAACAGGAACGCAAGCTTATGCTTGAGCCAGCAGTCTTGATAACGACACTTGTGTCTCTTTACCTTGCTTATCTAAAAGGATGATTTGGCCATCTTTATTGGCAAAGTCGAGGGTGAGACTCGCCTGAGCCTCGGCCGCTGTCCAAGATAAGGTTAACGTGCGTTCTGCTGATGCCATCGTAAATCGGCCATCGAAGGCTGGGCTGCTATTACGCAGTTTAATCAGTTTAGTCAGCGCCTTAACGACAGGTTTCTGCATGGCTTGCTGCACTTTTTCACGGTTCAAGTAAGGGCGATTGATATCGCGACCGACATGGGTTTTGTTGAGCAGATCCATATCGTTTGGAATAGCCAGCAGACCCGCGTAGTACACCTGCGGAATACCGGGTGCGAAAAACTGAATCGCCCGCGCCATCAAATAATCTAAGTCATTCTGGCCGAGGGCATCGTAATAGGTGCAGTTGATTTGATACAAATCGACGTTGCTGGCGGCCGCGCCTGTGGCTTGTAGACTCTCGCCCTTACTGTTGCCATGTATGGTTTCAACCAGATTATCGATTTGATTTTCGGTCAATAATCCGCGCAAGCCATCCATAGGGCCGACGTCGATAATGCCGATGCCGTCGTGGGTGTCGAGTACGGTAATGCAGTTGCGCGGCGCCATTTCCAGCCAATGGGTCAAAGCTTGGCAATCTTGGCTAAATAGCGTGTGCAGGATGAGCGGTGGCAGGGCGAAGTCGTACACCATGTCGACCCGTTTGGCGATCTCGACCTGAGTCATGTGGTGCGAATGGATTTCGGCTAGGGTTGTCATGCCTAACTCATTGGCTTGCTTAGCTAACTTATCCACGAACTCGAAGGACTCTTCAATCATAAAGCAGCTAGTGCCGGGCTTTTTAATTGCATAACCCGCAGCATCTAAGCGGATCAGATTCACTTTACTGTGGTCGAAACGCGCCAGCACTCGGTTTAAATAATCTTTACCCGCGGCGGAATGAACGTCTATATCGATTTGATTGCGGGTAAAGGTGGTCCAAAACTCTTCGGTCGAGCCATCGGCTAAGGTGTAAGTGCTAAAACAACTGCCCGGACGCGGACGATAGATAGCGGCTTGATCTTGCTCGCTTAATCCCTCAGGAAATACCTTGTCTTTGGTTAAAAACAAATCCCAGTAAGCCGATTGTTTGCCGTGCTTGAGCACGTCTTTAAATTCTGGCGATTCGGCGGACATGTGGTTAACGATAAGGTCGGCCATGATGTCGTAGTCGTCACCAATGCGTTTAACGTCATCCCAATTGCCTAAGCGTGAATCGACTTGCACATGGTCTATCGGATCGAAGCCCGCATCGCTGCCGTCAATGGGGAAATAGAAAGGCAAAAGATGTACGCCGCCGAATAGACCTTGCAACTCGTCATCGAGTAGCGCTTTGAGCTCCTTGAGCCCGGCATGGGTAATTCTGTCGACATAGGTGATCAGTTGCACTTGGTTTTTCATACTTTGCCCACGCTTGAGTTGTCTTTTTAGAGTAAAGGTTTATGGCAATCGTTAATTGATTGCACAACTAAACTTAATCGATTAAGTTGTATATTTAACCAATATGAAACATTATTCAAGTGGTTTGTTGGATTTTTGAGTTAGTCTCAAGTTTTGGGGGAGGCTGGCTCACTGCTGTACACAAAAGCCGAAACCCTTTCAGCATGCGGTTACTGAGCAGCTGAGAGTGAGTAGGTATAATAACGATAAGGTGAAATGGTATGGTAAGTGATTCAAAAGGTTGCGATAACCGCAATCACACCCGTATTCGGGTACTCACATATTTAATGTTTTTCATGTTCGCTATGACCTCAGATGCCGTGGGCGTCATTATTCCTGAGTTGATATCCCAGTTTGGTTTGTCCATGTCGCAGGCCAGTGCTTTCCATTATATGCCGATGATTTTTATCGCAATGAGTGGATTATTTTTAGGCTTCTTGGCGGATAAGATTGGGCGTAAGTTAACCATTCTATTGGGGTTATTATTATTCGCGCTCGCCTGTTTTATGTTCGCACTGGGGGAATCGTTTTACTATTTCTTGTTCCTACTCGCCTTTGTCGGCACGGCGATTGGCGTCTTTAAAACCGGCGCACTCGGGCTTATCGGCGATATCTCGACTTCCTCAAAACAGCATTCGAGCACTATGAATACGGTAGAGGGCTACTTTGGTGTCGGCGCCATGATAGGGCCGGCCATCGTCAGTTATTTACTGATCAGCGGCGTCTCTTGGAAGTATCTGTATTTTGGGGCGGGTTGCTTCTGTTTAGTGCTGTGTTGGTTAGCTTATCGGGCGGATTATCCGCAAATCAAACGTTCCTCGACGGATGCCATTAACCTTGCCAGCACCTTTAAGATGATGAAAAACCTTTATGCATTAGGGTTCTCGCTCGCGATAGGTTTATATGTTGCCACCGAAGTGGCGATTTACGTGTGGATGCCGACCTTGCTGCAAAGCTATCAAGGTGATTACACCACCTTGGCCGCTTATGCCCTGACGATCTTCTTTACCCTGCGTGCGGGTGGGCGCTTTTTAGGGG
>NZ_BPFD01000063.1 GCF_019655335.1 Shewanella hafniensis
CATAGAGAAAAGTACTTTAGGCATATATAGAATCAAGTTAAGTACAGGTGAACGAGAGTTAATGTACCGAAATGATATAGTTGATGCTCAACCATTTATAAATGTATATACATCTGAAACAGGTAAACGTATAAAAGAAGTGGTAGGGGCCATTATTCATAATGGAAGACCTGAAGTTATATTTTTTGATGAAAATTCAGAACTAGCCAAAGAGTATCGCGGGCTACAACGAGCATTTCCAAATGATTATTTACATATTACCTCTAAGACAGCTGATAACAAAAGCTGGGTGATTGAAAGTTACTCCGATGTTAATCCAGGTAAATTTTATCTTTACGATAGAGAGACTAAAAAAGTGTCTTTCCTCACAGCCTCTCGCCCTTGGATAGATGAGCAAAAAATGTCTCATAAAACTCCGATAAATTTTGTTACTCGTGATGGCTTAACAATTCATGGTTATTTAACCATACCACTGGGTGCCAAAGCTGAAAATTTGCCTTTAATTATCCATCCACATGGTGGCCCACATGGTCCTCGTGACTATTGGTTTTTTGATGATGAAGTACAGGTATATGCGAGTGCAGGATACAGTGTACTTCAGGTAAATTTTCGAGGTTCTGGCGGATATGGACGTGAGTTTGAAGATAGTGGTTATGGACAATGGGGTGGTGCAATGCAAGATGACCTGACCGATGCAACACTATGGGCAATTAAAGAAGGCTTCGCTAATAAGGATAAAATTTGTATCTCCGGATCAAGTTACGGCGGATATGCCGCTCTCATGGGTGTGGTTAAAGAACCCGAGCTTTATAAGTGCGCAATTGGATATGTTGGGGTATACGATCTACCACTCATGTTCAATAAAGGCAATGTTGCTGAACGATTGGGTTGGGGTAAACGCTATATGGAACAAGCTTTTGGTGGTTCAGAAGAAACAATGAAAAAACATTCTCCCGCCTATAATGCAAGCAAAATTAAAGCCGGAGTATTCATTGTGCATGGCGGCCGTGATGAGCAGGCACATTATGAAAACGCTCATGTGATGCGAGATGCCCTAGTAAAAACAGGAAATGAACCGAAATGGTTATGGAAAAAAACAGAAGGGCATGGATTCTATAACGAAGAAAACCGCAAAGAATTATACACTGAGATGCTTGACTTTCTAAAAAAATACTTAAACTAAAAATATGTTAGCAAGTTTACGCAAACTAACTCGACATATTGAAATCATTTAAAGTATTAAAAATTAACATGCAAAAATAGATAGTACGGTAGGATTGGCAAATTCATATGTAACGACTAAAGTTAACCGTGGGTTTGCCGATAAAGGGATCCAGCTTACAATCGAGGTTAGTTATGTCAATTTCACTGAATACCCAAGCTATCGCACCTAATCTAGAAAATGGTGCAATTGGCGTTAAGGTTGCTCAGTTAGCCAAAGAGCAGCAAAAAGCCGAAGGTCAAATCGCGGTAGATTTAATTGCAGCTGCGGCGCCAAAACCTGTAGGTAACGCAGGCCACAACATCAACACTACGGCCTAATTGTTAGCAATACAGCATTTAAAAAAGCGCCTCTGATTATCAAGGCGCTTTTTATTTTCTGTAACGGAAACGTCAGGCGAATTTAAGAAAAAGCGTTGCCATTCACATGCATAATCGTAAATGTCCACACCACGAACGCTAGCGGGATATGCACTAAGGCATAGAAAAACTGATCGAGTCGCCCCATTCCTTTTGCTAACCAAATCAAATACAAGTGCAATCCAATCACCAAAGGGAACAAGGCTAACAGCGGATACAGAGCGACAGGGCTGGCATCGGAAAACAGGCTATGACTGAATAAAGCCCAAGCCACCATGACAGCGGTCGTAAGCGGCGGTGTTGCAATGCGATATTGCTCTGGATAGGGAAACATCCTACAACCTCTTGAGTCTCAATCGATAAACTTACGTTTTAGGTTTTCGTGCAATCAACTGTGCTTTATAACTGCTATGTGTGGACTGCGGATCACTTAATCGACCTTCAAAGTAATGTAAAGGTTGCCAGTTAGCAAATGCTGATTTGAGTTCATTTTCAGTCAGCAAGAAATTGGGGTTACGCGGCCGCCCACTCTCAGCCTGTTGTATGGTAAAGGTTTCATAGACGATAAGGCCTGTAGCCTTAACCGCATTGGCAATTTGCGGCAATAATGGCCGATGCAGATAATTGAATACTAACACTATGTCGTACTCTTCAATCGGTAGCGATGGCGCAGCCTCGGCTTCTAAATCCCATTGATATTTGCGGGCGTTCACATACTCAATGTGCGACATGGCAGACAAATCCCTGTCGATAAACGTCACTTCTGCACCTTGCGCTAGAAACCACAAACCATTACGTCCAGAGCCGCAGGCAAGATCGAGTACTTTAAGTCCATCAAAGCGAGAAACAGGCCAAGTAAACTCAGTGATTAAGGCTGCGGGAGTCACGATTGGCGCATGGATTACAGACATTGGAATTAACCCTTAATTTCTTTTTTCGAGTCGATTTGCCGACGATGCACAATAGAATAATGCCTGAGCCCTGCTGGACCATGGGACACAATCACGGACAAAAAGAGGATCGCGATTAACAGCTCAGGCTTGAAATTAGCCAAAGGGACAAACAAACCAAGTAAGCCTACTTTCACTAAGGTTAACACACCCTTAAGCTGAATTAACCAACGCCAATCACGCACAATTTCCCACAACATTAATATGCAGCCCGTCGTCATAGCGAGATACCAATAATTCAGCCATTGCGTTTTATCTACGCTTAATAAAATGCCACCACCGACACCGACGATCCCTAAAATATGCAATGCCCTTAAACTGGTTTTACTCAAACGTTGAACCCAAAAACGTTTTTCTGATATGCCTT
Organism: Shewanella hafniensis; assembly: GCF_019655335.1. Lineage (GTDB taxonomy): Bacteria > Pseudomonadota > Gammaproteobacteria > Enterobacterales > Shewanellaceae > Shewanella > Shewanella hafniensis. The sequence goes on from NZ_BPFD01000063.1 coordinate 2,899, forward strand.
GTTTGCGCATTACATCCCCTTAATAATCAACTGCGTAACATCTGGTTAAACTAATAATGCAACTCTATACAATAATGGCTGAATAATTAACATTATTTATAGAATACTCAAAAATAATTAAGTGACATACTCAAAGTGCTAAGTCACATTATAATATCTATTAAATACAGATAGATAAATCACATCACAAAACCAATAATTAATATCATTTTTATTTTGAAAAGTTAAAACCAATCCATTCAACATGTTAACCCGCGCAAGTTATACCGTATTCAATCGGTGATTAGCCTCACCTTCATTAATATTTCCCGCTCTATTGCACATTTTAAATATGTTATTTCTGCTGTAACAAAGGTTATGTGACTTGGGCACACATATACCTCTTTAGATAGTGATAAATTTGCAACTGGAGAATGCTCTAACAGTGCGTGAATTACGTAAAAAATAAATATCACGCCACGATGAATAACCCTTATTAAGTAGATGAATGTACGGCGGAGGAACTATCATGTTCACAAGAAAGATTCAAAAAACAGCACTAGCCATGCTGATCTCTGGCGCAATGGCAGGAACTGCCTATGCTGCACCAGAAGTGCTAGCCGATTTTCACGGTGAAATGGGTAGCTGCGACAGCTGCCACGTCTCAGACAAAGGTGGCGTCAGCGATGACAACCTTAGCCATGAAAATGCCCAATGCGTTAGCTGCCACGGCGATTTAAAAGAACTGGCCGCCGCCGCACCTAAAGACAAAGTCTCACCCCATAAATCTCACTTGATTGGCGAAATTGCTTGTACAAGCTGCCATAAAGGCCATGAGAAATCAGTCGCTTATTGCGATGCTTGCCACAGCTTCGGCTTCGATATGCCTTACGGCGGTAAATGGGAACGTAAGTTTGTTCCTGTTGATGCAGACAAAGCGGCACAGGATAAAGCCATTGCTGCTGGCGTAAAAGAAACCACTGATGTGGTTGTTATCGGTTCAGGTGGTGCAGGCCTTGCTGCTGCCGTCTCTGCCCGTGATGCTGGCACGAAAGTGATTCTGCTCGAAAAAGAACCTGTCCCAGGTGGTAACACTAAGTTGGCCGCTGGCGGAATGAACGCTGCCGAAACTAAGGCGCAAACTAAGTTAGGTATTGAAGATAAGAAACAAATCATGATCGACGACACCATGAAAGGTGGCCGTAACATTAACGATCCTGAATTAGTGAAAGTGCTTGCAAATAACTCATCTGACTCTATCGATTGGTTAACCTCTATGGGTGCCGACATGACTGACGTGGGCCGTATGGGTGGTGCAAGTGTTAACCGTAGTCACCGCCCAACCGGTGGCGCTGGTGTAGGTGCACACGTAGCGCAAGTACTATGGGACAACGCAGTAAAACGTGGTACTGACATCCGCTTAAACAGCCGTGTTGTCCGTATTCTTGAAGATGCGAAAGGCAATGTGACTGGCGTACTCGTTAAAGGCGAATACACTGGTTATTACATTATTAAAGCCGATGCTGTGGTTATTGCTGCCGGTGGTTTTGCGAAAAACAACGACCGCGTAGCTAAGTACGATCCTAAGTTAAAAGGCTTTAAAGCCACTAACCACCCAGGTGCAACCGGTGACGGCTTAGACGTGGCACTGCAAGCAGGCGCAGCAACTCGCGATTTAGAGTTCATTCAAGCTCACCCAACATACTCACCAGCGGGTGGCGTAATGATCACCGAAGCGGTACGTGGTAACGGTGCTATCGTGGTTAACCGTGAAGGTAACCGCTTTATGAACGAAATCACTACCCGTGATAAAGCGTCTGCCGCGATTCTGCAACAAAAAGGCGAAAGCGCTTATTTGGTATTCGATGACTCAATCCGTAAGAGCTTAAAAGCGATTGAAGGTTATGTGCATCTGAACATTGTTAAAGAAGGCAAAACCGTCGAAGAGTTAGCAAAACAAATCGATGTGCCTGCCGCTGAACTGGCGAAAACCATCACGGCATACAACGGCTTCGTGAAATCAGGTAAAGATGCGCAATTTGAACGTCCAAACCTACCACGCGAATTAGCAGTAGCGCCTTTCTACGCATTAGAAATCGCACCTGCTGTTCACCACACTATGGGTGGTGTTGTGATTGATACTAAAGCCGAAGTGAAGAGCGAAAAAACCGGTAAACCAATCCAAGGCTTATATGCTGCAGGTGAAGTGACTGGCGGGGTTCACGGTGCTAACCGTCTTGGCGGTAACGCAGTATCAGACATTGTGACCTACGGCCGTATCGCCGGTGCTGAAGCGGCTAAATTCGCTAAAGATCACTAGTCACAAACCGTATAAGGGTTAACGGACTAACCCTTGACTCTCAAAGCACGGTTTTAAATATGAGAGCCCTAGCTTGAATAACTCAAGCACTGCTAGTCAATCCATAAGCGAGCCATCAGGGCTCGCTTTTTTTATCAAGCGTTTTAGCTAATTGATGACAAAGCTCACTCTTTTAATAGTCAATTTTCTAAGGCTAAGGACAAAAAGCCCTAACTCACTTACACTCTTTGGCTGATAACTACATCACAATCCGTTAGGTGACTGAAATGAGAATTGGATTCTTTAGCGCAAAACATTACGACATGCAGCATTTTAACCGCACAAATGCCGCGTTTGGTGCACAAATTGAGTATTTCGATTATCGCCTCTGCATGCAAACGGTGAAACTTGCTGAAGGGTTTGAAATCGTCTGCGCCTTCGTTAACGATTCACTCTGCGAAGAAGTCCTCGTTGAACTCGCCAATGGCGGTACAAAAATCATCGCCATGCGCTGCGCAGGTTTTAACAATGTCGACTTAGTCGCCGCTAAACGCTTAGGCATGCAAGTCGTTAACGTACCTGCTTATTCTCCTGAATCCGTGGCCGAACACACAGTCGCGCTGATGTTGACGCTAAACCGCAAAATCCACAAAGCTTACCAACGTACCCGCGATGCCAACTTCTCCCTCGAAGGTTTAGTCGGTTTTAACATGTTCGGCAAAACCGTCGGCGTGATTGGTACGGGTAAAATCGGCGTGGCCACCATTAAAGTCTTGCTCGGTTTTGGCTGTAAAGTCATCGCCTACGATCCCTTTATCAATCCAGCGGTTGTCGCGCTGAATGTGGAATATCAAGATCTCGATTTTATTTATGCCAACAGCGATATCATCAGTTTGCATTGCCCGCTCACGGCCGATAACCGCCATTTGCTCAACCAAGCCAGCTTCGCCAAGATGAAACCCGGTGTCATGGTGATCAACACCAGTCGCGGTGGCTTACTCAATGCCTTCGATGCGATGGAAGCCTTAAAACTCGGCCAAATCGGTTCACTCGGTCTCGATGTGTATGAAAACGAGAAGGGCTTATTCTTTGAAGATAAATCGAATGAGATCATTCAAGACGATGTATTCCGTCGATTATCTGCCTGCCATAACGTAATTTTTACTGGTCACCAAGCCTTCCTCACAGAAGAAGCCTTAGGCGCCATCGCCCAAACAACCTTGAGCAATGTAAAAGCGCTATGCGCAGGGGAACTCTCAGGTAACGAATTGTTTTAACTGACAGATAATATCCTGACTGCTACAGTGAGGCTTCAACGTTTGAAGCCTCACAGAGAGAACCTCAATATGCTAGTCACTCAGGAAACTCAGGATATCTCCACGCCTTCAGGGCTAATGCGCACTTATATCTACCGCCCAGAAGCACAGGGGCAATTCCCAAGCATCATCTTTTATTCCGAAATTTTTCAGCAAACGGCACCTATTGCACGCGCTGCGACAATTCTTGCTGGCCACGGTTTTGTGGTATTTGTGCCGGAAGTATTCCATGAACTCAATCCTTTAGGCACAGTGCTCGCCTACGATGAACTGGGTAAAGACAAAGGTAACGCCGATAAATTTGCAAAACCTTTAGAGCACCACGACAGCGATACCCAAGCATTAGTCGATTTTGCCCATCAACAAGCTTACTGCAATGGCAAAGTGGGCAGCATGGGCGTGTGTATCGGCGGCCACTTAGCCTACCGCGCCGCACTTAATCCCGCTATTTTAGGTGCATTTTGCCTCTATCCGACTGACATTCATTCCAACACCCTGCCCTGCGCCTACGGCAATGACTCACTGAGCCGCAGCGGTGATATTCAAGGGGAATTAGTGTTAGTGTTCGGCAAGCAAGATCCCCATGTATCAGCTGAAGGTCGAGTGTTAATCCACCAGCAATTAATGGCGCTGAACCGTAATTTCACTTGGCTTGAAGTTAACGCCCAACACGCCTTTATGCGTGATGAAGGCGAACGCTACGATCCCGCTTTAGCGCTGCAAATGTACCTGCAAGCGGTAGCGTTTTTTCACAGGGTGCTGCGCTAGTTGATAAATCAAACATATAAGATATTACATACTTAAGGAAAGAGTAGAAAAATGAAACCCTATAAAAATTTATCCTCAAAAAACTTAGCGTTACTATTAATGATTATCCGAGTAACAACCGTTGTTTCGTTGTTAGCCGTCGCGCTTTCATTAATTGGCCTCGCGAGTCAGTTTTGGATGACACGTGGATTTGGTCTGAACTTTTGGTCGACTGTGGGCATAGCGACTCTTATCCCCTCTCTGCAAGTACTTTTTGGCTCAGGTATCATAGCGGCTATCATTGCATTTGAAGAATCCTACCGCCAAAAGTCAGAAGCCTTTATCGCATCATTAAAATAGCATTTAGTGGTTGTCTAGAATGCAGCTAACAACATACGTTTAGAATTGTTCAAATCAAATGAATCACTAATAACCTTAACAAACATTATGGTTTTAGTGATTCATCATCTTTTTATTTAATGAAACTAAGCACCTAGTAAAGGTAGATGTTTGATACTTTTGTATTTCAACGATAATTCAATACATTGAGAAATTGCGGTTATTGGCAAGGGATCATGGATACTTAACACTATGGCTCGATTCCCTTCAAACTGCAGCGCATGGGAATGTAGCTCTCGAAATGTATCAACCAGCTTAGTTTTACAATTAAAGAATAGGCAGTATTGTTCGGGATATTTAGGCTTCCAGTCAAATCTTACTGTACTGCCATTTTTAACTGAATAACTCGGCTCGCCCCATTTTAAACTCTCTTCCACCGCGCCTAAATCCTGCGCTGCGGCAATTGTAAAAATCAAGGTTCGGATCCGTAATAGCAAGGGTGTTATATGCTCAGGATAGCGTTCAAACTTGTTCTGCACTTGCGCTTGCATGCTCTTATCCTCCCATTTACACCATGCCAAATCATCATATCTGTAAAACAAAAAAACACGCTGCGGGCCCACATGGTTGAACTTCCAAACCTTTAGTGAGCGGCGATTATATCAGCACTTTATTATAAACCGCGCATTAGGGGTGTGACACAGTGTCGCAGGTCGTTGAGTTTTTATTGAGATACCCGCTTAATCCTTTATAAAACATATCATTATTTAGACAAACCTTTCATAGGCTTATTATGACCCGCTCCGCAGTAATGACTTCAATGGCAATAACCCTAGCCAGCATGGCCACTTTTTCAGGGATAGCAGCCGAAGCCGAAACTGAAGCAATGTTGCCAGCATCTGCAATTAAACCTCAAGTATCAACTCCCACTACCATCGAAAGAATAGCCATTACAGGGAGCCGAATTCAAAGGGAAGAGATGGCCTCCACCGCGCCTATGACCGTTTTTACCGCGCAAGATATCGAGAAAACCGGTGCCACCTCAGTTGAGATATTACTGCAAAGAATGACAGCCTCTGCGGGGTTTGCGGGTAATCAAACGAATGCCTATTGGACTGAAGGAGGCTATGGTTCAACCCAAGTTAACCTGCGCGGATTAGGGGTGAATCGCACACTCGTACTGCTCAATGGTCGACGTATGCTGAACAGTGGCACTGGGGCAAACTCCTCAGTTGATCTTAATACTATTCCCATTAGCGTGGTTGAACGAATCGAGGTATTAAAAGATGGTGCATCCGCCATTTATGGTGCCGACGCGGTTGCAGGCGTGGTCAATATTATCACTCGGCAACAAATCGATGGAGTTGAGTTTCAAGCGCGAACGGGCATAACCGAGCAAAACGATGGTGAACAGTACAAGCTCGACCTTGCCCTCGGTCATATCGGTGAGCGTGGCAGTGGATATATGGCGATGAGTTACGATAAAACCCAAGCCATCGATATGCTGAGTCGCGCACCTTGTCCGCTTGAGGAAGTGAATGGTGATCTAGTGTGTGGCGGTAGCTCGGCGCTGCCGGGAGGCAGAGGCCATTTCATTGATACCAATGGTAATCCAATAGGCGATCCGTTAATGCTTTTACCAACAGGAAGCGCCCCTTACACAAACAGCCATAAAGACAATACTTATCAGTATTTTAATGCGGTTCAACCTAACGAGCGAGTCAATCTTTTTGCCTACGGTGAATATGACTTAACGGCAAGCAGCCAAGTGTTTGCTGAAGCTATGTACACTCACCGTCGCTCACAATTACCCGCTACCCCGCAATCGGTGTCTGGAATAGTCATTCCTGCTTGGCATGAGTCAAACCCGACCGATGCAGACTTTCTGCTCCAGAGCCGTAGACTGGCAGAAGCTCCCCGACAATTTAATATTCAAGCGGATACTTGGCGCTTAGTGACAGGTTTTAGAGGGGATTTAGACAACGGTTGGCAATGGGATGCTGCGGTTAACTTCGGCAGTAACCGTGGTTCCTATGAAGTGACCAATGTCATTAATAAGGCTCGTCTTGCCGAGGCGACAGACTATAGCAGTTGTCATCTTGCTCCCAATGTCCCCTGCGCAGACTTTTGGGGAGTTGGCTCACTCACACCTGAAATGTTGGACTATTTCCTGTTTAACATGCGAGATAGCGGCGGCAATGAGCAGTTTAGTCTCACGACGAATATCACAGGCGATCTATGGCAGTTACCCGCGGGCATGATGAGTTTTGCTGCAGGACTAGAGCACAGAAACGAGAAAGGATGGAATGACCCCGACCCACTTAAAATCAGTGGTGAAGCAAACACTGCCCAGCAAGATCCGATTGATGGTCGTTACACTGCCGACGAAATCTATCTTGAAACCTTGTTACCAATATTAAGCGACCTCCCCTTTGCCAAGTCAGTCGAATTAACTGCGGCGTTGCGATATTCCTATTTTGATACCTTCGGTGGCGATACCAATTATAAAATGGGGCTGCTGTGGGTCGTCAATGACGCAGTGACGCTGCGAGCCACCCAATCTACGGCATTCAGAGTACCGAATATTCCTGAGTTGTTTGGCGGCATAGATCAAGGCTCCATGAATACCACGGATCCTTGTAGCGAGTGGGCTAAGCTCGACCCTAGCTCGAATCGATACGCTAATTGTATGGCATCAAACGTGCCAACGAATTATAAGCAAGAAGGCACAATATTAACCGACCGTGGTGGCAATGCTGAACTTGAACCAGAAGAAGCCAATACCTTTACTGCGGGTATTGTTTGGGATCTGGGGTTTATTGAAGGGCTCAATATCACGCTCGATTACTACAAAATTGAGATTGATAACGCCATTAACTCAGTCAATGGTTCGAGCAAATTAGCCGCCTGTTACGACAGCAAAGGGATGACACATCCTTTCTGTAGCGACGAACATTTTGTGCGAGACGCAATGACAGGCAACATCACCTACTTACAGACACAACTGGGCAACGCCGCCAACGAAGTGGTTTCAGGTGTTGATATGGCGATGTTTTACCAGAAAGAGATGGGCAGCGTTGTGACTAATACGACTTGGGAGCTGAGCTATTTAGATCAATACGATCTGCAAACCTACGCCGGCGCCCCCGTTGAATCTCGAGCAGGCACCATTGGTTATGATGGTAGCTATACCAAATGGCGCTCAAACCTCTATTTTGATGTCACTAATGACAATTGGCACTTTAGCTACAACATTCAGTATATTGGCGCGGCGGATGATCAATATGCCAATGCCGCAGAGATAGGCGACTCAGTTGATGCGATCACTTACCATAACGCACAGCTTCATTATCAAATGGACAACAATATCGCCTTAACGGCAGGTATCGATAATCTGTTCGACAAGCAAGCGCCATATCATCAAAGCTATACCGACGGTAATACCAACACTATGACGTACGACCTAATGGGACGTCGTTACTATGTCGGGATGAAATGGGCTCTGTAGTGCTTTGAGCTTAAGGGGGCAATCCCCTTAAGCAAGCGGGCTAAATTAGTTCACAAAATAAAAGGTGAGTCATCAACTTGAAGCGGGTTAACACACTTAAACGAGTCTCATCAGCACACTTTCTGCACCGATGGTTGATGCTATTGCTGGTACTGCCGATTGGGATCTGGTCAGTCACCGGCAGCTATTTCGTCTTAATGGATCTTGGGTTTATCCGTGGCGATCATATTAAAGTGCAAGACTCACGGCATATCGATCCCAGCCAGATCCATTACCCAATCGCAGCGGTTTATGAACGTTTCCCCAAGGCTCAAGCAATCACGTTAACCTCAGTTACTGATAGCCTCTACTACCGGATTAAACTGAGCGATAAGTCCATTCTCGTGAATGCAGATTCGGGTAAGTTATTGCCTTCAATAACGGAGAAACAAGCCCGAATAATCGCTTCAAACTATCAGCATCATGGCTCTTTACCCATAGAGGCTAAGCTTGTTAGTGCAACCCTGCTCACCGATATCGCCCCTGCAGAATTAGCGCCGCGATACTTGCCCGTTTGGAGAATGGATTTTAACGATAGCGCTGCTACAAGCCTTTACCTATCAGCGACAACGGGAGAGTTAGTCACGCGCAGACATGACTATTGGCGTTTGTTCGATCTCTTTTGGAAATGGCACATTATGGATTACGACGAAGGTGAAGCCATCGACAATCTTCTACTACTGAGTACGGCTCTAGTCTCTATTGTGGCTGTATTAGCTGGCTTCGTTTTACTTTGGCAGCGCAGAAGGAGGTATCTGAGATGATGCCGAAACTTAAATCTAAACCTAAGCCTCAAAGTAAACGCTTCAAACGCTGGGTCAAAATCGCTCACTATTGGCTCGGTGCCATAGTTAGCATTCAACTGCTACTTTGGCTGGTTACTGGGGTCTATTTCAATTTGACGCCCCATTATGAACTCAAGGGAATGGAGTACCAACAGAGCCATCATCCTGAGCCGCAAAGGCAAGCGTTTGAGCCACAAAAGCTTGTGGATATAACTCCCTTGCTGGCTAAGCATACTCAAGTAGAAAGCCTGACATTAGTGGCGATCGCAGGTAAGCCCGTTTATGTACTCGATGCCAAGGTGCAGCGCTATGCACACCAGTGCCAACAGCAAACCTTGATTGATGCTTATACAGGCAATGTTTTACTTATTGATAAACAAAGCGCGCAACAACTGGCGCTTGAAAGTTACACCGGGCCGGGCAAGATTAGCCAAGTTAAGCAAATCTCAGCCCCCAATAGCGAATGGCCAACCCAGTGCAATTCACTGTGGCAAATACGTATGGATGATGACCTGTCGACGCGGATTTACATCAATGCCATTAATGGTGAATTAGTTGGCCATAAAAATGACCACACAGACATCGCCGACTTGATGTTTAAATTGCACTTTATGGATTACCTCAATCAAGGCAGCTTCAACAATCCCTTTAGCTGGCTGTTTGGCATACTAACCTTGTTGTTATCCCTATCAGGCCTGTATTGGGTTGTTGAGAATCAGGTACTCAAGCGCTATCGATTTAGTATTGGTTAAATGGCTAAATACGGTATTACATTGGCCTATGGAGAATAAAGCCCCTATTGAGGGGCTGGAATAAATTCGCTAATTTTGATACCCAATAACAAATTGGGCTTCAGCTAATCGCCTTATGCTGCAGGGTTTACTTCAGCATCCAGCAAGCGACTTTCGCTATAGGCAACTAATTCTTGATTGCTAACACGGGCAATAAAAATATCATCAAGAAAAAAATCTACATCATCACCGGATTTACGGCCCGCTAATAACTGAGTGCTGCCGTCTTCATAGGCTAAGGTCATAGCGACGGTTTGTTCATCAGGATAGGTAATTTGTGCCTGTGTGAGTTTTACAGGGGCTGACTTTAGCTCATCACTTACATGGGGGTTAAGCTTGAAAATAGCATCGACGGGCATATCTACCACAGCAGGAGATTTATCGGTAATGGGATTTTTACCCGTCCAAAACTCGATAGTATTCACGATAAACAAATCGCCTGTAGCCGCAATGCCATAAATCGGGCTCAATAGAATAAACAGCCCAGCACGACCATAACGGTTATCCACTGCACTTAAATTTCCCTTAGTCACCATTTGGCTTAAACCCATTTGCCCCATACAGGCCGTTAATTGAGTCGTTAATACCGCCGCGATAGTCACAGCTAGAAGTTTAGATTTCATTGAATTATCCCTTAAAAACAAAAGGGCGAAGTCTAAGCAGAGTGAATAACTAAACCGTGCGTTCAAGCACAGTATGAGGTAAAAAAACAGCGTGGCATGTAATAACCCCCCCTGTATTTGTTAGTAAACACTCAGTAAGCAAGCAAACATAATGAGAAGATAATAGGATTAAGAGCCCCAGCAATCACTCACAACAGTTTGATAATCAATGTAGCACTGCGCAGCTAGCCAAACTACTCAGGATCAAACTTCTTCTTGCCTTCGAGTAACGCCTGACGTTCGGCTAAGGGCGTTTGATCGGCCAGCTTTAACACTGCCTTTTGCAGCATTAAGTTATTGGGATAAGTAATGGTATCGCCGTTATCGCGGTGGATTAGCACATGGAATAACGCGATTTCGATAATCACACCGCTAATATCTTCATCCTTATCCACGACTCGAATGCGCTCGCCGATACGATAAGGGAACACGAAAAAGATCAACACGCCTGCGGTTAAGTTACTCAATATCGACCACTGAGCCACTAATGCTACACCCATCACAGCGAAGGCGGATGACACAAATAGCGACACATCCTGATAGCCCAGCCCAAGCGAGACCGCCATCAGTGACAAGGTAATAAAAAACATCACATAGGAAATAAAACGGGTCACTAAACTGGTCCGCGCCACACTCACTTGCTTCATTTGCGCCAGTTTTCTCACCCAATGGGTTAAGGCGCGCTGTAAAAAGAGAAACACTGCAAGATAAATACAGGCAAGCAGGATTTGATTTGTCATAATAGCGGCTCAATTAACTAAAACTGTCTGAATTCTAACTTTTTTGCGCGAGCAGTTATAGCCTGTGCAAGCGAGCCAAACAGCTAAACCGAGTAATAAACCCAATATGGCCGACTCTACCCTCTTACATGAAACCCAAGACGCACTAGGCCCAATCCGCGTAATCGATTACGACGACTCACGGATCCTGTCCTTTGGGGATAACGACGAGCAAAGTAAAATACTCAAGGCTGCGCCCCACATTCCCCAGCACACTTATGTGCAAGCCATGTTGTTGGTTTTGCTGTTTTGTAAGCCCAAGAGCGTCATCGTATTAGGTTTAGGCGGCGGCTCGATTATTCACTCTCTACGTAATTTCGACGCGGCAATAAAGTTAACGGCGGTAGAATTACGCCCCGCGGTGATTGAATTAGCTAAGCGCTATTTTCAACTGCCGATAGGTAAAAAGCTCAATCTTATCAATGATGATGCCATCGCCTTTTTGGCCGCGGGCGATCATAAAAAAGTCGATGTAATTTTTGCCGATATCTACACAGCCAAAGGCGTTGAAACGGGACAGCTTTCGCCTGTATTCCTTGAGCAATGCACTAACCTCATTAAACCCAACGGTTATTTAGTGCTGAACTGCTGGAAAGAACATAGCCAAAATCGCGAGTTGTTAGCCGACTTACAACAACACTTTGCCCATGTGAATGCTTGCCTCACTGGCGGCGGTAATTGGGTGATATTTGCGAGCCAATCGCCACAGCTTTTAGGCACGTCGGCCCTGAAAAGTCAGGCTCAATCTTTGTCGCAACAATTGGGTTTTGCCCTTGAGCGATCACTGACACGCTTTGGGCCTTGGATTTAATATTAATATCAGCAAAATAGCTTAAATTAGTTAACCCTAAGGCTGAGCTTTGATATTCTTCTCACACTCCTATGATATGAGCTGTCACCATGAAAAATAAGCACAAATTTATGTTAAGCGTTATGGCTCTGGCGTGCCTTAACTCTCTCAATGCTAACGCCGAGATTTTTAGTTTTGACACTCGTAGCTCACTGAATTCAGATACATTAGTGCTATTCCAAAGCGCTGATGCTACTACCTATGGGATCGACTATTTACCTCAGTCGACCCAAGACCAATTAAACCTAGCGACGGCAGATAACAGCTTTTCCGGTAAGCAAGGTGAAATCCTTGAGATTTTGGTACCCAGCGAAATCGATGCTAAGCGAGTTTTACTGGTCGGCATTGGCGATGCTAAAACCCTAACGCCCGGCGACATTAATACAATCGGCGGTAATGTTGCAGCCAAACTCGATACGGTTCCCCAAGCCACAGTGCGCGTACTCACTCAAGGTTTAACGGCCGCGCCGTTATTTGCCTCTGAGCTGGCACACGGAATTGAGCTACGCAGTTATCGCTACACTCAGTTCAAGGCGAGTACCCATGCCGAGAAAAACTACCAAATCGCCGTCGATGATTTAAGTGGCAACCAGAAACACCATAAAAACCTGCAAGCGGTTGAAGCAGGCGTGTTTTTAGCACGCGATCTCACCAACGCGCCCGCGGGTATTATGTATCCAGACAGCTTTGCCAATGAGGCGAGAAAACTCAAATCCCTCGGCGTTAAAGTCACAGTATTAGAAGCCAAAGATATCGAACGCCTACAACTAGGTGCCTTGGCGGCAGTGGGTAAAGGCAGCGAACGCCCACCTAAGTTAGTGGTGGCCCATTGGCCGGGCAGCAAAGATGCGCCAATCGCACTGGTCGGTAAAGGTATCACCTTCGACTCTGGCGGTTACAACATTAAGGCGACGGGCACTTCTATCGCACGGATGAAGTCAGACATGGCGGGCGCTGCCACTGTGCTTGGCACCATTAAAGCCATGGCACTCCAAAAGGCGCCAGTCAACGTAGTCGCGATTATGCCGATGGCGGAGAACATGATCTCTGGCCACGCGATGATCCCAGGGGACGTGATTAAAACTGCCCAAGGGCTCACCGTTGAAGTGCTCAATACCGATGCCGAAGGTCGCTTAGTACTGGCCGATGGTCTCTGGTATGCCAGAGAAAACTATAAGCCTTCCATCATAGTGGATGTCGCGACCTTAACGGGTTCTAAAGTCGGCGCACTCGGCAGCGTATATGCGGGATTGTTTACCGACTCTGAGACCTTGGTTCAGCAGTTAACCTATGCGGGACAACAGGTTGGCGAGAAAGTGTGGCGTCTACCCTTAGATCAAGCCTACGATGATGAGCTTAAATCCACTATCGCGGATCTGAAAAACACAGGTAAAGAAGGTAGCGCAGGCGCTTCCTCTGCGGCCATGTTCTTAAAACGCTTTGCGGGCGAACAGCCTTGGGCACATCTCGATATCGCGGGTAATGCCTTAACCGCCACCGATACCGCCGTTGTGCCTGCGGGCGCCACAGGTTACGGCGTGCGCTTGCTCAGCACTTGGTTAACTCAGCCTAAAGCTAAGTAACCTGAGCTCGGGATAAGCAGAGCCGCTGAATAGGCATCTTTTCGGGCCTCTCTGCGTTGCTCTGTCTAACCATAGCTCGCTATGGCGTACGACAGAGCGCCTTGATATGCGCAAAAATCTGCGCATTCAGTCAGGAAATAGATTTTTATTTTCAAACTAATCATTTATAGCATTGATTTAGTTTTGTTAAATTTAGATTTTTCGACACTCGTTATCCCGAGTTCAGGTTAAGTAATCACGGCTAGCTTGCCGAACACCTCGGCATTCGCAACGCGGCCTTGTTTTAATTGAATTTATGCTTAAAGGGATATCATTGATATCCCTTTTTTATGCCTGAAATTTAGCTCAATCTACCCACAAACATGCACTCGCCTAAAACCCAGAGCCAAACCAATTACGCCAAACCCGCAGCAGCTGTGGAAAAACCGATTGAGTCCGACCTAGTCGCCTTAATATTCAATTAAACCGATTAGGATAATAGTTTTTATCCGTTATCTTAATTTTATGCGAGTCGGTAATATGCTTCACATCGACAGGACGCAAGCAAATGTCCTCGTTATGAACTTAAGCAATCATCAACTAAATGGAAGCATAAAATGACTCAATCAATTATCAACAGCACAATCAAACCATTCAAAGCCACTGCGTATCACAATGGTGAGTTCGTTCCAGTAACCGAACAAGACCTGTTAGGTAAATGGTCAGTTGTATTCTTCTACCCTGCTGACTTCACCTTTGTTTGCCCAACTGAATTAGGCGACATGGCTGATTACTACGAGCAGCTGAAAGGCATGGGCGTTGAAGTTTACTCAGTATCAACTGACACTCACTTCACTCACAAAGCGTGGCATGACACGTCAGACACCATCAAGAAGATCAACTTCCCAATGCTGGCTGACCCAACAGGCACTATCAGCCGTAACTTCGGCGTGATGATTGAAGAAGACGGTTTAGCACTGCGTGGTACTTTCGTGATTAACCCAGAAGGCCAAATCAAGGTCAGCGAAGTTCACGATTTAGGCATCGGCCGTAGCGCTCAAGAGCTAGTACGTAAAATTCAAGCAGCTCAATATGTTGCGACTCACGATGGCGAAGTTTGTCCAGCTAAATGGCAACCAGGTGACGACACATTAGCACCGTCTTTAGACCTAGTTGGCAAAATCTAATTTAGCCCAAAGCGTCAACCCCGCCAGTCTAGCGTCCCAAGCTGATTGGCGTTACAGCCAACACAGTTGTAACGCCACGCAGCAAAGGATTAAGCCCGCCCCTGCAAGGGCCTAGACTGGCCCCCTTATCTCTCCCTTATAAGCGATTTTGGAGTCATCACATGTTAGATGCGAATTTAAAAAATCAACTGCAAACCTATCTGCAAAACCTCAAGAGACCAGTTGAACTTGTCGTGTCTGCAGATGAGAGCAAAAAGTCTCAAGAATTAAAAAGCTTAGCGCAAGACATTGTCAGCCTATCTTCTCTGGTGAGCCTGAAAGAAACTCAGGGCGAACGCACCCCGGCGATGACAGTGATAAACCCACAACTTAATACGCAAATCAGCTTTGCTGGTCTGCCTATGGGTCACGAATTTACCTCACTTGTGTTGGCCTTACTGCACACGGGTGGACACCCAATCAAACTCAGCGATGACATTATCGAGCAGATCCGCAATCTGCCGGGCAAATATGCCTTTGAAACTTACGTCTCACTGACCTGCCAAAACTGCCCAGACGTAGTACAGGCACTGAACATGATGGCGGCGATTAACCCGAATATCACCAACGTGATGATCGACGGCGCCCTATTCCAAGACGAAGTGGCGAGCCGTAACATTATGGCCGTGCCTTCTGTCTACTTAAATGGCGAAGTGTTTGCAGCCGGTCGTATCAGCATTGGCGAGATCCTCAATAAACTGGACACCAATACCGCAAGCCGCAATGCCGATGAAATTAATGAAAAAGCCCCATTCGAAGTATTAGTGGTGGGCGGTGGCCCAGCGGGCGCAGCGGCAGCTATTTATGCAGCACGTAAAGGCCTTCGCACAGGTATTGTTGCCGACAAATTTGGCGGCCAAGTCGCTGAAACGGTTGGTATCGAGAACTTTATTTCGGTCAAAGCGACCGAAGGTCCCAAGCTAGTGGCAAACCTTGAAGCCCATGTACGAGACTACGAAGTCGACATCATGGACAACCAAAAGGCAGTGTCGTTATCAACAGATGGCTTGTTCGAGCTTGAACTGGCAAGCGGCGCTAAATTACGTAGCCGTACCGTATTGTTAGCCACAGGTGCACGCTGGCGTGAAATGAACGTCCCCGGCGAGAAAGAATACCGCGGCAAAGGTGTCGCTTACTGCCCACATTGCGATGGCCCGTTATTTAAAGGCAAACGTGTGGCGGTGATTGGCGGCGGTAACTCAGGTATCGAAGCAGCTATCGACCTTGCCAACATAGTAGAACATGTCACTGTGCTGGAGTTTGATAAAACCCTACGCGCCGACGATGTACTGCAACGTAAAGCGGCGTCTATGGGTAACATCAAGATTATTACCCAAGCCATGACCACAGAAGTGACTGGCGATGGCACTCGGGTTAATGGCCTGAACTACACAGACAGAGCAACAGGCGAGAGTCACCATGTCGCACTTGCAGGTATCTTCGTACAGATTGGGCTAGTACCGAATACCGAGTGGCTAAAAGGTGTGGTTGAACTGACGCCACGTGGGGAAATCGTTGTTGATACCCGCGGTCAAACATCCATCCCTGGAGTATTTGCGGCAGGCGATGTCACTGACACGCCGTTCAAGCAAATTATCATTGCCATGGGCAGCGGCGCGAGTGCATCACTGGGCGCATTTGATTACTTAATTCGCCATAGCGATGAAGAAATCGCCGAAACGAAAACCACAGATACGAAAGCGGCCTAATCGTTAAACATTAAACGCATAAGCTAAGAAGCCAGCGCAAGCTGGCTTCTTGTTTTTAAGAGAATTTATTTCGAGTCTTGTGAGTTTATCGAACGCTTTAAACTATGGAATAAACTGGCAAATACGAAGGTTGAAAACAACAAGATTAAGCAAAGTAGTCTCACCCAAGGCACTTGCCCATCAAGTAACCAATTCAAAAAAGCGGAGGAAACCATAAAACTGGCAAGATAGGCATATTGTAATGGTGTCATGCTAGGTACTGCTATCGACTTTTTTCGTTAATAAAATACGCCACCAGCGCATTGGCATGCCCATGACCGAGTTGATGTTCACTCTTAAGCCAAGCCACCATTTCCATATGTTTTTTACCTTCGAGACCTTGCAATAGCGTTAGCCAGTGGGCGATCGGCTGACCATAGGTTTTCTCGATAGAAGGGAAATATGATGCGGGGCCTTTCACTTTCACGCTATCGGCTACTGTCGTTGGGTGAGTTTTTCCTGTCATAACAGATGTCCTTATCTTGATATTTATAGAATTTACGTCAATAAAATCTAGCCTAAAGATAGGGATTCTCAAGCCGAATTTGCATTAAGGTTTCAGGCGTATCGACTGCGTTAAAGCCAAACTGGGCGTAGAGTCCATGGGCATCGCGGGTGGCGAGCATTATCCGCCTTAATCCCTGTAAATCAGGATGTTCCATAATTGATGTCATCATTAACTTACTTAAGCCTAAGCCACGGTGCGACTCAAGTACAAACACATCGGCAAGGTAAGCAAAGGTGGCTTTATCTGTGATTAAGCGGCCAAAGGCCACTTGCTTAGCTTCACTATCAAGCACAGCAAAACACAGGCTATTGGCTAGCGCTTTACGCAACAATGCCTTTGGCATGCCCTGCGCCCAATAGCTGTTACTGATAAAACCATGAATAACCTCAAAATCCATTTCTGCTTGATCACAACTCACACTATATGTCGGCATGACTCAACTCCCTTTTATCACCAATTAAGTGCAGCATTTGGCATTCAATATCTAGGCTATAACCACGTTATTCATTACAGCAACTACATAGCTTCAATCTGCTCAACCATGAGTTGCAGCGAGAAATTACCGCGATACTCATTCACATCAAGCTTATAAACGATACGAGCATGGTGAATGGTCGCATCGGGCCAAGTGTGTAAATCCACATTAAAAGCAATCGCATCGAGCATCACAGTGCCGCACTGAGTTTCGAGCACGAGCTTAAGGTGACGCTCGCCGACGAGGCGTTGCTGCACTATCGTAAAATAGCCATCAAACAGTGGCTCTTCAAAGGCTTGTCCCCAAGGCCCGGCATTGCGCAGTAACTGGGCCATCTCAAGATTCAGTTCCGTGGGAGTGAGTTCACCATCGGACCACAGCTCGCCAGTTAGCAGTTCAGGTTTGAGCAGTTCACGCACCGCATCATCATAGGCTTTGGCAAATGTCGCAAAACTGCCCGCCTTGAGTGATAAGCCCGCCGCCATTGCATGACCGCCAAACTTGATAATCAGCCCTGGGTGGCGCGTGTTGACCAGCTCGAGTAGGTCGCGCATGTGCAAGCCTTTGATCGAACGCGCCGAGCCTTTGATTTCGTTATTGCCCGCATCGGCAAAGGCGATCACGGGTCTATGGTATTTGTCTTTAATGCGCGAGGCCAAAATCCCGATCACGCCTTGATGCCAATCTTCTTGAAATAGCGCGATACCCCAAGGTAACTCGGCTTCGTTAAGCTTTAAGTGCTCTAGGCTTTTTAAGGCTTCCTGCTGCATGCCGACTTCCAGCTCACGACGTTCTTGATTCAATCCGTCAAGCTCTGCCGCCATGCGCCGTGCATACATCATGTCTTCGCAGAGTAAGGTTTCAACCCCAAGTGCCATTTCATCTAGTCGCCCTGCGGCATTAAGCCTTGGGCCCACGGCAAAACCAAAGTCAGATGCGACAATGCGCGCCGGATTTCGCTTCGCCACTTCAAGCAGCGCGGTAATCCCCACACGGCAGCGGCCCGCTCGCACACGCTGTAAACCCGCTTCGACTAAAATGCGATTATTGGCATCCAGCGATACCACATCGGCAACCGTGCCGAGGGCGACGATATCAAGCAGCGTGCCAAGATTGGGCTCAGCAATAGCGCGAGTTTGATACCAGTTTCGCGTTCGCAGTTCTGCCCTTAATGCCGTCATCAAATAAAAGGCAACACCGACACCGGCAATCGATTTACTGGCAAAGGGGCAACCCGGTTGATTCGGATTCACTATCGCATCGGCATTAGGCAACTCATGGCCGGGTAAATGATGGTCGGTAATCACCACTTGCATACCAAAGGCTTTGGCCGCAGCAACGCCATCAATCGATGAAATACCGTTATCGACAGTGATCAGCATTTCAGCCTGTTTAGACGCCGCAACCGCAACAATTTCAGGGCTTAAACCGTAGCCGTAATCGAAGCGATTGGGGATCAAATAATCCACTTTCACCGCGCCCATCATCCGTAGCGCCAGCATACATACGCTGGTTGAGGTCGCGCCATCGGCATCAAAATCACCAACGATCAGAATCGACTTATTCGCCTGCATGGCATCGGCAATTAGCGCCGCAGCTTCGGGTAAGCCTTTCATGGTTTCAGGTCTTAATAGACCCTTAAGGACAAGTTCACATTCGTGGCTGAGCGCACCGCGGCGAGCGTAAAGCTGCTTCAATAGCGGCGAAAGATGAGCAGGTAAATGGCTATCATCAACGGTTGGGCGACGGACTATCTTATGGATCAAGGGACTCAAACTCTCATGAAATCGTGGCGATAAGATAACAAAAAGGTGAGCCTTAAGCTCACCTTTAGTGGGATAAATTTTACTATTTTGACTGTTACTGACGCGCTTCTAAGGTGCGTAATAAGTCAGCAGGGGGTTGATAACCTGGGATCATATTGCCATCTTCTAACACGATTGCCGGCGTACCATTCACACCAAAGGTGGTGCCTAAAGCATATTGCTCGGCAATTTTAGCATCGCATGTTGCTGCGGCAACTTTGCTGCCCGCTTTAGCGTCTGTCATGGCTTTTAATGGATCTTTAGCACACCAGATGGCTTGCATTTCGTCGGCGTTGGCTGACGGCACGCCCGCACGCGGGAAGGCTAAGTAACGCACGGTAATGCCAAGCTTGTTGTAATCGGCCATTTGGCTGTGCAATTTACGGCAATAACCACAGCTGACGTCGGTAAATACAGTGACCACGTGTTTTTCGTTTTTAGCTTTGTAAACCAACATATGGTCTTCAAGCGGCTTCATCATTTCTAAACGTGGGCCAGCTAATGCCGCTTCCGTTAAGTTTTTCATGCCTTTATCTAGGTCATACAAACTGCCGTGGAACAGTTTTGAACCATCACGACTAATATAGAGCACGCCGCGGTTGGTCATAGCTTGATACAAACCCTCAATCGGCGAATCCTGCATAGAAATGACTTCAACATCCAACATCTCAGTCAGTTTTTGCTTAATAGCAGCGGTATCTGGCGAGGTCGCTGTTGCGGCGTGAGCAAGAGGAGCTACAACAAGGGCAAAAATTAAAGATAATGCTCGGGTTAACTTCATGGGACATCCTATAAATTGTGTCGCTACAACGAGATATTGGGGCCGTTCTAACTCGAGATATTCAATAGACCCTGTATAGGGGCAAAAAGTTACAGACAAGCCGCGCGGAAAGCAAATTTATGCTGTAACTAAATCCTTTTTTAGCCTCTAGGATGATGCTGTTGATGCAATTCCTGCAATCTTGCCCGTGCTACATGGGTATAAATCTGTGTCGTCGATAAGTCGCTGTGACCTAATAACAGTTGGACAACCCGCAGATCGGCACCGTGATTGAGCAAATGGGTAGCAAAAGCATGGCGCAATGTGTGCGGTGATAATGCGGTTTCAATCCCCGCACGCAGAGCATAAAGTTTAATCCGATGCCAAAAAGTTTGCCGTGTCATCATCTGCCCGCGTTTCGACGGAAATACCACATCAGATTGTTTATTACCGAGCAACTCTTGGCGAGCAAATTTCATGTAGCCCTCCACTTCGGTAATAGCCAATTCCCCCAGCGGCACAAGACGCTCTTTGCCACCCTTGCCCACAATACGTACTAAGCCTTGGCGCAAACTCATTTGCTCCATGGTCAAGCCGACAAGTTCACTCACCCTGAGGCCAGTTGCATACAAAAGCTCTAGCATTGCCTTGTCACGGCATTCGACGGCATCATCCACATTGGGCTCAGACAGTAAACGGTCAACCTGCGACTCACTCAGAGAATCCGGCAAATGACGCGTTAACTTAGGCGACTCGACTAAGGCCATAGGATCGGCTGAAATCTGCTTGGTCTGCACCAGATAAGTATAGAAACGCCGTAAGCTGCTGAGCAACCGAGCACTACTGGTACGCGCAAAACCCTGCTCAACTCTAAAGGCCAGATATGCCCTAACATCGGCCTGAGAAACCGCAAGTAACGTCACGCCTTGCTGACCTTGATAACGATCAAAATGGCGTAAATCGGTACGATAGGCCGATAGCGTGTTATCACTCAGTCCCTTGCTTGACCAAAGATCATCAAGAAAAGCATCGATAAGTGGATCTGGCATATAGATTTTAGGCACAAATACTCCATAAAAAAACGGCGTAATCAAATGATACGCCGTTGATATTAATTTAAATATGTCTAATCCTGCATAAGCTTAACTGAGTTAAGCATAAAGACGAGAACTCGGATGCAAAGCCTAGGCTGCAGCCGTTTGACCACGGCCACGACCGAATACTAAACACAGTGCAATCGTCGCAATGGTCGGCAATAACCAAGCCATACCTTCTTCATAGAGTGGCAGCTTAGATAACACTGGAGACATAACATTCACTATATGGATAAAAACCTGTGCTAAGCCATTCATGGCTTGACCTTCAGCGTCAGTCAAACTTTTCGCTGCCACTTTAAGACCATCGAAGATGCCGAAAAACAGTGCCACGCTCAGTACTGCACGATGTGCAAACTGTGGATTCGCAAAATAAGCGGTCAGGAAAGTCACAACCACAAGAGCAATAGCCACAGGATAAATCGTCATTAATACGGGAATACTAATAGCAATCAACTGACTTAGGCCCACGTTCGCAATCACAGCGCATATCAAGCTTAAAAAGATCACGAGGAAACGGTAAGACAGTTTAGGTATTAGCTCATTAAAGAACTCAGAACACGCACTCACCAGTCCAACCGCAGTGGTCAAACAAGCTAAAGTCACAACTGATGACAACAAGACTGAGCCTAGTTCCCCAAACTCGCGGGTCACGTAATTTGTTAATATTTCACCACCATTTTTAGTGCCGATAGCGATATCGCCGGCGGTTGCACCTAAAAAGAACAAGGACACATACACAAAAGTTAAACCAGCGGCGGCAATAAAGGCTGCACGGATTAGATACTTAGTTTGATCACTGGGTTGGTCAATGCCCTTTTTACGCAGGATATCAATAATCAACATACCAAACATCAAGGATGCTAACGTATCCATAGTGTTATAGCCTTCCAAAATACCTTTGGTCAGCGGATGCTGTTGGTAATCCCCCACTGCTTGGCCCACTTCGGATGCAGGTAAAAACAGCACGGAGACGGCTAGTCCGACCAACAAAATCAATAAAATAGGCGTTAATACTTTACCTACGCTATCGAGCAATTTACCAGGGAAAAGCGCCAGCAACATAGTGACAGCGAAGAAACCTAATGTGTATAGCAGTTGCGTCAGGTTTAATTCTAAACTGCCCAGCAAAAACGTTGCCGTGGTGTCATCGATAAATGGCTTAGCGCCAATCTCGTAAGCCACTAATCCCGTACGCGGCGCAGCAAAAGCAGGGCCGATAATAATGTAAATCGCGACGGCCAATGTCGTTGCTGCAAATACTGGCAGCATAGCCATAACCTTACCTTGAGCCTTAGCGACAGCAATCAGTCCAACTAAAGGTAAACCTACGGCGGTAATCAAAAAACCCAACATGGCGAGGGGCATATTTTCGCCCGCTAACATACCCGCGAATGGTGGAAAAATTAGGTTTCCCGCACCTAAAAAGAACGCAAAGGTCATAAAACCTAAGCCTAATGTATCTCCGATACTCATCTGATTGTCTTGCACTGGAAGCCCCATCTTGTCTTATTGTTTTTTTACAAACTTAAGTGATTATGTGTCGATTAGCCATAGCTAAAACAAAGCCCATCCGGAGTGCAAATCTATGTTTACACAATTCCGTGGTAAATATGTTCGATATCTGCCGAGTTTATAAACGATGGCGAACGTTTATGTAGCCTAACTGACGACTAATTCACCAACAAACTCGTTTACCTATCCGTTAATCTTAAAAGTGATTAAAAATGGGGGCGAAACTAATACCAGACTTAAAGCATCAATACAAGACAACAAGTCCGTTCAGGCAAAAAAAGCGAAATAATGCTAATTAACTGCTAATAAAAGGTTTCTAAGGCAATAAATTAAAGCGTTAATTAAGTGAAATCAGTATTACCACGTAAAATAGTAAATGATTTGGCGACACAAATTCATACAGCTAGGACAGATGCGACTGTTTAAAAACATTAGCTAAAAACGAGGGCTAGAATTAGAATATTGCGCGCCCAATATTGGGCCTAAATCACTTTAGAACGGCAAAATTAACTCCCCATGGCATTCACTTTTAAACAATTTCATATCGATGACATGAATTGCGGCATGGCCGTAGGCACAGACAGCGTCGTCCTTGGGGCATGGGCACAACTGACCACCGCGAAATCAATCTTAGATATAGGCGCAGGCAGCGGCTTACTCAGTTTAATGGCAGCTCAGCGCAGTCAAGCACATATCACCAGTGTCGAATTAGACACCAATGCCGCCTATGCTTGCCAACATAACTTCCACAATAGTCCTTGGGCTAATCGACTGACCTTAGTTAATTGCAGCATCCAAGACTTTTGCCAACAAACTAAGTATCAAGGGTATTTTGATCACATAATTTGTAATCCCCCCTATTTTGAGCAAGGCACGCAAGCGATACAATCCCAGCGCGCTATGGCCCGTCACACTGATAGCTTAAGCTTTACCGCACTACTCGATGCCATTCATGTGTGCCTAGCACCGCAAGGAAAGGCAAGTCTCATATTACCAATGCAGAGTATGGCCCGTTTCGACGAAATATTAACGCACTCTCAGCTCAATTTTATTGAAATAACCAACCTTATCAGCATTGTAGGGAAAAGCGCTAATCGAGTACTCTGCGTACTCGCCCATAAGACTCACCCGCAAATGGCTCCAAAGCTCAGTGATATCACTATTCGTGAACGTTCTGGCCAATACACACAAACCATGGTGCAATTGATTCAAGATTTTTACCTTAAATACTGATATCGAGTCCAATCCTGACACCTTAAGTAAAGCTAGCTAAGTTTGGCAAATTTAACGAAAGGTCCAATTTCCCACAAATTAAATGCTAATACATTGACCTAAAAGTAATTAACTTATGCCAATTACCATAAAACTTTACTGACACAGAAGATAAACACAGGAGATCTAGATAAGTTATTTAAGTTAACCGCCATAACCTTTATAATGCTTCGCTATTATCCGTCGAGACGCTGCGCATGCAATTTGAAGATTTCCAGCTTGACCCTAGCTTATTAGAGTCGCTTAATGCCATGGGGCATCATTCACCCACTACGATTCAGCAAGAAACGATCCCTTACGCCCTAGAGCAAAGAGATATTCTTGCGCGCGCCCCGACAGGAACAGGTAAAACAGCGAGCTTTTTACTGCCATCGCTACAACATTTGATCGATTTCCCCCGTCGTTTTGCTGGACAAGCAAGGGTGCTAATCCTCACGCCAACCCGTGAGTTAGCCAGCCAAATCCACCGTTATGCGTCTCACTTAGCCACAGGCCAAGGTTTAGACATAGCGATCGTGACCGGTGGTGTGCCTTATGGACCACAGGAAGAGGCCTTAGCAGGCAACGTCGATATTCTGGTCGCGACCCCAGGCCGCCTGATGGAATATTTAGACAAAGGCAATTTCAATGCACAAGAAGTCGATATCTTAATTATCGACGAAGCCGACCGCATGCTAGACATGGGCTTCTCTTCTGTGGTGCAAGCGATTGCTATCGAAGCCCAAGGCCGCAAACAGAACATGCTGTTCTCTGCCACCTTAGAAGGCGGCGGTGTGCAACGTTTTGCCCGTGAAGTGTTAAACGACCCGATTGAAATCGATGTTGAAGCACCTCGCAGCGAAAAAGCCAAGATCCACCAATGGATCCACTTAGCCGATGATAAAGAGCATAAATTTGCCCTGTTATGTCATCTGCTGCGCCAAGAAGATGTGAAACGGACTATCGTGTTCGTAAAAACCCGCGACATCGTTTCTAGCTTAGAAGGCCAGTTACTTAAAGTCGGTATTGCCTGCGCTTTCATGCGTGGCGATATGGAACAGAAAAAACGTTTCCAAGCTTTGAGCCGCTTTACCAAAGGTGAAGTGAACGTCTTGCTGGCAACCGATGTGGCTGCACGCGGTATCGATATCGACGATATCACCCATGTGATCAACTTCGACATGCCACGCTCTGCCGATACCTATATTCACCGTATCGGTCGTACTGGCCGCGCTGGCGCCAAAGGTACTGCGATTTCGTTGGCCGAAGCCCACGATATGCGTATCGTCGGTAAAATCGAGCGTTATATCGAGCAACCGTTGAAACGCCGCGTGATCGAAGAGCTGCGTCCTAAGAACAAAGAAGCGCGGACACCGGGTAAGAAAAAAGCCAAAGTGAAAGCGAAAGAAGCAGCGAAGAAAACCAGCAAGAAAGAAGCGGCAAAGAAAGCGAGTAAAATCGCCCGCAAGAAGAAGTAACCTCTGCTTGAAATAATCTAACTAAAGCCGCTATATGCGGCTTTTTTATTACCTAAATTTAACTCAATGGATTAATTTAGCTGACGAATAAAAGCTAACCTTAAAATATAGAGCATGAAATACGGCCCATTTAGATCTACAAGCTCACAAACGTATT